>CAZXLW010000037.1:0-25230 GCA_964641465.1 uncultured Pirellulaceae bacterium | reverse complement strand
CAATAGTCGGAGTTAACAATAGTCGGAGTTAACAATAGTTTAACGACGAGCCGGCAGGCGACGGCTTTTTGCCCCAGCCAAAAACGGTCGCCTTCCGGCTCGTCGTTAAACTGGCTGAGCGAACAAAATTAGTTCGGCATCGACAGATCGTCGGGGACTTCCAATTCCATGTACAAGATGCCGAGACCGTGTGTCTTTCCTTGAGCATCTGTCTTCAGACTCTCGCTGCCGCCGCCGCCGAGTGAATCGTGCAGGATAAAGTTCAACGCGAGTAAATTGGGAGCTTCGTAGCGATCAACGTCTCCGAAACAAATCTCTTTGAAATGCTCTTTGACTCGTTCCGTCGTCAGCCGTTCCTTGAGCACGTCGTAGCATTCCTGATTGTACGCAACCACTCCAACGTTGCTGCCATCTCCTTTGTCGCCAGACCGCGCGTACGCGATTTTCGAGAGCGGAATTTTCATTTGCAAACTTTATTCTAAGACACGTTCATTCGCCAATGATAATAACGCATGCCGCCGAAAAGGGAATCCGTAGTGAATGAGGAGGCCACATTTGTCCGTGCTGAATGCGGCGACCCAACCCGCCAATTATGGCAAAGTCCGCAGCAATTCGTGCCCATTAGCAGTCCCCAACGAACGCCAGAGCGTCCGGTCGACCCGGTCCGAAATGAAGTCTACCGATCCATCCATGTACGATGCGTTGACACCGCCCGGATGGAAGCTGCGAGCGGTGACTGCAGAATAAGTCGGCCGTTCGAGATCGCGGCCTTCCTGCTGTGAAGTGAAGTCGATGTCATATTCGATGTTATCGTGCAAATAGCTGACTCGAGTATTCGGCGAAAAGACGGTCGTGAATCCGGCATGATGCACACGTCCGTCGCACCAAACAGTATGCCCTGTGTTGTCCGTCATTGAGGGACCTAGTTTTAAATCGCCTGTTACGCCCAGAAAGAACTGGCTGTCGGTCGGCAACGTCTCGTCAATCGAATCCGCGTTGCGAACGTAACTCGTAAATGATTTCGCTTCTGACGCGCAGAGCGTGTTGCTGGTCCCGTCGATAAATCGGGAGTGAGTCGACTTCCGCGACACCAGGAATGCGCCATCGCCGCTAGTCTGGCTGGCGGGATCATGAATCAACCACGATCCCATGTTGAATCCGTAACTGGTGGAATGCACAAACGGTTGGCCGTCTTGAAAACGCAACCCGGCGTTGGCGTCGCTTGGACAGCTGTAGCTCGGAACTGCGAACGAGGGCACTCCGGTATCGACCTGTTCGTGCCAGTCGACGTCGAAGTCAATCAGTCGGAAGGCATTCGAGCCTTCCATGAACGGCAAGATCTTGGCGTGAATCGACCACGAGCCACGCACCGTTTCTTCTGGAAGCGTATCAAACGAACTCGGGAAATGTTGCATCGCCGATTCGAAGTTATGCAATGCGAGGCACGACTGCCGCAAGTTGTTAGCGCAATCGGTCCGTCTAGCTGCTTCCCGTACCGTTTGAACGGCAGGCAATAACATCCCGATCAAGATTCCAATGATCGCAATCACGACCAATAGCTCGACCAGTGTGAATGCGTTTAAGGCTTTGTTGCGGCTCCGAGTCATACTTCCATTTTCACCTCGGAAGTCTGGATTTCAAGTTCTGAAGGTTGAATCAAGGCAAGTTGCGCAAGTTCTTGCTCTTGTCGAAAAATACATGCTTTTTGATGTTCTGCCGAGTTGGTAATTGGAGGCTGTTAGGCGGGATTTGCGGGTAAAACGGGTTGGGAATCTATCGGGACGCGTCGATTCAAGGGCCGCATTGATAGCTGCGGTACACAAATTTCAAAAAGCTGGTGGACTAAGGGTGTTACAGATGCGGTGTGCCGTTGAACATTCTGGCTTCGAACCCGTAAAATGGACGACAAACTCGCAATTACACACTACCAATTCATTGGAGAAATAATGCTTATTCGAAGTCTATCACTTGCTGTACTGGTCGCTTCGTTGACGGCCTGTGCACCGGTCCAGGTTACTGGCCAATCGGACTCAAACAATGCAGGATCAGCAACACGAACGAACGCGAAGGACGTGAAGGTCACGCACAAGGTTTTCTTTGACGTTGAGATCGGCGGCCAGAAAGCGGGCCGAATCGTTATGGGCCTGTTCGGTGATACCGTACCAAGGACTGTTGAGAATTTTCGTGCACTCTGCACGGGCGAAAAAGGTCAAGGTAAATCCGGCAAGCCGTTGCACTACAAAGGTTCTGTCTTTCACCGCTGTATCCCGGACTTCATGATTCAGGGTGGCGATTTTACAATGGGCAATGGACGTGGTGGCGAGAGTATTTACGGTGCCAAGTTCCCCGATGAGAACTTTGACGTCTTTCATGATACGCCAGGTCTGCTGAGCATGGCCAACGCTGGCCCGGGCACCAATGGCTCTCAGTTCTTCATCACGACTGTGCCGACTCCGCACCTCAACGGCAAGCATGTTGTGTTCGGTCGAGTTATCGAAGGTATGAATGTTGTGAAGATGATCGAAAGCAAAGGGACTGCTCCCAGTGGTCGAACATCAACCAAGGTTCAAATCGTTGATTGTGGCGAAATGAAACCACAGGACGGCAGCGGTGCTCGAGCTGGCGGAAGTGCCGCCAAAGCCGAAGGAAGTGGAGCTAGAGCCGGCGGTTAAGCAATTACAACGCTTAAGCAAAACCAGCGCAAGCGAGCGTTTTAACTAAAAAAGACGAATGAAAGAACGCGGGAGGTTGAAGCTCCTGCTGAAACGGGCATCTGGCCCTTTTGTTTCGGCAGGAGCCTCAACCTCCCTTTTTTTGTTGCCCTGCAGATTAAGAATCTGAATCGAAGGGGCCTGGGTACTCGAACAATAAGTCTTTAGCCGCGTCGTACACACGCGTCCTCGCAGAACCTACCCAGTCAGTAATCGTTTCATCGACTTCGTTCAGCTTGACGCGTCGCAGCACGTGATTGACGCGATACATCAAACGTTCGTCATCCACGTAGTCGTACAGGTACTTCTCACGCTCAAATATTTTGAAATACGGTTCCAACTTATCCGTCGGACGTGTGGCCATTCGGTTGACCGTCTCTTGGATCAGTTGTGGATCGCTGCCAAGTACACTCTCGTAGAACTGATCCAGTTTGCCCGGGTTTTTGAGATGCAGATACGCATCCAAGAGAAGCTCGATGATGATGTGGCCCAGGAATCCAGGGCGGAACCCCGGTTCTTTAACCAGCAATTCCCGCAACTCGACCGCGAACTTCATGCTCAGCTCGGTGAACTTGGGTCCCTGGTGAAACCAGCGGTCATCGTCAATATGCTGCGTGATGCCACCAGCAATGTTCGACAGGATCGGATCTTCGTGATCGAGATATTCGGCGGCGCCATTTTTTCGAACGCGACATCGTCGATCGACGGCACCAAGCCAGTCAGGAAGTGCGCATCCGATCGCATAGTACGGATGGCGATCAAGGAAGGGTAAAGCGTGGGAAAAACTGTTCATGCCAAACGCAAAAATGGGGGCTCCAAAGAGCACCCCATTCTATGTCATCTAGTTGTCAAGCAGAACCGCAGTCGGCTCTACAGACCGATTTGGCTAAAACAATTATCCACCAAGTGCTTTGGTGACGCGACTGCAAGCCGCCAACAGAGGCTGGACGTATCGCGATTGGTCAGCTGACAATCGGTAAAGTGGAACACTAACACTCATCCCGCCGACTGGGTTGCCGAACCGGTCAAAAATGATTGCTCCAAAGCAATGAACATCCAAGTCCGTTTCCTGGTGAGCTGTTGCGTATCCGATCCTGCCGAATTCCTCCAACTGGCCACGCAGCTTTTCCATGTCGGTGATCGTGTATTGGGTAAGCTGCGGTAAGTCCAATTCGGCCAGCAGGCTTTCACGATCCTCAACACTGATATGAGCCATCAAGCATTTGCCGATCGCAGATGCGTGCATGGGAACTCGATTGCCGACTGAACTGTGCAGTCGAATAGTCTGAGGACTGTCCTGCTTCGAAATGTAAACCATTTCATTTCCGCAACGGATTGCCAGATGGCAAGTTTCTTTCGTCAGGCCACAAAGCAATTGCAACTCGGGTTCAGAAAGACGGGAGATATCATTTTGCTCAAAGGCTCGCGAAGCCAACTGGATCAAACGAGCACCAAGCTTGAAAGTTTTCTTTGCTGTGCATTCGACCAGGCCTTCTGATTCAAGTGCTTTCAGCAAACGATAAAGTGTTGGTCGTGTCAGGTCGCTGGCTTCCATCAATTGGTTGATCGATGGTGGTTCGGGGAATTCTGAGATAAGTTGCATGACAGCGATGCCTTTGCTGAATGCAGCCGCTCCTTGGACGGCGGGAGCTTGACGAGTTGTAATGGGGGTGGGGAGTTTTTTTGTTCTTGCGATCATTGTGAGTAGCAGGATGGTAGGAAGTGAGTGATAAAGAGGACAAATTAATAGCCTGAGTATAATTTGAGCCACAAAATGATCAAGTTTTCCATCTAATGAGTCTGGAAAATAGTTAGTTTTGCGAAGATTTACCGGTTGGGGAAGCGAATTTAAGCAGGCATTCGGTGAGTTTTTCCAATTGACCCTCAGTATGCTGGCTGCAGACACTGACTCTCAAACGGGACTTTCCCTCTGGAACAGCTGGAGGACGGATGGCAGGAACGTAAATTCCGCGTTCTGCGAGTTCCTGAGAGACTTTTACGGCATCTTCGCTTTTGCCGATCACAATCGGTACGATTTGGCTTTCTGAGCCAGCAATCGAGCATCCGCTTTGCACTAGTTCGTGCCTGAGTTTTTCTGACAACCGCAGGAGTTGCTCACGCCGTTCTGGTTCTTGTTGAACAACTTCCAGTGCGGCAATTGCCGCCGCAGCGCAGACTTCTGGCATCGCGGTCGAAAAAATTTGCGGGCGGGCCGTGTTCAACAGCCAATCAGTCAACCGCTTGCTGCCGACAACGAAACCGCCAATGCCGCCGAGCGATTTGCTGAGCGTACCGACCCGCACGTCAACAAGATGTTCGACTTCGAACTTCTCACAAGCGCCGCGACCGTGAGCACCGAAAACTCCCGTAGCGTGGGCCTCATCAACCATTAGCATCGCGCCAGTGCGGCCGACTATTTCGCATAGCTCTGGCAGTTTTGCGAAATCGCCGTCCATGCTAAACAAACTATCAGTGACGATCAGGCGACGCCGCGCAGTTTTCTCGCTGGCAAGCAACTCTTCCAGGAACTGTAAATCGTTGTGAGGGTATACGTGAGTTTTGGCTTGTGATAAACGGCAGCCGTCAATGATGCTGGCGTGGTTGAGTTGGTCGCTGAAGACGGCGTCTTGCTTGCCAACGAGGCTGCTGATCGTTCCAACATTCGCCGCGTATCCAGTCGGGAACAACAGTGCCGATTCGGTGCCCTCGAACGCCGCTAATTCCCGTTCCAGTCTGCGGTGCAATGTTCCGCGGCCGTTGACCAGTTGGCTGGCACCGCTACCGAAGCCGACTTGCCCGATTGTGTTCTCAACGGCGTAAACCAAAGGTTGGCTTGCCGCAATCCCCAGGTAGTCGTTTGACCCAAAGTTGATAAACTGCCGACCGTCAATCTGTACCATCCCGGCAACCGGTGGAGACTCTCGCGTCTTAAACTGTCGCAGCAACCCTGACTCAGCCAGCGCACGAGTTTCATTTTCGATCCAGTCAATTCGATCATTCATTGCGTGGGAATATCCTGATATAGTTGAACAAATTCGTTTTTGAGACTATGAGCAAAGCTATGAAGACTCTAATTAAAAATGCCAACGTAGTTTTGCCTGACCAAACGCTGTTGACCGGGGTTTTGATCGACGGCGGCAAGATCGCCGACATCGACCCAGCGATTCAAATGGTAGTCGACGAGACGGTTGATGCTAACGGGTTGTTCCTGATTCCCGGCGTGATTGACGATCAGGTACATTTTCGAGAGCCCGGGCTGACGCACAAGGAAGACTTGCTGCATGCTTCGCGAGCGTGTGCGAAAGGAGGTGTTACCAGTTTTCTGGAAATGCCCAATACGATTCCTAATACGGTGACGCAGCAGCGGTTGGAAGAGAAGCTGGAATTGGCCAGTGGAATTTGCCGCGTGAATTATGGTTTTTACATCGGGGCAACTCCCAACAATCTGGAAGAGTTGAAATCTGCCAAGCGGACGCCGGGGATCAAGATCTTTATCGGCTCTAGTACCGGCGATCTACTTGTCGACGAACAAGAGGTTCTCGAGCAAATCTTTGCGGAAACCAGCCTGCCAATTTGCGCTCACTGCGAAGATGAAACGACTGTGCGTGGGAACGCCGAGAAATTTGCGGGCAGTGACGACATTCGGAATCATTCGAAGATTCGAGATCACGAGGCGGCTTTGATCGCGACTCGGCGGTCGATCGACCTTGCCATCAGACACAATCATCGGTTCCATGTTCTACATGTTTCCACCGCGGCGGAAATCGAAGAAATTCGCAAGGCTGGCGATTTAATCACAGGTGAGGTCTGTCCACATCATTTGTTCTTCAATGTTGACGACTACGATCGACTTGGTTCGCTGGTCAAAATGAATCCTTCGATTAAGAACCGTGAAGACAACCTTGCTTTGTGGGACGGGTTGTTGAATGGAGCTTTGGAAGTGATCGCGACCGATCATGCTCCGCATACGACGGAAGAAAAACAACAGCCGTTTCCAAAATGTCCTTCAGGATTGCCAGCCGTCGAGAACTCGCTGGCTTTGATGCTGAACGAAGTCAATTCCGGCCGCTGTACAATCGAACAAGTCGTACAATGGATGTGCGTTAACCCTGCCAAGGTTTGGAATATCGAAAACAAAGGAAAAATTGCTCGCGGAATGGACGCAGACCTCGTATTGGTCGATTTGAATTTAGAGCAAGAGGTTCGCAACGAGAATCAATTAACGAAATGTGGTTGGAGCCCATGGCACGGACAGAAATTAAAGGGCTGGGCGGTTAAGACCTGGGTGATGGGTAGGCCCGTATTTGAATGGAAGCCAACAGGCAGTTGGTTGTCTGAGCAAGCGGATGGACATGAAATCAGATTCTCAGCTGGATAATTCGAAATGGGCCGCCGATCAAATCGGTTCGGTTCGTTATCTACTGCTGTTGGTCGCGGTGCTGGGTCAGTTGGCGACGGTGATCATTACCTGGCAGGTCTGGCAGGTGCGAGTCGAGCCTTCTTCGCTGCCGAATTTGCCAGTATTTGATTGGCCGCAAGTTCCGTTTGCGATTCCCGTCGTCGTTTCACTGGCGTACATGGTGGTTGACCCAAAGCGAGGCTTTTGGGTACATGTGGTCGTGCTGGTGGTGGCTTCGCTGTTTGACCAGTTCCGAATGCAGCCACAATTTTTGGCACTGGTGATGCTGATGTGGGCGTGCATCAGTTTCCAAGGGACGCAAATTTGCCGATGGTTTCTGGCTTCACTTTGGTTTTGGGCGGGCCTGCATAAGATCATCTCGCCGCACTGGTTCGCTCATGCGAGCTACTGGCTCGTGAACGACCTTGGCCTGGTCACGCCGGAATCTGAAGAGTTGCATTTCTGGTTCGCGTTGGCTGTTGCAGTTGGGGAAGTATTGATCGGGTTAGCGGCCATCTTCAAACTGCGTCTGGCGGCAATTCTTTGTGTCGCGATGCACGTAACGATTTTCACCATGTTGGTATACGTGGAATGGAACTATAGCGTCTTACCATGGAACCTGGCGACAATGATCGTCGGTCCGTGGATCATGTGGACGATCATGGATGCCAAGCGACCGTTAAGCGAATCAAATTCAGAAAAGCAAACAGATCGCAATGTCGACAACGGCAAGCCGCTTCCACGCACGATCGAATGGGCCATTGTAGCCACGTGCTTCATTGCCCCCGCCGGCTTTTACTTTGGGCTCCTCGATCACGGCTATGCGAGCGTACTCTATTCTGATTTTGTCCCCCGAGCTTTGATCACTGGGCAGGATTCATTGCAGGAGATTCGCGGCTGGGATCCAATCCATGTTCCGTTTCCGTACGAGCGGAGAACGCATCGGCAGTTCTTTGAGCGAGTGGCCGCAGACGGCGATAAGCTGCATATCCGCGACCCGCGGCCCAGTTTGCCAGATCTGTACTTCCGACTTGTTGACGGGAAAGCCGTCGAAATCGAATTGGAAGATTTTTACAGCGACGATTCTGGCTTGGCTGGCATCGGCAATGATGATCGCTGGGCATTCTTTCAGCTGAATCGGCTTGGCCAACTTAAGATGCGGCGTTACTCCGACAAGAAGGACAAGTCAGAGTCGGAGGACAACAAAGTCTGGTGTGCGTTCATCGCTGACCCGGATCTTTACGATCCGCGGATCTTTGAATTGCTGCAGGGGTTGCCGAACCTGACGCAGATTCAGCTTGCCGGTTGCCCGGTGCAAGACAAGCACTTGTCGTCAATCGGTGAGTTGCGGCAACTCGAAGGAATTGGCCTCAACAACACTTCCGTCACGGATGATTGCCTGCAATACATGGAGGAGTTGCAGGCGTTGAGAATTCTTGAGATTGAACAGACGCAAATATCCATTCAAGGTCTCAAACGCTTGCAGCAGAAACTGGGTCTTGGCACCTCCAACTAGCAGCTGCTTTACGGGAGCCCCGTTCCGTGGGCTTCTGAGGTTTGCTTTGTGTCCTTGAAGTCTATACCGCTTCGAGCGACTCGTTGGGCCCGATGACGAGTGTCATGTTCTTGTCGAGCGGATAGCTGCGAATAGCTGCGTTGACTTCTTCCAACGTCAACGACTGATACGTTTCCGCGATCTCTTGAACGGTTTTGAATTTTTGACCGCTCAACCATTGCGCGCCGACGGAGAACATTCGGCTCTCCGTTCGTTCACTAGCGAGCACGATATGAGAAGCGATCTTCTGCTTGGCCAGATCGAGTTCTTTTTGCGTGATTCCACGTTCGGTAAATTCGTTTTGCACGTTCTTCAACAGTTTTAAATTATCCTGAGCTTCGTTCGGGGCACAGCAAACGAAGCTCATGATCAAACCATTGTTATGGTATTCGTACGAACCGGCTGCGGCTGATTCAGCTTTGCCCGGGTCGAGAAACTCCCAGTACATCCGGCTACCACTATCGTCGCCCAAAACTGCGATCGCGGCCCGCATGGCAAATCGCTGCGGATCGTCGTTGCACGGGCCGGGAGCCAACTGCAAAATGTACTGCTGATGCGAGTTGGGTTTGTGCAGCGTTTCAAAACCGAAACGGTAGTCAGCCGTGACGGCGGGCCGGTCACAGGAATATTTTTCCCAGCTGCCGCAGTGTTTCTCAGCGTCTTTGATCAGCTGATCAAAATCCAGGTTGCCGGCAGCGGCCAAAGCGATGTTCGATGGTGAGTACCGCACGCGGAAGTAATCCAGCATCTGCTCGGCAGTCATCCCGCCAACGGTATCCGGCGTACCGAGCACGCTTTGCCCAAGCGGGTGGTCGCCGAAAAACAACTCCATGATCTTCTCATGGCCGCCATACGGCGGGTGGTCCTGGTACATCATGATTTCTTCGATGATGACCTGTTTCTCAGTTTCGAAATCGTCGTGGCGCAAGCTGGGACGCATCAAGTCGGATAGCAACTCCACCATCGAAGTTTGAAATTCAGGCAGTACTGCCGCATGATAAATTGTCGATTCTTCGCCCGTCCGCGCGTTGCTGGCTGAACCCATCTCGTCCAAATCAAGGTTAACTTGTTCGGCGGACCGGTTGGGAGTTCCCTTGAACACCATGTGCTCAAGGAAATGGCTGACTCCGCCAATCTCTTGTGTTTCGTCACGAGCACCCGTGCGTACAAAAAAGCCAAATGCGGTCGCGTAAGCACTTGGGTTTCGTTCGGCCAGGATCGTCAGCCCGTTATCAAGCTGATGTTGAAGATACTGCATGGTCAGGTAAGTCCAGTGGTTTGGGGCCCAGTGTTACCAGGTCAAAATTTTGCGGCGGGTTGTCTTTCAGGTACTGATTGATTGATTCCACCGTCAGTTGATTCACGCATTCATTGAGCTCGTCAAGCAATCGGACGCGTCCAAAATGGAACCAGTCTCCGGCGATCGAGGCGGCTCGCGAGCGACAGGATTCCTGCTGCATAACGAGTCCAGAACGGATTTGAACTTTGAGCCGGCGCAATTCGTCTTCGTGGATTCCGAGTTTTAGGTTCTCCAGTTGCTCCACCAGAACGTTCAGTGTTTCCTGTGCGCGATCTGCTGTCGTGCCGCTGTAACAAACGACACAACCTTTTTCCTTGATGCTGTGGTTGGACGCGAAAACGGAATAGCACAGGCCTCGCTTTTCACGCACTTCATGAAACAGCCGCGAGCTCATCCCATCGCTGAGAACACCCACTGCGCCGCGAGCCTGGAAGTAATCAGGATCGGACACTGGAATCGACCGGTACGCCAGCGCGATTTGAGTCTGTTGGCTTTCGAAAGGGATATGGTGAATGCCATGCTGTGGCTCGGCTACCACAGTCGACGGCACGTCCTGTTGTTCCCATTCGCCGAACAGTTCCTCAATGTGATCCTTGAGACTTTCCCAATCGAATTTTCCCGCGATGGAAATGATGGTTCCGTTGGGCCGAAAATTTGTCTTGTGGAATTCTTTGATGTCTTTGAGCGAAATGGATTGGACTGATTCGAGTGTCCCGTGGCAGTCACGTCCGTCCGGTTGCCCGTAAAATCTTTCCCGCAGGTCAATCATTACGCGTTGGACAAGGTCGTCTTCCAATGCTCGGACTTCCTGAACGCAGACAAGTCGACCGTCTTCGAGTTGTTCCTCTGGCATCCAGGGACGCAGCAGTACATCGGCGTAAATGGACAGACCTGCGAGCAGATTTTCCGCCCGCATCGCTCCCCCGAAGTGCATGTGGTAGACGGAGGAGGACGAGTTATAGTCAATGCCGTTGAGTTCAAGCTGTTCGATGTACTGCCGGCTATCCAGTTCACCGCAACCGCGCTGAACCATTTCGCAAGTGAAATTCGACAGCGCGATTTTGTCTGCCGGGTCGTACCGGCAGCCAGCTGGGATATTGATAGAGAACGCGCTGGAAGCTAACCAGGGCATTGACTGAGCGACCAACACTAAACCGTTGGAAAGTGTATGGCTGTGAACTTCCTGTTGATTGGCCATTGGCAATCCGACCGAACGCATTTTCGATGAAGCAAACGCGTCATTCTACACACAATAGCGGGATGCGGTATGGGCAGTTTGACTGAAAATCTCGACAAGTCGAATGCTTAATAAGACGCTCGCTAACGTTAAGGCGAGGCGGAGCGGGCCACCGGCGGCTAGGATGCGAACAGCACCGTACTGCTAAACAATTGCACCGACTATTGGTTCGTCAGACCTGAATTGACGAGTGCCATATGGCGTGAACATGGCAAAACTAGCGATACAAACTATTCAATTTGTTTTGACGGAACGAACGAACACTAGAGGCCAGGGTAGTCGTAGGAGTCGTTGGCTGGGTCGAAGTCTGCGTCGGTCAGGCCAACGTTGATTTTGATGTCGGTGTAGTAATAACGCTCGAGCAAACGCGGCTTGCCACCGGGCTCATCCGGCCAAATGAAGCTGCGGAACGCGATCGGGAGATTTAATTCATCGTCAATGTAGATTTCCGCGCGATGAAACTCAAAATGTTCGGCCGGCTCGTTGTGAATGATTTCGAGACGAGTACAGCGTCGATCGTTGACCATGAAGTTGCGGGTGAGTTTAACTTCGCAGTCCTCATGCTTCATGTCCTGGGTTCCTTGCTCGACCATCTTTTTGATCAAGTTAAGCATGCCGATGGATTCGATCGTGTAACGATTCCCGCTCATCGCCATTCTGGAATCAGGTTCCAGGTAGACAGTCATTAGATTCAGCAACCCCTTTGGTCCATGAGCAACGAGTTTGCCATCGTGACAACCCTTCACCCAAATGGCCTCCTGTCCTCGCTTGGGTGCGATGAAGCGGGTGTAGACACTGAAAGGAATCTTTGTTTCGGATTCGCCATCACAGATTTGATGACGGATTTTGCAGAACATTTTTTCCTCTGGCTGCAATTTTCCTTTCCAACGCACCTGCTTCGTAATGACGGCAGTGTAGTCCTGAACATGGTTCTGGATGTAGTCGGCCCCGTACTTCGCCATCTCGATCAAAGGCACCAGCGGGTGGTCGGCATTATCTATCGCTTCCTGGCTGATGCAGGCAGTGATGGCGACCGGTGATACCGGTTCGGGCTCTGCGGCGATACTCTCGGGTTCCGGTTCAGAAAAAACAACCGGCTCGACTATATCCTCAATCGGATCCGCTTTCTGTCCGGAAACATCCTGATAGATGAACATCGCAATCGTGAAGCAAGAGATGGCGATCGTGGCAATCGAAACCAGTCGCATCAGCCAACCGAAAACGGTCAACCGACGGCGCCCATCGGCGCGGGTTGGCGCAGGCGATGCGCCGGAATTTGTTTTGTTCGTGTTTGTGGCTTGTTCGTTCATCGGTGCGGCAAGCAATGATCGAAAAAAGGAAGGTATCCCTATATCATAATGTGAGCCTGGTCGCGGTTCAGATAGATGCGAATTTCTCAGCATAGACAAGAATCCAACCGTCTATCTTTTCCCGGAAATCAACCAGACTTACGTCAGGAATCTCTTTGAAATAATTCCAAGAGTAATATTCCTTATCATGAATTGTACCCTTGCCGCTCACATTCAGCACGTTGAATTCGCTCATTGGCCGGACCGCAATTTCCAAACGGCTGTAGAATGCTCCGCTTTTTCCGTTTTTTCCACGAGTGATATCATCTCGATAGACAGCACCACCCCAGCCACGATCCCCGTATATCGTCTCGTATTCGAAACCTGGGAAGTGTTCGGTGAGACGCTTCACACCCTCTTCAATGTAGTCTGATAACGCCAGCCGAAATTCCGCATGACGGTTTTTGAGGTACTCCTCAGAGAGCTGTTGCTTTTCCTCCGACGATTTTCGAACGCTTCCCTGTTCCTGGCCGCGAGAGATTGCCTGTCGAAGTTGTTCTTCAAAATCCATGCGAATGAGTCGAATCCATTTGGGTCTACTAATCAAATTCAAAATTCATTGTCGGCGATCGTCGGTAATCAGCTTTTACCTTTTTTATCTTTGCCTTCCGGCTTTTTGTCGTAAAACTGAGCCAGATCAGAAAACGAACGCATTGGTTCGGCACCAGCCCGCATTTCTTCGGTGATTGGTTTGACCGGTTTGGGCTTGCGCGCTTTCGTGAACTTCCTACGAGTCTCGCTGTGTTTACCATGTCCTTGCCCGTGGCCTTGGCGATTGCCGCCTTTCCTGGGGCCAGATGGTTTTCGGAACGATTTTGGTTTCGCGTCACGTCGTTTTGGTCGTAACGAATTGGGCTGCACCGCAGTAAGTTTTACTCGGCGTTTCTCCATGTCAATCTCGGTGACCCAGACGCGAAGCGTGTCGCCGACCGCAAAAAAGCGATGCGGATCGCGGATAAAATGGTTCGCCAGTTGGCTGACGTGGACCAGGCAGCTGGTGCCCAGCCCGATGTCAACGAAAACTCCAAAATCGACGACGTTGACAACCTGAGCATCCAGGCACATGTCCTTGCTCAAGTCATCCAGTTTGATAATTCCCGTTCGGAAGATGGGGCGATTGATGTTTGTCCGCGGGTCGTACTCCGGTCGGCAAATCGAATGGACGATGTCTTTGAGCAACAACCGGCCAATTCCGAACTCACCGGCAAGTTTGTCAGCGTCCAGTTCGCGGATAGATTTAACCAGCTCTTTGCGACGAGCAATTTGTGCGTCAGTCAACGTGACTTTCCTGGCCACGATTTTTGGAGCAGGTGTTTCGGACGGCTTGTCCGAATCCGCAGATTCCGTTCCGGTTGTTTGTTCACCTGCTGGTGAATCCGATGGCTGCGTATTCTCAGATGATGTTTCATCTTTTGGTGCCGCATTCTCGTCAGCAGTGCCAGTATCTGCCGGGGGCTGCGATGCAGTTGATTCAGCAGGTGGTGCTTCGTTTGTAGCTTCCGCCACATTGGCCGTCGCAGCCTCGTCGGCTGCATTTGGCTTCGCTGTGGCGTCTGATTCTGGCTTTGCGGAATCCGACGTTTTTTCAGACAGCTTGTCGGTAGTCTGAGAACCGCTATCCGTATTGGCGGGCGTTTCTTGCGGAGCCGAATCAGGTTCAGGCGTGTTGGTGGTTTCTGATGCTACCGGAGCTACTGCTTGCTCGCTTTTTTCAGTTTCAGGGGCAGCGGTCTTTTCGACGAGTTGAGTCGCGATTGGGAATAGTTCTTCCACTTTGCCGCCGACCTTATCGATCAATTTCTGAGCGGCTTCATAGTGATCCGGGTGAACGCCGGACGTGTCCAGTGGTTGTTCGCCACCACGAACTCGCAAGAATCCCGCCGACTGCACAAAAGTTGCATCGCCAAATCCGGCAACTTGTTTGAGCTGTTCACGACTGTTGAACGGGCCTTGTTCCTGACGGAATTCGAAAACTCGCCGGGCGGTTAGCTGGTTGAGCCCGGAAACGTAACGCAAAATTGATGGGCTGGCTGTGTTGACGTCGACGCCAACTCGATTCACACAAAATTGCACCACGTCGTCGAGCGATTCAGCCAAGTGCTTGGCTTTTATGTCGTGCTGGTAGAGACCGACCCCGATATTGGCTGGTGCGATTTTTACCAGTTCGGAAAGTGGGTCAATCAGACGACGACCGATCGAAATCGCACTCCGAACTGCCGGCGTCAGATCCGGGAACTCTTCTCGCCCAACTTCGCTGGTCGAATAATGACTGGCCCCCGCTTCGTTGACCATCGCATATTTCAGGTTTTTGGCGGACTCATTTTCGGCAATCAGTTCAGAAACCAGTTGCTCGGCTTCCCGGCAGGCGGCTCCGTTGCCAATCGCAATCAGCTGGACGTTATGATCTTTGATCAGGTCGAGCAGTTTCTGTTTGCTTTCCTGCTTTCGACTGTCATTGCCAACCACGAAGATGTGCGAATCGGCAAGCAACTGACCGCCGCAATCGACAACGGCAACTGAGCAGCCTCGTTTGTAACCAGGGTCAATCGCCAGCACGATGCGATCACGAGTCGGGGTCTGAAGCAACAGGCTTTTCAGATTCCGCGCGAATACGGACACTGCATGTTGCTCAGCAGCTTCCGTGATCTCTCGTCGCAATTCACGCTCAAGACTGGGGATGACCATGCGTGACATCGCATCTTTGACGCACGTTTGCAGGAATTCCTTAAACGGATGTTCTTCCGGGACCAGCACTTTGTTGGCGTGATTCAGGAAATCCTGATCGTCGAACTGAAGCTTTACTTTTAGTCGGCCACTCTTCTCACCGCGGTTGATTGCCAGGGTCTTATAGTACGAGATGCTGGAAATCGGGTGTGCAAAGTCGTGGAACTCTTTGTAGGGATCGTCGACTTTCTTCTTTTTCTTTTTCTTCTTTTTCTTAAGCTTAGGTTTCTGTTCAGCGGCAGGTTGGTCGGCAGGCGTTTTCTCTGCTGTCGACTCGGTTCCCTCAGCAGTTGCCGTTTGCTCGGACGAAACTTGCCCGTCGGATGACTCTTTAGGCAGTGCAGCCTTCGACTCTGCTTTCGGCTCGGCCGAATCCGAATCAGTGGTTGTGGAACTTGTTTCCGCCTCCGCGGAAGTCTCTGTCGTCACCGGTTGTTCGGAACCCGCAGCAGTACTGTCATCCGTTTTTTCTACTGTGGCAGACTCGGACTGGTCACTCTCGGCAGCTGCCGACGTTGGGTCCGGTTGGGATTCTTCTTTCGCCGCAGCTGTTTCCGTGGGCGGTTCAGCAGGCTTGGAGTCAGTTTTCGACGATGGATTTTCTTCGCCCTTGGCTTCTTCGTCTCTTGTTTCGGTTGGTTGCTCCAACTCAATCAACTGAGTTGCGAGCTTGCCCTTGCTCATGATCGCGCGAAGCTCACCCCGCAGGTTCATGTTGTCGCTGAATTTTTCAGCCAGAATATGTCCGACGCCGGCGATGACTTCGTCGACGGAATTGAGGTCTTTGTCGACACGAACAAAATCAGTCGCCCGAGTCGCCAAATCTTTTTCGGGTTCTCTGCCTTCAAAAATATCGTTCGCCAACGGCTCCAGACCTTTTTGTCTGGCAACGGTCGCGAGGGTTTGTTTCTTGGGACGAAAGGCGAGATAGAGATCTTCGAGTTGCCGGCTGGTCGTTGCCGCCTCGATTTGCTTGCCCAGCTTGTCCGTCAGCTTGCCTTGCGAATCAATCGACTTGGTAATAAAAGCTTTACGCTCAGCCAACGCCCGCAGTTTCGAAACGGCAGTCTTAATAGACAGCAGTTGCTCTTCGTTAAGGCCCCCAGTCTGGTCCTTTCGGAACCGCGTGATGAATGGAATCGTATTGCCTTCGTCCAGCAACTTGAGGGCGGTCTCGATATCGGCGACCGGTTTTTTTATTTCGCGCCCCAGCGCAGAAAGATCTATCGACATTTCTTATGTATTTGGGAAGTGATACAACGAATCTGGACAATGGCTCTCATCGAGCCTGCTTATTGTTTCAGAATTCCCAACGAATTCCAGTGGCAATCGCGCCGGTTACAACAATCAATCGTAGGGTCTGTATCAGTTCTTTCGGAAATTCCAGACACTGTCCGCAACAGATCGAAAAGTTACGGTTCGAATAGGGTCGAACCTAACAAATAACCAACAATTTAGCTCTTCAATCGATATCCCCCCGTTCCCGAGCAAATTGCTCATGTCAATTGCAACTCCGCAAACCGCCCAAGCTACCCCAGCGAGGAGTACTCCGCTGGAAATAGCGTCAGATTCGTTGGCGTTTGGTGTCGTCTTTGCCGTTGCGCTGATGGTGATTCAACGCGGGATCGGGTTCGTACGCGGGATTTTGTTTTGCCGATATATGGCGGACTATGAACTCGGCCAATGGTCGATGGTCTATAGCTTCTTGATGCTGCTGGCCCCGCTGGCGGTGTTAGGGCTGCCTGGTTGTTTCGGCAGGTTTATCGAGCACTATTTGCAACGTGGCCAAGCTGGTGTGTTTATACGCCGGATTGCCAGAATAAGTTGCATTCTAACGCTGTTCCTGGCGTCAAGTATGTACCTTGCTCCAGTCTGGTATTCGCAGATCATGTTTCGGTCGTCAGACCACGTCGCGATCGTCAACGGGATGGCATTTTCGATCGTCATGGTGGCCGCCTGTAATTTTCTGACCTCGTTAATGGAATCAATGCGGCAAGTCCGTCTGGCGACATTGATGCGATTCTGCCAGGGAGTCTCGTTCGCGATAGTCGGAACGTTGTTCATTGCTTTCTGGAGTGATGGAGCAACTGCCGCAACTATCGGATTCGGTATTGCCTGTATCTGTGGTTCATTGCCCGCGCTCTGGTTCCTGTGGAAACATCAGAATGTATTCTCCTGCGAAGGCGTCAATCTTACTCACAGTGCGATGTGGCGACGGATTGCTCCGTTCGCGGTTTGGCTGTGGGCCAGTAACCTGGTTAGCAACATGTTCGAAGTTGCCGATCGCTATATGCTCATTCACTGGTCACCGGTGTCAGCTGAGATCGCCCATGGATACGTCGGGCAGTATCACAGTGGACGAGTGATTCCGCTGTTGCTCGTCGGTTTGGCAATCGTTTTGGAAGGGATGTTTCTGCCGTACATGACAGTGCTGTGGGAAAAAGGAAAACAAAAAGAAGCGTCTCATCAGATCAACTCGACCGTCAAGCTATTGGCGATCATATTTACGCTAGGTGCGATTCTGATTATCGCATTGTCGCCAATTTTGTTTGATGATGTGCTGGGTGGTAAGTACGCCGGCGGGATGGCGGTGTTGCCGCTAACGCTGGTGTACTGTATCTGGTCCAGCATGTTCTGGATGTGGCAAACGTATCTTTGGGTTGCCGAGAAAGGCAAGTTGGTTTTTGCCGTGACCGGGATTGGGCTAGTTGCCAACATCATACTCAATGCCGCTTTGATCCCGCACATGGAACTTTGGGGTGCCGTGATCGCGACGGCTACGGCAACTTTGATCAGCTTGATACTACTAGGTTTCGCCAATCGAATGGCTGGCTCTGTATCGGATCATCGGATTTGGTTGTTGGCTGCGTTCCCAGTGGTCATTCTGTTCCCGCTTTGGCTGGCGAGCCTGTCAGCGATTGCCGTCCTGGTAACGACTTGGAAGACCACTTGGGTTCTCAACGAGCAAGAGAAGGGAATCGCCGTCGAGTACGCTCAGAGTTTGAAAGCCAAGGTCCTGGGTAGATTTAAGAAGTAGCCGCCCGCCATAGCCAGCCAGTCGTTAGAGGTTGACAAGAAACGGAGATACGAAAGGACTCACGTCCCTTCAGATCTCCGTTTGTTCTGTTGCGTCCTGCTTGCTTGTTGTTCAATCGACAACATTCGCAAATGCAGAAGCTGTTCTTGTTGCAACCGTTTTGTCTACTTACTTAAAACCAGCCGGAGAACCGTTGGATGTCGAGCAGTATGACATACAGCATCAAGCCGAGGATCATGAACAAGCCAGCGTACGTCAAGATAATCTGAACCCGCTCGTTCGGTGGTTGGCGGAACAAGCCTTCGTATGCCAGGAACAACATGTGGCCACCGTCAAGGACGGGAATCGGCAGGAAGTTGACGATTGCCAGGTTCGCACTTAGCAGCGTCATGAACAGTAACAATCTGGACGTTCCTTGAGTCGCTTCGCTGGTCGCGACCGCGGCGATCGTGCCGGGGCCACCAAGGTTCTTGGGAGATATTTTTCCTCCGACCAGTTTCCCCAGGAACTTGAACACGCGAGTTCCATCTTTGTACGTTTGAACCGCACCAAGCTGGATTGCATCGGACCATGTTGGCGAACGATACTCCTTCTCAAGCAGCGGTAGCAAAATCCCGCGTTTCTCAAGGAAATTCCCTTTGGAAACGGTCGTTACACCGTCCGCTTCGACTTTCTCGCCGTTGCGATTAGCGGTTAAACGGAAATTGAATCCTTCTGGTAACGTCGCAACGACCGTGCGAATTTCTACCCAAGCTATTTCTGCTTCCTTGAGTTCAATCGGGTTGTTCCTGAAACGCTTATCGTAAATTTCCTTTTGACGGTCATCGGGCAACAGGAACTCGACACTCGTGATTTCATCACCCGGTTCGATGCCGTCGACATTTGACGTTTCAACAATCTTGGTAGATTCAATCGCGATGCCCAATGAGTTTACGGCTACCGGTCGGTTCGCGTAAAAGTTTGCAAAGTTGCTCGGCACTCGCGGAGTGATTTCCAATTCCAGTTCTTTCCCGTCACGAAGTACAGTCAGCGTGACGGTTCCAGATGCCGATGATGCTGCATCCGAGTCGACGGAAGTCTTGCCTTGGGCAATTCGGGTCATACGTTGTTCCAACGTAAACAGGTCGCCGATATCGGCTCCGTTGAGTCGAATGACCTGATCACCTGGCTGGACGATGCCTTTGGCTGGCGAATTGGATTGAACGGCGGTTACCGGCCCCCATTTCATTACCAGTCCAGAAGTTCGGAGGGGATTGGCACCGACCTGTATGTTTACCTTTTCAATTTCTTCTGAATCTTTGCTGACCTTTCGTTCCACAACGAATGTCAGTGGTTGGTCATGGAGCTTGGCAAGGATCCGCTTTAAATCAAACGAGTCGGCTACTTTTTCACCGTTTATTTCGACGATCAGGTCATCCTTCTGGAACGGCGGATTCGCGGTCGCAGCTGGATTGCCTTCGATTAGCATGTTGTCATCAGACGTGACCTTCGGAACCGTGGCTCGCTCAACCCCGATCAGTGCTAAATCAAGTTCCTTGTGAAGTCCTCGCTTCGGAGTGACTGAAGTACTTTGAATCTCATCTGAACCTGGGGTCGTGAATTCAATTTCGATCGGCTTGGTTTCACCACTAAGCGCGACTTCCTGGGCGAGGTCCACGAACGGGAAGTATCCATCCCGGTTCGAATCGCCAAGCTTGGTGACACTGGCACCGTACAGGTTTTCTTCCCAGGCCGGTGAGCCAGGATTGACGTCACCAATGATGGCAGGGTTGTAGTTCACGCCTGACTTGAACGCGACGGCGGCAAAGAGCACGGCCGTGATCAAGTTGAAAATAACTCCGGCTGAAATAATTGCCATTCGTTGAATGACACTTTTTGCCAGGAAGCTACGCGGGTCCATCTTGTCACGATCCAAAACGCCGAGCCGCTCGATTTGCTCATCGTCCAGATCCGGATGCGCCTTGGAACGTTCGAGTTCCTGTTCCATGTTACCGGGGTTGTCGTCTTGCCCCAGCATTTTTACGTAACCGCCAAGCGGGACGATCCCAACACCATATTCGGTCTCGCCCCATTGGAATTTCATCAAGGAACGGGGGATAAGTACCAGGTCACCGATCTTGATATCAAAAAAGTCGAACCCGACGTAAAACTTTTCGCATTTCACGCCGTTGGCTTTAGCGACCAGGAAGTGACCCAATTCATGAACGAATATCACGAAGCCCAAGCCAATGCAGACCTGTGCGATCGCCCACCACCATTCGGGGCTGGTCCATGTCAACGTTTTCGCAATTAGCAGGCAGTCCACTTATTTATCTCCTGGCGGGCCCAGATATCCAGGCCCAACAAAGTTTCAAGATTTGGGTTAGCTTCAAAATTGTGATTGTCGAGAATTTCCCGGCAAGCGACCACGATATCACAGAATGAGATCTGATGATTCAGGAACGCGTCAACCGCCGCCTCGTTGGCAGCATTCAATACTGCTCCGGACGTACCGCCGTTTCGGGCAACCTCATAGCCTAGCCTCAATGCCGGGAATTGTTCCAGATCAGGTGGTCGCAACTCCAAGTGATGGCATTCGGCGAAATTGAACCGAGGGCAATTGCCTGCCGCGCGGTCCGGATAGGTCATCGCATATTGTATCGGAAGTTTCATGTCTGGCGGCCCCATTTGGGAAACCACCGATCCGTCGCAGAATTCGACCATTGAGTGGATGATTGACTGGGGGTGGATCATGACCTCGATCTGCTCCGGAGGCACGTCGAACAGCCATCTTGCCTCCACGACCTCCAATGCCTTGTTCATCATCGTGGCCGAATCAATCGTGATTTTCTTGCCCATGCTCCAAGTCGGATGAGCCAGTGCCTGTTCGACGGTCACGCAATTCATCTGAGCCGTGTCAAAGTCAAGGAAGGGCCCGCCACTGGCGGTGAGGATCAACTTCGAGACTTCTTGCCTGTTGCCCGATTGAATGCATTGGAAAATCGCACTGTGTTCACTGTCCACTGGGAGAATCTCGGCACCCGCAGTCGCCGCCAGTTCCATGATTTGTTGGCCGGCCAGTACCAGCGTCTCTTTGTTGGCCAGGGCAACACGCTTGCCGTGGGCGACGGCTTGCCATGTGCTTTCCAAACCGGCGCGTCCGACGATGGCGGCGAGCACCGTGTCGACTGCTTCATGGCTGACGAGTTGTTCGATCGCTTTCGGGCCGCTCAATAATTCGCAATTGGCCGGCAGTTTCGCCGCGTCGATCTCTGCTGCTGCTTCCGGTTCCGTCGCGACGACAAAACGGGGCGATAGCTCACAAGCTTGCTCGACCAGAAGATCAACTTGCTGATGGCCAGTGAGTCCAAACGCCTGGTATCCCGACAGCCCGCGAAGAACATCCAGCGCGCTGCGACCAATGCTACCGGTCGAGCCTAGTACGGCAATGTTCGATAATTTGGCCATGCGTTCCTGGGAGCGAGAATGATGAGTCGGATCATCCAATGCAATTTGCGGACCAGTTGCCCACGTGTGGGATCTGTTCGAAAATTCGATTCGTTTATTGGCACTGATGAAAAAATGCAGCACCGATGTTGTGGATCGGCAACACGTTGCAAACTGTCAGCCGTTGCCGAAGTCGCAGAGAGTTCGGCCGGTGCAAGCTTGCCAAATCCCGTCAAACCTGCAGTATTTTACGGATTGCCGTTTTTGGCAACAAGCCGAAACCTTGCCCCGCAGGCTGGTCGGCGTAACCCGAACGGTATAAATTTATCAGTTTTAAACCAATCTCGGGAATCTTGTTCGTCTTGGTCCGCGAAATGCACTTAAGACACGATCTGCCAGTTTGGCTGGCCGATAAACAACTATGTTTGCCTCCTAACCGTATGCCTCCCAACCGATAGGCTTTTTCCAAATGGATCAAGACAACAAAAAATCCAGCGAAAAGAATAACTCGTCCATGGTCTGGTTCTCGATGATCCTGGTCGTGGCTGTTGCGATCGCGATCTTTATGATCATGAATCAGACCCGCAAGCGAATGTCGTTCT
The DNA here is from genome assembly GCA_964641465.1 of uncultured Pirellulaceae bacterium. Lineage (GTDB taxonomy): Bacteria > Planctomycetota > Planctomycetia > Pirellulales > Pirellulaceae > Mariniblastus. Next base: position 2,890 of record CAZXLW010000037.1, on the reverse strand, counting down.
CTGACTTTCAGAACCTCGTGATTGCCACCGAATACGATCAGGAAAGTGGCGAATTGGTCGATGATTCGGAGGCGAACGTCACTGTCCAAGAGGGAGGGAAAAATGGTCGAACGATTCGCTACACCAAGCCCAATCGAATTGAAGTCGGTGAACGGCGGATTACTGGCTGGGTTACCATGCAGACTATCGATGGGCCTGGGCCTGATTCAGCTGGAAAAGAAGTTGAATTTGTTGTCAACAAAGACTCCTCCGATTCTCTCAACGCGGAATTGAAGTCGCTGCTCGATGATTCCAATATCAAATGGAAATATTCGGACGGGCCGGGTGTTTGGGAGCGATACGGGTTCCTGTTCGTCACGATGGGCCTGATCGTTTTGCTGTTCTTGATCATGATGAAGCGATTGGGTGGTGCTGGAGGTCCGATGCAATTTGGTCGCAGCCGGGGCCGATTGTATGCAGAAGAAGACCTTGGCGTTTCATTTACCGACGTGGCTGGGATTGATGAAGCGGTTGAAGAAGTCAAAGAAGTCGTTGATTTCCTGAGAATGCCCGAGAAGTATCAAAAGCTCGGAGGACGTATTCCACGCGGTGTTCTGCTCGTGGGGCCTCCAGGAACCGGAAAAACACTACTGGCCAAAGCGATTGCGGGCGAAGCTGGAGTCCCGTTCTTTAGTCTTTCCGGAAGCGATTTCGTCGAGATGTTTGTCGGGGTCGGTGCGGCACGTGTCCGAGACATGTTCCAGCAAGCCGAATCCAAAGCTCCCTGTATTATCTTTATCGACGAGCTGGATGCACTCGGGAAAACTCGAGGCGGCAGCGCCGTTGGCGGGCACGATGAACGTGAGCAAACCTTGAACGCGTTACTGGTGGAAATGGATGGTTTTGCATCCAATAGCGGAGTCATCGTCATGGCGGCTACCAACCGGCCGGAAACTCTGGACCAAGCCCTGATGCGGCCCGGACGTTTTGACCGCCACGTCCTGGTGGACAGGCCGGACGTACGAGGTCGTGAAGCGATTCTCAAAGTGCACGTCAAGAGCGTGAAGCTTGATCCGACTGTGGACCTGAAACATGTTGCTTCGATCAGCCCAGGGTTTGTTGGTGCTGACTTGGCAAACCTCGTCAATGAGGCGGCTTTGCTGGCGGCTCGCGAAGAGAAATCTTCGGTCGGGATGCACGAGTTCAACGAAGGTGTTGAACGAGTCACGGCCGGGCTGGAGAAGAAACAACGGGTGATGCGAGCAGATGAAAAGCAGCGAGTTGCGTATCACGAAAGTGGCCATGCACTGGTCGCGTACAGCCTACCAAACACAGATCCAGTCCATAAAGTCTCGATCATCCCGCGTGGACTGGCGGCATTGGGCTACACGATGCAACGTCCCGATAGTGATCGTTATCTGATGACGCAAAGCGAGCTGGAGAGTCAGTTGCAAATCCTGCTCGCTGGCACCATCGCTGAGGAAATCATTTATCAGGATATCTCGACGGGTGCTCAAAATGATCTCGAACGGGCTACCGATATCGCTCGAGCGATGGTTACCCAGTACGGGATGAGCAAGATGGGGCGTGTGAATTACAAGGAAGACCGCTCCAACCCGTTCCTGGCCGGTTCGACCGCCGACCTCGGCGGTAAGATGTACAGTGATGACACGGCTCGTGAGATTGATGCTGAAGTCAAGCGAATCATTGCCGAGGCGATTGAACGTGTCCGAAATATCCTGGACGTTCGATACGATGCCTTGGTTGCGCTGACCAACCGCTTGATCGAGATCGAGTCCGTTGACCACCAGGAACTGAAATTGATCGTCGATGAGAATTCGAGTGGCCCGATTGTGGTGCCAGGGACGAGTATCGAGTCTCGAAACAAAGAGAATTCACGGTCAGACGAACAAAGCGATTCCGCAAGTTCTGAACTTGGGTAATCGAGACTAAGTTTTGGCAGGCAAGATAATCTAAGAAACGATTGCAGCAAAAGTTCCTGGTCACCGTCTGGTAGCCACTTAACGCTTCTGACAGATCGCTAGTCGCTAACCGCTAACCGCTAGACGACTCAGTCAGAACTGTCTCCAGCTTTTGCATGCCACGTCTTAGTAGCGAAACCACTGCATCTGAAGTCTTGTCCATCGCTTTGCAAACTTCTCTGAGCTTAAGACCCTGCAAATAGCGAAGCTCGATCGCTGTTCGTTGGTTTTCTGGCAATTCAGATCTGCCTCTTCCCCCGTTTCCACGGCGATCAGATAGTCAGCGATGATTTTGTCAATTTCTTGTGTGGCAGGATTCATACAGTTTTTGATAGGGCTAAATACATTCCCCGTGTGGGTAAGACACCAGACTAATCAAAAACCGTCGACGATAGTAGCTCGACTCTCCGAGTCGTAACCAGCAATGAAGAAACGACTCGGAGAGTCGAGCTACTATCTTTCATACAACAAATATTCACCGTTCTTCAATCCGGCTTTTATCGGGTTACTGCGAATGTAGTCCAAGAGATACAGGAACTGTTCATTTGATCGGATCAAATGATCAAACGGCTCACTTTGCCAAAACGGACCAGCCCGGCCAAGCTGTTCGTTTATCTGTCTGGCAGAAAATCTCAGCCAGCTTTCCGTTTGCTTGGCCATGCTCACACTGTTGCGAAATTGCACGAGGGCATGAACGTGATTGGGCATCACAATAAAACTTGCCAGGTCGTAGCGATCACCATCGAAAAACTTCAAGGTGTCCGAAACGATAAGAGCCAGTCCAGGATCACGCAAGACGCAGCTACCATGACACTCGTCCAATCGGCGGTGCCACCCTTGTGATTTCAACTTGTAGAATTTGGCTCGCAAATTTTCAGGGATCGAATCTACACCTGGAAGCTCATCCAACGGATCAGGGATCTCAGCCC
>CAZXLW010000036.1:0-46983 GCA_964641465.1 uncultured Pirellulaceae bacterium | reverse complement strand
GCCGTAGAGAAGGCTTTAGAAGAACTTAAAGCGAAGCGAGAAAAATTAGCCTCGCGTGATCCGCTTGCTAAAAAATTTTCCTTCAGTTTGGATTATAGAGGCGAAAAGTTAAACGTAAGTGGCGCTAACGATCGGCTTCAGCAAGCACGACAAGAACTGGAAGGATTGAGAAAAGAACTCGAACCTCTGAAGTGAAAGTGGTGGGCCGGGTGCCGGCGGATCGAAACCGAGCACGTCGTAATCGCGTTGGATCTCGGCCCTATCGCCCGGTCGCGGAAACGATTCCCTGCGATTCCGCGTTTAGATGCTGCTCGCTCGGTCAAAGGTTCGCCGCGAGTGTCCCACGACTTAGCCGGTCACCTGACACCTTTTTCATGTGTACGAGAGCATACTTAACAACTTTTTCATGTTTGAGCTTAGCAAACACTGCCTTTTCTGCGCCTCAAGGGGATGCTCTACATGGTGACAGCAAATCGCTTGCCTTAATCACCTTTAAAAACTAAAATACTACCTCTACGTCTGGGCTTTATCTCTCCATTTCTCGGGGCTTTATTGCTCCATTTCTATCCCTCCATCATTTATGAAAGAAATGAAATGTGTTCTCTTCGATCTCGCGCTTTCACTCTCGTTGAGTTATTAGTCGTCATTGCGATCATCGGCATCCTCGTCGGAATGCTATTGCCTGCAGTACAGCAGGTGCGTGAAGCGGCCCGCCGGACTCAGTGCTTGAACAATTGCAGACAAATGGGTATGGCTGCGCTAAGCTACGAAAGCGCAAACATGCGATTCCCTTCGCTTGTAAACATGGTCCCTAGCTCCGACTTGACCAGCCATTCCATTTGGCTTGAAATGATGCCATTCATGGAACAGGAAAATTTGCAAACAGCGATCTACGAACGCGGCCGAGCCACTGTCAATGGAAATCTGCGTTGGCTTTTAGCGTTGGACCATGATACGCCGACTGAGTTTGTTACTCCTCCAAGCCTCCTCTGCCCTAGTATGGTTGCGGCAGAGTTTGTGTCGGACGTCGAAGCTTTTCAAGAGACCAATCAATCATCACGAGTCGATTACTTACCCGTTATTGGCACCTACAAGCAACAACCCTCTGGTGGCAACTCGCTTTTTCCGACCTTCGGGATTTCCAGTAACACTAGTTCCGATGGAGTATTTTTCTCTGAGCCTTACAGAGGCAATGAGATGAATTTTGTTTCCGACGGTACATCAAACACAATGTACATTGGTGAGTCACAAGGACAGACAGTTGGAAGCAGACGGACAGATGTTCTTTCACTCTACTCCAACTCAGGGGCTGCGATTAACTTTGCTCTTTTCTTTGGCAACGGCTTCCCCTTCACTCCTAACGATAATATCTACCTCAATCCAATCGTTGACGACGAGGGCCAGCTTAGGTACGGTTTCGACCAGTTCAGCTCGACACACCCCGGAACAGTAAATTTTGTATTTGGTGATGGGTCTTCCCACGCTATTTCTCGCAGTACCGAGAATTCAGTTTTGGATAGTTTAGCGACCTGTGCTAACCGTGACGATATCGGCGAGTTCTAACTTGAATTGCTGGAATGCTAAATCTGCCCTGTAATCAACCCATTAGCTCTATCCATTTAATGTCCATCCGCATCTTTCCGGTGGGCCTTTGTTTTTGAATTTGGAGGCCCGCGTGTCCCGTTTATTTGTTTTTGTCGTCTTGGTCAGTTGTTTTATCGGTTGTTCTACTGAGCCAGAGGTAGAACCTGTTCGGCTTACCCCTGAGGCCATGGAGAAAATGCGCAATATGACCCACGCTGATGGAACGCCAATCCGCGGCTCGTCAGTATCAGGTCGTGAGCGTGTGCAAAATAAGTGAGCTGATGAGACAGTTGTTCACTTATTAGTTTGTGGCGTGGAGTGGGAAAAGCTGTTCCTATCGCAATTTACGGCATCCTGTCGGCGAAGCTTAAGCGATGAAGAGTCTAAAAAGATCCGTTCCGGCAACAATCAGCCGACCTTCACTGTCAAATGCGATGTCACCACCGCGTGTCACGTCAACGCCCAGTGAACCAAAGCCGACATCAACTTGCCCGTTTGCCAAAACTCTCTGGACGATACTTTGCGGGCCCGATGGACTGGTGAAAATTTCTGACAAAACCAACACGTTTCCATACTCGTCAATCGCCAGGTCATCGACTTGCAACTCTCCCGCGAGTAAAACCCCTTGAGCTGCAATGGTTTCACTCGGGACCAAAAGAACTTCGTTGGTCACAGTTCCCGCAGCATCCAGAAACAGGACTGTAGGATTTTCAACCGTGTTAGCCCCGATCACGACACCAGAGGAGCCCAACTCAAACTGTGGCGCGCCGCGTTGGAACTCAAACGACTGCACAAAGAATCCATTGTTATCATTTGGGATCTCAATGATGCAGCGATTGGTGCTCAACACTGCATCTTTCCGCCATCAGCAAGCTTCGGGAGATCCTGGCTAAACGCAAGCGAACCCGTAGATCCGCGGTTGTACAGGTGAGGTGGGTACGACACGCAAAGATGCCGTGTGGTTCCGCGTTTAGATGCTGCTCACTCGGTCAAAGGTTCGCCGCCGGCGATGGTGCTGCGATCTCGGTAGGTTTTCGCGTCGATCGAGTTCGAGAAGAATTGAACGGATCCGTCGCCAAGTGCGAACTGGGCGCCGCCGGGGTGCAGGCTGTTGAAGCTGCGGACTCGGTCCAGCGGATCATCTTGTTCAGGTCCCGTATTATGATCTACCGATACGGGGCACGGGTCGGAATTCAGCGGCGCGAGGATGTCGTCGTCTGTGGACCAGATCCCGTCTGGTCCGGCGCTCTGTGCAGTAACCGCAAGGATACTGCCGCGTCCACCTTCAAACCCGTCTGGATTGATTCCGTCGAAATCTGCTGAGGACCAAACTTGGCCCATGGTGATGCCCGGTCACAATCATGTTGCGGCAGCTTCGAGATTCGGATCGCTGACCGCTTCGCCAATCATGATCGTATTGGACAGGCCATCGTGGATATCTGCTAACGCAGTTTGTACGTTGACGTCAAACATGCCGACCGATTGGCTGCGTCGATACAAGAAACCGTCGGGTCCTTTTGAAAGTGCATAGTCGCTGGCCGGAATTTCGAAGCCACCGTTTTGCGTGACCAATGAAGGACTTGATGGGCAGTTCAAAAATTCGGGCGAGTAACTGGCCGCGAGTTGTTGATTGGTATCAGATTTCCAATCGGAAAAGCGATCGTATTGATCGGCAACGTTATTGCTTTCAAGATACGGCAGCAAATCAACCCACGCGTTCTGGATCGCATCGCGGAGGTCATCATCGTGATCGACTACGGCTGCTGGCAGGCATCCGAAGGCAGACTCGAAGTTCAATGTTGCCAATGCTTGTTGGCGAATCTTGTTGCTGCAATCGGTTCGACGGGCAGCTTCGCGAACGGCCTGAACCGCTGGCAGCAGCATGCCGATCAAGATGCCAACGATGGCAATCACAACGAGCAATTCGACTAGAGTAAAGCCTTTTCGCATGTTGGTTCGATCTCCGATGGATTCGATCTGTAGGCGGGGACCAAGTGGGTCTGCAATTATATACGAATCAATCGTCGCGGAGGGAACAGGGTTTTTGACAGCAGCGGATTCCACAAATCAGCGATTCCGTATCTAGCACCAAAAAAAGCTCTGTTTTTCAGGTGAATTGAGGAATAACTCACCCGCCAAGGGGAAGTCATTCCTTAAAAAATCGAAAAGGTTCTACGCAGCAAATTAACAATCATTGCAAGAAATGACCCGTTGAACTTACGAAAGCAGCAGGTCAATAAAAGGCTGCAGGCGCTGTAGGCGTATTCTCAATCACGAAATCGCCGCCGCGGTGATGCGTCGATTCGTGGTTTGTCTGTTTACCGTTTTAGCCGCCCGCAATCGCCGATGAGGCAACTGAGTCAGAAAGAAAAGCCCCGCCGTCTAAAGGGAGCCGCCATTTTCTATATCAAGTTACCCATGGGAATCGAGTACCTCTCAGGAGAATGGAATATTCTTTGTTGATGTTTTCTTGCCCGCGACTCATACTAAAAAAAGGTAATTGGACATGAGAGAACATGTCAGAATGCGGGTACTCACTTATGGCGGGAAGAGAATCCGGGCCAATTACATCGGCTAGTCTGTTGATTCGTATTAAGGATCCGAGTGATTCGGATTCCTGGCAGATTTTTGAGTCGGTGTATGGTCCGGTAGTTAGATCCTATTGTCGACGTCGTGGATTTCAATCCAGCGACATTGATGATATTGCGCAGGAAGTAATGACGGCAGTTTCGCGCGCCATTGAAAAATTCGAATACGAACCCGCGAAAGGTTCGTTTCGTGGTTGGCTGGCGACCGTGACAGCCAACAAACTGAAGAACTTTGTTAGTCGCAGTGGTTTTCGTGATCCAAAATTTTCCAACACGATTGAACGACTGGAATCTTACCCGGATTCCGATCCTGATTGGTCGGGAGCGTTCTTGCAGGAAGTGCTGCAGGCAGCTTGCGATCGCGTTCGACCAACGGTCGAGCAGGCAACTTGGCAGTGTTTTGAGTCGACTTGGTTATACGATGAAAATGCCACCGAAGTCGCGCAACGATTGGACATTCCAGTTCACAGCGTCTACGTCAACAAGTCTCGGGTATTAAAACGGGTTGAGCAGGAGTTCCTGATGCTGTCAGAGGATTTACCGATGAACGGCAGGCACGGTAAGGGGTAAACGTTGGGTAGTTCATTGCGTTCTGATTCAATGAGTTCACGTTCAGATTGCCCTTCCGATCAGGTGCTGCAGAATCTGCTGGCGAGCGGAAGTCCCGACGAACAGTCGATTGAGTTTCATCTACGCGATTGTGCTACCTGCCAGCAGCGGCTAAGCCAATTTTCAGATTCGAACGTGCTCAGCGACGCGCGGAGGGAACTGAAACGGAAACACAACGAGTATCCGTTTCTTGAATCTGCCGTCCGGGCGGGTGATCTGGGCGTGATCGCTGGGCTGAATATCGAACAGGAGATTGGTCGGGGCGGCAACGGTATCGTGTTTCGCGCGTTCGATTCAGAGTTGCAACGGCAAGTTGCGGTTAAAGTGCTGTTGGATATCTCGAGTCGTCGATCGGAAGCTCGATTCAATCGGGAAAGCCATATTGCGGCTCAGTTGAAGCACGATAACCTGGTCAACGTTTATTCGGTTGGGCGAACGCGCGACGATCGGCCGTTCCTGGTCATGCCACTGATCAACGGTACGACACTGAAGGAGCTGGTTGTTGAGACGATGGCGGCGTCGAATGCGGCGAATCTGGTTCGGCAGGTTGCCGATGGATTGCAGGCGATTCATTCGGCTGGTTTGATCCATCGTGACGTCAAGCCTGCGAACATCCTGATTGACAGCCATGACCGTCGGCCCAAGCTGACTGACTTTGGACTGGCGCGGGCGCAAGCGAGTAGCACATTGACTCAGGCTGATATTCTGTCTGGTACTCCGGAGTATATGAGCCCGGAACAGTCCGCGGGTTCGAGCGAACTGGGGCCGTCCAGCGATATCTATTCGCTGGGGATTACGTTGTACCAATGCCTGACGGGCGTGACTCCGTTTCAAGGCCGGCCAATCCAGGTGTTGCAGCAGCATCGCGAGACGGAACCTTTGCCAGTCAGGTCTTTGCGGCATGGTTGTCCGCAAGATCTGGATACGATTTGCATGAAAGCGATCTCCAAGTCACCTGCGGATCGTTATGCATCTGCGTCGGCAATGTCCGCGGACTTGGAGCGATTCCTGGGCAACCGTCCGGTTCTCGCTCGCCCAGTTTCGGCAACGCGTAAGTTGCAGCTCTGGGCACAACGGAACCGTGCTCTGGCGGTCAGCTTGTCGTTGCTGGCGGCATCGTTGATTGCCGGGTCCGTGGTCAGCACGGTGATGTGGTTTCGCAGTGATCAGAATGCGCGACTGGCTGGTGAGCGGGCAGAGAATTTGAAAGTTGCCGAGTTTGAACAGCGGGCTGCTGCGGATGGACTTGCCGCTCGAAACGATCAGATGCAGGAAATGCTGGACTTCTTTTTTGCCCGGGTGCTCAGCGACGAAGACGCCGGTATGCAGATTTCGGTTCAGTTCCGCAACGAAATGGTGGGACGGATGATGGCCTACTATGACGGGATTCTGGATACCGGAACACGTGGTCGGGAACGGGCGATTCGGGCAGCCGAGCAAACCAATCAAGTGATCGAATACTTGCAACGGCAGAACTTGGTACGGCAAACGTATGAATTGGCCCACTGGAACTGGAATCGCGTCAAGCCAATTGCGATGGACGAGAATGCCCAGGCTCGCGAGTTGAATGTTGCTGCCCGCTGCGCGCTCAAATGTTTCGAAATGGCGAATACACTAACCGACGTATTTTTTAAGGGTGAGGAAACAACAGACGCGTCGAAGATGCTGGCGTATGCGGATGAACTGGTGCAGCGATCCAAGGAACTCGGAGATGATCTGGAAACGTCTTTGGTTGGGGCGATGGTGCGACATGAACAATTAAAATTGTCGTTCGCAGAGAACCCCAAGGAATCGAAGGAGCAGCTGAGTGAGTTGTTCAGTTCACTCACGTTACTGTCGCAGCAACACGCATCCGCCAATGCGAACGCCAAAGCCAATAGCACCGAAAGCCCAAACAGCGCCGCCAGTGAGTTATGTCACCTGCAATACTGGGTGCTCCGGACGCTTGCCCAGCGCAGTCCTCCGTTGGAGGCGGCCGAGTATCGGGAATCCATAATCGAGATATTCGAGGTGCAGATCGAACGGGAATCTGCCGAGGGTGAGGTTTCAGTGAGGACGCGGAGGTATGTCCCGTTGAACAGGGTCTATCAAGCGAAGGCATTGATTTCAGGGGATCGACCCAAAGAAGCGGTCCGGTCGCTGGACACCGCGATCCAGGAGTTCGAAGAGTTGATCGCGAACTATGTAGCGTATGCGAATCTGAGGCTGGACCTGGCTGAAACTTTTGTCGTCGCGGCCGATGTTCACTGGGAAGAAAAGCAGCTCCGCACTTCGCTGGAACACCTGGAGCAGGCGATCGAACAGTTCGAGAATGTGCTGGCGAGTGATGCAAACCAGAGCCGTACGATTCGCCGATTGACTTCGGTTCTGAAAACGTACGCAGAACGCAAGCTCGAGCTGGGTGAAAAGGACATTGCATTTGACACGTTGGAAAAAGCGGTGGTGGTGAATCGCAAGTTATTCGATTTGCCGAAACAATATCGGTTGCCGATCGACTACCACAAGTTCAAATCGCTTTTGCAGCAAGTGATAAAGTTTTCCCGCACACTTGGCCTGATCGAGTTGGCTGATTTATACGAACAGGAATCCGATCAATTCGAACGCCAGAATACCAAGGTGTTTGCTCCTAAGCTCGACGGGTAATATCAGTCCATCCGTCCGAAGGATTTCTGTCCACCGGCGACCAAAGGTTGGCAAATCAATGCGATGTTGCTAATCACTGTCGCTGGCAGCAATGATCGTCGCTATAGTGACGGCCTCACGCTCGTTGCCAACCGATCAGCAGCGGCGTGTCAGCTTTCGCCAGGTTGGTTTTGTAAGTTAATTTTGCAAGTTTGGGTCAGGAGGATTTGATGCTGCGATTGGGACTATGTTGCAAGTTCGAAGAGCAACCGATCAAATTCCGAACAACGACCGTTAAATCGACTGCCAAGCTCAGCCATGACGCGCGAGTGCAAAAGCTGGCAACCCTTTGCCGCGAAAACGCAGACGCCCTCCAGAAAGCGATCGAAGCTTGTCACGAAAATCGCATCGGCTGCTTTCGCGTCAACAGCCAAATCCTACCGCTCAAGACGCACGACGTCTGCGGCTACCGGTTGGAAGGGTTGCCTGGTGGTCAAGAGATCGTTGACGCCTTTTGCGCTGCGAAACAGTTGGCAAACAAACTGGGCATTCGTCTTTCGTTTCATCCCGATCAATTCGTCGTGCTCAATTCACCGCGCGACGAAGTGGTCGAGAGTTCAATTGCCGAATTGGAGTACCAATCGGAAGTGGCCGAGTGGATTGGTGCCGATGTCGTCAACATTCACGGCGGCGGAGCTTACGGTGACAAGGCCGCCGCGTTGGAAAGATTCGCACGCAATTTAGACCGGCTCTCACCCAGAGTACGAGAACGACTCACCGTCGAAAACGACGACAAGATTTATTCTCCAGAAGAGTTGCTGCCGCTTTGCACGTCACAGTCGGTTCCCTTGGTTTACGATGTGCATCATCATCGCTGCCTGACCGATGCTTTGAGTGTCGAAGAGGCCACCGAACGGGCCATCGCGACTTGGAATCGAGAACCGATGTTCCACGTTTCGAGCCCGAAGGAAGGATGGTCCGGCCCGCAACCCAATCGGCATCACGATTACATCAACCTTCGTGATTTTCCCAAGAGCTGGGATTCGCTGGAAATTACCGTCGAAGTTGAAGCCAAGGCCAAGGAACTGGCAGTCACCAAGTTGCAGCGAAGCCTGGCTCGTCGTGGTGCCAATGTTGCTTAGTGTCCTCCAACCTCGCTTTTCCATTCGGGCGCCGCCAAAGTATTCTCGGACAGAAGTTAGGCGAAGGCCCCTGCCGAAAAGAAGCATCGGATTTCGGCAGGAGCTTTAACGCCACATCACGTGAAGCAATTAGATTAATTTCCGGCCAGGATCTGCACGAACGGGTTAACGTCCAACAAGTCTACGACATCGTCCTGGTTACAGTCAGCTTCGGCTTGGAACACTCCGTTGACGACTCGGTCGACAAAGCAATCAACGTCCAACAAGTTGACGACAGAATCGAGATTGACGTCTCCCAGTAAGACGGCCGGCAAGACGTCAATTTGTACGTTTGAAAATGTGGGTTGGATCATCTGCCCGGCATGGGCAATACCCAGGTCGTTCGGACCGGCGATTAAGTTGACTTGGCCTCCCGTCAATGCCGTGATTTCAATTTTGCCAAACAGGAATGCGTCGGCCTGCGGATCGTAACCGGTGTCCACAAATGGCCCATCATTTTCGTTCGTGTTAGCATCCAAAATGCCATTGGATTGGCAGAGCGACATCGCGGTGATGCCGATGATCAAGTCATCCTGAACAGAATTGGCGGATTGGAAGCCGATGTCCTCAATGTATTGACCGGCGCCGGGGTAGGTCCAGCGAGTGCCAATTGCGAACCCCGAAATCTCGATCGGAAACGTAAGTGAGCCGCCGTCGTCGAAAGTAATAATGCCCGGGTTGGTCGTGGCCACATTGATGGAAACTCCATCTGCAATATCAGTACGGTTCGGTCCGTTCGTGGTGTAGTAGAGATAGAGAGTTTCGGTTTCGCCGGATTCCATATTCAGCGTTACGTCCTCGTTGACGGCACCTTCCCCTAGATTGCGCGTGGACCAGAAAAAGTCACTTGGTCCTGAGGAGACATTGCTCTCGAAGTTCTCGTTCGTTTTGCTTAACAAGATATCTCGAAACGGTCCGAGGTCGAGAAGATTAACAATGCCGTCGTAGTTGCCGTCCGCTTCGCACAAATATGGACTGGCTCCGTTTGCGACATATTCGCACCAGGCGTTATGGTCAGCCATGTTAACCACCTGGTCAAGATTGACGTCACCGTACAGGCACGGATCGTCGCCTTGGGCATTCACTGCTGACTGGGAATGGATACCAGCGAATGCCACCAGTAGCAGCGTTGCCAGGCCGTTGCGGGAAAGGAATCGAGTTTCGTTCATGAGGAAATCCTTGATTGACGGGATTAATTCGGCTTCGACTTTACTCATGATCGAGATTGCCAGACGATCCATGACGCACGTTCTGAAAATTTGTCCGAGGTTTCCGGCCTTAACACAGTTTGCCGGCGTCGGGTCTCCTGACAATAATGGGTTGTGCAGTCGAATCCAATTCCTTGAACCGTCACTACTGGCAGCAATTTGTCCGAGACTTCCCACCAGTCCTCCGAGTCCGAAAATCGAGTGACCGATTCTTACCTGAAGGAGCTGTCGGTGATTCTCACCAATGCTCAGCAAGGGGACAGTATTGCCGAAGCGACGGTGCATCGCAGATACGTTGATCAACTGGTCCGGGTTGCCAGCCAGCGGATTAGCTCGAGATTCAAAGCCAAGATTGCTCCTGAGGAAGTCGTGCAATCGGTTTTTGCCAGCTTTTTTCGCCGCCATCGCAACGATGAGTACAAGTTTGAGAACTGGAACGATCTGTGGGCTTTGCTGCTACGAATTACTATTTGTAAATGCTCGGACCGGATCGCGGAGTTCCGGACCTTGAAACGAGACGTCGGCAGAGAGTTGGGTGGCAAAAACGACAATGGTTTGGAGCCGACCGGGTTGTTGCGGACGGACGGGCCAAGTGCAGAAGAGATTGCGATTTTCGAGGATACGCTGGATAAGCTGTTTGATCGGCTCAATGAACAGCAGCAGAAAGTGGTTTGCATGCGTTTGCAGGGCATGTCAAATCTCGAAATCAGCCAGATAATCGGGCGAACCGAGCGTTCCGTATATCGAATTCATAACCAGATTCAGAAGATATTTCGCGAATTGGATCCGGATTTTTCGTCGAATCGATGACATGAACCCGGAACGTTTCCGGATCATGAATTGATGGCTTTCGCGGAAGTGAACTAGCCGGCCCTGCCCCTCGGTTTCTGGCTGGGCACGGCGGCAACCGGATTGAGCTCAGTTATTGCGTTGCATTGGTAAACGACATGAAAGATTCTTTGGAAGAGTTGCTCGAACAATTTGAACAGGATTTTGCGAACGGAAATGCTCCCGACATTGCCCAGTTCTCAAAATCGAGAGCGGAAGGCCATGGAGAGCTGCTCGCGGAGTTAGTCCACACCGAGCTGGAGTTGCGATTGCGAACTGGTGAACATGCGCGGGTTGAGGGTTACCTGGACCGTTTCCCGGAACTGTCCCAGGACCAACAAGTCATGCGTGATCTGGTCCGTACTGAGTTCAACGTGCGTCGCAATTTCGATCCTGCCTGTCGGCTTGAAGAGTACGTGCTGAGGTTTCCCGATATGCGGCAATCGCTGGTCGACGAGTTTCTTGATAGTTCGACTTTGGGCGGTGCGGAAACGAAGATCAATGATTCAGTTCGCCAGCAAGCGGCGGCGGCTCCGAAAAGTCATTCCGACATGATGTCCCGGTTCCGCAAAGAGAAATTGCATGAGCAAGGCGGGCTCGGCAACGTGTGGCTGGCGCAGGATTCGGAGCTCGGAAGAGGCGTTGTTGTCAAAGAGATCAAATCGAAGTACGCCACCAGTCTGACTCATCGTGCGCGATTTGATCGGGAAACGCGTGTGACTGGAGGACTGGAGCATCCGGGGATTGTGCCGGTGTACGGAAAAGGCCACTCGCCAGATGGCTCACCTTTTTTCGCGATGCAATACATTCGCGGCAAGAACCTGCGGACCTCGATCGAAGAATATCATCACGGTCGCACCAGCGATAATCAATCACGCACATTCAATCGTCTGATTCAGCACTTCAACGATGTTTGCGATACGATCGAATACGCGCACTCTCAAGGTGTCGTGCACCGCGATATCAAGCCAGAGAATATCATGGTTGGTCAGTTCGGTGAGACGTACTTGATCGACTGGGGGTTGGCCTCTAGTGCCTCAAGTGAAGACTCCGCCAATGAGCCAGTAGAACCGTTGTTGGAATCGGATGACGACTCTACTGGCGATCCTGGCGAACTGCTTTCCAGAGACGGACAAACGATCGGTTCGCCGGCATTCATGAGCCCTGAACAAGCCGACGGCAGAATGGCGGACTTGGATGTCCGATCGGATGTCTATAGTTTGGGCGCAACGTTGTTTTCGATTATTACTGGTGTCAAGAATCCAAACGGCGAACTCGCCAAAGTGAAGAGCCTCGCCAACATTCCTGCCGGCGTGCAAAAACTGGTAACACGCGAACTAGCTCCGTTGTTGTCTGTTTGTGTCAAAGCGGCTGCGGCCGATCCTCAGCATCGCTATCCAACGGCCAGAGAATTGCGCGAAGACGTGGAGAATTACCTGCTCGACAGATCCGTCCAGGCGCATCCGGAATCGTTGATGGATCGGTGGTCTCGGTTTATCAAGCGAAATCGAACTTTGGTCAATGCGGCGCTGGTTACCATGTTGCTGACGTCGTTGGTTTCGATCGCTGCTGCGGTCTGGATAGACGACGAACGGAAAACGGCGATTGAGGCTCGCCAGAACGAGGAAATGCGAACGGCTCAACTAACAAACGTCGTGGGGATCATGGCGGATGCGATTGCTGGATCAGACGACGCGGATCTGCAAAAGCCAGCTGAGATAAACGGCGAGCAAATCGTAACCAGTTTGAAAGAGTCGGTTGCTGAAAATCAAGACCCATTCGTGCAGGCGTTGTTGAATGCAGTCGTCGCGCGGGGCACGAAGTGCGGGTCTGATTACCAGCGTGCGATCGGCTTGTACGGAGACGCGATTACAAATCTGGAGAACGCGAATGTTGGACACGAGAACCAGTTATATCTGGACCTGTCGTACGGCCTGTCGCACGCGCTGCTTGCCGTCGGTGACAATGACGCTGCCGCCGAACGGATTGGGCGCATTAAAAAGGCCTGCGAACAATCGCCGGATGCGCTTCGGAAAACCTACTTTCGAACGCTGCTTGTCGAAGTCAAGCTGGCGGTTCGTGCTGGCGATTCAGAGCGGGCGCATGAGTTGGCGATGGAAGCCAATGAACTGGGGCGGCAGATTTACGCCGATACTCCTGCGCACAATAACATGATCTGGGCGAACTATGTGCTGGCGGATGTCTATCGGAAGTATGGAAAATCAGAGCAGGCGCAGGAGTTGTTTGAGGAAATTATTGTTGAGCAGGAATCGAAAGAGATCTTGCATCCGCTAAGTATTGCGGCTGCTGTACAGGTCGCGGAAATGAAAGGACAAACAGACCCGGATGCTTCTCTGGCGTTGATGGAACAAGCGAGTGTTGATTCGGAAACCGTTCAAGGTGCCGACCATTCCGATACGATTGGGATCAAAGCCCGACTAGGTCGTCTGTTGGCTGGCCGCGCCGACAAGGAGTCGCAGGAACGCGGGCTGAAGATTCTGGCAGAGTGTGAGGAGCAGATGATCGCGCATGGCGGCAATGTTTGCAGAGAAGTGCTGGGCGCAAAAATGTTGCGAGTTGATGCCTTGTTGGGATTGAAAGATCAGGAGCATGCGAGCGAGGCGGTCGATGTGCTGACGGAATCGCTTGCAGAGCTGGAAAATGCGGAAGAGAGTTTAGCCAGCATGACCGTGTTTACGGCCGCGTTCTACGATCGACTTTCCAGTGCCTATTCGATTTTGCAGGAATCGAACAATGCCAGAAAGGCAATGGATCAGGCAATAGATTGGTCCATCAAAGCCTATGGTGAAGATTCTGCGGTTGCCAAGAAGTTGAGTGCGAAACGGGAACAGCTGAACAAAGAATCAGGCGACGAGTAGGTCACGCATCGAGTGGTTCGTCAGACCTGACGGGTGCCATGTTTACGCGAGCGTTGGTGGTTATGTGTGCCGACCGACTAAGCATGCTCACGCCGCGTTGACCATTGGCTCATCCATAGCGTAAGCATGCCGTTGCGGAGAGTTGGCTTATTGCTGGAATGGCGAGAGCATGGCACCCCAAAACTAGCGATACAAACTATTCAATTCGGTTTTGACGGAACATTAGTCGATCTGCGATTTGTCGTCATCCGATTTGTCGTCAAGTTGTTCGAGTTGTTTCTGATACTCGTCTGCTTTGTTCAGGTCGATTTCTTGAAAGCATTTGACCAGCGATTCGAGGACGGGCTTTTTGTCTTCGATGTCGGGCAGGATGGTCTCGAAAATCTCGGCCGCTTCCTTCCATTTGGACAACTGCATGAGTGCAGTTGCTTTGGTGTCCAGGAAGCTGTTGAGTGAACGAAAGTCATCGGGTGCTTCAGAAATTGCTTTTTCAATCAACTCCAAGGACCGTTCCGGATCCTTTTCCGAACCAATCAGCAAGCTGTACGACAGGTTGTTCATGTAGTAGACGTCGTCGGGGTTTTGATCGACCATCGATTCGTAAAAAATTCGGTAACTATCCGGTGCTCCCTCGAATGGGATCTCTTCGTAGATTAGCCCGACGTCATTTGCGGAGGCATTGGAAGCTGCCGTTTTGATCCAGCGTCTCCAATTGTCGTCGCTTTGAGTTACGCCTTCGCCGAGTCGAAAGCACTCAGCCAATTTGAACTGGGCGACTCGAGACTGTGCTTTGGCGGCAGTCTGGTAATTCTTGACAGCTGCTTCCGGGTTCTTGAAATAGCCTTTCCCTTCACGGTAGAAATCACCAAGCTTGACCAGCGCTCTGATGTCGTTAACCCGAGCCAGTTTTCCGTACCATCTTGCGGCTTGTGAATAATTCACTCGCGTGCCGTTACCCATTTCATACATCACGGCCAGTCGACGCTGAGCTATGAAATCGCCAAACTTGGCAAAATGTTTGGCCCACAGGAAATCGGCTACTGGTTTTTCGGTAGTTCCTTCAAGTTGCTCCAGCACGATCCTGGCTAGTTTCTCGTCAGAGTCTTTGAGCTTTTCAAAAACCAATTTCGGATTTTCACTGTTCCGCATTTGTTCCAGCAGTATCCGTCGGGTTGTTTGAATCAGAGGATCTTTGGGTGCGATTTCGTTCAGGTTGTTGATCGCTTCGGCGGCATACTTGGCATTCTCTTCGTTTGGTTCCATGGTGTAGAGACCTGACCGGAAACCGGCCGATGCGGTCGTTGCTTCGAAGACGATACTCTGTTCATCAGAATCAAGCGCTTCTTCGATCGCGTCGGAGTATTCTTCGTTCAGTTGCGAGTCTAAATCCTTGTCCTTGCTTTTCAAAGCGAACTGAACACCCAACGCCTGCAATCTCGCCACCGTTGCCAGATTGAAATCGGCGTCACTGGCGTCTTGATGATCAAGAATCTGATTGGCCAACTCAATTTTCTTACGCTGTCGCTCAACGATCCCTTCGGAAGTCATGTCCAGTCGGATAACGGTCAATTCTCTTAACTGTCTAACCAACTGGGCGACGCTCCGTTCATTTTCCGTATCGGAATCGTCCTGGGCCGACGAAGTCAAACCGGTGAAAGGTAATACAAGAAACAGAATCGTCAGGCGCAAAATAGATTGGGTCATTTTTGGGCTCAGGAGTATGTATGTGCTCAGCGGGCAATATTGAACGCTGCTATTTTAGGACTTTTTGCGTCGATAACGAAGTACGGATTGGATCTGGTTTCCAGATTGCGAGCATCGAAATGCCGCTGGTTGGCCCGAAAGTGCGGGTGCGGTCGCTGTTTTCTCAGGTCGGAAATGGAGCTCAAAATCCGCATTAGCCGCAAGACAATACGGTACGCCCCGTCCTGCGATCCGGGAATCTGACTATAATAGAAGGTAAGGCAAACCCCATCCAAGCCAGCGTTTTTCACTAGGAATCCCATGAAACTGAAATTTGCACTGAACGCCGTAATGCTGCTGTTGGCTTTTTCCGCGATCGCGACGGCGCAGAATTGTCGATGCGAAAGTTGTGAAAATCCATACGGGCAACAGACTCTCGAGCAGCGGAGATTCTGGCAAGACGTTCGGGATAACATTGCCAGCAGTCAGGGTCCAACAAATGCTGGTCCATCGAATTTTGGATTTGCCCAGATGGTTTTTCTCGATTTCGATTCGGGGGATGATGGTGACGTCGACTATACGCGCTCTATTCGAGATGCGATTCAGGCGGAGATGGAGAATATTTATCAGGGCTTCAATGTCGTATTCTCTCAGACGAACCCAGGCGGTTTATTCTCGACCATTGTTTTCAATAGCGGCGGTGCTGGCGGTGGCATCGCGGAAGATATTGATTTTCGAAATGTGAATCCAAGTGACAACGCAGTTTTGAACGCCAGCGGCATTGGTCTTACTTCTGATGAAGATATCACCGCCGTTAGTTCATTGATCGCTGCGCATGAATTGGGCCACCTGCTCGGATTGCGCCATCACGACATGTTTGGTCCGATCGGGAATGGTGTGCCACCCGGGTTCGGTCCATTCTATACGCCTGCTTACACTGGTCCGACGGACTCTTTCGAACAGGAAGATCACGTCATGATTACCGGTGCGTTTGGGATTCCGTTCGCGGCTTTCTTTGGTCCGAACTGGTTCAGTGAACGGTCCAGCGTGAAACTGACGATCGCTACTGGATTCCAGACCACGGCCGATGCCGCTAACAATGATTCGATTGCCACTGCCCAAGCTGTCGAACTGACGAACATGACGGCCCCAAATACGATCGTCGATGGGCAGAACACTAGTGATTTCGATTTCTCTGCCAGCGCTTTGGTGGTTGAAGGAAGCTTAGATGGAACTGCGGATCCACGGGATGTGTTTCAGATTGAAGCCCGTGCAGGGGATCTGTTTAATATGGCTGTGTTGTCTACTGTTCCCGATCGTCTGGCTATCAATCCGATCGATCCGAATATATCCGTGTTCGATTCTACGGGAGCTTTTGTCGACTATTTCGGTAGTGACGCGTTCAACGAAAACGAATTGAAATCGCTGGACTCGATCGTAACGGACTTGGTAATTCCCGCGGATGGTACTTACTTCATCCAGGTTGATTCGCCAGATGTCAATGATTCGGGGGTCTATGAATTGCTGGTTTATCGTTTCAATGGACTTCAAGGGGACGTGAACTGCGACGGCAATGTCGATTTGCTCGATGTGGCACCGTTCGTCGATGCGATCACCAGTGGTGACTCGCTCCCGAAAGCTGACATGAATAACGATGGATTCGTGAATCTATTGGATGTTCAGCCATTTGTCGCCTTGCTTAACAACGGCTAATCGTGCATCAATAGATGCATGAATGAATCGAAAGCTTTGCAGTCACCCAAACCTGAACTAATGAGTCCGGCCGGACACTGGCCGCAACTTGAGGCTGCGATCGCAGCAGGTGCGGATGCTGTCTATTTTGGATTGCAGCATTTTACGGCGCGGGCCAAAGTTGGCTTCGTGCTGGAGGAACTGCCCGAAGTCATCCGTCGACTGCATCGTGACGGGGTCAAAGGGTTCGTTACCTTCAATACGCTGGTGTTTGATCACGAGCTGCATCAGGCCGAGCAGGCAATCGCTGCCATCGCAGCCAGCGGCGCGGATGCGATCATCGTGCAGGATGTTGGCATCGCCGGAATGGCCAGACAAGTTGCCCCGGATCTGGATGTGCATGGCAGTACCCAGATGTCGATCACCAGCGCGGAGGGGGCAGAGTTAGCAGCTTCGTTGGGTTGCAGTCGAGTGGTCCTTGGTCGCGAGTTGGGCTTGAAGGATATTCGTCGGATTGCTGAGGCGACCGATGTCGAGTTGGAAGTCTTTGTCCATGGTGCACTTTGCGTTTCCTATTCCGGACAATGTTTCAGCAGCGAAGCCTGGGGTGGGCGGAGTGCCAATCGAGGTCAATGTGCACAAGCCTGTCGTTTGTCTTACGATTTGATTGTCGACGGGCAACAACGGGATCTGGCAGACGCTCGTTATTTGTTGTCGCCGGGCGATCTTTATGCGATCGAACAGATCCCTGAGCTGACTGAGATTGGTGTCGCGTGTTTCAAAATCGAAGGCAGATACAAAGATGCTGACTACGTTACGCTGACAACGCGAGCTTACCGAGCAGCAATTGATCAGGCCGTGGGAGATATGGTCGATGGTTCGTTGTCGGTATCGAAGACCGATCTGGAACAGGTGTACTCCCGCGGACTGGGCCCACATTTTATTGGTGAAACGAATCATCAGAATGTCGTAGTCGGGCGCGCGCCGAGGCATCGGGGGCAACAAGTCGGGAAAGTTGCCAGGGTTAATTCTGATGGTGTGCTGGTTTCAGCGAACCGAGAAATTAAAGCTGGTGATGGAGTTGTTTTCGATAGCGCGGATTGGCGTAGTCCGGAACAGGCGGAGGAAGGCGGGAATGTGTTTTCGGTGTCCGAAACCCATGATGGCTTGCACCAGCTGACGTTCGGGAACGGAGCGATTGATTTTGCGCGAATACGGACTGGCGACCTGGTCTGGCGGACACGCGATCCTCAACTCGCAAAGAAAAGTAAACGGATTCGCAACGCCGCGGTTCGAACGACAGGTGTTTTGTTCCGGGTGGAGGCTTGTCCTGGGACCAGTTTGGTCGTCATAGCTGAAGCGACGAGTGGAGAGACTGCCAGATTTGAATGCGAAGAGCTGCTGCAGCCGGCCAAAAACAAGGCACTGGATCTGGCGACTGTGCGGGAACAATTGGGACGGCTTGGTCAAACTCCGTTTCATCTTGAATCGGTCGATTTGGTGTGTGATAAGCCAACGTTTTGCCCCGTCAGTATTTTGAACTTGGCGCGGCGCGAGGTAGTACAGCAATTGCTTGCGGCACGGGAGCAAGTTCCGGATCGAAAGATCTCGCCGATGGTTCGGTCTGTTGAAAAAGAAACGCCAGCCGAAACGGTTTCAGTTGCGGATGTGCGACCGCAGATGCACTTGCTTGTTCGGACACCACAACAATTGGATGGTGCGATCGAATTGCAGCCGGACAGCGTGACGTTGGACTATCTTGATTTGTACGGGTTGCGAACATCCGTTGAGCGGTTGCGGGAGCACAACATCGGTGCTCGCGTTGCCAGCCCGCGGATTCTGAAGCCGAGTGAGCAGAAAGTTGTCCGGTTCCTGCTGTCATTGGATTGCCAGATCCTGGTGCGGTCTGGTGGCTTGCTGTTTGATTTGGCCAAGCGGCGATCAGAAGCAAGTGGTTCGTTCCCAGAACTCCACGGCGATTTCAGCTTGAACGCCGCCAACGAGCTGGCTTTTGAGAAATACCTGCAAATGGGGTTGAGCAGGATTG
Source organism: uncultured Pirellulaceae bacterium (assembly GCA_964641465.1). GTDB lineage: Bacteria > Planctomycetota > Planctomycetia > Pirellulales > Pirellulaceae > Mariniblastus. The sequence goes on along the minus strand of CAZXLW010000036.1, from coordinate 28,062 downwards.
CGCCAACGTATGATTTGAACGCTGAGCAGATCGAAGACTTGGCCGGAACGATCAAGCCAGAACGGGTCGAGTTGGTTGTGTTCCATCACTTGCCAGTTTTTCACACAGAACATTGTGTGTTTTGTCGGTTTCTGTCAAACGGAACGGACAATACGAATTGTGGTCATCCGTGTGAGAAGCATGTGATTTCGCTGAAGGACAACTCGGGCCGTCGTCACGCAGTGCTGGCTGACGTCGGGTGTCGCAACACGGTGTTTGGTGCCGAAGCGCAAGTGGCGAGCAGTTTCCTGCCGCGGTGGTTGGAAGCAGGTTTTCAACACTTCCGACTTGAGTTTGTGCACCAGGACGCTGCGGAAGTGATTGAGATCGGTACCGCGCTGCGGGACTTCCTGAGTGGGGATGCGAGTTCACAACAGCTTGAACAGCGTTGGGCCAAACATTCATCGCAAGGCACGACGGATGGGAGCCTTTATGTACCGAAAGATTTTAAGCAGTTGGTGCAGTTGAATTCGCCCAGCCAATAACTAACTTGCCAGGCAGAATGAACCGCGCGTTTTAGAATGCCAGAATGCCGAAGCAGGCAATGATAATGACTGCCGCGAAATACGGACTTGGCAATCGTGTTTGGTCGTTGTCACTGAAAAACTGATCAAACGCAGAGTCAGCAACAAGATCTTCGTTGTTAGGTTCACACTGGGTGTTCTGGTTCATATGGGTCTCCTTGGACTAAGTTGTCGTTGCAAACCGGCGAACATTGGATTTGCCACAAACAACTCTACCTTGTGACCATCCAGTAGATGCTGTGATTTTTGTTGTGGTAACGCCAGAGATCCACCTTTAGATGCAATAGGCGGATAATGCCTCTAATATTCAGGCTAAAGCCGGTACTACAAACGGATGCAAAATTGGCGCGAGCCGAAATACCGTCACAGGTGAACTTGCGAAGGTTGCCATTATTGGCCGTTTGTTCTTGACGTTATTTGGCGGCAGCCGGCGTTCGACGCGAGAATTTGAATCCTTCCGGGAACTGTTGCGACTGGAGTTCCTGCAATACGGTGTCGGAAAATTCACAGTTATGGAAGACCAGCATCTTGAGCTTTCCCAGGCTTGAAATTGACTTGGAATTTTTGATCAAGGAATCGTAGACGACGAGCTTTTCCAGTTCAGGAAAGCGCGCGAGATCGTCCGAATCAGTGATACGGCAGACTGCCAGGTATTCCAGTTTTTGTTTGCTTCCGAGAAGTTTCAGGTCCAATTCAACTCCGTCAAAAGTCTTCATGCGGGACCAATTGAGATTGAGACGTTCAAGTGACGGGAAATTGGCGAGGACGCTGATGTTGTCGGGTTGGATGAACCCCAGCACATCGTAGATCATTTTCAACTTTTTGAGTCCGAAGATATGCTTGGGGTCTCCGTAAGGTGAGAATGCAAAGGATTCCAGATTCTCACATTCGGCGACAGGACTAAGATCGCGAATTTTTTTGCAGCCATCGAGACTCAACTGCTTGAGTGCAGGTAACTGTTCTACTCCAACGACATCCTCAAGCTGTTCACACGCATCCAAAATCAGCGTTTCCAGGTGCTTCAGATTTGCCAGCGACCGGGTTGACTTGATTGTGGTGCAAGACAGATCTGCAAATTCCAGTTCCTTAAATGCGGACAGGTGTTCGAATTCCGCATCCGCCCGAGCCCAGAACCGAACGCTCTTGAGTTTCGTCAAATGCTTAAGTCTCGAAAGGTCCACGTACCTAGCAATGCTGATGTGCTCGAGGTTCGGGAACTTGGCGAAGAATGCTTCGGGATTTTTTGGAAACGGATCCAGGTGGATTCCCCGGATCGAATGCGCATGTTTCAGCAACGGTGAATAGTCGATTTCGTGGCATTCGTAGTTGGAGAAATCCTCCAGGTAATTGAGGTTTGCCAGCATAGAAAAATCAGTCTGACTTCCGCCGCAGTAATAAACACTTTTCACTCGGTCAAACCGCCAAACGCCCAGCTGTCGATCCAGCCAGTTTGGCTTTTCGCGCATCCAGGTAATATCTGCGTTGATCCGTTCGAGTTGTTCTACTGCTCGACAGTGAGGAATTCGGTTTGTCAGCCAGGCGGCGATCGCGCACGATACGATAAAAACGAACAACAGGAATTTCAGGCTGAACCGAAAAACTCGACGCGAATTTGTTTTGTTGTCAGACGAAAGAGTCATGGAATTGAGGATGTATGTCGAAATTGCCTGTGGCGCATATTATAATGCGTTACAACGATCGTGGTTTGGCGGTTGCTGAAAAGGAGTCGCTCTAAATGAAAAGACGCACGATCGTAATCGCTGGAGGTAGCGGTTTCCTGGGCAGGAACCTGAAGCGTTTCTTGCAGGAGCGAGGGTTTGCGGTATCTGTTCTAACCCGCTCTCCGAAAGAGGAGTCGGACGTTGCCTGGGACGCGAGAACCGTTGGCGATTGGGCTCACGTTCTGGACGGCTCGTATGCGTTGATCAACATGGCGGGTCGCTCGGTCGATTGTCGTTACAACGAACGCAACAAAGCCGAGATTCTCAGCAGTCGTATCGAGAGTACGAACGTCTTGCATCAAGCCATTGAAGAATATTGCCACGCGCCGCCGACGGTTTGGCTGAATAGTTCTACCTCAACGATTTACAATGACACACGCGGCGACGCAGCGGCGAACACGGAGGAACGTAACAACATCGGCGATGATTTTTCCATGAACGTTGCTCGACAATGGGAAGAAGCGTTTTTTGATGTCGCCATGCTGGATACTTTTCAGACGGCTCTGCGAACGGCGATTGTGATGGGCAATGATGGCGGAGCGTTTCCGGTCATGCATCGGATCGCCAGGTTTGGCCTGTGCTCGCCACAAGGTCCCGGAGACCAATGGATCAGTTGGCTGCACATCGAAGATTTCTGTCGAGCGGTTTTGTTCCTTGTGGAAAACCCGATCCACGGGCCAGTGAATCTGTGTTCGCCTAACCCGATTACCAATGTTGAGTTTAATGGTCTGTTGCGACAATACGTAAAACCGTTGATCACATTGCCGCAACCGATCTGGCTGTTGAAGCTGGGCGCAGTTTTCCTGCGGACTGAAACCGAGTTGATTCTGAAGAGTCGTAAAGTCACTCCGGAGCGGTTACTCAAAGCAGGCTTTAAATTTGATTTTCCCGTCATGGACGATCTGATACAGGACTTGCTGCGTCAGGCCTGATTGTTGGCTTCGACGCTCTGAATCAGGCGATTACTTCAGGATCGGGAAGTTCCGGTGCTTCGTCGCGAGTCGCGACCAGTGGAGGGACCGGGCAGTCGAGCGATTCGGACATCGCGCGGAATAGTTCGACTTCCTGAACCGTCAGGATCTTGTCATGGGAAATCGCCATGACGGCAGCAGTCAGTACCTGCTTCTTGAGCATGGGAGTTGCCTGAGCAACTTTCGACAACGCCTTCGACAGCGCTTCGTGATCCCAGTTGGCGACAAAATGCTGATCGTGTTGACCATCGCCAAACAATGATGAAAACGCAGCGTTGAATACGATGCGTTGATCACTTTCTGCACGTTGTCCGACGCACGCGAGAACGGAAATCATATGGCTGATCTCTGTTTTCAATTTCGCCAGGCTTTTGTACAGGTTCTGACGCGCCGGTATGGGTTTGAAGCACCGATCGAGGTGCACGATCAAGTGGTGAAACAGAAAGAACTCAAACAGGTCGACTTGCCGATCGGCAACAATGAGATCGTTGACGGTCTTACGAAAGACCGGGTACTGGCCAGGCGACATGGCTGATAAAGTGCCTTGGATGATTTCGAACGCTCCTAATCGTAACTGGACCGGCAGTTCATCGTACAGCTTTTTGATTTTGACGGTGGACTCAAGCGATCCTTTCGCTTCCGAGCTGTGAATGATCTCGAGTTGCTTTTTGAGCGATTCCTCGTCCTCGTTCAGCAACGAAGCAAACACGACGCAACGTGCAGAGAAAGTCTCACGGAGGGCCCGTAGGAATTCTTCCGGGATTTTGTTGACCATGAACCCCGAGTACTCGACGTCCTCAGTGGTCGGGATGCCAATACCGGCGATGAGAATTAACGGATTGATCGGGAACTTCATCTGCTTGAATGCCTCGAAGCGATCCGATCCGGGTAGGAAGTCCATTAGCTTTTCAATTTTTTCTTCCCGTGATTGTGTTTCGTCCCGTTCCCTGGTCTGTTTGAGCAAATCTCGTTTACGCTGTCGTTCGACCATGAAGCCCTGGAAGTTCCCATCAAACCGTTCGTCGATTTGCTGGATTCGGTTGATGAGCGGCGGATGGGTGGCGAAGAAAAAACTGGAACAGGCAGTGCCAAAAAACATGTGGCTGATTTGTTCGGCATTGCCTGAGCTCAGCTTGGACCCGCCGTCCGAACCGCCGATCACTTTTAAAGCACCGGCGATACCTTCGGGAATGCGGGTGAATTGAACCGCGGATGCGTCAGCCAGGTACTCGCGCTGCTTGGAGATCATGGATTTGATCCAGCGGCCGAAGAACAGGCCGATCGAACCGATGAGGTACAGGGAAATGGCGATGATCCAGATCACCGCGACGCCGCCGCCTTCCTTTTTGTCTCCACTGGAACGACGCCGCGAAACATGGCTCGTTCGAGTCAAAAAGCTCAGTAACTGGCCTCCGATAATACTGATCAGCAGGATGCCATTGAGGATCGAAACCATCCGCAGGCTCATCCGCATATCGCCGTTGAGGATATGGCTGAACTCGTGCGCGACTACGCCTTGTAGTTCTTCGCGAGAGAGCTTTTCAGCGGTGCCGCGATTGATGCCGATGACGGCATCGTCGACAGTGAAGCCTGCCGCAAACGCGTTGATGTTTTGTTCGTCGTCAAGGATATACACGGGCGGAACAGGCGTGCCGGAAGCCAACGCCATCTCTTCAACCACATTGGCGACTCGTCGATCCGTGAGTCGGTTGGTGTTGCCGACGATTCGTCGACCGCCCATCAATGAAGCGACTGCCGATCCACCCTGTCGCAGCTCAAGCATTTTCGTGCCTGAGCCAATCCCGATGACGAACAGCACACTGCCGATGATCCCGACCAGCAGTTTCCAATTTGTAGCCGCCGCCAGAAAATCGTACTCCACTTCTTTCGCGCCCAACGCCAGCACGATCACTGCCACAGTGTACAGCGCAGCGATAATTGCCAGGACCGCCAGCCCGAACAGGAAGACCAGCCACTTGGTGTTTCTGCGGGCCAGTTCCTGGCTTTCAAAGAAATCCATGTTGCTCTAAACGAGTTGTTGGAAACAAAGATACACGGGAGGTTGAGGCTCCCGTCGAAACTCGAAATGTAATTGCAACAGGAGCCTCAGCCTCCCGAAATCGAATGGGCTAATCGAAACTGACTTTTGGAACAACACGTTCTTCCGGTGCAGCTTCCAACAGGTTGGCTTCATCAAACCCGAAAAATCCGGCCAGCAATACGTTCGGGAACACTTCGCGACTGGTGTTGTACCGAGTCACCGCGTCGTTGAATCCCTGGCGTGCGTAGGCCACCTTGTTTTCAGTCGCCGTTAGTTCTTCCTGGATCAGCAACATATTTTCGTTGGCCTTTAGATCCGGATAGGCTTCGGCAATCATCATCAGCCGCCCAAGTGCGCCGTTGAGTTGGCCTTCCGCTTGGGAAAGTTCCTTCATTGCCACCGGCTCACCCGGATTCTGGGTCGCATTCTGGCCGGCAGTGACCGCCTGATTTCGGGCCTGGATGACAGCTTCCAGTGTTTCCGTTTCGTGCTTCATGTAGCCTTTGGCTGTCTCGACCAGGTTTGGAATCAAGTCGTGACGCCGAGTCAGCTGAACGTCGATTTGTGCAAATGCGTTCTCATAACGGTTTTGTAATTTGATCAGCTCGTTGTACATCTTGGCCGCAAAGGCCGCGACCATGAACATCAGCAGTGCAAATCCACCGAGAACGGCCAGGAGTATTCCCCAACCCATTTTCTTTCTCCCTTAGATCAATTGAATTGCCGTCATCGTAGCAGATCCATACCGACTCGCAAAAGCGCGGTTTTGGTTTGACGATTTTTGCGTTCTGTAAACTTGTCTGCGGTAGCTGCTACACTGGATGAATGGTTGATAGTACGTCAGAGAGTTTGTTGGTCCGACTTCAGGGTTCGGGCAACGATGCAGATTGGGCGCGGTTTTCGGAGTTGTATACGCCGCTGATCTTTTATTGGGCCCGCAAGAATGGCTTGGATACGCATGATGCGTCGGATCTGGTCCAGGAAGTCATGGCACTGGTTTTTCGGAAGTTACCAGAGTTTAAGTACGATCCAAGACGCAGTTTTCGAAGTTGGCTGCGAACGGTAACGCTCAACAAGCATCGCGAAAGATTGCGACGAAAGTCGGTCAAGATCGACAATGTCAGCCAGTCGCAATTGGTCAATGTGCCGGAAAACGGGTCTGGATCAGCCAGTCAAACATGGGACCAGGACTACTCGAAGAACCTGGTTGCCAGTGCGATCGACTTGATGCGGAAAGAGTTCGCCGCTGAAACCTGGCAGGCACTGAAGCTGTTCGTGACAACCGATCAGACTGCCCAGGAGATTGCAGCCGAGACCGGGGTCAGCACGTCCACGATTTATTCTGCCAAGTCACGGTTGATGAAACGAATGCGACAGGAATTGGGCGGTTTGTTGGATTGAACCGCTGCGATTTCTTACTGAAAACGGTGGCTGGTCAGTGATTGACCGCCAATCTGAGAATTTTCCAACTTTCGCTGCAAATCAGTTTTTCCAGGCGCATATTCTCTGTTGAGACGAATCCATGATAGGAGTTTGTGACTGTGAATGCCGAACTGAAGTGCCCTCAAAAAGATACGCTGGTTAACTTTCTGCTTGGTAAGTTGACTGAACCGGAGCAGGTTTTTTGTGAGTCCCATGTTGCCGACTGCGATGTTTGCGAAGACACGCTCCGGGGCCTGAACCTGAACGACACACTGCACAACCTCACGCGGGCTGCATTGTCTGAAGATTCAAACGTATCAGAATCGAAAGTCGTCGAGCAATTGTTGGCGGATGTACGCCAGCTTTCGACCGATCCACAGAACCGCCAACAGGATCGTTTAATTTTGGAGCGGGCGGCAGAAGTGAGCCGATTTCTGGTTCCGTCTGACGATCCGTCTGATATCGGTCGCATTAACAACTACCGGATCACGGAGTTGCTTGGTGCTGGAAGTGCAGGAGTTGTTTACCGAGCGTTTGACGAGAAGCTCGAGCGTGAAGTTGCGTTGAAAATCCTGCGACCTTCGCTGGGGCAACCGGCACGGAATCGGTTTCTGGTTGAGGCCAAATCGGCGGCGGCTGTTGATCATCCGAACGTGATCACGATCTATGAAGTGGGCGAAACAGACGCGTTGGCTTATTTGGCAATGCAGTTGTTACCGGGTGAAACGCTCGAATCACGTTTACAGCGTGAAGCGTTCCTGCCGGAAAATACAGTGCGTTCGATCGCTGCGGATGTTGCGCAGGGCCTGCAGGCTGCCCACAACAAAGAGCTGATTCACCGCGATATCAAACCGGCAAACATCTGGTTGACTGATGATGATCAGGTGAAAATTCTGGACTTCGGTTTGGCTCGCATCGTCAATGATGATCCAGGGTTCACGAGTACTGGGATGATCGCGGGGACTCCCAGCTATATGTCGCCCGAACAATCGAAAGGGGCTTCGCTCGATGGTCGTTCGGACCTGTTCTCGTTGGGATGCGTTATGTATCGGGCCGCGACGGGCCGCCAACCATTTGGTGCCGTCAACGTGTTGGCCACTTTGCAAGCCATCCAGGGTGATACTCCGATCCCACCGGCGACGACGTCCGCAGAAGTGTCGCAGGACTTATCGGACCTGACGATGTGCCTGTTGGAAAAGCTTCCTGCGAACAGGCTCGATTCAGCTCAGCAAGTTACCCGCGCTCTGAGTACCGACAGGTCTCAATGGGATTTCTCGATCACACGATACAAGGATAAACCGGCTGCACCGGGAACGAAGTTGGTGCCTGAGGCCAAAACGCAGATGTCTGGCCATGCTGGATTCAGTTGGCTTGGGCATCTTACGACTCTGTTGGTCATTGGCTTGCTGGCAGCGGGTGGGTTTCTGTTTGGCGACGATGTGATTCGTGTCGCAACGGGATACGGACAGTTGACGATTGAAACCGATGACCCGGACGTCAAAGTAGAAGTCCTGGATCAAGGCAAAGTGGTTCGCATCATCGACACACAGACGGACAAACAGATTGATATCAAGGAAGGGCGATACACGTTTCAGGTTGTCGGCGAAGACAACAGTGTCGCAGTCACGCCCTCTGACCTGGCGATCTCACGTGGAGGAAAAGAGATTGTCCGTGTGATACGGGAGTCGCAAGGTGGTCAGAAACAAGCCAGTGGCGGTCCGACCGGTCATGCGGTCGCTACCAATCCGCTCGACGGCGATTCGAGCTTGTCCAACTGGCCACTCCCAAGTAGGTCGCAACCAGAACGGAAGCGGAATGAGCTCGCGAACAAGGTCAAGAAGTTAAGATCGCAAGTTGCGGAGCAGGAAAGAGAGCACAACTACGATCTTGCCATTGCCGAACTGGAACTGCTTGAGAACGAGATTGAAACCGTGTTCCAGAAAAAATTGAAAAGTCCCAGCCAGATTGCGGACGCACATGCAGTGTTACAACAGCAAGTGGCGATGATGAAACGGGTGCATCGGGCGTTGCTGCCTGAACTGAATGGTGAGTCAGATGACTCGACGGCGTGGACGAACTTTCGCAAGTTGCGAACACGAGAGAAACTGGCGATGGATCGCCTGGAAAGATTTGAGGACGTCAACAAGTTGCCTCGCAGTATTCCTGTTTACAACGGTCGACGCCTTGATAGTTACTTGCAGGTTGCGAGCACAGAGAGAAGTGTTTCCCAGCTAAACGAGGCTTTCATTGGTGTCGCTAAGTTAGCTGATCAGTTTACCGATCGAAACGAGTACTATCGGTTCGTACAGGAGGCTTGGCGGGATTATGGGGATTCCGTTTCATCCGGCGGTATTCAGTTGGGAAGCGGACGTCTCGAGCTAACAAAATCTCTTTCGACGTCCGAATTCCGTGAGTTAATCTTGGGGAGTCTTGGCGAGATCAAACGATCGAACTACTTGGCCACGTTGTGTTTTCATACTAGCCATCTGGATAGCAAGCTGGATGTTGCGTTTAGAGATGATTCTGATGAGCTCTTTGCGGTACTGCTTGATTCACAATTGCCTCCAAATGAGACGAAGCGACTTGTTGTAACGATTCATTCAAAATTCGGTTTTCTGCCAAAAGAACAAACGTTGCGGGAAAAGCTAAAACAATTGTTATCGAAGGATATAAAAATCACTGATCAAGGAAGCCAAGCGATGATTCTCGAATTAGATCTGGATGACGAGTCACTGTCTGAGCTGGCTGTCGATGCTTTCAATCAAGATAAGAATCTTTCTTTTAAGTTGTTTCAAAGGTTTGAGCCAGGCTCAAAGAATGCTAGCCATTCGGTCCCATTTCTTGTTCAAATTGCCATGTCTGGCAACCAAACACATTTGCCCGTTTCCCGATTAGGCGGTGGCAGTGGCGGTGGCGGGGGAGGATTCCCTGTTCAGATGCGAGTCTGGAATGAGGCAGCCAGGACGCTGGTCGGTTATATGCAACCTGAGCATGCAGCTGAGCTGGTTTCGGATACAGCTACACCAATCGTTGACGAGCTGCTGAAATTTAAAGGTGAACAGAGGCTGACCTTTGTGCTTAAGGAGATGCATACGTATGCGGAGTCGACCAACACTCATGTTGCGGCTTTCATGTCCAAAGTTGTCGATCGTCACGTACAGGCTGTTTCGGATAAAAAGAATACAAGTTCACCATCGAACGAATCTGAAGACGCAACAAAAACTCCCAAGCCAATCGCGGAATTGAAAGGATACTCGCTTTCGAATCCAATCGCAGATGATCTTCAGGAGCTGATCAAAGAACATTTTTCCGGCGATTCCGATGTAGTAGTTGACTTTGAGCAGAAACCAGGAGCTTTGATGTTCGAAGGCAAGCCAGATCAACACAAGAAGCTAAGTCGACTGTTGCGATTGATGAATCTTGAACCAACGGAGGTTAAGGTTTACAGACTAAAGCTACCGATTCGTGAAGTTCTCAAGATTGCTCAGCGCATGGAGCAGCAATTTCCGGAAATGCGGTTCAAAGTAAACCAAACGGCCAGCGAGATTTTGGTCAACGGGAGCGTGAATAGGTTTGATGAAGTGGAGCTTTGGATCACGCGGTACGCAGAAGAAGAAGATTGAACTTTCCTGAATGCAAAACGCTACGCTGCGTCAAAAATTGGTCAATGTCTTTGGCGGGCGGACGCTAACGCCCGGGTTTTTAGCTGAGTACGGCTGTAACCTGCGGCAAGGCGCCGTAGTTTCATTCGATGCCGTAGAACATCATGTGCTGCCACGGCAGCCGATCAAATTCGCGTACAAGTTTTAAACCATTCGCCTGCATTTCCTTGTTGATCTGATCCTTGCTCATTTTGTGCAATCGTTTGATCGGAACCGTGTCGTCTTCCGACCGAAACTCGACCAGCACAATCACGCCGTCTTTCTTCAGGCTGGCCTTCATGGCATCGAGCATCTGAACCGGATGCGACAATTCGTGATAGACGTCGACCATCAGGATCAAATCGACTGAGTTACGAGGCAATCGCGGGTTGTGATACGAACTAAGGATCGGCACCACGTTTTCAATCCCCTGCCCTTCCATTCGTTCACGCAGCAGTTCCAGCATTTCCGGTTGTACATCGACACCGAGAACTTGTCCCTGCTCGCCGATCAACTTGGCCATCTGCAGCGTATGGAACCCGTTGCCGCAGCCCAAGTCACAAACCGTCATGTTGCGTTTGAGGCCGAGGTTGCTCAGCATCATGCTGCAACGCTCTTCCCGTTCCCGTTCTTCACGCATCAGCCAATCGGCTCCATGGAAGCTCATGGTGCGAGCAATCTCGCGACCCATGTATTCCTTGAGCGGCTTGGGGATTTTAGTTTCGTCTTCGCTTTCTTTGTTGCGTTCGCTGTCGCTATTCTTTTCGACCGATTGATCGTCCTGAGTTGCCGCAGCTTGATCCGACGCTGTTTCTTGTCCCACGACACTGGAGGCGTGCAAAAGAATCATCACCAGTCCAAGACAAACGCTGCGGAATCGAACTCGGGGCATATCGTTTGCCTACCCTGTAGCCGTGGAGACTCGCCAGCGAGCGTGAAACAGCCAGATCATGGCTCCGAACAGGATGGCGTTGAGCAAGAGAGTGAACAAACAGTATCCGCCAAAGTGTTGCATGTCTTGCAATGGGTACCCGAGAAAATGCACGGCCGTTTCTTCGGCTTTCTGCCAATCGGTTCCGATCTCAGAAAAATCGTCCATATACAACGGGAAATTAAACGCTGCTCCGAATGGGCTGGAGATAGTCGAATATTGAACGTACTTGGTCGCCGGCGCGGTTGGGAAATAGTTGGTCGCAAAAAAGCTGGCGGCCAGCGGCGCTACGTAGAGAGTTAAAATGATGACGTAGGTGGCCATCAGGCTGGCACTGGTTTTGTCGAACAGGGAAGAACAGAACAGGGCCAGGTTGGCTGTCGTCAGACATGTCAGCGCAAAAATTGCAAAGTACGCAAACACCGTCGGCAAGTTTTCCCAGTAAGCGGGAACCATGATCAAGGCCAGCACCAACGGCCAGAGCAGGAAACTGCTCAGCACACTGGAAACGCGCAAGCCTGACAGCAGCTTGCCCCATAGAATCTGCCACGGCGTAATGATGGTCGTCAACAGCAGGTCGAGCGTTTGACGTTCCCGTTCGCTGGTCACACTACCGGCCGTGAAAACCGGGCCGACCAGGATATTGAAAATGCAAACGTAACTGATGTACCAGGCAGCTCTCGACGGGTAGATGTACAGAAAGAAAGCCATAAACGGGATCGCCAGCAGCATGCTGATCTGGATCGCCAACCGTAGCATCAGCGTGCCCTGACCGAAAATTTCACTCCGCATCTCTTTGTCGTAAACTGGATTCGTGTTGTCCGACATCAGCGTTTCGCGTTTGGGCGGCGCGAACAGGCGGTCGGGGAACTGATCACGTTGAATGACCAGTCCAATGGCTTGGGCAGCTTCCTCTTCCAGATCGACAACCTCTTTCCCTTCACTGCCAACATCCGGCGGGTACAACATCCGCGCGCTGGTGACGAAGAATAACAGGATGGAAACCGCGGCCGCGATACCCGGAATCACCGTGATCGAAAGTTTGAATCTGGTCTCGCCAAAATCGCTCAGAGATTGCCAGAACAGGACTCCCAGAATCGCCAGTGGGAGGATCAGCAAATAGGAAACGACCAATGAAGCACTGGTACGCTTGAAGAAACTTCCGCAGGCAACGCTGATCATGCCAAACGTAACCACGCTGGCAATCAGCGCGAGGTAGGCTGCGAGCACTTCGTAAATCGAAACACCACCTAGCGGCAGGCAGAGCATAACGATCGGCAGCGAAGCAAAGATCAAGATCGCCAGGTGCGTGAGCGCGGCGACCAGTTTACCCATCACAATCGCTTCCGGGCGCAAGGGGCTGGCCAGGAGCATTTCATAGGTCTTGCGTTCTTTTTCTCCCGTTACGGCACCGGCGGCAAAACTGGGTGCCATTAACGACGCCAGAATGTACTGGCCGAGGAAAAACAGGTTGACCAGTGTCTGTGTCGATTCAGGATTTTCGGAAAGATCCAACCGAATATTGTCTGGGGGCCAGGCAAAATAGACCACGCAGGCCAACAGCACCTGATACAGCAACAACAAAACGAAAGCTCTTGGCATCCGCAGATTGACCAACAGCTCGCGTTGTAAAACCGGGTTTTCAAAAACGTACATACAATGTTATTGCGGACTTCGGATTACTAAATCACGACATTCATAGCAGCTTATACTATTGCAGCTCTTATTACTAATATTTCCTTGGCCGTGCGCTGGCCTGTACTCGGCTGGGCAGTCCTTGGATGCGCATGAATCCTTCGGCATCGTCCTGGTTGTACGATCCGCCACCTTCCATGGTTGCGATTGCCTCATCGTATAAACTGTTCGGGCTGGTTCGACTGACGACCGAAACATTGCCTTTGTACAGGCTCAGTTTGGTTGAACCGGTAACATTTTTCTGGGTTTCCTCGATGAAGGCAAACAAGGCGTCCAGTTTTGGACAGTACCAGAATCCGTAATAGACCATCTCGGCGACCTCGGGTGCCAGCCGATCGCGCAAGTGCATCAGGTCTCGATCGAGCGTCAGCTGTTCGACTTGACGATGGGCTTCGTACAGTACCGTCATTCCAGGAGCTTCGTAGACACCTCGGCTCTTCATGCCAACGAAACGGTTCTCGACGACGTCGATGCGACCGACTCCATTGCGACCGGCGATGTGGTTTAATGAATCAACCACTTCAAAGGCACTCATGGACTTTCCGTTGACAGCCACCGGAACGCCGGCTTCGAAGTCAATCGTAACGGTTTCCGATTCGTCGGGAGCCTGCTGTGGCGAAACGCCCATGCCAAATTCGACCAGGTCGACTCCACAGATATCCAGATTTTCCAGCTCGCCTGCTTCATAGCTGATGTGCAAGCAATTCTCGTCGCTGCTGTATGGTTTGGACTGAGTTGCTTTCACGGGAATGTTCCTGGATTCGCAGTACTCAATCATTTCGGTGCGACCAGGGAAAGATTGGCGAAATTTCTCCATCCGCCAGGGAGCAATGACCTGAATGTTTGCGTCGAGTGCTTCGGCGGCGAGTTGGAAGCGACATTGGTCGTTGCCCTTTCCAGTCGCTCCATGAGCAAACGTATTCGCGCCGACTTCGCGGGCAACTTGCAGGCATGCCTTGGAGATCAGTGGTCGAGCGATCGACGTGCCCAACAAGTAGGGACCTTCGTACTTGGCTTGCCATTGCAGAACCGGGAAGGCAAAGTCTTTACAGAGTTCTTCGCGGTTGTCGATGATTTTTGCTGAAGCAGCGCCGATGTTACGGGCTTTGTCCATGATGGCTTCGCGGTCTTCGCAAGGTTGCCCGAGGTCAATATAGACCGCGTGAACCTCGTAGCCTTCGTCCATCAACCAACCCAAAATGACAGAAGTATCCAGTCCACCTGAATACGCCAACACACAACTTGCCATCGAATCTTCTCTTCTAATTGTCTAATTGAAAACTTAGGGCAGGTAGACCGGGTAGCTTTTTACGGATGTCGGTCGTTCATTACGGGAAAATCGCCCGCCACGGGAAGCAAAAGATTGTAGTCGAATGGCCCGTGAGATAATATCGGATTAGCCTTTGTCTTTGTTGCCTATGATCAATCGACACGAATTCCAGAAATTTGCCAAACAGTTCCGTAGTGGACGGCTCAGCCTGAGCGAGTTTACTGCGGCGGTGTGTCCTGGTGGTGCGGATGCAGAAAATGAATTTTCTGAAGAGTCGTTTGACAATGAACTGATCCATTTGCGGATGCCGGTCCGCCCTGCCCATTCGCATAAAGGGGATTTTGGCCGTGTGCTGTTCATTGGTGGTTCTGCTGAAATGCCAGGTGCGATTGCGTTGTCGGGGCTGGCCGCTTTGCGGATGGGAACTGGATTGGCAACGGTGGTTACGCCGCAGGAAGCTCGCACGATTGTCGCTTCCTATTCGCCGTGCCTGATGACGGTTGGGGCGGCATCCAAGGATGGCTTGTTTTCAACCGCTGCCGCTCCCGCGCTAATCGACAAATGTGATTGGGCGGACGTGGTTGCCATCGGGCCAGGTATGGGACGTTCGAGATCCTGTCAGAAAATCGTCCGGTCGATCTATCGGCATCTCGCCAAACCTGTCGTGTTGGATGCCGATGCGATTAACAATCTGGCCGATCGTCGAGTTGACCTGAGACGTCACGCGGGCGATCGGATTTTAACTCCGCATCCAGGCGAGTTTACCAGAATGACGAATCGCAAGTTCACTCGCCGCGCGGACATGGAAGAACATGCGATCGAGACTGCCCGTCGAACGCAAACGACTATCCTGCTGAAAGGCCCGCGGACCATCGTCACCGACGGCACGCGCGTATATCACAACGAGACTGGCAACGAAGGGATGGCGACCGCAGGCGCGGGGGATGTGCTTACCGGAATCATCGCTTCGCTGGTCGGACAGAAAATGAACATGTTCGAGTCAGCCCAGAATGGATGTTATCTGCATGGTCTGGCTGGTGACATTTATGCACAGAAGACTTCGGCCGCGTCATTGTTGGCTACGGACCTGATCAACGAGCTTCCGGCTGCAATGGAACGCCTGGGAAGTTCAAATCTGGCGGATCCGGGTTAGAAACCTGTTGCTTTGCGATACTTTGGAAAGTTCTGGATCGGTCAGGATAAAACGACTATCATGCAAATATACTTTTCTGCATGAAACCCACTCAATCTCAACTTGCCCCGGAGTCTCCGATGTCCCTGTTCGGTCGTAGTGCTGCAACAATCGTTTCCTGTCTAATGCTATCGCTTGCTGGCTGGTGTCATGCTGACACAATAAGTTTGACGGTTGATCAAAGTCAGTCGACGGTAACATTTGAGATTCTTGGTTCGATGGAGACTTCGTCGGTAACGGGAACTGGGACGATCGAGATTAACCCGGGAAGTGAACCTTTCGAAACGGCCCAGGTGACGGAGCTGAATCTTACGATCGCTGACGGATTTGAGTTCAACCTGTTTTTTGGTGCGGTGACGATCACGTCTGATCCGAACGACGCAATGGTGAACCTTGACGTTCCGGGGCCGGCCGGAATGGTGAACGCGAGCAACCAATTTGACCAACTGATGAACCTGGTTTCACTTGTCGGGTTAGTTGAACTCGACGACCCGTTTGGGTTTGCTGGTGGAAGCGCGGTTTTTGATCTTGCCGATGCCGGGCAAACTCCTTTTGATGCGCTGGGAGCGCAGCTTTCGGTTTCTGGCGACACACTTTCGGTTCAATTGCCAATCAATTTGTCTATCGATGCGACTCCAGATTTCTCGGTCGTCGCCACGGCATCGGTTGTACTAAACGGGGAGCTGGTTCCGTTTTTATTAGGCGATATTAATTGTGACGGCGAGGTCAACTTGCTCGACGTGAATCCGTTTATTGGTTTGCTCACGACGGATCCGTTCAATGCCAAAGGTGATTTGAACCAGGACGGTGAAATCAATCTGCTGGATGTGGATCCGTTTGTGAAACTGCTTAGCGGCGGCTAAGTGACGGGGCAGATCCGATGGATGAATGCTTGATCAGCCGTCGAGCGTTCTTGATCCGAGCCAGACAATCAACCAAGCGGCATCTTTCGGTGTCGCTTTTTTTGTTGGCATGGTTAGGATTGTTCTATTGGTCGAGAGCTATTGCAGGCCACCATTTCAATTCAACCAGAAGACAACGATAACTGATGAGTAACGTGGCCTACGAATTCGATGTGATTGTGGTCGGTGCCGGTCATGCCGGGACTGAAGCAGCGATGGCGGCCGCACGAATCGGTGCCAAGGTAGCTTTGCTCACGACGAATCTGGACACGGTTGGCCAGATGAGTTGCAATCCGGCGATTGGCGGAGTCGCCAAGGGGCACATCGTCCGCGAGATCGATGCATTGGGTGGCATCATGGGCGAGGCGATTGACGCGTCCGGGATTCAGTTCCGGATGCTCAACATGCGCAAAGGCCCGGCGATGCACAGTCCCCGGGCCCAGGCGGACAAGAAGGGCTATCAGAACTGGGTCAAGGCAACAGTCGAGCAGCGGGAGAATCTTCATCTGCGACAGGAGATGGTGGAGGACTTGATCACCGATGAGTCTGGCGGGAAAATTCTGGGCGTACAAGTCAAAGGCGATGCGACTTATCTGGCTCCTGCAGTTGTATTGACGACCGGAACTTTTCTTTCCGCGATCATGCACACGGGCGAAGCCAAGACCGCCGGCGGCCGCGCTGGCGAAGGGACTTCGGGCGGAATCAGCGGAGCTTTGACGCGACTGGGGTTCCAGTTGGAACGTTTCAAAACTGGTACGCCGGCGAGATTGAACGGGCGAACGATTGATTACGATCAGGCAGAGATTCAACCGGGCGACGAAAACCCACAGCCGTTCTCGTTTCTGAGCGAGAACTTTTCCGTCGAACAGATTCCGTGTTGGATTACGTACACGAATCCTGACGTGCACAAACTGATTGAAAACAACCTGCATCGCGCACCGATGTACAGTGGGCAGATTCATGGCAGCGGGCCACGCTATTGCCCGTCGATCGAAGACAAGATTGTCCGGTTTGCCGACAAGGACCGTCACCAATTGTTCCTGGAGCCGGAAGGTCGCGATACACAGGAGATTTACGTTAACGGAGTCTCGACCAGCCTGCCCCGCGATGTTCAGGATCAGATCTTCAAACTGATCCCTGGTTTGGAGAACGCTCAGATTATGCGTTACGGTTATGCGGTTGAGTATGATTTCTGTCCGCCGGATCAGTTGCGACCGACTTTGGAAACCAAGACGATTTCTGGTTTGTACTTTGCTGGACAAATCAACGGAACCACGGGTTACGAAGAGGCGGGCGCGCAGGGATTGATGGCTGGTGCCAACGCGGCTTTGAAACTGAACGAGCAACCGGATTTTGTGCTCAGCCGAGATCAAGGGTACATCGGAGTCCTGATTGATGACTTAGTGACCAGCAGCGTCGACGAACCGTATCGTATGTTTACCAGCCGAGCGGAGTACCGATTGCTGTTGCGACAGGATAACGCGGACCGGCGGCTGACCGATCTGGCGTCGCGATTTGGCTTGGTGGGCCAGAATCGCGTTGAAAAGCTGCACTGGAAGGAAGCGGAAATCGAAAGGGTCAAAAAGCTCTTGAAGAAGACGCGGCAAGGGGAAGTGTCACTGGAAAAATTACTGCGGCGTCCCGAGACGGAATGGAAGCATCTGGCAGAGGCTTGTGCGGAACTAGGTGACGTGCATGCGGACGTTCAACAGCAAGTGATCTTTGACACGAAGTACTCAGGATACGTGGACCGCCAGCAAGTCTCCATTGACCGGCAGAAGCGGATGGCGGAGAAGCGAATCCCGCCAGATTTCGATTACGAAGGCATGTCCCACTTGCGTCGTGAGGCCAAGGAAAAGCTGGCTCGATTTCGACCAACCAATATTGATCAGGCTCAGCGTATCAGCGGAATTACGCCCGCTGATATCGCGCAGCTGATGTTACATTTGGGCGGCAAGCCAAACCGACCCAAAACTAAACCCGTTGCAAAGAGCCAAACCGAAGCCTGAAATTGTAGGAACTAGCAAGCCTGCGTGCCTTTGTCTGCTTCGACTTCGAATACCAACAGCTCCCAACGCAAGTAGCGAGAGACCAGTTGCCAACGATGGTTCCGGTATCGCGCCGCCAATCTTCAACGCTTCGTCATCAGTTCCGGTAACAAAGATGAGGCAAATTCTGACAACTACCGAGCAATCGTCTGTTCGTCTTGAGGTACCAGCAAATTGTCTGCAACTCGTTCTGCCGGTTCAGGTTCCGTCGCGACATCTGATCTGTCCCAGACTTCCTGTTCAGGGGAATCGGCAAGCTTTCCAGACAACAACCGTTGTCGGAAATTGGGGAACGGTGGGCGTAGCTTGGCTAATTGAGTCTCTTGGTTGATCTCGTTTCCTGCAAAACGAACACCTTCGTGAATCGTTCCTTTTTGAAACGGTCCGGCACCCAAAACCCAAGTATTGTTGCTGGTACTTTCTGATCTTCGTTGGCCTGACTGCCAAACGGCAATTTTCGATTCACGGTCGTAGGCGAACACAGTGATCTTGGCGACGCCCATTTGTTTGTCGCTCTTGCCGAATGATATTTCAGGAATGATCGGCATCGCCGGCGCACTGGAAATGGCTGCAGCTGCAGACGAAAGCTGGTTGGTCTGTGGTATGCCATAAGTGATTTCGTGTCCGTCGGTTCCAAGTGCTCCGACACGTGGCTCAACAATTGTCTTGGCTTCTGCACGTGTGTCCTGAATCCTGCAACCAGCTTCAGAAAGTTGTTCCCGCAGCGCGCTAATTATGTAATCCGCGTTTGCATAGCCGGTACCTTTCACGGAGTGTAAATACTTCGTGTCGAGGAACACGTCTTCGCCGGCCAGACTTGTGAAGTCGATTTTCTCGACGGCTTGATCGACTGCATCTGAAATCAACAGTTGCTCAGTCGCAATCTTTTGTGTTGTCGTGCCACAACCGGAAATTACACAGACGCAAATTGCCAGACAGCTGATCTTGATCGTCGTTCTCATCAATTGGAATTCACTTTTACGAATCGTGGCAAAATAAATCATGGCGCATGGCGTGAAATACGTGGCGGACTATAGAGAACTGATGGAAATGAGCCAATGCTGAAGCCAGGCGGGGTCGATCGTGCTTTGGGCAAACTGGAAAATTTGAACATTATCTCTCTGATTGTTGTAACCCAAGTGTTGGTATGGGTTTACTGTATTCGCATCAATCTTGACCGGAATTGGGAGGCGGCTATAATTCGTCGCGTTGGCAAGCTTGGCAATTTCGGCAGATGTGGTCAAAATAGCCGACTGAATGGACACAGTAGTTTTTAGCAATTCGGGAACATCGGCAGCTTTTGTAGTTTTGAAGCTTTAGACAACTGCGTATTAAGAACTTACATCGAATTTCGAGAGAACCGGATTTCGAGAATTAGTCAACAACAATCGGTATGGATGTGTCATCACCACTTGAATTGACGCGATTGCGACACCCCCAACCACCTAGGGAGAGGATGGTTTCATGAATACTAAAACTGTCTTTACGACTGGCGAAGCCGCCAAGATATGCAAGGTCAGCCAACAGACGATTATTCGATGCTTTGACAACGGTAGTCTGAAAGGATTTCGCGTTCCAGGTAGTCGATTTCGTCGAATTCCGCGTGATCAACTGTACGCCTTCATGAAAGACAACGGCATCCCAACCGATGCTCTCGAAGACGGCAAGCGAAAAGTCTTGATCGTGGATGACGATGAGGAATTGGTTGAGTTGATGGTCGACGTATTCGTCCGAGACGGGCGATTCGACTATAAGACTGCCAATAATGGCTTTGATGCCGGAATGCTGGTCAAGGAATTTCGTCCTGACCTCGTGGTTCTGGACGTCATGCTACCAGATATCAACGGCAAGGAAGTTTGCCAACGGGTACGCAGTGACCCGACTATGTCTTCGGTGAAGATCGTTTGTATCTCCGGTATGGTCGAGCAGGACAAGATCGCTGATCTTCGTCTCGCTGGTGCAGATGACTTTATGAATAAGCCATTTGAGGTCGATCAATTGCTTGACCGTTGCTGTGAAATGCTGGAAATGGAAAAGGCAGCCACAGGCACCTAGTTCCAATACATTTGCAAGCAAATACAAGGCACGCCGTCGAGGCGTGCTTTTTTTGTTGGTATATCGACCAAACGCTGGCACCAATCAAGCTTGCCGTAAACCGCTGGCTTTGGGATAACCACCACCGCGTATCACCACAGGCTTGTGCACATGTTGTATCTTCCAGTAACCACGTTATCCGGATCTGAAATTCGCCTGCCAGTTTTCGCCAGCGATTTGTACAGGTTGTGTGGCATGGTGCTCGATGCAGAAAACGATAATTCCCAATTGAGTTTACTTTGTGCGTCCAGTCCGGGAGTGCTTTTGTATGTCGCTTCGCGGATGCATAGTGAAACGGGAGTTTCGGTTGCGTGTATCGGTTCGGCGACAGAATTCATCGAGGAATCGTTGTTCATGTCGGCAATCGAATCGGATGCATTGGCTCCGGTTGATGATCTGGCGATGGAGCAACTGGAGCATCTGAATAAATGGCGTGCCAAGCCAACTAGAAAACGGCTGGCCAAATATCTTGGCGTCGTTTCGAACCTGGGGCTCAGCGAAGCCAGGAAAGTCATCAAGACGATCTTCGCTGCTGATTTTTCGTTTGAGAGATTGGAGTTCGACAGTCGAGCTACTCGCAATGTGATCACATCGATCGAATCTTCGAGCGAACGGTTTCCTGCCCGACAGATGTGGTTGATGTGTGCGAAAATTCAAAGTCTGCAATTGGAATTCCAATCGGAGTTGCTGCAGAAAAAGATGCAGTCGCTCAAACAACTTGCCTATGGTGCCAGTCACGAAATCAACAACCCGTTGGCCAACATCGCGACCAGAGCTCAAACCTTGATGACCGATGAGCCGAAGCGTTCGCGTCGACAGAAACTGGCCGTAATTTATTCGCAGGCAATGCGAGCTCACGAGATGATCGCGGACATGATGCTGTTTGCCTGCCCGCCGGAATTGAACCCTGAGCCACAGCAAGTTTCAGAGCTTGTGAATCGAGTCGCCGAAGAAATGCGACGGGAGTTGAAAGAACATCAGGTCACGATCTCCATCCGCCAATATCCTGACGTGCCGATCTGCGAATGCGACTCGACTCAGGTATGCGTCGCCCTCAAGGCCATGTTTAACAATGCCCTGTTGTCGATCGGAAGCGAAGGCGATATCCGTGTTCAAATTTGGCGTCGAAACGATGCAGACATCGCGGTTTCGGTGGCTGACAACGGCCATGGTGTTTGTGATGATATAGCAGATCAGATTTTTGATCCATTTTTCTCAGGGCGTGAAGCAGGCCGTGGGCTTGGGTTTGGTTTATCGAAAGCCTGGCGAATTGCCGAACTGCATGGCGGTAAACTGGAGCTGCAGAGTCAGTGTGACGAAGGTGCCAGGTTCGTCATGACGTTGCCTATCCGCAGCGCTTCTGGCAGAAACGCTGTCGATCGAATTGACAACGTACGTGCTGCGTAACGATAATCGCTTGTCCGCAACAGCCAACACTACGTGCATTGCCCATGAATGATTCGATCCGGCAAGACAGTTCTTTCACACCGCCAGACACAGATAGCGTTTCGATCGGTTGGGCGTTATTGCCTGTGTTTGTGCTGATTGGTTTGTTGACAGCCAACGTTTATTTCTACGGCGCTGACGCTTCTTACGGGCCGAACCAGATCGCGTTGTTGATGGCGTCTGCGGCGGCTGCGATTGCGGGCTTTTTCCTCGGTGTTCCTGTCAAGGCGATGATCGAAGGCATCAAGCGCAGTATCGGGTCGGCTCTGGTCGCGATGATGATCCTGTTGCTGATTGGCTCGTTGATTGGAACCTGGATAATGAGCGGAATTGTTCCAGCCATGATTTACTATGGACTGGGTATCCTCAATGCAGAGCTGTTCCTGGTGGCGACTGCGATCATCTGCGCGATCGTGTCTATTGTCACGGGCAGTTCCTGGTCGACGGTAGCGACGGTGGGAATTGCGTTGCTCGGAATCGGAAGCACCCTGGGCATTTATGAAGGACTGATTGCCGGTGCGATCATTTCCGGTGCCTATTTCGGTGACAAGATTTCGCCATTGTCCGATACAACGAACCTGGCGTCCGCGATGGCTGGCACGGATTTGATTACCCATATTAAATATATGTTGTGGACGACGGTCCCCAGTTTTGTAATCGCGTTGGGAATCTACCTGGCGATCGGTCTCAATAGTGAGCCTTCCGAATTGGTGACCGATACGGAACAACTGAAGCTGCAGATCGGGAACTACTTCAACATCAGCCCGATCGTGTTCCTGGTGCCGGTTGGCGTTTTGATCATGGTTGTGATGAGGGTCGATGCTTTGGTCGCCCTGTTTATCGGTGCTGTGGCCGGCGGAGTGTTGGCGATCTGTGTGCAACCAGATGCGATTACCGAAATTTCCGGCTTGGGTGACGAGACCATCAAGGTCACTCAGGAAGACGGTACGGTTTTGGAACAAAGCAAAAAGCCGTCTTATGCAAAGCGATCATACACAGCATTCATTAATGCGATGGCGTTGGAAACGGACCGCATCCCATCGTCAAGGCTTGACGAAATCAGCGAGACCAGAAAAACAATCCTGGCGCGGGCGGGTGAAGAAGGTCCGGCTGCTCTTCCCGTTGCTGAACAGGAGCAATTGAAAGCTATCGATGCGGAACTGGCCGCCGCAGATTTGCTTAAGGGCAAAGGGATGGTTGGCATGTTGAACACGATTTGGCTGATCATCACTGCGATGTGCTTCGGTGGTTTGATGGAATCGTGTGGGTTGCTGCAAAGATTGACCCAGCCGCTTGTTAAGTTTGCCAAATCGACTGGTTCGCTGGTTGCCACAACGGCGGGCAGTTGTCTGTTCGTGAACATCACGGCTTCCGATCAATATTTGTCGATCGTTGTACCCGGTCGCATGTTCCGCGAAACATATCGCGACCGCGGTTTGGCTCCTCAAAACCTCAGTCGAACATTGGAGGACTCGGGGACAGTAACCTCGGTGCTGATCCCGTGGAACACTTGTGGTGCGGCACAAAAAGCGGTTCTAGGTGTGGCAGTACTCACGTTCGCCCCGTTCTGTTTCTTCAACATCATCAGCCCATTCATGACGATCCTGTTTGCATGGTTTGGAATCGGCATCGCCAAATTGTCGACTGCCGACGAACGAGATTCGGAACAAGAATCTGCCCGTTAACCTTCTTTGGGCTCTGCTTCTTCAAAATCGACGATTGCCTGGGCGGAGTAGATACGTTCTGAGTCGCCGTGGTTCTGAATCGATTGGTATATCGACCGGGAAGTCCTGATCGCCTTGTCCTGATAGATTTCCTTGCCATCGCGATATACCGAGATCGGTTCATCCAAATTCACGATCGCATCGTTCAGATTCAACTTCATCGCGGTTAGCCCATCGCTCGACTCGATGGTGAATTTCTGGTCTTTGCGAGCGACGACCAAATTGTGTTTGCTGGTGACGTCGTGACCGTCCGTAACAGCCAGCCAATAGAAGTCCTTCCGCTGAACCCCTGTTTGTTTCCAGACAACTTTGCTCGGGTTAGGATCGCGTTCAAACTTGGACATCCAAGGCACTGCCACCGCATCCTTTCGATCCATCCAATGTCCGAGCCCCTCGTGGATTTGGGCTTGGTGTTGATACCCAGCGGAGTCAGCTTGTTGCAGCTTGGCCAAATCAGTCTTCCAACGTTCCGCAATCTTGTTCCGTTTATAAGCTCCATCCTTCTCGCCCATGTGCAGCGCGAATCCAATGTTTCGCAAATTGGCCGGAGAAGCGCCGTTCGGATGACCTGCCATCATTGCGGCCGCTGCCAACGAATCAGCCATCCGAGGCGCTAACTTGTAAACGCCGTCGCCGCCAGCAGAATATCCCATGACGTAGACCCGATTGACATCGACGTCTTCGAACAGAATCGCGTCCTCGATAATGCGATGAAAGAACTTGTCGATGTGCTCCTGATGCCACATATCCCAAGCATCATTGGGAGCCCGCGGTGCCAGGTAGACTCCTTCCTTCGGTTTATACAAACCGATTTGGTTTTGCCACTGACGATCGTTGACGGAGGCTCGAGTTCCGCCGCCACCATGCATCGAAATGAACAGCCTTCTACCTGATTCGGGTTTCTCGCCAAAAACCCGATAGTCGAACTTCATTTTCAGATCGCCAAGCTTGATACTCTTGTCTTTCCACTCCTGCTCCCGCTGCTCTCGCAGTTGAGCAACATGATCGTCCCACAGGAGCTGTTTGACTTTTGCAGATTCGGGTTTCGACAAGGCAGAATCGACAATCGGCAGGCTCAGGAAATCGGGCCGATCGGCAACATCTACCTTCGTCCAGTCTTTGATAGCTTCGACCACCGATTGCCCGGGGGCTGGCATTGGCGTCATCAAAACCAGTTGTGCGACAGCCAATCCAGTTAGCAGTAAATTTTTCAATCGTGTCGTCGTCATCCGAGTGTCTCGAGTGTAGTGGTGTTCTTGTTCGCGAATGTTTACTTGTATTACTGGTGAAACAACGATTATAGACGACAGCTAGCGTTGGTGCAGTTGGCCTACCGCCACGTTTTTGATATACGCTGAATTAACAAACAAGTTGTTTCCCCAGTGAGATACCCCACATGCCCGCCCACAAGATTCGCCTGCTGGCCAGTTTTTGTCTTTTGCTGTTTGCCCAGTACTCAGTCGGCCAAAATTTGACCCCTGAGTTTATTGAATCCTCTTCGCCGTTGCAGGGTGGCGGTCGAGTCGTCAGTCGTTCTACGCCTGGAAACGAAATTCAGACAATCACAACCGAAGGCGTGGATGCGCAGCTTACGAATTCACTGGCCAGTGAAAGAGGTGTGAAATCGGTCCTCGAAGCCCCCAACTCCGGTAGCTCAAGCCGTAACGCCGACGCGACAGCGGCCAACGCATCGACCACCGATCGAGAATCATTGTTTCGCCAACAAACCCCGCTCGACAATACAGCTTCGTCTGCCGCCACCGGCGATCAGCGCTATCCGTACCCGGCAGGCAATCGAGTTGCCGCAGCCCGCGTCGCTTCCGCCCCAGCCGTCGGCGGTGTCTTTCGCAGCAATCGCCAAACGCGAGGCGGAGTTTTGAATGCACCCGTTCGTGCATCGGTTGGTTGTACCAATTGCCAGGTGCCGTACCAGATCAACACGTTGGGATTAACGAACACCGTCACGGCCCAGCGAGCGCAGCAAATCCAACAAGCCCAACAGGTAGTGTACGCTCCCAATCAATGTTGTACGCCCAACAATGTCTACAACGCACCGACGGCTCTCCAGGTATCGGCTCTCCAACAACCAGTCTTGCAACTGCAGCAACCGGCAGCGACCCAGGTACCGAGCCTGCCGGCGACCAACACGGCCTTTCAGGCTCCGAGCACTGGTCTGTTCCAAACGTCACCGTTTGCAACAACTCCAAGCGTCGGGCTGCCGCAGTTTCAGTCGCAGCAGAATCGCTGGTGGACACCGTTTATAACTGGCTCCGGTGCATATCAACCGGTGATCCGCCTGGCAAACATTCAGCCGGGAACGTACCTGGGACAAGGCCTCATCGGCCAGCCAACCGCTTACGTCGACGGCCAACCAATCAGAAACTTGTTCCGGTATGTGTTCCCGTAACGGAAAGCACTTCCTGCTCAGGCTCCGGCCTCTTACCGTCGCTTCCGTTAAATCAAATCGCGATTCACTACTTTTGCCGCTTGAACAAATACTTGGCGAAGTCCACCAGGCCCGCGAACTTGTAACCGGGATCGGCGTAATGCTCGATCACATAGAACGCGAAATAGTAGGCTCGGCAAAATGCCCAGATACAAGTCGCCAACAACACAGCAGTCATCAGCTTCGGGCGGTCAAGAATCAGCAACAAAGCTGCCGCCAGCCCGATCAGCAAAAACATGAAACCCTTCGCGTACAACAAGCGAGGGTTCTGAATGTCGCCCATGCTCATTCACCGCAGGGATTACGCCCGGGCTCCAAATCACACTTGGAACAGAACGGGCATTGTTTGGGGTTCTCCGGTTGATCTTCGTCTTCACTCCGGTACCCAACCGTATCGCGCCAACCACAATCGAGACACTTGAGCTCGTACGTGTCGATCGTCAGATCGTCTGACTCGAAATAGTTGTACTTGCACTGTAACGGGCAAGACTCCCGCTGACTGCCGTCCGAATTCGTCTGGTTCGGACACGTCGCTGGCGGCGGCGGCATGGCGGGCCGGCTATCGCTGCCTGGTCCCTCGCAACTTTCGCTACTCATTCTTTGCCCCAGAGAACTCTGTCGCGGAAACAAAACGTGGCATCAGCTCGCAGCCGCGATCGAAACTCAAATCGCTCTCCGCCGCGGAGACTTCGTCATAGCTTTGCGACTCGTTCGCGGCTACACCCTTACCGCAGATCGCAAACGGAACGTCTCCATGCGTATGCGTCTTGGTGCGAACGAACGTTGGGTGGTCAGGCGAGACAAGGATTCGCCAGTCATCATGCTTGTCCTGCAGATGATCGAGGATCGGTCCAACGATCTGGCTATCGACACTTTCCAAAGCCGCGATCTTTTTCTGCACGTCTCCCTCGTGGGAAGACTCGTCCGTTGCCTCCACATGCACACAGACAACGTCGTACTTGTCCAACGCTTCGATCGCATAGCGGCCCTTGGCGGCATAGTCCGTATCGACGTACCCCGTCGCACCCGGAACCTCGATCCGATCCCAGCCAACCAGCTTCGCCAACCCGCGTAGTAAATCAACAGCCGTGATCATCGCTCCTTGCAGCCCATGGCAATCGTGAAACAACGGCAGACTCGGTTGCTTGCCCAATCCCCAGAGCCAGATGTTGGTCGCCGGTAGTTTCCCGGCTGCGACGCGAGCTTTGTTAACCGGATGATCCGCGAACCACTCACCGCTCTGGCTCATGAGCTCAGACAGCAGATGGCTGCCGGGCCCGCGGGGGAAAGCGTTCTCGATCGTTTTCCCGGTAAGATCATGCGGCGGCGTGGTTCGAGTCTCGTTTGAGAACGGAGCTTTCCCTGATTCGGAGCCCCGCATCAATAACAAGTTCCGATAGCTCACCCCGGTGACAAACTCCAGGTTGGGTATCTGCAAGCTTTCGACCGCCGTCTGCAAAATTTCCGCTGCCTCGTCAGACGAAATATGTTCCGCCGTGAAACTGGTCAACACTTGATCCGTCACCGTCACCAGATTGCAGCGAATCGCCCAATCGTGCTCACCCAGTTCAACATCCTGTGCCGCCGCTTCCAACGGGGCCCGACCGGTGAAATGCTCGTTCGGGTCGTAGCCGAACAGACTCATATTGGCGACAGCGGACCCGGCGGGCAAGTGCCCTGGAGTATGATTGGCCGAACCGACAACTCCTTGTGCCGCAATCCGATCCATATTCGGAACGTTGGCAGCCTGTAACGGAGTCTTGCCGTCAAGTTGATCCTGTGGCTCATCCGCACAGCCATCAGGAATCACAATCACATATTTCATTCGCGTTTAATCCTCTCGCGCCCATTTGAATTCTCAGCGATCATTATGATGCGAAGCGAGATTCTACAGAAGCCCGCGTTATATGCGAGCAGTAATCGAAAGAGTTCAATGTTCCGCAAGGGCCTTAGGC
>CAZXLW010000035.1:0-47683 GCA_964641465.1 uncultured Pirellulaceae bacterium | reverse complement strand
GTTCGGATTGGTTCGGATTGGTTCGGATTGGTTCGGATTGGTTCGGATTGGTTCGGATTGGTTCGATTCTTCTTCTCTGCATTCCTCTTGAATGCATGCCACGCTGCTGAGTGTCGGAGGCGCGAAAGTTGGTCGTCGAGGAGTTTCTCAAAAGTTTCGGAAAATCTGCCGAAGTACTTGCCAAAAGAACCGCGGCAAATGCTGATAAAGCCGACGAGTAGGCAGGATGCCGCAGGAAATCGACGTTTTCGTGCTCCCGGTGGGGCATCATCCCTGAATGGTTCGAAGTACGATCTTCAGCCAGAAATTTCGAATTCAAAATCCAGCTTGAAAATGTGTGCCTACTGTTCGAAAATGAGGCATCGCGATTGCAACAGGCCTCTTGGATCTGAGCTACTTACCATCTGGGTGCGAGTTGCTTGCTGACTAGCAACTTGTTCGTAGAACGAAGCATTCGCTGAATTTGACATATAAAAGGCGCAATGGCGAACGCTTCGGGGAATGCTGAAAATATTGGCGTGGGTCAACGGTTGTCGGAACCGAGAGTTCTTGACAATCAGGTTCGCGTTTCCACGCCCGAGAACATCGCGTTCCAGTACGAGGTAACGGGTCCGTCTCGCAGGCTGCTGGCGTATCTGGCCGACGTGATTATTACGTTGGCGTTTTACTGCCTGATTTCCTTTTTGATTTCGATTGCCTTTGGTTTCCTCGCAGCCTGGCTTCAAGGGACTGTCTTTGCTCCGTTGATGACGTTGCTCGGCGAGATTGCAGGTGGAATCCTGCTCGCGTTTGCTTTTATCTCGCTTTGGTTTTACGGAGCGTACATGGAAACGAATTACAACGGTCAAACATTCGGCAAGATGTTGGCCAATATTCGTGCGATCTCGACGGACGGCAGTGCGATTGATGCGACGCAGGCAACGTTACGGAACTTTTTTCGTCTGATGGATGTCTCTCCGTTCATATCGTTGCATTTGATATTTGGCTCCGAGATCGGCAGCGACCCCGGCGTCCACGCCCCGTTCATTCCCATTTTCGCGTTCGGTTTGATTTGCATGGTGATCAGTCCACGATACCAACGGATCGGAGACTTCGTTGCCGGCACGATTGTCGTTACCGAAGACAGAAAGTGGACTTACGGGCTGGCGACGTTTCAAGACCCTCGCGTCCCGGGCCTTGCTGATTTGATACCACAAGGATTTGTCGTTAGCCCCTCCATGGCGAAAGCGTTGGCAGAGTACGTGGATCGTCGACGCGTCTTGCCGCAACAGCGAGTGATGGAGGTCGCCGCTCATCTTGGCCAACCACTGATTCGTGAGTTCGGACTTGCAGACGATACGAATCCTGACTTGCTGCTCTGTTCGTTGTACTACCGCACATTCATTGATTTCAAAGAGGACGGTGGGACGCCTAACCCATTCGTGACCAGCAATCCGCAGGCGCAAGGGCAGAAGCAGGCTTCAACCAATCCATTTCGGACATTAGCTGAACAGGCAAAATCTGCAGCAACGGCTGAGCCGCCGACAATTGCGATCGCGACTGCATTGGAAAGTGAGGATTCGGACTAATGAAAGTTGCCGCGTTATTGGAAAAACGACAGGAGCAATGGAAAGAGCTAGAAGCCTTTTGCGCCGAAAAGAAATCGGAATTGCACAAGGACCCGGTCAAGCTGGCTCGTTTCTCCGAGCTGTATCGAAGCACCTGTGCGGACCTGGCTCTTTCGGAAAG
The DNA here is from genome assembly GCA_964641465.1 of uncultured Pirellulaceae bacterium. Taxonomy (GTDB): domain Bacteria; phylum Planctomycetota; class Planctomycetia; order Pirellulales; family Pirellulaceae; genus Mariniblastus. The sequence continues at coordinate 45,955 of CAZXLW010000035.1, read as the reverse complement.
CTATAACCTGCCGCCGCAGACTTCCGAGTATTTGCATCGGCTCATCGCTGTTGCACACAATCAGTTGTATCGCAGTTCGAAATTCCAATGGCAGACTTGGTACCGAGTGATTTTTGAGGATACGCCGCGGGCGATCTTCCATGAGCCATGTGTCCATTTTTGTTTCATAGTGTTCTGGGGATTGTTCATTTCCGCAGGCTACCTGGCGTACGAGAACACCATTTGGCCAGACTTTGCCAACGACGTGGTCGGCGAAAAGAATCTCGAGATGTTCGAGGAAATGTACAGCGACTTCAATGGACGAGGCGCTGGAGCGAATTCGCAGATGGCGGGTTTCTATATTTTCAATAACGCTGGCATCGGGCTCAGTTGCTTTGTGTCGATGTTGTTGCTGATCCCCGGTTTCGTAACGCTGACCACCAACGCCATGTTTCTGGGTGCGGTCTTTGGGTACATGTTTCGTCCTGACCTGGGGGACGCCAGTGTGAACTTCAAAATGTTTGTGACGGCTCACGGGCCGCTTGAGCTGACGGCGATTGTGTTGTCGGCCGGGGCAGGTTTGAAAATCGGGCTGAGCTGGTTGATAACCGGTGGCATCAGCCGGTTGGACTCGCTCAAGAAAACGGCTCGGGAAGCATTGCCGATCGCGATGTGCGCAGTGATCCTGTTTTGCATGGCCGCGTTTGTCGAAGGCTTCATTTCGCCCACACCCGAAAAGTACATGCCGTGGTGGGTCAAAGGTTGCGTTTCTGTTTTCACAAGCCTGATGTTGATGTTCTACTTTGTTATCCTGGGATTCCCTCGCAAGCTTTAACCAGCCACGTTGCCGAAAGCTCCATGAAGTTTGATCAAACCTATATTGCGATTCGCAAACGAAGTCTACTTGAGATAGTGGATTTGAGTTTTCACGTAATCCGTGATTACCTCTGGCCGGTCTCGCTGCTTTGGCTGCTCGGATCGCTGCCGTTCATGTTGCTCAATTGGTGGTTGATCGGTTGGATGGCGGAAGACTATTACGATTACGAAATGCTGTGGGTTTTTATTTTCACCTCAGCGCTTTTGATTTGCGTTCAATCACAAGTTGCCACAACTTTCCTAACGAATTATCTGGGGCAGGCAATGTTTGCCCAGCGTCCAACGATTTGGGGCGTGGTTAGATCCACGTTTTCGACTAGCCCGTATTTCTTGTGGGTGCATGGTGTCTGGCGAATGTTGCTGCCGGCGGTTCTGATTGTGGCCGCGTTCGATCCAAATTCGCAACGTGATTCGTTTGGTGCTGCGATGGTGTTCTTGGTAATCGTTGTCGGACTGGGGTTGCTGGTGCGTTGCGTGCGTCCGTTTGCCTGTGAGATTCTTTCGCTTGAGAAAACGCCCGTGTTCAAGAAGGAAGGACAAATTAGCTACGGTTTGCGATCGTCCAGCCTGCATCGTGCCGCCAATTCAGAACTGTTGGGTCGATTCATTTTGATTTCGTTGATTTCTGTGCCACTCACGATCACCATCGCTGGTTCGCTGTTGATTTTTGATTTCACATTGAACTTGCAGGCCGCGGGCGAGTATCTGCCAGTCGTGTTTTATGGTCCGCTGGCGATGTGGATCGTCGCGGGAATTCTGGCCGTCGTCCGGTTCCTTTCCTATATCGACATCCGAATTCGTCAGGAGGGTTGGGAAGTCGAATTACGGTTGCGGTCGGAGGCAATTCAGCTTGAGAAAGGTCTCGAAGTATGAATTGCAGCGCTGACATGATGGGAAGCTTGCGTTGGTGTATTTGCACTGGGTTATTTGCCTTGCTCTGTTTGTTGCTGACGACGGCGGATTGCTGTGGTCAGGAGCCGAGTGACGCTGGCAAAGATTTCTTGAATCGTAAGAATTTTCCCTGGTATGAATCGGAGACTGACACGGTTGTCGACTTGGACCGAGTCGATCCAGGGCATGCCAAGACTTTGGAACGTTCGAAAGTGTCTGGTTACACGCCAAAGCAAACTCAAAACGCCAACGGTGCTAACAATTGGAGTGCTGGTTGGATCACGTCGCTGTTCAGTTCCACCGTTTGGGTGATTATCGCAGTCGTGTTTCTGGCAATCATTGCCATTCTTGTCTGGGTGTTTTTGCAAATGGAAAATCGGCAGGGTTCGAGTACGTTCATGGACGAGGACGAAGTCGAAAAAATGCAGGAACGGATCAAGCAACTCCCGTTTCAGCTTGCCCAGGCAAACGATTCTGGAGACTTCCGGGATCTCGCCCAGCAAGCCGCCCAGCGTGGTGATTTCAGCCGCGCAACCATGCTGTTGTTCAGCCATGTTCTGATCCAGTTGGACAAAAATGGTTTGATCGAATTGAAGCGAGGAAAAACGAACAGACAATATTTGCGAGAATTGAAACCGCATCATGGGTTGGTCCAGTATTACCAACGTGTGATGGTACCGTTCGAAGACAGCTTTTTTGGTGACCACGATGTTGCCCGGCAGGTCTACGAAAGTTGTTGGGCTGATCTGGATGGTTTTCAGAACGAGGTAAGTGAATGTTCGGAAGCGGTCGTCGTATAGGAAAATGGAAAGCTTGATGAATTTGTTTGCCCGACAGTTTGACAATGCAAAGACCACTGCGGTCCCGCGTGTGCGATACGGGCTGGTGTTGTTAGCGTGCTTGTTCTTGACTGCTGGCTGCATGGACCGCAAGATTGAAACCGGGTACGGGAAAGCTTCCGGGGATAGCTACGGCCGCTCGGTTAACGGAACGGCAGTCTTTCACTCGATGATTGAAGCGACTGGCTACGAAGTCGAGCGGTATGGCAAGTACTCGCCTCGCTGGGAAAGGTACCAGACCGTGTTTTGGATCCCGGATTCGTTCGGTCCACCTGGGGAAGATGTGATCGATCGGGTCGATGACTGGCTCGCGACCGATGGACCCCGGACATTGGTGTACGTTGCCAGAGATTTTGACGCGGCCAACATGTACTGGGATACCTTGCGCCAAGGCGCAGCAGGAAAAGAAGAGCAGGATGACCTTTCGAGGCAGTTTCTTGAAGCGACAACTGGTCATTTGCTCAATCGTCAGGCAGGTGGCAAGCTCGAGGGCTGTGACTGGTATGACGTGGCGAACCACCCTTACACCAAGCCAGAAAAAATTACTGGCGATTTTGTAGATGAACTGGACGTTGCCGAGTTGGATCTCAGGTACGGGACGTTGCCGGCACCGGGTGATCTGCATGAGGCAGGCCAGTTCGGTGACTATTCGGTCGAAGTCTTAATGTCAGTGGATGGCTATCCGTTTATCTACTCGTTGACCAAGCCCAAATACTCGGGCGGCCGAATCATCGTTGTCGGCAACAGTTCTTTCTTGTTGAATTTTCCGCTGATCAACGCAACCAATCGCGAGCTGGCGACCGAATTGATTTACCTTGCACTCGAAAACGAGTATTCGAGCGATGAGGTCCTGTTTATCGAAAGCAAATACACATTGCCGATATCGGACCGCGATTCACCGGAACGCCAGTCCCAATGGGAATGGATTGCCAAGAAACCCCTGCGTTACATTGTGCCCAACATTTTGTTTTGTTCCCTGTTGTTCTGTTTCGTGTACTTTCCAATTTTTGGGCGACCGAAGAAAATCAAGCAACGATCGACGGCGAATTTTCGCGACCATATTAACGCGCTCGGGCAGCTTATCCGCAAAACCAAATCACGAACGATTCCCAACAGTTGGATCGAGGAATATCGACGGCGTTCGTCGAGCTCCCGTTCCCGTTCGGAATCAGTCCAGAAAAATCAGTCAACCAATCCAAACGAAAACGAGTAGATGAACAATATTGAACCGCAAGCCGAGTTTGTTGAGTTTTTGTGTAGCGGTTGCCAGACGCAACTAAAAGTTCCCAAAACAAATTTGAGCGCTGCCGGGGCGCAATGCCCTCGGTGCAGTCATGTGAATCAGAATCCTCAGGTGGTTTCGCCTGGTAGCGATAATATTGCCCAGACTATTGGGCAGTCGACTGGGCAAGCTCAGCCGCAAGAAACAGGCCAGCAGGCTGCGACCGAATCGGTGCTTCCGGTGTCGCCGTCTAATCAGGGTGAAGATACCGAGACCAAGCGGTTGTACCATCGCATTACAGAAGAAATTGCCAAAGTCTTCGTGGGGCAGGAAGAGCTCGTGATGGGGACGTTGGTTGCTCTGTTCTCGGGCGGGCATGTGTTGATCGAAAGTGTCCCCGGCTTGGGCAAGACGCTATTTATTCGCACGCTGGGGAAAGTCCTCGGTTGCAAGTTTGGTCGTATTCAATTCACCGCCGACTTGATGCCGTCAGACATTACCGGCGCGCCGATTTTCAATATGAAGACGCAGGAGTTTGATTTCCGACCTGGGCCTGTGTTCACGCAGCTGCTGCTGGCAGATGAGATCAACCGTTCTCCGGCCAAGACACACGCGGCGTTGCTGGAGATCATGCAGGAAAAGACGGTCACGATTGACGGGACCACGCACGATCTCGAACCTCCGTTCCTGTGCATGGCGACTCAGAACCCGATCGAATCGGAAGGAACTTACAACTTGCCTGAGGCGCAGCTTGACCGTTTCATGTTCAAGTTGGTTGCCGAGTATCCGGGCGAGAAAGAAGAAGCAGAGATTCTAGCGCTGCATGGAGGGCAAGTGAATCTGGATCATCGGTTGGAGAACGAGATTCAGGTCATTTCGTCACCAGAAGAAATTTCTCGCGTCACGAAAACGAGCGGAGAGGTTCGAGTCGACCCGCTGCTGCTTCAGTACATCAACAAAATGGTTCGATTGACTCGCGAGTGGCCGCAGTTTTACATGGGAGCTTCTCCTCGAGCAGGAATTAGTCTGATGCAAGGAGCGCGGACGTTGGCGGCGTTTTGCGGTCGCGACTATACGGTTCCCGATGATGTGGTCACGATTGCGGTTCCGACGTTGCGTCACCGAGTGATGCTGACGGCGGAAGCGGAAGTGGAAGGTCAAAGCGTCGATCGCTTGTTGAATGACTTGATTCGTACGATCGAAGTGCCCCGGATCAAGGGGTAGGAAACGGCTGATGAATTGGTTTGAATCCATCCTGGATTTTTTTCTGGACCGGCCGCTGGTCTTGATGGCAGCGATGTCGTTGCCGCTGCTTGCGGTGTGGCGATGGAAAAAGTGTTTCCCGACCAAGCGACTGTTGGTAGCTTTCCTGTTTCCCTTTGTCGTGTCATTGCTGGTGATCTGGTTTCCCTCAGTCGTACCGGCAATCTTGCTGGCGTTTCTTGTCGTGACTCTGGTTGCGTTTGTCGATCTAATGACGATCGTCAGCGGGAAAGAGTTTTCGGTCAGCAGAGACTTGTTGAAAATTGCCTCGCTGGGCAAGAAGCATGATTGCTTGCTCACGGTAGCCAACCACTCGCGGCGAGCTTGCAGTACCGAGATTTGTGATGACTTGCCAAACGAATTTGAACCGGATATTGAAAATTTTTCTCACCGATTTGAACCGCGTAGTAAATCTTCTTTCGAGTACCAGTTCCGACCGACTGAACGTGGCCGGTTCGAGATGCAAAGCGTGTTCGTTAAAGTTTCCAGTCGACTGGGCCTGTGGGACGCGTACCACACATTGGATTTGTCAAACGAAGTGTTTGTCTATCCTGACATGAAGCAGATTTCTCAATACTCGTTGTTAGCGCGGACGAACCGCCTGAACCTGTTGGGTGTGCGGCGATCGCGGAAGATTGGCCAGGACAACGAGTTTGAAAGGCTGCGAGACTATACACAGGACGATAACTACAAGCACATCGACTGGCGTACGACGGCGCGGCGGCGAAAGTTGACGGTTCGAGACTTTCAAGCGAATCAAAGTCAACGAATTATCTTCATGGTCGATTGCGGTCGCATGATGACTGGTGAAGCTCAAGGGATTGGTCTGCTGGATCATGCCCTCAATGCGACGTTGATGTTGAGTTACGTAGCCCTTCGGCAGGGAGATTCCGTTGGTTTGATTTGTTTTAGCGATGGGATTCACAAATACGCGCCTCCTCGCAGTGGCGTAGATCATATCAATCGCTTGTTGCACGTTACGTTTGACCAGCATCCGCGTTTCGTTGAGTCCCGTTATGACGAAGCGTTTTATTATTTGCGGAAGCATTGCCTGAAGCGATCACTGGTGGTTTTTATTACTAACGTGATTGATGAAATCAATGCGGAACAAATCCATCAGTATCTCAGCAACTTGACGACTCGGCATTTGCCGATGGGAGTCTTGTTGCGAGATCACCAGATGTTCGGTGCGATTGATAGCTACATTGAACGTCCTGATCCGAGTGACAACGATCGGTTTTATTCGGCGGCTGTGGCAGCCAACATCGTGAACTGGCGTCATCAGGTGGTCACAGACTTGCAACATCAAGGTGTGATGGCGGTGGACGTTTTTCCTGAACAGCTGACGGCAAGCCTGGTGAACAGCTATCTGGAAATCAAAGCCAAGCACTTGTTGTAGATTGTTCAAGTGAAGCGTTCGCATGTCAGCCCGGAACGAACTTAATCAGCAGATTGTCGCATGTCAGAAATGCCCGCGACTGATTCTTCATTGCCAGAAAGTTGCCCGCGATAAGCGGAAGGCCTACGCCGAACAGGATTACTGGGGCAAGCCTGTGCCGAACTTTGGCAATCTGCGAGTTCCATTGTTGATTGTCGGTTTGGCACCGGGGGCTCACGGTGCCAATCGAACGGGACGCATGTTCACGGGTGACCGCAGCGGTGATTGGTTGTACAGAGCGCTGTTCAAGGCAGGTTTTTGCAATCAGCCGGAATCGTATTCCATGGACGATGGGTTGAAGCTGAAGCGATGCACGATCACAGCCGTTTGTCACTGCGCTCCTCCCGACAACAAACCGTCGACCGCAGAAGTCACGAATTGCGCCGGTTATTTGGAAGAGACGATTCGACTCGGTCGTCCCAAAGTCATGCTGGCGCTAGGTGGCATCGCCTGGAAGGCCGTCGTCAAGCACGCGATATCGCAAGAATGGTATCAACCTCCGCAGCCAAAGTTTTCTCACGGCGCGAAGGTTGAATTGATGGTTTCCGGGCGTGGAAGGAGAACTGGACGAATCGTTCCGCTGATTGGTTGTTACCATCCGAGCCAACAGAATACGTTTACTGGTCGGCTTACTGAGAAGATGTTGGATGAGCTGATGGATGACGTGCGAGAGTTGGCCCAATAACCGGGAGGTGGAGCCTCCACCGCCCGTGTGTGGCTCCTCAAATTTGAATGTCAATCAATTAATTCTTGACGTCCGTCTTCTTCTCGCCAGCCTCGATTTTTAATTGCGTATCGTCCCGGTTGGCCCATTCGACCATCGAATCATCGTAAAGTTGAACTTCGGTGTTCCCGAATAACTCTCGGATAATGAACCACGGCATGGCGGCGTGAAGACCTTCGTTACAGTACGTGATTATTTCTCGATCCAGGCTGATGCCGTTGGACTCGTAGAGGTCTCGCAATTCAGGAATCGACTTGAACGTACCGTCTTCATTCAGATTGTCTTTCCAGGGAATATTGGCTGCGGACGGTACATGCCCTTTCCGCTTGTGAGCCGTATTGGTGTGAAATGCTTTGCCTGGTTTCTCGCCTGTGAATTGCGAGTTCGGTCGACCGTCGATCAACTGCGGATCCTTGTCGATGGCTTTCTCAACCGCTTCGAGGCGAACAATGTACTCTTCTCGCGCTTCCTTGATCTCGTACTTCGTAGGTTTTGCCTTTGGTATTTCTTCCGTCAACTTGCGATCCGAATCCTTCCACACGTTTGTGCCGCCATCGAGAATTCGGACGCGATCGTGCCCAAAGTATTTGAGTGTGTAAAACATCCGGACTGCCGAACGGTTAGCCATGTTGTCGGTGAGAACCACCATGGTTTCCGGTGTGATTCCGAGTCTCGAAAGCAGCTTCTCCATCTTTTCCTTTTTGGGAAGGCGATACAGATGGCTGTTTTCAGAATCAATAATGTCCGTCCGCCAGTCGAGGTAAAACGCACCGGGGATATGCCCGGTTTCATAATTCGTTTTTCGAAACGCGAGGTCAATAATCGCGAGATTCTTTTCCGACTTGATTTTGCTTTCCAGCCATTTCGGCGTTACCAGTAATTTCTGCTTCCGCTTGACCGATTTCTCATCCCGCAGCGTCGCTCCTGCAGTTGCTGAAGCTCCAATGGTGATTTCGGAGGCTTCGGAGTACGCGAACAGCCAGGTTGGCGAAAATAGCAGTCCCAAAATGACAATCTTGATTGTTGACTTTCTCATCGCGTTTTCGCTTTCCGTTTTCTATTGCCGACCTTCACGTCTGCTATTGTGACCAACAGGCGACGGAAGTGGTGCTTTAGATAGCCATTTTCGCGGAATTGGCGGGGAGGTGTAGGCAGTTTTTTTCTAATCGGAGAAATTTTCCACCTGCGTATTGAGCAAACAAGTCATTGCTCGGGGTCTGGTTCGATTTTAGGGGTTGGCTCAGCCAGCAATTGGTGTAGGTGGAAATGATGCTTCCCTAATTTGCCGCCATAGTTCCCGGCACTGATACAGACGACGTTTTCGGATTCTGCCGCTCGCTGGATGCCCACGGTCATTGCCTGTTCGATATCCGCCTTGGCACACCCATCGATCACGATTTCATAGACGCAATTGGCTTGTTCGTGGACCAAAGAGTCGTCTACCCTGCCCTTCAAGCTCGGGCAAAATGTGTGTGATGTTGAGGCAACCATTTTGGGGTAACGTGACCCAACTTTGCTTCCGCTCCGGACGACACCCCCAGGGAAAGGGGTGATCACGTTTTCAAGCTCCGCGATCGCTTCGACGGCTGCTTTGGCTGCCTGCAGGCCTGATGCCTGATCCACCGACTGGATCAGCAAATTGCCTCCGGCGATCCCTTTTGCAACTCCAACGGATTCTTCGACAAGAAACTCGCCATCCATCACCGGGATCCGCCAGTAGCGACGCTCGCCAATCAGCTTGCTTTTCTGGAACCCATCGCCAAAGAACCGAAGATGCTTTCCCAGAGGTAATGTCTTTTCGGATTCCAGTCCGTTGTAGACTGCCGTCGAAGGACATGTCATTAAGCATTGACCGCACCGGTTCGAGATCGCTTTGCCCAGTGACTCTTCATTGAAAGCAAACGCCAGTACCAGGGCTCCCACTCGCCCGTCCGGAGTTTTCTCTGGCGCGAGGTGGGTTTCGATGCCGACTTCAGCGTCGCAACCAATCACGCTTGTCCCATAGCCACAGAATTCTCGCAAACCAGCATCGAGCCAATACTCGTCAGCTGCAGTTACGATGACGCGCGTGAATCGCATTGTGAATGCTTCTGCGAACGTGTCGACGATTTCCGTCTCGTGAATTTTCATGGTGAGCGTTGAATCTTTTCGGTAGGGATTCCCAATTGGAATCCACAACGCAAAAATCTACAATCCAAGGCAGCATTCTAGTAGTAGAAACATATGACAGTAGTAGAAACCTATGCACTTGTTTACCAACGATCCTCCGCGGCCTTACTGGAAACGATTTGTTTATCGTTTTATTCAGTGGTTCACGCTGATACCGCTGAAAGTTCTGTTCGGTTACCAGTACCGGCATGTCGATAGATTGCCGATGACGGGCGGTGCGTTGATTTGTCCGAATCATCTCAGCTACCTCGATCCAATCATGATGGGCAGCATTGTTCCGCGGCGAGCCAATTTTCTTGCCAAGAAAGCGCTCTTTGAAAACAAAATCCTGAACGCGATTCTGCGTTCGATTGACTCCATTCCGATCGACCGGGAGGCAACCGGGATCGGTGGTATGAAGGAAACGCTCAAACGGTTGAAGAAAGGCGAGTCGGTCATCATGTTTCCGGAAGGAGAGCGAAGCACGGGAGGTGAGCTATTGCCGCTGATGACCGGGTTTACAGCTCTGGTGAAGCGACTGAAAGTGCCTGTCTATCCAGTTGGAATTCACGGATCATACGAAGCATGGCCGCCTGGAGGCAAACCGAAGCCGGGGCGGCCGATCAAGCTGGTGGTTGGACATCCAATTCTATTCAGTGAACTGGACGGCAAGTCGCAAGAAGAAATGGCGGAGATTGTCGGGCAGAGAATCGCCGAGTGCTATCAGGAAGCTCGTGAATGGAACCTGGGCGATTCGTGAAACGGTGCTAGCGAGCAAAGAGACTCGTTGCTGATCTTGCCGGGAGCGGTGCAAGTTTGGTAATTACTTGCAAAATGGTCGGCCCAATATGCGCAACCGCGCAGGCCGCACCGTACGAACTGTTGTCACAGAATGATTCTGTGGCGACTGCTCATTCCGTTTGAACGCCGAAGGATTGGTAGACCGTCATGTCGGAATCTAATTCTAGTGAAGAGAGAACTCCCGGGCTAAAGCGCAAGCTGACTTGGAAGTTGATTGCCGCTGTTGTCTTTGTCATTGCGGGCACCGTCGCCGTTGCATATTCGATGCAATACTGCCGGGACTGCAACACGCTTGATCAGGTCGCACAAAACGAACTCGATGACGGCGACGCTGCGCCTGAAGATGGTGAAGACGCAACGCCCCAGTCTCTACAGCTGAAATCCGTCAATATGGTTTCGACTGAACCTCCCGAGTTGCCGTCTAAGACTTTCAAATCAGCCAATTCGAAAGAAACAGCGAAGACATCGAACAGTTTCACGGGAAGCTTCCAACCCAAAACAACCAATCGGGTTACCACTCAACGTCCAGCGGCGAAGTCACTTCCCTTGCCTCCGATCGCGAAGCAAACAGGTGATGGCGGCGGGATCAAGAATAGTTTTACCAGTAAAAAACCGTTCACGCCTGTCAAGACACAGATCAGTGCTACGCAGGACTCGTTCGTGAAGCCGGTTCAAGATACATCCAATGCAATCGCAAACAGCGCCCAGAGCCTCAAAGACAATGCCGGTCAATTTGCCAGCAACGTTTCCAATAACTTGAAGGCAACGAAAGATAACCTTGCCGAGAAAACAGGCAATGCGCTCCGCAAGTTTACCTCAAAAGTACCAGAAACGTCTCGCAATCTGACTGGGCAAGGCTCCCAATCACGTTCCGGATTTTCTCCACCAACCAATAATCGAAGTAGCAACACATCTAATGCATCGGCCAGTAACCTCTCGCCACCTGCCCGAGGCGCGGGTAGCGCAGGTGGTTCATCCACTAATTTGCAAGGCAGTGGTGTTCGTAACAATTTGTCGAGCGGGAATCTAAGTCCTCCAGTTGCTCGGCCGAATCCGCCGGTCAACAATCGGCCAACGAATCGGGCGTTGAATAGTCAGAACCTGAGACCAACCAATCCGGTATCAACGACCCCGGGGTCCAACACTGGTAGAATCACACAGAACAATCGGGTCACACAAGCTCCGACGACGCGTGGTCCGGTTGCTCAAGTAGGCAGCGCTGCCACTCTGGCGACTCCCGGTGATCGACGCCTTGAGGGCCCGCAGTCACCTTCGGTGACCATCGAGAAGATCGCCCCTCGCGAAATCCAGGTAAATCAACCCGCTGACTTTCAGCTAGTCGTGAAAAATGTTGGCCGCATTGCTGCTCGCAACGTGAACGTGTTCGATCAAATTCCGACTGGTGCCGAGTTCGTCGAATCTGTACCGCCGGCTCGCCGCGGTTCAAACGGACAGATCAGTTGGCAATTGGAATCACTGGAGCCGGGACAGGAAAAGCGAATTCGAATTCAGTTGCGACCGACTCGCCAAGGCGAAATTGGCAGCGTTGCCCAAGTCACGTTCTCGGCACAGGCTTCGATGCGAACCAAAGTTACCAAGCCTGTTTTGAGCGTCAGTCATTCGACGCAGCCGCGAGTCTTGATCGGCGATCCGGTTATTCTGGATATCAACGTCAAGAATGACGGCGACGGGCCAGCCAGGGATGTGGTCATCCAGGAAGACTTACCTGAGCAATTGGCGTTCAGCGAAGGCTTCCGCGAACTTGAGTATGCAATCGGTACACTTGGCCCTGGGCAATCGCGTAAAGTTCGATTGGAACTGAAAGCTGCCCAGATCGGAAAATTCAAGAATGTTCTCGTCGCGCACGCCGGTGGCGGGCTCCAGACACAGCACGCGGTCGATGTCGAAGTCGTCGCGCCGCAGCTAGTCGCACAAGGCGACGGTCCAAACCGCCGATTCCTGCGTCGCGAAGCCACGCACCGGTTCTCTGTACGGAACACCGGAACGGCGAAAGCGACAAATGTTGAATTGGTCAGTCGTCTGCCGAGTGGTTTGAAGTATGTCAGTACTAATAATCGCGGCAAGTACGACGAAAACACCCATGCGGTTTACTGGAGTTTGGCCGAGTTGAACGCCGGCCTGATCGCGAACGTTGAATTAACGACCGTTCCGACCGAGCCCGGTAATCAAGACATCAAGTTCGAAGTGGTTTCTGATCTGGATCAAACCGCCGATGCGATCTGCAAGTTGAATGTCGAGCACTTGATTGACGTTTTCTTTGACATCGACGACTTGGTGGATCCCATCGAGATTGGCAGCAACACGGCTTACAAGCTGCGGATCGTCAATCAAGGTACTAAGACTGCGACTAACGTGCAGCTGCAAGTTGAATTCCCACGAGGAATCCAACCGACGGCTGTGGAGGGAATCGTCACTAACGAAATACGAGGTCAGCAGATCGCGTTCAGTCCGATCACGAGCATGAATCCGGGCGATGAGATCGTGATCACGATTCACGGCAAAGGGCTGACCGCCGGCGATCATCGAATCAACGTGAACCTGATTGCTGATGGCCGTGAAGTAAGAGTTGCTAAGCAGGAATCGACGCGGGTCTACAGCGACCGTTGATGACGAGTAATTTTTCTGGGGTCGCGGCATTTCCAGCTGGCTGGTTGTTGATTTTATGGTTGCCGGTTCGATCTTCTTTGTAGCCGATGCTTTTTTGGGCCGCGAAAATACCCGATAGGGTTTCTCAAGCTGTTTTTCGTGGGCTGGAATGTTGTGGCTGTCGCGACGATGTATTTCATTTGGCGACACGACACGTTTATGCTGAACCCTGCTTAAATATCGCATTTTTGTCAGCTGCTTCTTCGGTTACGATAAACTATAGAAGGGGAAGCTGAGCGATACGGGGAAATCAGGCGGTGAGATCGTGACATCAGAACAAACTCAAGTTGAAAAATTGGTCGAGCGTTTGGGCGCGGGGGATGATTCGGCGCGGGATGAGTTGATTTCGTCGGCGGCAGATCGCTTGATGCAACTGACCCGTACTATGAAACGCGGCTACGGTCGTGTCGCTCGTTGGGAACAAACAGAAGATGTCTTTCAACGCGCGATCATGCGATTGCATCGTTCTTTGGAGAAAGTTCAAATCAATGACGCGCGTCATTTCTATCGACTGGCAGCGACGCAGATTCGCCGCGAGTTGATCGACTTATCACGACACTACGGTGGACCCGAAGGGATGGGAGCCAACCACGCGACGCAATTGGCGTCTCGTCCCGACCAGTCGCAGGCACCTGCGCACGGGGCCTATGATGCGGCGGACCCGGAAGAATGCGCGTCGTCGGAGCTGACGCAATGGAGTGAGTTGCATGAGACGATCGAGTCCTTGCCGGCCGAGCAAAAGGAAGCGGTCGAGTTGCTGTTTTACAACGGTTTGTCGCAGGAAGCAGCAGCGGAGTTGATGGACGTCAGCACGCGGACTGTTAAACGCTATTGGCGAAATGCCAAACTGTCGTTGTTTGATAAGTTCGGCGGTGAAATGCCAGGAATGGGTTAACTGGAGATACAGTCATGAACCCGGACCAACAACGTGACGAGCTTGTCGACGATCTGCTTGACCGCTGGGAAGATGCTTTTGAAGCCGGTAACGAAATCGGGGTCAAAGCACTTTGCGCCGACCATCCAGAATTGGTTGATACTGTCCGCAGTAAAATCGCGGCCATCAAAAAGATGAACGGATGCCTGGATGCGCACGTTGATGACAGTGCGTTTGCCGAAACGGAAGCTGACCACGGACTAGTCAAGCCGGAACCGATTGGGTTGAGTTCGGTCGATGTCGAATCCCGCTTGCTGGACTTGCGTTTTCACGATCGCGGTGGCCTGGGAGTCGTCTACAAGGCGCATGATCACGAGTTGCATCGGGATGTGGCCGTTAAGTTCCTGCACCAAAAGATCGCTCGTAACGAAGTCGATCGCCTCAGGTTTCAACAGGAAGCGGAAATCACTGGTCGATTGGATCATCCGGGCGTGGTTCCGGTTTACTCGATGGGTAAATCGGACGAACAACCGTTTTACGTCATGCGGTTTATTCGCGGAGACACCTACGACGACGCCATCAAGCGCTTTCATGCGAACCGCGATGAGTGGTCGCCGGGCGAGCAGCGAGTCGCCATGCGAAAGTTGTTGGTGCAATTGGTTTCCGTCTGTCAAACGATCGGTTATGCCCACACACGTGGGATCGTTCATCGCGACATCAAGCCAAAGAACATCATGCTCGGCAAGCACGGCGAGACCTTGGTGGTTGATTGGGGGTTGGCAATTCCGTTTGAACGAGCGGGTAAGTTTCGGGTCAAGGAAGAAAAGACGCTGGTCCCGCAAACGAATCAGGAAGATAGTAACTCCGGTCGCGAAGGCGAAGGCACGCCGATTTACATGAGCCCGGAACAGGCAGCGGGCAAGGAAGACCTCGGCCCTGCTTCCGACATTTATTCGTTGGGCATCGTTTTGTATCGAGCTTTGACCGGAGAATACGCGTTTCGTGGCGATTCTCCAATTCATATTCGCCAGGAAGTGATACAGGGACGATACGAGCCGCCGCGGAAGCTTGATAATTCTATTCCGGCACCGTTGGAATCCATTTGCCTCAAGGCGATGGAGCTGGAGCCGAAGCGGCGATATCAAACGGCGACTGAAATGGCGGAGGATCTGGAAAATTATCTGGCCGATGCTCCCGTTAACGCGCACGAGTATTCGCCGTTTGAGAAGATCACACGATTGGTTCGTCGTCATCAAGCTCTGTTCACAACGTTGTTGACGGCGGCGAGCCTGCTGACACTTGGTTCGTTGTATGCGACAACCCGGATGTACACGTTGCACGATCAAACACGGCGTTCGCTGGTCGCAGCCAAAGAATCACAGGTCGATAGTTTGAATATGACGTGTCGAATGACCGCGCGTTCGATCCAGTACAACCTGGAAGCTCGCTTGATCGCCCTCGAAGAGCTGGCCAGCTCAAAAACAATGATCCAGTTGATACAGGCAGCGGACGATCCAGAGAAACGAACTGAGTTGCACGAGTTGCTCGTCGCCAACCGGGCCGCAATTCAAGCGCGTCTGCCTTCTGTGTCGTGGTTCCTGTTGGATTCCAAAGGCAAATTGTTGTGCCGAGCGTCTGACAGTGACGAACAACCGCTCAAGAAAATATGGCGGTGGACGCGTCCGTATTTCCATGGCGGCGATTTGAAGCTCCCTTCGTCGGAGGATCCGGCAGACATCCCTCCCCCGTCCGCTCAGCCTGTGTTGAGCCCGGCATTTTTTGGCTCGTACCAGGATCGTGAGCTTGTTAGTTTGACGGTGCCGGTTTTGGGGAGACAGAATTCGGCGATCGGGGTTCTGGTAATGACCATTCAAATGGGCCAGTTCGAACCATTGATCGAAGAAGAGTCGTCGGGAAGTGCGTCGAGCCAACGATTCGCCGCCTTGGTCGAGACACGCGGCGAGCTGCAAGGAGCTTTGTTGCATCATCCCGGCCTGCAGGGCAGTAGTTCAGAGGATGTCAGGCGGATGCAGGTATGCGATTCTGTTTTTCAATCAGTCACCCAAGTTGACTGCAATACGATCGAGCCACAGACGATCGAAAACTACATCGACCCGATCGAAGGCAAGTATTCTGGCGAATGGAAATCGGTTGCGCTACCGATTCAAATTCGGTCTCGCAATAATTCCAAATTGCAATGCGGTTGGTATCTGTTGGTACAGGACCGACCGCTGTCGATTGACTAACCGAAGCTTGGTAAAAACCTGCCGGTGCGGTCCATGTATTCACGGTAGTTGTCGCCGAATTCAGTGATGGCATCTTCCTCTTCGGACTTGGCGAGCTTCAGGTAGACAAACCAGAGTAGAGGAAGCGTCAACATGGTCATCAAAGTTGGCCAATTGATCATGCTCCCCAACAGGAACAAGAAAAATCCAGTGTACTGCGGATGTCGAACGTATTTATACAGCCCACCCGTCGCCATGCGACCTGCTTTCACAGCGCTGTGCAGTTGCCGCCAACCGACGACTGCCAGAATCGCACCGACGAGGATCAGGCCCTGGCCGACAACAGTAAAGATGAACTGAGCGAGGATTGTGCTTTGTTCGTCCCAGCCGAACAGGATCGGCCACAGGTGTCCATTGAAGTGTTTCTCGGCATCGTCGCGACTGCGCCCTAGCCATCCCATCAACAGATAGGCTGTCAAAGGAATTCCGTACATCTCAGCATACAAAGCGATTACCCACGCCTGCGCCGCGCCCGCGGACTTCCATTCTTTCTTTCGGCGAGGCTGTAAAATTCCATACAGGAACACGCCGACGATCACGATGTACGCCGCGACCAGCCACCAGTTGAAGTATCCAATCGAGAATAGATTTTTCATCGTATCAAGAATTGCGTTGAGATGTGTTCGCTACTGTGAACCGTCATTTGGAGCGAATTTCAACAGGAAATGAAAAATAAACGATAGCTGAGGCGGTTGTCAAACTGCCATGCGATTGAGCTATCGTTTGTCAGCCTGTTTGGACTTGGAGTCAAATTCCGACTCGCCGACTTGACGAGCGATGAACTCGATGGCGAGGCCGGCGGTGGCATCTTTGGCTACCAGAGTTGGTTGGACGTAGCGGAGGTATTTCTTGCTGCCGGGTAGTTTGAATCGGTCGCCCTTTTGTAAGATTGGTTTGACTTCTTCCATTTCGCCAAACTGATACGTGCCCGCTGCCTGACAGGGGAACCAATGTCCGTTGCCTGCTCCGTCGACCAGATAAAATTCCGGGTAGGTGTGCGAAGGGATCCAGACCGCACGCGCGGGGATTCCTTTGGCCCGGCAGATGGCGATGAAGATTGAAGATAACTCTTCGCAATCGCCGTGGCCGGAGTCCAACGCGTCGAGGCAGGTGTGGATCTGTTTGTCGAATTTGTATTCGACATTCTCACGAACCCATTTGTAAACCGATTCAACCTGCTGCCAGGCAGTTTCAGTTTTGTCGATCGCGACCGTCTTGGCGAGCTGTTTGATTTTCGCGTGCTTGCTTTCGATATAGGGACTTGGCTTGAGGAACTGGCGTACCTTGCCTGGGATTCGTTGTGCCAGTTTTAGTTCTTCCGGGCTAGCTGGCAATATAATGTTTCGCTTGTTTACTTTCAGAACAACCGATCCTTGCGCGACTTCTCCAGCACCCATTTGGTTGACCTTGATGACCAGTTGCTTGATTCGATTGCTCGATTCCTTATACGTCAACTTGCGAACGTTGTCGGTTTTCCGTTCTTCGACGACTGTGATTTCCTGTTCCGGCCAATCAACAGGAATCGGCACGGTTCCGGTAATGCCCGTTGATGAGCCCTTAGATGTTATCTTCAAACCAAATTCAAAGTAAACCGTTTCCGGTTCCGAGTATTGCGGTTCGAAGCCTTTCTCTTGCGCGTCAAGATTGACGGCAATGGTCGTAGCAAGAACCCACGTTGCCAATAGAAACGTCGTTTGACGTAAACAGCCGGCGGCAAAGTTTCGATAATGGGATTTAAGTTTCATCAGTTGGTGACCGGTAATCGCTTTTTGACGAATTCAACTACTGGTTTGATACTCCCTTCCCCATGCACGAACTCAGCGCAGAATTTTTGTCGTTTTTCTTTTTCGGGGACTTTGATGTTATCCCCTTTTTGAAGGATGATTTTGGGGCTTGATAATTGGCCAAATTCTCGTCGGCCGGAAACGTTTGCCGGGAACCAGTGCCCCTGGTCTGTTTCGTCTACCAGGTAGAATTCGGCGTACTGGGTTTGGTCGGCCCAGACGATTCTCGCCGGGATTTTTATCGAACGGCACATCGCAACGAATAGTCCCACGCTGTCTTCACGGCAACCTTTCCGATTGCGAAAAACGTTTAGTGTATCATCAGGCTCTTCGTTAGCGAATTCGATGTTTTCACGCACCCAATCATAAATCGCTTCGACTTGCTTCCATGGCGTAGGTTGCTCGCTAACAACTTTCTTGACCTCTTTGCGGAGCTTTGCGTTTCGATACGAGATCTGCGGGCTGACGCCTAGATACTCTTTTATCCGTTTCCCGACCTTCTTGGGGATCAGGAAAACGTCCGTGTTCTGGGGAGCGACGATTTGGCTGGTCGTTACATGGTAGGTTGCCGTTAACTCGATAAGTTGTTTGGCTCTGATCTTGGGGATGGTTATCACCATTTGCCGGACACCACTGTTCAGTTCACGGTAATCAACAGAACCGATTTCAGCCGGGAAATCTTCTTCGCTTAATTCGACTCGTTGTTCTGGCCAGTCGGTGGGAATCGGAATGGTCACCAGAAAATTGCGAACCGTTTTCTCGCGAGCGAGGATGCGAACACCAACTTGCCACCGGTTGCTGATTTCGTCTGTGTAAGAAACTCCTGGCGATTCGTCGGATGGGCTTTTCGAATCGGACTGTGGTGGACTGGCGAACGTCGGTGCGGCCGCGGCCAGTAATAGGAAAATTAGAGATGCGCAATATTGGAACACGGAGTCTGTCCTGAATGAGATTGCTTGAGCTCTTCCATTTTATACGCAGACGCCGCCGCTAAGGAGCTTTACCGGTCAGGCAATAAAAAAAGACGGTGAAGAATCATCGTCTTCACCGTCTTTTGCGACTTCCACCGGTCAGGATTGCGGTTTCTCGTCGTATTGATTTTGCCGGTTATCGTACTTGGTCAGTTGAACGGACCAGATGGCGGTAACTCAATTCGCCCTACGGTATTGGTGTTTCCGTAAACCTCAGGCGTCAATCCAGGAGCTATTTCCTCGATTTGGTTCAATGCCGAAGCCGGGATGGAGGCCGGTGGAGCCGACGACGCTGTGTTCCCAAAAATGCGACCGCCGTTGGCATTGTTGTTTCCAAACACACCGCCCAGCAGTCCTGACCCAGTCGGAGTCGATCCGCACAGGCCAGAGTTGCAAGTTGACGCAGGGGGTGTCGCGGCAACGGCCCCGCAGGAGCCATCACTGCATCCGCCAAGGAAATTCCCACCTGTTGGTTGTGAGAATTGCGGGTTGCAAGTGTTGCAAGGTGCACCGCGAAGCCATGTTCGCAGTGGTCTGTTGGCACATCCGACTGTTGAAATCAGAATTGCGATGGCTGCCAAACCTAAAAGATAGTTTCTCATGTTTCACTTCCTTGCCGCGCAAGCAGCACAAAGATTCCTGAAAAGGCGAACGCATTTCGCCAGTGAAACGTACAACTTGCCTAATGATGTGCAAGTTAAACATGTGCATTTTTTGCAACAAATTCTGCAGCGGAAGTGGTAAAGACGAAACACCCCCTACCCGATAGAAGTAGGCAGCGGGTTGCGATTTCATCGCAGGTCTGGCAGTCGAGTTCCTCCATCCGGCATTTTCGGGCTCAACGCTATGATCAGAGTATTTACAGTTTGGTTGTTGCTGTTTTCAGCATTATGCGGTTCGTCCGAGCTGCGCGGTCAGGGATTGCGCGGCCAGGGACTCCGGACTCAGGAGCTGCGCGCTCCGGCTCAGGGACCGCGGTCACATGCATCCAACAACATTTGCGTCAGACCAGGCGACCAAGTCTGGTTGGTCTCTGCGCGAGCGCATGATGTTAGTTCCAGCTGCGGTCTTCACTGCGCACAATTTGCCGGCGGTCAATGGTGCCGTTCTGACTGTCAAATGATGCCAAAGGTCGGTCGGCACGCAGTTGAAGAGACCTTTGTCTTTGTTCACGGATACAATACCGATCTGGAATACGCTCAAAAACGAGGCTTGCAGGTTTATTCCAGTCTGTTTGCCCAATGCCAGGATCGGCCTCCGGTACGGTTCGTGATTTGGGCCTGGCGATCCGAGCGTGATTCACTGCGGGCAGTTCGAGACTACAACATGAAGTCAGGACGAGCCATCAAGCTGGCGGACAAGTTTGCCTGGACACTGAATTGCCTGGGGCCCAAGCCGGCGATCATTCTGGGGTATAGCCTGGGAGCGCAAGTCGCCGTTTCGGGGCTAACGCAATCGTGTGTGTACCAGGGTCCCCCGGTGCAGTTTTCTGTAATTGCAGCCGCAAACGACTGCAGTTTTGCTTCTTGCACCAACCTGAATAAATACGGCAGTATCGCGCGTACGACCGTATTCTTGAACGAACGCGACCTAGCCATTCGGGCCGCGAACCTGATTTGCCGTGCCAGGTATGGCAAGCAGTACCAAACGTTCGAACAGTTGGCTCCAGCGAATCAGCCCTTTCTGGGGCAATTGGAGATCGTCGATATCACGGGCGTTGCTTCGCAGCGTCACTCAATAGTCCGGTATTGTGAGCTGGATATCGTGCGGTGCAGAATGAATGAAATGGTGAAGTTCAACGGGTGCTCGTCGTCTTTATCAGGCGAAGCTTTCTCGGTTCCTCTTTCTGTACCGAACGCTGGATTCCCTATGCCATTGATATCGATGCCTGTCGAGTATTCGACTCCATCGATTACTCGATAATGATTTTCAGGTAAGTCTGGTCATATCATTGTCTTTATTGCAGGTTGGCCTAAGATTGTGCGGTTTCAATCCGTCTGTTGCGTACGTCTCGCTGGATCTGTGAATCTCTCAAAATGCTGACACTGGTAATCTACTGCGCGATCATTGCGATTTGTTCAGCGTTGGGTGGCTCGATCCCCTCGTTCATCAAATTGACCCATCGCCGCACCCAATTGGTTTTGAGTTTCGTTTCGGGAGTCATGCTGGGCGTCGCGTTGCTCAACCTGCTCCCGCACGCAGTGTATGCACTCGGCGATCCATCCAGTGCATTGGCGGCTTGTTTGGGTGGGCTGCTGTTCATGTTTTTTATGGTGCGGATGTTTCATTTTCATCAGCATGATTTGCACGTCGAGCATACCGACGATGAAGTTTGTGCCCACAGCTGTTCGCACGAGTCACATCACAGTGAATCTGGGCAGCCGGATTACACATGGGCCGGGCTTTGTTTCGGACTGGCAGTGCATACGTTGATTGACGGCGTTGCACTTGCCACGGCGGTGACCTCGCAAACGCAAACCGGCTGGCGGCCAGTCGGGTTTGCGGTGTTCCTGGCGATTTTTCTGCACAAGCCATTGGATGCACTGTCGATCACATCGTTGATGGCAGCCAAGGGCTGGAAGCCAGACGTTCAGATGATTGTAAACATCGTGTTTGCACTGGTTTGTCCGTTGAGTGCTTTGTTGTTTGCGATCGGAATTGACTACCTGGGGGAATGGCGTCAGTTGATTCTTGGATACTCGCTCGCGTTCTCTGCAGGAATTTTCCTTTGCATTTCGCTGGGCGATCTGTTGCCGGAAGTGCATTTTCATTCCCATGATCGACTGCAGCTTTCCGGGATGTTGATTCTTGGTGTGGTTATCGCGTTCCT
Source organism: uncultured Pirellulaceae bacterium (assembly GCA_964641465.1). GTDB lineage: Bacteria > Planctomycetota > Planctomycetia > Pirellulales > Pirellulaceae > Mariniblastus. Next base: position 24,363 of record CAZXLW010000035.1, on the reverse strand, counting down.
GGTCGAAGTCGGCCACGATCACAGCGAAAATTATTCCGATGTTGATCGGGCCAGCGGTACGGTAACTGAGCAGCTGCAAGGCGTTAGCGATTAATCAAGATTGAGTGATTCACTGATTGGTTGATCAGCTGTTCGCTTTCTCTCTGGTCAAGCTGTTGGATCAATTTGTCTCGTCAAACGAGTATGTTATCATCAGGCGATGGCACGGGAAAAGTTTCAGCAATTTCATGACGACCTGAGAGCTGCAGTTGATGCAGGTGTTCCCCTGGAAATTGGAAGCTCTCGCGGAGGACCAGATCGTCTGACGGTGAGCCGGTTGGAAAGCCTTCACACGAAATTTATCGCTGCCTTCGACGAGTCAGGTAAGCCTGACGTATCAGAGCTTTCTGTGGCAGTGGAAAGCCTTCCGATTCGGTTCCGTGCCGCGTTTCAGTTTTTCTCTCACACTGGGATTATGTCACCGGTGCTCGCTGGCCTGTCGGTTCGACCGATTGCACGCGCGCAGGCGGAACAAGCGATCGCATGGATGTGGCGATATCTGGCTCTGATTGTGGTGGCCGCATTCGCCGGGTTCTATCTGTTTTCATCGACAGTCGCGCCTTTGATTGCTGAATTGCGTGCGGACATGGAAAACAAGCGGTTGCAGGTTGCGCAGCCGATTGAAGATTTTCTGCCGCCTTGGTTCAACCTGCTGCCGTTGCTCGGCATTCTGCTGCTATTGTTACTTGTCTGGGGAGCTTTGGGGCAGGTGAAGCGATGGTCCTATTGGTTGGGTGGCAAGACATACATCCAGGTTCGATTGCAGAACTCTATGGTGCGAACAATTCCTTTGTTGATGTCGGTTGATCTACCGAAAGACGAGGCAGTCAGGATCAGTCGGGAGCTGGTTGGATTGGAAGACGAATCAGAGATTGACAGGATCTTAAATGAAGACTCGCCGTGGCTCGCAAAGTCTGATCAATTGAGTTGTCTCGCGAATCGTGTTTTGTTAAAACTGAAGTTCCGCACACCAATCGTGATGGTCGCTATTCTGGGCGGTATCATCGGTCTGGTGTATTGCGCACTGATCTTTTACCCGATATCGTCGTTGCTGCAGGAAATTGGGAGGCCACCGATTTGAATTCGGAAATAGCTTCCAACGATGGCGTTGTTGATGTTGCTGACTGGGATTGCAAACAACTCAGAAAGTGGTGGGCGAAGGTCCAAGGTTCGCGGCATGCGATCGCTGATGAGCTGGGCAAATTCGGACAATCAGCCGGTGGACTGGACAAGACAGACAGACGCCAGTTGAATGTGTGGCGCGATTGGTTTCTCCGCGAACATGAATTGGAAAGTGCGCTGGAACGGCCAGACATCATGTCGATCCTGCTACCGTCAGCGGCGCGAGAGGAAGGTACCGGAGCGGTTGTTTCGAATTCAGGTGCATTGAATTCTAATATGTCGCCTGCGGAGATCGCGAAAATCTCCGATCGCGTATTCATGCAACTGAATTTCTCGCCATCGATCAGCCAGCGGGTTTGGCACATTCTCAGGTATCCCCTGTTGGTCGCTTCCCTGGTCGGGCTGCTGTGGTTTGTCTTTGTTATCTGGCTGGCTCCAACGATCCGAGAAATCGTGCTCGATTTTGGAATCGAGGTGCCGTTGTTGACGAGGCTGATAATGGGTGAATTGCCACACTTGCATATCGCTTCCTGGTGCATCGCCGGTATTGGTTTGCTTTTTGCGATTTTCTGTATCGTTCAATCAAAGTTCGATAAGGCCAGGCCGGCGAACAACAGTTGGATGGATCGGCAGTTGATGAGCACTCGCAGAGCGGTCGGTATCTGGGCGTGGCACATATCTGTGCTGCTGCGACTGGGGCTTTCCGCCAAAGATGCGGCAACTATTGCAGCGAAGGTTTCAGGGAACCATTGGTTGAAGCAACAAACGAATGACTGGTTGCACGCTTCGCAGGAGCAAACGGCGAAACTGGGGCCAATGACGCAATCGCCATTTTCGCTTGTCAGTACTGCGATGAAGTTGCCGGATTCGGACGGAAAAGCAGATCTCTTGCGTCAGGCTGCGGTTTACTACCTTGATCGCGATCGGGCGATCAGCGATTGGTGGTTCAGGGTCCTGGCGCTGCTGATTATGTGGAACATGATCGTCGCTGGCGTGTTGATCTTCATGATTTTTTATGCATCTTTCATTGCGGTAATCGGCGGGCTGACAGCTTGGTAATGAACGATCACATTCCAGAATCCGATTTCAGTTTGCCGGCCGATCCATTGGCTGTCAGCTCAAAGCTGCAAGAAGTCATGCGGCAGCAAGCAACCGTTGACAATGTGGCAGACGTTGTAGCTTCGTGTTCGCCTCATCAACGCGCGGTGTTGGGTGTGTTGGGCGTTGCTCACCGCCATCAATTCGAGACCGCTGGTTTACTGAAACAGTTGGCCATTGAAGTGCCCAAACGGTACCGCGGATTGATGGAGCAAGTTGCCGCTGAGATCGACAATGGGTCCTCAGTGACTGATGCGATCGCGAGTGCACCTGGCTTGTTGCCGACGCAGGTTGTCGTCTTGTTGCAGCTTGCAGAAGATAACAATTCCCTTGATGTGTTTTATGATCGTCTACTGGATCGACCGGGAGAAGCGGCGAACATTCCCTTCAGTGAACGGCAGCAAATGCTGTGGAAGCTGCTTCGCAAAGGTTGTGTCTACTTGGTCGGATTCGTTGTTTTCTGCTTCATCGGAATCAAAATCGTTCCCGAGCTGTATGACATTGTCGAAGAATACGAGATCGCTGAGCCGCATGGCTTGGCGATTTTGGATGTTATGTGCCGTTGGTTCATTTTGCCATTGGGTCTTGTGATGCTCGTGAGCATCCTGCTCTCGCCCATATTGCTGAATTATCTCGTTGGTGCGTTACGCGGATGGAACTTGCACTCGTGGAAGACCCAGCAGATATCTACGGGCAGCAGGCAGCAAAAAGTACTGGCCTTCCAGGTTAGGGCACAGAAAGAGCAAGTCGATGCAGTTAAGCATCTTGTTTCGCCATCCGAATATCAGGCGATTTCAAGTGCAGGTTCTCACGATACTCAATCTTGGTTGCTGGATTATTGTGTGGGTAAGAACGAAACCCGCGGGCAAACTCGTTCGATCCGGATTTTGCAAGTTGTGCTGGGGATTGCCAATATCTTGTTCGGGCTATTCGTGTTCGCTGTTGCGGCCAGCGTTTTCTTGACTTTCATCGAAATCATTGAAAAATTGAGCCAATGGTAAGGACAAAAATACAAACTGCATTTCGTCCAACCGCTGTACCTAAACGGGATGGTGTCACGGTTCTAGAGGTGATCGCTTCGGCGGCTGTGTTGTTTACTGCGATGACGATCACGACGACCATGTTTTTCAACGTCGACAAAATCTGGAAGGATGTTAGATATCGCCAAATGGCTGTTTGCGAATTGAACAGCCAACTCGACAGTCTAACAAGATTGGATTTTGACAACGCGAAAATTGCGTTGGAGAAGCTGGAGGTATCGGAAATATGCGATAGTGTCTTGAGAGAGCCAATACTTGCGGGCACGCTTGATCGCGCTGATCCGTTAGGTACTCGAATCACATTGACGATCAAATATAAGAAAGGGTACCCGGAAAAAGTGATTTCGTTGTCGGGGTGGCTGAACCCAGCCTTTGAGAATTCAGAACCCGAGGACTTGCCATGAATTCCAGACAAACGAGTCGCAGCGGTTACACGCTGTTTGAGATGTTGTTGGTGATCGCTGCGTTTTCGGTCCTGTTGGCCGTCAATGCCAAGTGGCTGCATGTGACGTTGAAGATGTCATCGACGGTAAAACAACGCCATCGTTATCATCAGAACTTGCAGCGATTGGATGGGCAGCTTCGAACCGATATTCGACAATGCCGACAGATGTCTGTTGCAGGCGATGAGTTGCATTTACTCGGTGAACAGGATCATGAGACGGTCTACACGATTGAGACAGATCAGATTACGCTGCTCAGGAAACAAGCAGGGAACGTTGTTTTTCAGGATCGTTTTCAACTGTCACGCCACGTCGATTCGAATTGGGAGATCGACCAGCTACCGGAACGGGTAGCGTTGATTGTTCGCCGCAAGTTGCCTCCAAATTCGTCGGATACGGGTAAAGTTGATTTCTTCTTGCGCGCGGGGCCGAATCGATGGGATCGTTAATCAAATCTAGATCGACCGGATACGCTGGCAGGCTGTCGGGGCATCGCTCTCGCCGTGGCGCCATTGCTGTTATCGCAGTCGTTTGCGTTGTCATTGTGACGATGATTGCAATCAGTACGATGGTACTTAGCACGCGGTATCGACGCCAAACTCGTAACGAATTGGCGGTGCAACAAGCCGATTGGATTCTGGACGCCGGTGTTCGGTTCGGCGTGAGTCAGTTGCGGGAGAATCCGAAATACGAGGGGGAGACAATCCAGGTGGAAACCGGTCTGCCATTTCTTGATGTCGGATCAGTCAAAATCGAAACAGTTCTGGATACAGAAACTGATAAAGTAAAACTTGGTGTGGCTGTTGAGTTGACACGAAACGCGGATGCCGGGCCCGATGGTTCTTCGCGTAACGGGATCAGCAATCACCGGAGAATTCGCCGTAGTGCCGAGATTCTGGTCACGGCCGAGCAGTAAAATTTATTTGAGGAAAAAGATTACCATGAGCCAACCGCGTTTAAAAAATCCAGTCCGGTGTTCGGCGAAGAATTTCTGTAAACGCATTGGTTTCACGCTTGTGGAGTTGCTGGTCGTGATTGCGATCATCGGAATCATGATTGGAATGTTAATGCCCGCAGTCCAGTCGACTCGAGATTCCGCGCGTCGCTGTGCATGTGCCAACAATCTTGCCCAGCTCGGAATGGCACTGCACAACTATGAGTATGCGATGGAGACCCTGCCGCCGGGAGTAATCAATCCGAACGGACCGATTGCATCTGTGGCAACGGGACAGGACGTAGGTTTTCTGGTGCTGATGCTGCCTTATATTGAAAAGGGAAACATTGCCAATAACTTCGACGTCAAAGTCGGTACCTATGCGCCGGGCAATGCTTTGGCCCGCGCTATCGAGATTGAGTTGTTTGTTTGCCCTTCAGAATATGTCTATAGCAATACTGCCGGTACCGCTGGTGCGAGTTCATACGCTGGGTGCCATCATGGAAGTGAAGCTCCGATTGATGTCGATAACAATGGCGTGTTGTATCTGAACAGCGCGATTGCCTACGACGACATCACCGACGGCAGTAGCAATACGATCATGGTCGGCGAGTTTTTGCCGCATGAAGATACTCTGGGGTGGGCTTCAGGGACACGGTCTTCCCTGCGAAACACCAGTAAGATCATTCCGAGACCGAGCGTAGCACGGGGAGTTGCCGCTCCTGTAGTTGCCCCGAATATCGTTGGTGGTTTTGGCAGCCGCCATCCTGGTGGAGCTCAGTTCTGTCTGGCAGGTGGCGAAATTAAGTTTCTGTCGAATTACATTGATCCCAAAATCTTTTCCAACCTCGGAAACCGAAAAGACGGAGCAATGCTCGGCCGGTTTTAGTGGTCTATCAAACCTGAATTGACGGGTGCCATGTTTACGCGAGCGGTGGCCGTTATGTGTGCCGTACCGACCAAGAATGTCACGCCGCGTTGACTATTGCCTCATCCCTAGCGTAAGCATGCCGTTGCTGGGAATTAGCTTGCTGGAAAGGCGTGAACATAGCGCCCAAAAAATCAGGGACACAAACTATTCAATACAGTTTTGACGGACTAGTAAGGCTGGCCAGTGGATGGTTTCCGAATTCCAAGTGCTTTCAATTTTGTGAAGCAAGATCACGTCGTTTAAACTTCAATTCCAGACCCAATCGCCCCATTGCCGCCAATCCCAATGCGTAAAACGAAATGAATGTTCCAATCAACGTTGCCGTACCGATGACTTGCTCTTGAAAGACCGCTCCATTTACAACGAAAGATATGCCGACTATTAAGACTGTGATCACGGATATCATGCCGAGCACCCACAGGAACCGATATCGCGAGGACGCAAATTTGACGGAAAATGGTACAAGGACCAGCATTCCAATTACAGATGTTGTCACGCCGAAAATTGCCAGCTGGACAACCTCATTGTTGATTACTGCCCGCATGATGCCTAGAAAAATCGCGATGGCGGTGACTCGAATGAACAAACCCTTGATACTGAGCTTAGCGGGTTCCAAGCGGTCGAACCAATCTACTTCAATCCGACCGTCTAGTACCACGCGCGCGAACTCAAACGGGATCGCGAAGGCCAGTACCATTGTCGGCATCATCATCAGGGTGGTGTCATCGACGGAAGTCAACAATGACGCAAGTGCGGCCTCTCCAGAAAAAAACAAAGCCGCAAATATGAGCTTGTAGAGCAGTTTTCCGGGTAGAAGTACGATGAGCAACGCTACGATAGCCCATCGCGAAAAGTAGATTCCCGCAGTCGCGGACAAGAGTAGAACTGCGCCGATATTTGTCGCAGGAATTCTGTTGAAGCCCTCCGAGAGATAGAGGGCAAGCGAACTGGCGGCCCAGAAGAACGTAACCATTGCAACCATGGCGAAATTCAGGAACAGCCGCAAATTCGTTCGGAAATGGAACGAATTTTCACGACGAATCGCACTGTTGTTCGCATTGGCGTCAGTCGATGGCAACGGTCTACCTATGGCAGGTTATTTCTGCAGGCTATTTCTCATCCTCTTCCGGTTGGCGATTCGCCAGTTCACGATCAATCATGAAAAGTCCATTCGGGCTACCTTCGACCAATCGTAGTTTATCGATGACTTCCTGAGCACTGGCTTCTTCTTCGACTTGCTCGTTGACGAACCATTCGAGGAACACGTCAGTTGCATGGTCAGATTCCTCACGAGCCAGATCCTTCAGCTTGAAGATGCAGGATGTGATGTGCTGTTCATGACCGAGCGCTTTTTCAAACAGGCTCAACGGGGTCTCTGCGTTGACTTCCGGCTTGTCCAACGCATGCAAATCGACTTCACCATTTCGTTCGAGGATGAAATGGAAGAACCGATCGGCGTGAGCCAGTTCTTCGGTGTACTGCATCTTGAACCAGTTCGCAAAGCCAGGCAGCCCCAGTCGGTCTGCCTCCGCCGACATAGCCAAATAGACGTAGGCGGACTGTAGCTCTTCCTGGATTTGTATGTTTAGAGCCGATTGGATTTTCTCAGACAACATTTTAAGTTCCTTTATTCCGTGATCTTAGTGCATCTCAAATCAGCTCGGCATGGATCGCCCATTCTCTGCCACGCTGGTTTTTTGCTAGGCCAGCATCGTATCAAGATTCGCGGTTTCACGAACGAGCAATTCCATGAACTCTGTGGCAGGCATTTCGTCCAGTCGTGACTTGTCAGCAAAAGCCGATGCAATCGAATCGGATTGATCGGATTTGTACAGTTTCGAAACGGCTGACTCAAACTTGGCCTGCAAGACAGGGATCCCTTCGTCGCGACGATTGCGATGTCCGATCGGGTATTGAACCTCGACTCGATCCGTTTTGCTTCCGTCTTTGAAGAATACCTGAATCGAATTCCCGATCGCTCTCTTGTCCAAGTCGTAATAGTCAACCGTGAACGATTTGTTCTCCTTAACAACCATCTTGTCGCGAATCGCGTCGATTCTGGCATCGGCCGCGGTCGCGTCCTGATAATGGTCAGCGGTCAGCTTGCCAAAAATCAACCCGATGGCTGCCATGTACTGCAGGCAGTGGTCGCGGTCGGCAAAGTTATGCAGCGGTCCTTTTTTGTCGATGATGCGAACGCCCGGTTCCTGGGTCTCCATTTCGATCCGTTCAATATCATCCAGTCGATCGGCGACTTGTGAATGTAATTCGATCGCACATTCGACTGCCGTTTGAGCGTGAAACTCAGCCGGGAACGAGATCTTGAACAACACGTTCTCCATCACATAGGAACCCAGCGGTTTTGCCAGTGTGACTTCCTGCCCGCCAAACAAAACGTCCTGGAATCCCCAGTTCGGCGCTGACATGGCGGTTGCGTAACCCATTTCGCCGGTCAGCGCAATCAAGCCAAGACGCACCGCGCGACTGGTCGCGTCGCCGGCAGCCCAACTTTTTCTGGAACCGGTATTCGGCGAGTGACGATAGGTTCGCAACGCTCCTCCGTCGATCCAGGCATGCGAGATTGCGTTCAGAGTCTGATCGCGATCCGCTCCAAGCATTTTCGCGGCAACGGCGGTACTGGCGATTCGAACCAATAGCACGTGATCCAGCCCAACCTGGTTGAACGAGTTATCGAGCGCGAGGATGCCTTGGATCTCATGCGCCTTGATCATAGCGGTCAGGATGTCACGGACTTTGAATGGCTTACCCTTCACGCGATCCTGATAGTCTGCACAGGCGAGGATTGCACCGAGATTGTCGGACGGATGCCCCCATTCGGCAGCCAGCCAGGTGTCGTTGAAATCCAACCAGCGAATCAGGGTGCCGATGTCAAAAGCGGCTTTCACCGGATCGAGTTCCAAATCGGTACCGGGGACTCGGCAACCGTTCGCCAAGCCAGCACCGGGAACAATCGGTCCGAGCATTTTGCGACACTCGGGATAGTCGAGTGCCATGAAGCCGCAGCCGAGTGAGTCCATCAGGCACCAGCGAGCGGTGTCGTAGGCCAGATCGCTGTCGATTTCGGCGTCGTGAACGTAATTGGCAATATCTACAAACAGAGAATCCATGTCAGCACTCGTAAGTTGTTGGGGTGTTTCAAATCAAATGACTATGCGGCTTCGACGACCATCGCGACAGCGTTTCCACCGCCCAGGCAAAGGCTGGCAACACCGCGCTTTTTGCCTGTTCGGCGCAAAGCGTGAACGAGGGTTACCAGTACGCGTGATCCACTGGCACCGATTGGGTGTCCCAGAGAAATACCGCCGCCGTAAATGTTGACCTTCTCGCGGTCGAGCTTCAGTTCGTTGACGCAGGCGACCATTTGGCTGGCGAACGCTTCGTTGATTTCGAACAAGTCGACATCATCCGCGCTCAGGCCGGCTTTCTCGAGTGCTCCTTGCACGGCTTTGACCGGTGCAATGAACAGGTCCTGTGGGTCGGTTCCGCTGGTGTAGCTTCCCAGGATTTTGTATTTCCAGGGCGCCGAAGCCGCCGCTGATTCGCTGGCGACGACCAAAGCAGCTGCCCCGTCGCTGAGCGTTGAAGCATTGCCGGCCGTGACGGTTCCCTCTTTGTCAAAAACGGTTCGCAATCCGCTCAAGCCCTCGGCTGTCGTATCGGCTCGGATGCCTTCGTCTGCATCGACAACAATATCGCCTTTGCGATGCTTGATCGTTACCGGCACGATTTCGTCTGCGAAGGCTCCGTCCTTTTGAGCTACAGCAGCCCGTTGTTGGCTGATCGCAGCGAACTCATCCTGGTCTTGTCGACTGACGTTGAACTTGCGAGCGATGTGCTCAGCGTGCATTCCCATGTGGCAGGACTCAAACGAGCACGTCAGTCCGTCATGGACCATCGCATCGGTCAGGCTTGCGTCGCCCAGTTTCGTACCGCCGCGAAGCGCAAACGTGAGGTGCGGAGCCATCGACATGTTCTCCATGCCGCCAGCCACGATCGTATTGGCATCGCCACAGCGGATCGCTTGGTCGGCCAACATCACAGCTTTCAGTCCAGATCCACAGACTTTGTTGATCGTCAGTGCCGCGATGGTCGATGGCAGGCCGGCTTTCAGGGCCGCTTGGCGAGCCGGAGCTTGCCCGACTCCTGCCGAGATGACGTTGCCCATGATCACTTCGTCAATTTGATCGTTGGATTGGCCTGACTTTTCGATCGCCCCGGCGACTGCGACAGCCCCGAGTTCAGTCGCTGAAAATGACTTGTACGAGCCAAGGAATGAACCGATCGGCGTCCGAACACCGGAGATTATGTAAGAGTTTGACATGGCTAAGCTATCTATTTATTTGGATTTGGTGTCTGACAAGTTATCTACTATTTGATGAACGATATTGTCCGAGGAAGCTTGCAGCGGACAAGTGATTAATTGCCGGGGAAGTTGTGACAAAATGTCTTAAGGATTTTTTCGCAGTTTGTCCTGAGGATCAGCAATTGGTCAGTGTGTGAAATTTCTCGAAAGCGCCCCAGCGTCTCAATGAGAGATGCCCACGATTCTGCTGGCTAAACCACTAAAGTTATCACGGTTTTGCCCTCGATCCAATGTCAGCACGTTGAACATTGAGGCTATTTCGGCATAATTACGCATCTGCCAAAACTCTGATCAACCGCGAATTTCTCACAAGCTGGTTGACTGTTAGGAAGGTGGGCTGGCTACCCCCATTTGTATCGCTCGGAAGCACTCATTCTTGATTCGGATTCGGGAACAGGATTTATGTCCGCAACATTAACAGACTTGCAAAAAAAGCAAATCGCACAAGCTGAAGAAATACTTTTCGATGGACCAGACAAAGAAGGGTTTGTCAAAGATCTCTTCTTCGGATCGTTTCGCGACGAATCCATCATCCCCTACCCCGAGTTGCCTGTTGAAGCGAAGCAGCGTGGCGACGAAATGGTCGAGAAGGTCAAAGAATATTGCCGTGAGAATATCGACCCGGTTCAGATTGACCGGGAAGCTGTCATTCCTGATTCGGTGATCAAGGGGCTTGGAGACGTTGGCGTGCTGGGGATGACGATCAGTCCCGAGCATGGTGGCCTGGGAATGTCACAAACGAATTACTGCCGGGTGATGGAAATCATCGGTGGCCATTGTGCTTCGACTGGCGTGTTTGTGAACGCTCACCACTCGATTGGCTTGCGAGCTCTCGATCTGTTCGGAACCGAAGAACAAAAAGAACAGTGGATGAAGCCATTGGCAAGCGGCGATAAGCTGGCGGCGTTTGCGTTGACCGAAGTGGAAGCTGGCTCCGATGCCGGAAACGTGCGAACGCGAGCGACCCCAACCGAAGACGGCAAAGGCTACAAGCTGAGCGGTGCTAAACGCTGGATTACTAACGGCGGAATTGCAGACGTATTGACTGTGATGGCGCGGACGCCTGATGTGTCGGACCCGGATGGCAAGATTACAGCCTTTCTGGTGACTCCCGATACGCCGGGGTTCAAAGTCCTGGAAGAACGGATGGAGAAGTGCGGGATTCGTGGCACCGCGACGGGGCGAATGGAACTCAACGACGTTTATGTTCCCAACGAAAATATCCTCGGTCCTGTCGGTAAAGGGCTCCGCGTTGCCCTGACCGTACTCGATTATGGCCGCACGACATTCGGTGCCTGTTGTACCGGAGCTGCGAAGTTCTGTGTTGAGCGAATGGTGCACCGAGCCAATTCGCGTCGCCAGTTTGGTCGCACGTTGGGTGAATTCGAATTGGTCAAGCACAAGGTCGCGGAAGCTGCAGCCGATACCTATGCGATGGAAAGCGCGACGTATCATACGGCCGCTCTGATCGACAGTGGTGCCGAAGACTACATGGTTGAAACGGCGATGATCAAGGTCTTCGCCAGCGACCAGCTGTGGCGGATCACTAACGACTGTTTGCAGATCTGGGGCGGTGCGGGATTCTTTACCGATCAACCTTTCGAACGGATGATGCGAGATGCTCGCTTGAATCTTATCGGCGAAGGGGCCAACGATGTGCTGCGATGTTTTGTGGCTGCGGTTGGGCTGCGTCATCTGGGCATGGAAATGCAAGGCATGCTTGCCAATCCAATTAAGAATATGTCCAACGTATTGAAGTTCATTCCGAGCTCGCCAGACGTGCCCGTCAAGCATGAGCACTTGCGATTTTACGGACGCTCGTTGTCAAAACAGATCGGGAAATTCTTCCTGGCCTGCGAGAAGGCACTGGCCAAGAACCGCGAGCAGATCATCGAGCGACAATTCGTGCAGGCTCGGCTCGGCGATATCGCCACCGAGATTTTCATGTACAGCTGTGTTTATTCTCGATTGACTGCATTGTTGCTTAACGGAACGATTCCGGAGCCTGACAAGAATCAGGAACTCAAGACCGGCATGTTGTACATGCGAATGGCCATGAAGCGGAACGAAAAGCGGCTGGAAGCAATCAAGACTAACGACGATGAAGAAATCGTAGAAGTCGCAGATCTTTGGTTGAATGAAGATTTCGACAACAACTGGGTGCTGAAAGGCGAAGGTTAGTTCGAGGAAGGGTTAGCCGGACGCGGACTCTGACGCAGCGCGTTGCGGCTGAATTGCATTTTGGTGATGGCAAACGCTGATCTTGCGCCTGCCTTCACGCGATCAGCCGCCAGGCGTGGGCCGGAGCGAGCCCACGGTTCCTTGCCTCTTGAAAGAAAGAATACCCGTCCAACCGCAAGCTTGCACATGAGTTGTCATGGGCTGGCTACCCGTTGTTGAACTCGAGTAGCACCGGGCAATGATCTGAGTGCTCCACGCTCTTTAAGTGCTTCACTGCCGAAACCTGGTCAATCAATTCGTCTGAAACCGAATGGTAGTCGAGCCTCCAGCCTTTGTTTTGCTCGCGGGCGGTAGGAGTGGTGACTCGCCAAAACGTGTATTCGACTGCGTCCGGGTGCAGATGCCGGAACGCATCGACCATGCCGCAGCGGAACCACTCGCTCATCCACTCACGTTCTTCCGGTAAAAAACCGCTTCGATTCTTATTGCGTTGTGGGCTGTTGATGTCGTTGTTGGTGTGAGCAATGTTGAAGTCACCGAGCACGATCAAGTTGGGACGATCTTCGAGCAGGTTTTCGATAAACGGCAGGAAGTCAGCCAGGAACTGCATCTTGTACGCCTGTCGCTCCTCCCCGGATCCACCATTCGGGAAGTAGCAATTCAATATCGTTAGCTCGCCAAAATCAGTTCTCAGCACCCGGCCTTCGCAATCGTATTTCTCGATTCCAATCCCTTTGATAACTCGATCCGGTTTCGCTCGCGAGAAAGTTGCAACTCCGGAGTAACCCTGGCGATCGGCGAAATGCCAATTCGAATGGTAGCCCAGGCTCTCAATCAGTTGCTTCGGAGCTTTGTACTGGTTGGTCTTGGTCTCTTGCACACAGACAACATCAAAGTCCGAGTCCTCCATCCATTCGTGGAAACCACGTCGAACTGCGGCCCGAATTCCGTTTACGTTGTAGGAGACGACGGATTGAATCAAGATGCAAATTCACCAATACAAGGACCATTGGGCGGTGTTGTTGATCGAACAGCCACCACACGATCAAGGTTGATACTAACTACTTTTGACCGCCAGTCTTGGCCCCGGAATCCGGTCTAACTTTGGTCAATTTAAATGACCGGAAATCAAAACCACTTTGCACAGGTTCCTGCGTCCCATTGGTGATATGTTTCATCGATTCGATCAGGTAATTTTTCATGGATTCTGTGAAGACGATACACTCACCGCCGATAGTCTCGCAGTAGTACGGCATTTCCGTAACGCCCACGGTCTCTTCACCCAGCAGCGCTTTTTGTAACTGGAAAGCAAACCTGGAACTCTTCAACTCTCGATCTTCGAAAGCTTCCTGGCTTGCACCGGCAGACGAAATCATCATCAAGCCTTTGCCAGTCCGCGACGATTCCCGGCCAAGTCGCTCAACCGCCTCTTCAATTCGATTGACGGCTTTCCCAGAGAAACAAGTTCCCAATAGCACGATGATGTGGCCCTCCAATCGAGTTAGTTCCTCCGCCAGTTCGTCGGCACTGAGGCCTTTGCGGCGTAGTACGCGATCGTTCAGAGCGACTTCCGGATCTTCGCACGGAGGAAGGACAAAATGGAAGTCACGGTTGTCATCATTTGCGCCATGACCTGACCAGTAAACAACCAGCAAGTCTGTCGCCCCAAAACTCTCGCTGATCTCGTCGACCGCATCTTCGAAATCTGCTTTCGATTCAGGATTCTCCAGGACTTTGATTTCCGGCTTTTCCAGAAACAGACTGCTGCTGCGATCGGATTTCATGATTTTTGCAATTCGCTGTACGTCTGAAACGCAGTAGTTCAGATCGTTGAAATGCTCGTATTCGTCGATGCCGACACCCAGGAAATACAGTTTCCGGATTGGTTTTCGCTGCGCATTCGGCGGAGTGTATGTGACGCGAATCGTCTGATTGGACTCGCTGGTAGTCCCCGTATCGCTCGAATAGACTCGTGCCCGAATCGCCTGTTCACCCGGAGCCAGGCGTACCGGGAACTCAAACTCGTTCTCGCCTGACTTGGGAGTCAAGAAGTACTCAGTGCGAACCCGATTGTTGATCAGCAAACTGACTTCGCTGACTTTACCTCGACCGCGCTTGGAGTTAGCCTTCACCTTGACCAGGATCTCGTTGGTGTCCGTATCGATTACCGTTTCGATTGGTTCGACGATTTCGATCATTGCCGGAATTTTTGCAGCGATCGGTTCGGCAGGCTTGGCTTTCTTTTTTGCCAGTTTGTCCTTGGCAATACTTCGGATAAGCTCCTCGTTAAAGTATTTGTCGCTGAACTTCTCCAATGGAAAGAACGATGCGAATTCGTCCTCACCGTTGTTCACATGCCAGCCAACCAGCCTTTCACCACCTGCGGAACAAGCGTAGTAACCATCTGGAGTCCAGGCCACGTAGTCATTTTCCGCGAAGATGTAATTCACCAGCGGATCACCTGTTGTATCACTGTCCCACAAGGCAACGGAGATGCCGGTATTTGTTAAGAACAACTTTCGCTTGTCATCGCGTTGAACATTGACGCTAACGCGGCCGATTTGCCCCGTTAGCTCCAGCGGATTGTCAGGAGCGAAGGGGTTGAACAGGAACTGGCCTCGATCCGTGGAAACGTAGACTTTTTGGCTGCTCAACATCGCGGCTTGATAAATACGCTCCCCCATTTTCTTTCGGTCAAGTTTACCGCTTCGTGCAGGTTGTTTACCTGCAGTCTCAGGCTGTTCCAACAGAACCCAAAGATTACTCGTATTGGGATTTTCGGGTGTCGGGGCTGGTTGCGAGAACCTGTGGTTTCCGAATTGGTCAAATCTGGGAGAGGCAATGATCGTCGACCGGCGCTGGCTTCGTTGCAATCGAACGGTGTCAAATTCCTTCGTTTGAGGAATCTTACTGGAAAGATGATTGTAATTCTCGCCCCAGGCAATCGTCTGTCCGTTGTTGCCAACGAAGCGAGGCTGAAACACTCGACCCAACTCACTTGTCAGCGACGTGATTTCGCGCATCGATTGGGTGGCATAGAGGCTCAGAGAATTTCCGCGAGGTCCCGCGCACGTGATCATTTGCGAGCCGTCATCAGAAAACTGGATCGCTGAATGAAGTTTGTCCTTCTTGATTATCTTCGATTGACCATTGTTGATATCGAGAACACCAAGTTGGGTCATACCGCCCGTCTTGTACCATTCTGCTAAATTGTCCCAATCTCCCGATGCCCAGAAAACTTCTGATGTTTTGGGGCGAACCGCCAAAGAGGCAAAATTCGTTTCAGGTCCAAAGCTCTTCGCGAATACTTCGCGACCTTTCTCGGTCGAATCGAGTACTTTTATCTTACCGTCATGAGACGCCGTAATAATTTTCGAGTTGATCCAAGCCAACCCGGCAACACGTTGGCGATGTGGTTTAGCCGCCCAGAGTTGTTTTTTGTTGATGGCATCAAACAGAAATACATCACCAAAATTCGTCGCACAGGCAACGGACTTTCCGTCCGGGGAAAGTTTAACCTGCGTTGGAAATCTCTCATCTCCATTCACCGGATTCGTTTTGGCCACGGAAAACTGTTTTGTGGTTCGATTGTCCTGCAAACTCCAAAACGCCACCTTGCCATCCCGGCTAATGCTGACAAGTTCATTCGAATTGGCGCAGAACTTTAGATCTGTGACCGTCCTCTTGTGAGCGTCTTTCAGGACATTCGTGATTTTTCTGTCGCGTAAAGAAACTACGTAAATGCGAGGTGCCCAATATCCCGGTTCACCAAACGTCCCAACTGCGAACAGTTCCCCGTTTGGCGATACTGTGAATGTAGACAATTCTCCGCGACGACCTTTCCCTGCTTCGAACCGAAACGAGTCAATGACACTTCGAGTGGCGGTATCAACAATCCGGATGGACTTGTCTTCTGTCAAAACCAAAATTCGATCTTGATGACCAGGTAAAAACGCAGCCTCCAGCGGTGGAGAGATAAGCTGATTCGGATTCATGCCAACAAACTCTTCCGCATGAAGACGTTGGTAAAATGAAAGCATGATTACACACGAAATGCCAATCACACAAAGCTGCTTTTTATTCATGCTCGTTCTCTCATTGCAAAAAAAAGGCGTGCCCGTAATCGAGCACGCCTGATGATATCGCTAGTTGGTATCAATTGCCACTATCGGCAGCAACCACCGAACAGTCGTCCACGGCAACCGCAACCTTGGAAGATTGGTCGCTGGATTATTGGACGCTGGATCAATGGACGACGGCAACAATTGTTGCGGCAGCCATGACCGCGAAAGCTCGAACGAGCGGCGCCACCCATCACTGGTGCTGGCTGAACGTCAACAAAAGACATTGCAGGAGCTGCACTCATGACTGGAGCTGGTTGTACGTCGACAAATGACGGTGCTGCTGGAGGAGTATAAAGTGGAGCAGCAGGCATCATTGGAGCAACTGGTGCTGCCAATGGCATGGATGGGACTGACATTCCCATGTCCATTGGAACGCTCATTGGAGTTGGATTGTAAATCGCGCCTGATGACATTCCATCCATTACTGGGTAGCCAGAACTCATTGGTGCACATCCGCAACCGTCGCTCTGGATATATCCAGGTACCATTCCCATGTGACCTTGAATCACGCCACTTTGCATCATTCCCATGTCGCCTTGGATCATTCCACCTTGAATCATGCCCATGTCGCCTTGAATAACGCCCATGTCGCCTTGGATCATGCCCATGTCGCCTTGAATAACGCCTTCTGCAGGCATTGGAGCTGGAGTAACTTCAGCAGCTGCATCGCTAGCAGAGTCTTGAGCATCGCCGTCATCCGGTGATGGTGCTTCGTCAACGATTTCTACGGCATCGTCTTGAGCGAATGTTGGTACGGAAATGCACAAACACATGCACAAAGAAAATAGAACTGTCATTGAAAACTTCATCGAACGTCTCCCAAATATTAGATCGAGTTGTGTGTCATTGATTGATTTGATCAACCCGAAAATGTAACGATATGGAGTTTGGTGTCAATCAGGAAGTTTGGGTGTTTTGGGTTGTTTTGGCAGGTTTTTTGAGACCTTAGGTCAAGAATCCCCGTGAATACGCGAGCGATGGATACCGCTGCCGAGAATACAGCCAATTCAGGTGGTTTTATCCGAGCATGAGAAGGAAATCGCTTCCAGCCTGTGAGCTTCATTCAAGAGCTACAATAGCCAGCTACCTCACGGCTCGTCGAACAGGCCATAGCTCTTAGCGACGATACCGAACGGAGATGATTTCCTGCAGTTCACCTTTATGGCCCTGCACGGTCTTTGATTCCTGGAAAATGTCTTTCCCGAAACCGAACGCATCCGGTTTGCCACCGCCCTTGCCTTGGAGCTTCGGTTGTTCACCCGGGTTATGCCAGCGATGAACGGCGATTGCGATGATGCCTTCTTTGGAGGCATCGTTTTTGTTGCCGGACGCAGCGTTGCGAGCCACAGCGCTTTTTGGATGCGGGGTAATCTTGAACTCTTCAACATGCTGGTTGTCCTGGAACCAACCTTTGATAGTTCCAGCTTTTCCAGCTGGAATCTTGTAGCCGCCAATCTTTCGGTCTTTCGGGTTGTCGGCAAAGTTGAACGAGTTGATCCCGTCAACGAACACTTCCACTTTCACGGCATGGTCAGAGTCATTGTAGAACTTCAAATGGCACGTATCGTTGCGTTGCATGGGAGCGTAATAAAACCCGTCGAGCTTAGGTTTGGTGACGGAACCGTTGATCGCTAACTCCAACGCGTATGGGCTCGAAGAACTAGTCTGGATTTTTGTCCCCGCGAGATGTGCCGATGGCTTGCGGATGTTCTTGATAATCTTGTTTACTTTTCGGCGTTCCTTGGTGGCGGCTGGTTCGTTGGCTTCATTGATATCGGTCAAGCTCGTGGAAACGAGAACCACTTTGGCAATATCATCTGCCTTGTCGGTTTTCACGAAGATCTTGTTATCAACTGCCAGTGGAACTGAGTTGCCGTCGGAAAGTTTCACTGTGGTTGGTAGATTCTTAACGGTGCTTCCGAGGTCGTCCAGGATCTCGATGTCGATGACCATTTCATGAGAGCCAAAGCCGTCGTCTTCGATTCGGCAGCGTCCGTTGATGAAGTATTCCGCCTTACCGCTGCCAACGATTTCGATCCCGTGTGACTCAAGCTCTGCTCGCAGCATTTCACCAACTCCAGAAGCTGGCGATTGCTTGGGGCCAGTAAACGTGCCGATCCCGCAACTCTGCACGTTTTCGACTTCCTTTAAATACTGAGCGATTGCCTGCCCCTTGAGCTTCATTTCGTCGCCCAGGCTAGGGGTGTTCTGTGCCCTGCCCTGCAACGCAAGGCTCAAAACGAGCGTTAACGCGAGCGCGAGTGTACGAATCTTAAAATCTGACATCGAAACTCCCTTTTACTTTTCCAGCCGCTGGCTTTTATAAATTTCAAAAATTCGATTTGCTGCCGCACCGCGAGCATCGACCGAGCCGCCGTAGCCCAGTTTCTGGGCAGCAATCTGGGCGATGCTGGTGCCGGCTTTCAAGGATTCCCAGGTCTCCCGCCGTACGACGCCATCATTGGCCAACGTTGCCAGTCCATGACGCTGCAAATCTTTGTTTCCTTCTACTTTCAACGCGATGATCTGGCCGGCCTCCAGGTTTTCTTTACCTTGGATTCCCAGTTCTACCGCGACGTCGTGAGCGTTCACGCTGGTCAAGTATCCTCGGGCGACCACACTGATTGGTTCGGTTCCAGTCGTGAACCACTCGTCGGGAACTTTGCTTTCATCGTTTCCAAATGGAGCTGACATGGCTTTGCGAGCCGCACGTTTGAACGTGGCTGCATCGTCGTCGAGAACTTTCTGAAGTCTATTTCTAGGATCGTATAAATCATCGGCGAACCGCCGCGCGTCGCCTTGAATGACCATCCCCTTTCGAATCGTGTCTTCGAAGCCTCGCATACCAGCCGCGTGGCAATTCATACAGGAGATCGCATTGTTGACTTGCCCAGTCCCACCCGTCGCCTGATCATCACGGACCACTTCCGGTGGACCCAACTCAAGTCGTTCATCCTTGCCAGTCGCCAAAATGTACCCTTGCAATCCATTCGGGAGGCTGAAGATCATTTCGCCGCCGTCGTGTTCGAAAGCGAAACGAGCATGCGGGTGATTGGGATAGTCAGGACCGAGTGGAAGCTGATCCAGGTTGTCGGTGCCACGAGCAAAATCATAGCTCTTCCAGTAGTAACCATACTTCGAGTCGTGGCGATCCATTAATCGGTTCCCGTTGGAAACCCCACTGATCTTCACACCAGCCCGCAACAATTTGCTGTTCATGAAATCCTGCGCTACGTCGACTCCGATCGTTTTTTCCAAGTCACCCACATTGGCAGGAATTTGAGAGATCAGATAATACAAATCCGATTGTGCACCATGAAAGACAAACCAGTCGCCACGCAAGACTGGCAATTCGCAACCGGTGTAGCGACGTGCCTCGAGGAAGTTCTCACGTAGTTTTTGACGTTGCTGTTGATCGTCAATCTCGGGGTTGCGAAGCTCGATCCCGTACGGATACTCGTGCATCAGTAGGCTCCAGGCATCGACGTCTGGAGCGTTTCCATAACCATCCCACTGCCCGTAATCCATCTCACTCCAGCCATAATCACGCATGTCGATTCGCCAGACAATGCCCTGCTCGTCGACTTTGGTTGGATTCGTGATCGAGCTTTCCCAGCTCATGCTGTTAACGACTTTTGAGATCGCCGCCTGATGGGCCACAAAATCATCGTCTGTGTAACGCACTGAATTATTGTAAACATTGCCGAGCGTAAAATACCGATAGTTGCGACGATCGCTCTCTCTCGCACTCCGCAAATCACTGTTCACGATCTCCCACAGTTGCGACTCATCAAAGAATTCGCCTCGCGATGAGTTCGCCTCTGGATAGGGAGCACCCGCAATGATCCACTTCAACAATGTATCCCGGTCCTCCGCACTCAATGCCAATCCGGGGTCGCGTTTGACAGCTTTCTCAGGAGGCATGGATTCATTAAACACGCGTTCCCAGATGTACGATTCCTGAGGCTTCCCAGGAACGATATACCGACGCCCTTCGCTAACGACTTTATCAACCAGGTTTTCCCGTTTGGTCACGTCGAGGACCGGGTTGCCCTGTTTGCCATCACCGTGACACTTTTTGCAATGCTCGTTCAGGATCCGCGTGCCTTCGATTGCCAGTTGTTCCGGATCCAGATCGCCCGAATCAGTCGCTGGAGGTTCACTGGCTGCTGCTTTGTTTGCCATCGGAGCACCGGCCATTACCCATTGTTTGATCGTTTCCTTCTCTTCGTCGGTCGGCTGCGGCTTCGATTCAGGAGGCATCTCGCCATCGGCGATTCGCTGCCAAAGGTAACTTGCATCCAAATCACCTTTAACGATGTAGTCTTCGGTCAGCGACGCAGCATCCAGTACGTCGAGATCTGGGTTGCCAAGCTGTTTGGCTCCGCCATGGCATCCATGGCAATACTTTTGGATCAGTTCGGTAGCGGCATCAGTCGCCAGAGAGGCACGCGAGGCCAGCAAAAGTACACTGAGGCATGCAGCAAACTGAATTATCCGTGCGAGATTCCAACGATGCATCATGATTTTTCCTCGTGTCGCGCAATAGGTGGCCGAATCGGTGGTTCTTTAGAACTAACGCGTCGAGGCATCATTTCTTCCCACCGCCCACCGAAAAATTATCAGATTGGCGGTGCGATGCAAGCTTCGGGTCTGAGGTGTCTTTGTTTTAATACTGTTTAATCAGGAAATTGAATTTAGTGAGGAAATTGAACGCGACGCAATTTCAATTTCGTGGCCGAACGCTGCTGCGAGTTGTGGGTGCCGGATTCGATCGAGTGCCGTTCCCGCACAGTCGAAATCGTTGGCAAACAAACCAATTGGGCCAGCGAACGACAGTCAATTGACGCAGCGTTTAAGTACTGACCTGTCTAATCGGATCAATCATTACAACCCGAGTCGGAGAATCATCCTGCGTGTTTGATTTTTGGCCTACCCCGTGCCAAAATAGAATCAATATTTCACAAGCAGCTTAGATCTTTCCGTAAATTTTTACCGATCAAAATATTCAAGATGGCAACCTTCACCTGTTCCGAGTGCGAATTCTCCAAACAAGTTGCGGCTGAGATGGCTGGCAAGAAAGCCCGCTGTCCAAAATGCAACGCTGTTAACAATATCCCGCTGGACGAGGAAAGCACGGAGCCAGTTACTGACGCTATCGAACCAGCCGCTGAAGAACCCGAAGCACATGCTGCTCCAGAAGTACCTGAAACGGAAGCTCCTGCTGCCGCCGAGGCAGCCAACGGGAATGGGGACAGTAGTAGGTCGAGTTCTTACACTCCAACACCTGCCGCGAACCTGCCCCCGCTTTCATCTGGCTGGCTGATGGGTTTTGGCGGAGCTGCGATTCTTATGGCGATTGGAGCTGTCTTGCTCCTGTTGCAATCTATCAATTTCTCAATGATCTGCTTCGCGGCCGGAACGATATTGTTCCTTGCTTTGGCAATCATGTTCGCCTTCGCCGACACGTTTGCCAAAAAGAAGTAAGTAAGCTTCGTTCGCACGCTCCTTCCGGAAGAGCGTAGCCTTTGTTTGGCTTTGGCTCGGTGTGGAGTCTCCTACTGGCACATTGCGAATTCGTGTCACGGCAGAAGCCAGCCAACTTCCTGGCAACACTTGCGTATGACCTCTTGAGTCTACATACTGAATCTCAGACTTGATATCGCGTCAGGTCGCTAGTGGTCGGTCTGGCCTGAATTGACGGGTGCCATGTTTACGTGAAGCTTAAACATGCTCATGCTGCGCTGGAGCATGGTAGTAACACAAACAAACTATTCAATTCAGTTTTGACGAATCACAAATCGTTTTGGCACTTCAATGTCAATTGTTTCGAGTTGGAAGTGCTGGTCGTTGTTTTCATTCAGGGTTGTAGAATATGAATCGAATCACCTTCTTGATTTTGGCTGCATCAATGATGCCCTTTCTGGGTTGCGAGAATCAGCAAGTGAGTGACTTGCCGCCCGAAAGCAAGCAATCAGTTGCAGATTCCGAAGCCGTTATTGAATCTAATGTTGTTCCCGCTGGCACGGATACTGGCGACCGAGCCGAAATCTTGTTCGGCGAACAGTTCCCGGAGGTGCTCGCAGCCAAAGTTACCCTCGTCGACAACGATAGATACCGATTCAATGTCACCCTTTCGAGTGCTTATGACACGCCGGAGCGATACGCTGACGCCTGGCGAGTCCTCGACAAACAGGACAATGAGCTTGGTATTCGGATCTTGACTCACGATCACGCCAACGAGCAACCATTCACACGATCCGGAACGGTTCAAGTGCCAGGCAGCATCCGCACCGTCTTTGTGGAAGGACGCGACCAAGCCAATGGCTGGTCCGGGCAACGATTCGAAGTCAAAATGCCTTGAGTTCCGAATCGCCCCCAGCGATCGGTGAAGCAAGCATCTCATTGTTCGGCAGGCGGGGCTAAGAATTCCAGCAGTCTGGCTGCCTGTTCTTTCGTAAGTGGCAAGCCACTTACTCGGAGCTTACCGCTGTCGGACACTCCCGTTCCATCCAAATTGATTTGAAGTTTTCGATTTTTGATCGTTTCCAGTGTCGGTATTGAATCGTCTGTAATCTGCGTGTTTGACAGATCCAATAAAAATAAGTCACATTCTCGGATCAAGGGTGCGAGATCCTCGATGTCAGCATCCGTGATTGATGTTCCCTTCATCGAGATCGTCGATCCATTTTCGGCGATCGACATTGTACCGCCAAGTCTTTCGACGTTGATTTTTAGGCGATCTCGGATCTGACCGGGGCGCTGGATTGCTATGAAGATCATCAAAACAATTCCCGACACGAACCCGGCCCAGAAGAGAGTTCGTAGTCCGAATTGATTCCGCCTGGTCATGAGCATGTTTTACTTGCAGTTTATCGGACTGGCTCGGGTGGATACGGAATTCTAACGCAATCAGGAGTGTTATTCAGGTCAAGCTTGGCGCTGGCCCATGGGAGTTGAATGGTCAGTTCAGTGTTTGCGGAAATACGGGGAGCGAGATCAGGATCGTACTCGTCTTTGTTGATTGGATTTAGGACGGCAGGCGCGATTTCGATTGCGACACGATGTAGCTGGCCTGAATCGGTCGAGCAGAGCATCAGTGTCGCAAAAGGAAAGACTGCCACGCCGTCATCTGCGGTATCGAGCCCATCACCTTCCCAACGCTCCCACCAATCGACGCATGTTCGCGGCAGTGCCATGATCATTTTGTCTTCGTTTGGCGAGAAGGCGTAGGACGCATACTCGCCAAACTGATACTCCGGACGTGCGACGATCGTCAGAACTCCATCGGATAGGTTGAGCAGGACAAACGTTGATTCGCTTTGGCCTGAGTAGTAATGAAGTACGAGTAGCCGGCCGGACGGGGAAAGTACCCAGCCACCGCCGGAAAAGCCAGCCGGCGGATAGTCAAGCTGAAGAGTCGCTTGCTCGCGTGATTTCGCATCGAAACGTGTGGCACGAATGCCGCGATCAACAGAAACGTCGGCAACTACCTTGCCCCCGCCCGAAAGTACGAGTTCATGAAGTTCGTTGCTTGGAATCATAATGCAGCTCGCCCCATACGATCGTCATGGCTTCGAATCTGATTCAACACGGTTGCCTGCCCTAATCCAGTACTGGTCGACTCCGTCGCTATTGCGAACATGGGATTCAAGAATTGCAATGTGTCGATGACCGCCGATTAGAATTGTAGCAATGCCATCAAGCTTTCCATCCTCGACGAAAAGGAATTCCCCACTAGAGTCGCCAACCAAAAATGAAAGGTTGTCCAAGTCGGAATCGCAATTGTACCATTGGTTTGTTCGAAAACGTTTTCCAAAACTGAATTCGATTACGCCAGACACAGATGAATGAAAGATCGTATCGCGCCAAAGTCTTGACTTCTCAAGCCGCAGACCAATCACACAGAACATTGACAGCACAACGAACAGAATCAGTACGCTTTTTAAGGTGAATGTCATGTCGGAATTTCGAAGCTGCCAACTTCGATTAATGGAACGCGTGTAAGTTCTGTTATTTTCCAAGAGCCCTTGCCGTTGCACGGTCGGCTTCGGCTTTGTTTGTGTT
>CAZXLW010000034.1:47410-48772 GCA_964641465.1 uncultured Pirellulaceae bacterium | reverse complement strand
TAGTTACCAGACAAAAGGGCAACGAATGGACCAACATCCAACAGGTCAACGACGCCATCCATGTTGATGTCCGCCTTGGAATTGAAACTACCGCCGCTAACGGCTTCAACGAAAGGACTGACGTCCAACAAGTCGATTACACCATCGCAATTGACATCACCAACCAGTCCACCAACTTCGACAAGAATAATTACTCCGTTGTCAAGTTGGATAAAATCGTTGTTGAGTTCGCTGCCATCTTCGAGAATACCGGTTAGTAGTCCAGACTCGGCCTCAATCGGTCCAAATTCTACCTCAACTCCGTCGACGGCAAAGTCAGATCCAAAGATCATCATGGTGCCATTTCCTTGAGCACAAAAATCTGGATCAAACAACGCTCCCATAAAGAATCCGCCATGGATGTTAATCTGTGCCGAGTTAACAACTTCATCATCTTCCACCGCAATTTCACCACCTTCGATGTCATCAAGATCACCAAAACCAGTACTGTAGATGCCGCCAAAGATATTGATTACGGAATTGTCAAAAGCTTCGATGTCTTCGTCATACTCGCCACCAAACAGGTTTAGTACGGCAGAGTTGCTCGTTTCGACATCATCAAAAACACGACCTTCATACATGTCGACAATGCTGTTTCCGCCGACTTCCAAGTCGTCTTGGATGTCAAGAACGGCCGCGTTGCCATCAGGTGTACCAATCGTCAAAAAGGTGTTGTCAAACGTTTGTACTTCGTCCCCAACAACACCAGCAGAGAAAATCCCCATCGAATTGCCTAGTAGATTGAATCCGCCGGCGGTGACACCACCTGAAATTTCGACGATTGACGAACCAGAAACCATGATGCTGGTATCTTCATTTTCCGGGTCAAACGATGGGATGTCGGCTCCGTCTTCAACCGTCACGGTCGTTGCCGCTCCCGCCACACTATCTTGCACAACGATATAGTCTGCCAAAAGCGAATCTACGACATTGACGTCGCCATTGTCGAATATGATTTGTGCAGGCGACGATTCGTTAAAGAATAAGAGTGCGACTGAAAAAGTAAGAACAACGGTCAGGTTGCTTGAAACTGTCTTCATTAAAATTGCTCCTGTGCTTCATGTTTCCAAATTGAAATTTCGAAGACAGCAGCGTACTGCGTTGGAATGAAGAAATAATGAAGCCGAAATTAATTTCTTGAAATTTCGAATTGTGTCTCAATCGAACAATGATGTTTGTCACAAGAACTCAATGCATCAAGTTGCAGTAATCGAATCGCAATCAAAGTTGACAACGCTTGTCGCGTCTCGAGTTGGCTCGCAACTTCAACAAATTTCCAGCCAGCGTTTGAATTGCCGACCAAAACTGAGATCCACAAGGCTG
>CAZXLW010000034.1:21664-47310 GCA_964641465.1 uncultured Pirellulaceae bacterium | reverse complement strand
ACAAATTTCCAGCCAGCGTTTGAATTGCCGACCAAAACTGAGATCCACAAGGCTGAATTAATAAATCTTTAACATCTCAATATTAATACGTTCATATTGAGTTTGTAGAATCCGCCATCACTGGAGATGACGGTCCCGCCTTTAAAGACTGGAACTGTTGCAATTATTAACAATCATTGAATCTATTTAACGTTTGCCATAAAGGCAGAGTGGATGCTTGAAGGAGCGCGAAGAATGAGAAGCAGAGGATTTACCTTGGTCGAGCTGCTAGTCGTCATTGCAATCATTGGGATCTTGATCGGCATGCTGTTGCCAGCCGTTCAGTCCGTGCGGGAAGCAGCTCGCAGGACAGCTTGTTCGAATAATCTGAGGCAGCTTACGCTGGCGATGCATATTTTCGAGAGCAGTTTTGGACATTTCCCTGGCGGAGTGTACGGCTCATTGGACGAAGATCTTGACGATGACGGCTGGGGCTGGGGAGCTTTTACACTTCCCTTTCTCGAGCAAGGCAATTTGTCGCAAAATTTAATTCCCAATGTCGAAGACGATCCCGGAGTTTTCGATCGTACGTTCCATACGACAGGCAGCATGGTGGTGAATGGGGATACTGAAATATCAGTATTCCGATGTCCAACTTCTCCGCTTCCAGCGGTTGCTCCGGCGATAACTTCGTTTCCCAACCCCAATGGCAGCGGGAACATTCTTACGTTTCCGATTTTTGAAGAGTTAGTAGGTTACGGGACGTCTGACTACAAGGGGAATGCGGGCCGCGCGAATGAAGGCATCTTGATGAAGCGAAGGGATGGCGTCTTAGGTACCAACGGAGTTTTTGAATGTCGATTGAATGAAATTTTCGACGGGACCAGCAATACCGCCCTGGTGGCTGAATCGTCTTATGCAGGGACAACGGGACGCAAATGGCCGATTTGGGCTGGTGGGAACGTTGATGATGAAACCACCCTGATGAAGGTTGGCGATATCGCGGACTCAATCGTGCCAAAAATTAACTGCTGGGAATCTGGAGGGCCAACCGCATTCTGGGAGAGCCCGGATGACGATTGTGCTTGGAGCTTCCACCCGGGCGGCGCGATGTTTGGCTTTGCCGACGGCAGCACTCATTTCATTGACGAAAACATCACTGACCAGACGTACTACAACCTCGGTTCACGCCTGGACGGCAGAGTTTTGGGGCAATTATAAATGAGAACCAATCAACAAAAACGATGTTTCGCAGAGTTACCGAAACTTGTTGTGCAAGTTTCGGTTGTCGCTGCTTGTCTTGTGCAAGCTGGATGTGGGTCGAGCAGTCCGTTACCAATTGCGAGAGTTACCGGGACCGTTAAGACTCAAGATGGTGAGTTGTTAGAGTCAGGAAGAATCTTGTTTGGGCCGATCGATACTGACGCAGAAGGTCGGTCGGGCAAAGTTGCCAGCGGGATGATTCAAAATGGGGAATTCGTCTTAACGACTTACAGCCGAGGCGATGGTGCGGTGATTGGCCGGCACAATGTCTCATTGCGAGAATCGCATAACATGGACGACGAACTTATTGCAGAACACAACCTGCCACCCAAACATGGATGCAAAATCAGTCCTGAATTCGCTCAGGTCGAAGTCGTATCTGGAAAAAATGTCTTTGAGTTTGTGGCCGTTGCCAAGCCGGAAGACGAAGCGAACGCTGAAGACGATTGACATTTGAACCAAACCTGAATTTCCGATTTTAACATTTTCATGAAAAATAGTTGCACTGATTTGCTAATGAACAAAACTACGCCTCACTCAATTTTTTGCTTTTTAGTTCTGCTCGTTGCTGTGCAAACTGATGCGTTTGGTCAGCTGAAGAACGACAATCAGCCAACCGATGATCGCGTCCATTCGGTCGCAGCATTAGATGTCGATTCGAAAACTAAAGAGCCGGCTCATATCACTAAAAAAGAAAGAAGTGAAAACAAAACGGACAAGAAAAAGCCGGTCGTCGTAAAAGCAGACTTATTGCTCTACGGTGCCGGCGACAACGTCGACACGATTGGGGTGTGGGAGACTGAACGTCCGGAGGATTCACTGATTTTCGTGTCCGCCAAGGAAAATCAGACGGTCGAGGTGTGGAAATTCCCGTTTAAGAACAATGAACAGAAGCCAATGAAGCGGACAGAATGGAAAGATGGTTCTGTCAATGGAATTTGGATCGACCAGGAGAAGGACTTGCTGTACGTGACTGTCGGCAAAGAGCCCTCTTCTGCGTTTGTCTATTCGTTGCCGAAGCTTGAATTGAAAATGCAGTTCGTTAACAAGTCGCGAGATCTATTTACTGAGCCAAATATAACTCTTTTGAAAAGACCTGCGAAACGTGATTTGGCATATGTGACCAGTGATCAGCAGATTTCAATTCACGAGACCGACACTGGTAAACAGCTTGAGCTTTTTGATTCGCCGACTGATGTGGAAACGATTTATGGCGACGAGTTTTACCAGTGCGTCTATGTGCCGGACGAGAATGATAGATCGGGCGTCAACGTTTATACTCCGGAACTCAAGCCATTCAACAAGAATGGAAAGAACCATTTTGGATCAGGCGTATTTGATTCCGACGCAGAGGGTGTTTGGGTTTACTATTCGTCCGGGCACGGCAAGCCTGATGACGGACGTGGATACATTGTTGTTTCTGATCAAATTGATGGTTTGACAGAATTTGAATTCTTCGACCGACAGACCTGGGAGCATCTTGGAACACTCAACATCGAAGGGGTTGGAAACACGGATGGTATTTGCTCCAGTCAACGGCCGCTGCCAGGCTACCCGCTCGGTTTTTTCGCAGCGATTCACGACGACCAAGCGTTAGCGATCGTAAAATGGGAAACTGTGCTCAAAGCGCTCGGTTTGCAATAGCTGCAAACTGGCTAGACCGAGGTTTCCAAATTGAACGATTCTTCAGCAGGTTCTGGAGCGTCTGCCTGCTTGTTTCTTTGCATTCGTGTCAGGGAATAGACTCGTGGAATCAATCTACTTCGTTTGCGGGATATGTTATGCCTTTTTTTCACCATTCTCCCCCAGGTGCATCAAAGCGGAGTCGAGTTTTCTCTTTATTCAGCTTGGATTCAATTCTGGATTTTATTTACATCCCTTTCTGAAAATGACACGCCATCTTGCATTCGAGGGCAGGCAGGGGGATGAACTCTGGAAACGTGGAAAGACACGCCCCCCAATTAACTACTCGTTCTACTGAGCATTAACCTTCGATTGCAGGCGTTTGATTTGCCTGGCAAGTTCCTGACAAGGCCGCGTTCCTTCACCGAAAGTCAGGTTGGCAAAATTCAGGCTCTCCTTAAAAACGTCCAGAGCTTGATCCACATCACCCGCTTCCTCGTGCGCGCTAGCCAACTCCTTGGTCATGAAGTACATCGCCTCAGAAGTCGGCCGATCAGCAAACGAGTTTGCCTGCCACGCCTGTTTGAAATCCTGGTATTCGCCAAGTAAATGCTCGACACCCGGCTGGGCCAAAATCAACTTGGCGACTCGTCTGGTAAAAGACTTCGAAACCAGTGATCGTTCCTGCCCAACACCGTGCTGCTTGAGCCGCTGGCGTTCCTGCTGCAATGCAACGCTCTTGTCCGAATCCTTTCCGTAGACCTGATCGGAATACAAGATACTTCTACTCACCGCATCGATCGCGGACTCAACTTTGCCATGGCGGTAGTAGACCCTCGATAGATCAAGGTTCAAAACTTGCAACTTAGCAGCGAACGGAATCGATGGAGCGTCATCCATCATCGCGAAAAATTCATCACAAACCGTGATGACTTCCGTTTCGTTTTCAAAACCTCCGATCAACAACAATCCCTTCACAAGAGCACAGGTAGATTTCAATGCTGCGAAGTAGTCTCCCTGTTGCAATTGCCTGGCTCGGCATGATCTCAAAATATTGACACCTTCGATTTTTTCTTCCTCGCCAAAATGCTGACCAAACACCAGCATGCTCGCATATCGCGAGCGAATCGACATCGTGGAGGGGTGATCGTCACCAAACAATTCAACAGCATCGCGAACGGCAGCTTTCAGACGCTTCACAGCTTGTGGCAGCCTGTGGTTTTGCACTTCAAACTCAGCCAATCTCACTTGCGCGAAAATTATCTGGCTATGCAACGGATACTGGGACTTCCAATCGTTGATTAATTGGCTGTAGCTTTCAAAAAACTCTTCCGGCTTTCCCTGATGGATCAAGAGCTCGGCCGCCAGCAGTTTTGCCTCCAGGAGTTCGATGTTCTTTGGATCATCAGCATAAATTTTTTCGCCCAACGAATTGGCCTGAAACACAACGGCCCGGGCTTCTGCCGAACCAGCATTGTCATCGTTGTGCAACAACATGCCTGCCTTGACCAGCAACGCCTCAAACAACGTTTCGTCGCAATTCAGCTGCCTGGTTCGGCAAATCTCGATTACTCGATCCAACTTATTAATTGCCTCGGCCCCGTCAACACCGGCATTGGCAAGTGATCGGCAGAGCCCAACTGTGGTCGCCAGATGCAATGGATCCGTTTCAGCGATCTCGTTCTGGCGCAGTTGCTTGAGGGCTGATTCGTAATGCGAGATCGCACCATATGCCTTCCCGGAGTTAATGCTGTTACGAGCCAAAACGGCATGCAAAAACATTTTGACGATCGGATCCGCCTGCCCGGCGATTTGCGAATCCAAATCGTTCAGAGCATCTTCTAGAGTAATCTCTTCGAGAATCACACCGACACCGCGACTGTCTGCTCCGGAAAACAGATTCGCAAATATTCCAACCGTATCGGTCAGCTGTTCCGTCCGCCGCTCTGCCTTGATGCGCTGAACGACTTCAGCCATCCCCGATGCAACTGCAAGTTCGCGTTCATGGTTGATCGAAGCGATCGCCAACAGCGACAGAATTGACAGGACCAGCAACCCCACCAGCGCGGTGTTGAGCACGGTCCGATAGCGTCGACTAACACGTCCGGCTCTTTCTATCAAAGAATCCCGATGCGCGACTACCGGCCGATCCAACAGGAAATTCTCGACATCTTCCGCCAGCTCAGCGGCCGTCGCGTAGCGATCACCAGCTTCCCGCGCCATCGCCTTCCGGCAAATTGACCTCAGCTGTTTGTGCCCGGCGGCCACATTGAAGACCGGCGGTGCATAATTTTCATCAATTTCGCCCAACTGATTGGGCACAGGGCGATCTTCGTTGGCGATCAGACAATACAGCGTTGCACCAAGACTAAAGACATCTGAATGCGGACCGAGGGAATCTCGATTGCCAGCCAATTGCTCCGGGCTCATAAATCCAAGCGACCCAATCCTGGTCCCGTCGACTGATTTCCCGGATGCATCGTTGAGCATCATCTTCAACGAGTCGGCGACATCAGCAACGGTATCGTCCGGTACCAATTGGTCGAACTGCGATTCGAAGTTCGCCTTGGCCAACCCCCAATCGATCACGAACGTCTCACCGAACTGACCGATCATGATGTTTTCCGGCTTGATGTCGCGATGCACAACAAGCTGCGTGTGTGCGTAATGGACCGTATTGCAAACATCGAGAAAGTGCTGAATCAGTCTGCGAAACTCAAGCGAACGGGCACCTGCGTGTGACTTGCCATCGGCATGAAACTCCTTGATCGCAGCCCGCAACGTCCGACCGCGAATGAACTGCATCGCAAAATAGGGCGCCCCATCGATTCGCTGCCCCATCCCATAGACCGAAACAATCCCCGGGTGATCCAGCTGGCTGGTTACCAATGCTTCGCGGGCAAAGCGAGAACGGTGGGCGGCACTGCTAAGGTACTTTGGCTTGATTTCCTTAATCGCAACCGCTTGCCCGAGCTCACGGTCGAATGCCAACCAGATATTCCCCAAGCCACCTCTTTGGTGCAGGTAGCACTTACGAAAGCGCCTTTGTTCATCAGAAAAACTATTCCGCCGACTATCACTGGCTCCCATACCAGTTATCGAACTTCTGTTCGAATTATTGACAGTGGAATTGCTACCGGTTGATCTATTGAGAAAGAATCCATCGACCAACTGGTTGAAGTGTTCCGGGAACCGAGCCGAATACTCGTCAACCGTGAGCCCTGGTTCGTATTGCCGGCGGACTTTGAATTCAGTTCGCACCAGGTCTTCGATTAAATCACTGCTGCGGGCGATTTCTGGAAACTGTCGAACGTATTGCTCAACGCGAGCCTTATGTCCATTTCGAATCCTCATTTCGAGGTCGGTATGAAGCAACTCGTAAAAAAGATCAGAGCGAGTGAAGTTGGAACCAAGATCCAGGCGCTGCACATAGTCCTGTAAGTTTGGAGGACTACCGTTGACGAATTCAAATTCGTACTGGGCGATCGTTTTTTCGAAAAACGAATCGTTCATGTCGGTAGTCAACTTGTGTTGTAGGCGATGGGGAGTTCTTAACCTGAATCAAGATTTTTTCCATCTTCCTGACATCAAATCTCCAATTCGCAAAAGATTTCGCGTATCCGATTGAGTGAACGATAAACGGTCCGTTCGCTGCAACGCAACAACTCGCTAATCTCGAAATTGGATAAACCCTGTAATCTCAGGCAAACAATTTGCTGCATCGGTTCACTAAGCCGATCCAACAATTCGTCGAGCGACTCATTAAAAATCGCTACGTCCTGCACGGAAGGCTCGCGGTCGAATCCCAGGAACGAAGAATCTACGCTGCTTGGTGTCAGTGGCGCAACTTCGCGACGGACATCCCGTTTGGCTGTCGCGAAAGCTTTGGCTTTGTTAATGCACTTGTTGACAGTGATACTAACAAGCAAAGACCACAGATCATTCCAGTCATCGCATTCGAATTCACCACGTTCATTGCGGCGAAAGAAACTGGCGAAAACCGATTGAACAACTTCCTCAGGTGCGATCTTCGAACGGTAGCGTTGGTTGATCCTGCGATTGGCGAGAACTACCAACCTGTCCACATACTTGTGATGAATTTTCGTGGCCGCTATGTCGACACCATCCCTTGCCGCGCAAAGGAGCTCGGGAAGTCGCTGTGTCGCATTAAGTTCGAAAGTTGACAAAAGTTGCATACAATGTGGGGAGGAGTTGACTTATTCGAGTCTATTGCATCGCGACCGACAACGCAAGAAAATTGCTGCTCGGTATTCTGAGATGCGAAAAAACCGCGTCAAAAAAAATTCTGATTTTATTGTCAGTAAGCCATCCTGTTTCTTGCTATTGGTAGTAGGAGCAGCGTTAATACAGGTATTAACTATTCTGTTCTCGATATTCCAAGGACACGTTATGAAAAGAGCCCTAGCTACAATCCTAGTTTTGATCGCGCCTGGATTGATACTTGGGCAGGGGCTCAACTTTACGGATTATTCTTATCCGATTGAGCACCGCCCCAGTTCAATTGCTTCAGCCGATTTCGATGCTGATGGCGATATTGACTTGGCGGCTTGCGGTGGCGTCGGAGTCACGGTTTTCTTTAATGACGGTCGAGGATTCTACAAAGAGAATCTGGTAATCGATTCACACCAAAACCCGCAGACGATCAGGGCAGCTGACATGGATGGTGACGGTGACATGGACTTGGTCACGGAACACTTTAATCAGGGCAGGGTACTGGTTTTTAAGAACTTCGGCGACGGAACGTTTGACGATTATGAAACAACACTGATCAGCAGTGGTAACACCAACGGGTTGGCGGTAGGTGACTTTGATGGTGATTCGGATATGGATGTCGCCACCACAACGCTGGGCTCTTCGTTTTTCGAGCCAGGTTTCACGATCATTTTGTTTAACAACGGTGATGGAAGTTTCGCCGATGAAGTCACTCACCCTGTCGGCAATGTTCCCTTTGGTGTCAAAGCAGCGAACGTGGACAATGACGAATTTATGGACCTCGTTGTCTGGAACCTTGAATATGACAACGGGCTTATCCTGGTCAGCAACACAGTTGAAATTTTAAGAAACAAAGGCGACGGTACTTTTGTAAGCCAATCTGAGTTTGCAACTGGTGGTAACGCTTCAGTGATTTTGTCTGTTGCGGATCTTGATGGCGATTCGGCTGTTGATTTGGTCACTGCAAATGCCGTATCGGGAGACCTGTCCATTATCGTTGGTAACGGTGACGGCACATTCCAGGCACCTTTGCTGTTACCATTCGAATCGGGAGTTCCGCAAGAGATCGTCACGGCCGACATCGATGGTGACTCGGACTTCGATATCGTGGTGGCTTGCAGCGATGCCGATACGCTGACGTTCCTGACCAATGATGGTAACGGCGGATTTGAGCTGGATTCATCGGCCATATACGGAGACATCCCCGTGGGGCTGGTCGCGGCCGATTTCGATGGTGACGGCAAAGACGATATTGCCGCCGGCTACTCGGGCAGCGACGAAGTGGTAACTTTGTTTGTCGATTGCGACAATTTTGTTCTCGGCGACACCAATGGGGACAGCGAATTTGATTTAGCAGATATCGGATCGTTCATCGACGTTGTCACGTCAGGAACGTACCGTCCGGAAGCAGACATCAACATGGATGGTTTTGTGAATTTGAGCGACGTTGAACCATTCGTAGATTTGATTGTGGGCAGTTGAAAGTGGGGGCCCTTTTGAGAGAAGAGGGCGAAGTGAAAGGGGCGGGTCTGATCCTTGATTGACCTGCCCCTTTTTTTATGCCTGACACCGCCTGACACCGTTAACCGCGGCAACAATGAACTTGGTCACGAAAAAACCAACCGATCGCTCCTCCCAGGCCAGGAACCGTGGGCTAAGGCCGGCCGGCTAACGCCCGGCTGAAATAGTGCATGCAAGCAGCCCGATCACATCCGACCGATCACACACCAGCCAGCCACTTACTTGGGCCCTACATCTGCCGAAATCGCTCCAGATTCACTGTTAGTCTGTGGCGGTCGCGAAAACTATGCCGGGCAAGGCAAGATTTTGACTTGTTAGCCTTCCCGAGCTTCGACTACACTTATGGATTCCTCCCGGAAAGTGGAGCGGTTATTCATTGATCCAAAATATAAGGAAGAGTGCGTGGGAACGAAAAAAACTGGAAAAGGCCGTCGTAAAGTTGGACGCAAGAAGCGACGCATGCGAGCCAAGATTCGCCATCGCAAGAAGTAATCCGGAATCAGCGGAATCCCAAACTCCGTGCTGTCTGGCGACTTCTGGCTGATGTAGTCGCCAATACTATCTTTCCGGGCTCAAGATCATCTCGGTCTTGATTCTCGCCCAAATGTTTTGCACGCATCTTTATCGGTGACATCCGTCACCCGTAAAGAATTTCGTATGCACTGACCGCTGCCTTGGTAGGGAAATTCTGCTCGGCATAATTTCTGGCTTGGGCGACCAACTGTGCTCGCGAATCCGGTTGTTCGATCAGGAACTTGGTCCACCGCGATAACTCGTCTCGCGCACCAAAATTCACAGCCAACCCGGTCGCCAAAGGTTTCATCAGGTCACTCGTCTCCGGACCAAGAACTCCGATCACCGGAACCTCGTTAGCCATCGCGGTCAACAACGATGTTGGATTAGGAGTTTGCAGATGCGAATTCCAAAAAACGTCGAGACCATCCAGATCACATTCACGCCACAAGTCGCGAGGAACGAGATGTACGTTGTCGCCCGCCTCTGTAAACGAAATGAATCGTCGAATCCCTGCGTCATCCCCGTCGCCAAAAATTAATAAGTGGATGTCTTTGCGAATACAACACAACAGGTCCATCGCCCACACGATATCCTTGACACGAAATCGCGGTCGGAAACTGGGTGTCGCACCTGCCAGATACACGCTGCCGGTGGACCCAGGTTCCAAGCCCACCAACTCAAGCAACCGAGCTCTCGCTGCCGCCCGATCCGAATCGTGATCAGAGATCGTGTTGTTTACAACTGTGAGTTCCTGCAAACCCTGTTCCCGTAAACCATCAGCCAGCGTTTGATGAGACACAATGAACGCATCCGACCCACGCACTTGAAACTTATCAGACCAACTGCGGAAAAATCCTCGGGATTCCGGTTGCTCCAGAAACGTAAAAACACGACGGCAGTTCTTCGTGAAACTGGTCGCATTCTTCACTTGTGTATGACTTGAGTTATTCCATGCATGAACAATTTCCGGTTGCAAATGCTTGATCAAGCTGCGCAACCACACAAATTTCTGGGAAGCAGTCGAATTCGGTGGAACAAGATGGCGTTCGGAATTCTCAGCGAACAATCCAGATGGAGCCAACTCCGTCATAATTGCGAGGTGTATTTCGTTTCGACTGGGGTCCAACCCGCGGATCAAAACATTGAGCTGCAGGAGGGCGCCAAAATCGTACGGTGCGTCAACTACAAACAGAATCCGTGTCACTGGGCAGACTCAAGCAATCGACCCGAGAATTTCGCCAACAAGGCGAGGTACTGATTCACTTGCGTCTGCGGCAGACACTGCGGTCCAATGGTACTTGCCGCTAACCTGCCAGCTTCTGATCGCCAGTGTTCGTCAGACCAGGCGTCCGCAACGGCCTTTGCCCAGAGATCCGCATTCGACAAACTCGGGTCGACCAGTAAACCATTGCGACCATGCTCGATAAACTGTGAGGTCCACCGATTCCGCACGCAAACAGCCGGAATCCCACTGGCCATCGCACGCAACAGCCCATCTCCAGTTTGCGACGGACCATCCGCGTGGACATACAGATCGGCGGCAGCAAAGATCTCATCCAGGTTATCAAAATTACCAGGCAATATAACACTATGCGCCAGGTCCAACTTGATAATCGACTCCCAAACTTTTCCGGTACTTCGTCCTTCGCCAATCAACCACAGCTTCGCGCCAGGAGTTTGCCGCAGGACCTGAGGCCATGCTTCCACCACTTGGGTCAATCCGCATTCATGATTCATTCGCGAACACGCCACCACCAGTAACTGGTCTCGTTCAACGCGAAGTACTGGATGGGTTTTGGTCAGGCATTCGCGAATTTCTCCGCGGCCAACTTTGGGGCCAATTGAGTTTTCACTGCGACGAATGCCCATTGGGACCACGCTCAATTCCGGCATTTCTGAGTAGCCACGCAGAAAACTGGCCACCGCTGGGCTGTTTGCCACAACCGCGTCGGCAGCGAGACAGGTTTCGATATGCTTGCGATGAATTGATCCAAACACGCCATCGAATCCTTCATCAATGTGAAGCACAACCGGCGTCTCTTCATTGACTGTTCGGGTCGCGGCCAACGCCTCGTCACCTAATCCTGAGACGATCACGGCGTCATAGTCGTTGAGCTTAAGATGCCGGCCTAACGCCCGCGAGTAACGAAACGAACTCCAGGGACCGGCGACTGGGCGGCCAAATCGAACAACACGGATTCCACAGAAGTCAAATTCTTCACACCAATCTTTGGCCCAACGGAGCGAAGCGATGGTGACTCGATGACCAAACGCTTGAAAATTCTGAGCCAGTTCCGCTAACGCAATTTCGGTCAAACCAGAGTATGGCCAAAATCGGCGCGTAACAATGAGCAGGTCTTTCGGTCTCGGTTCAGAGAGCGGATTCATTACACCTGGCTGTGAATATCACTTGGCTCTAAACAAGCCAAATAAGGAAGATTTCGATATTCATCATTATAGTCAAGTCCGTACCCGACGACGAACTCATCCGGAATGTCGAACGCAACAAAATCCGGGCGATATTCAACTTCCTGCTTTCCGGTTTTCAGCAGCAATACGGCCGATTTCACCGAGGTCGGACCCAAAGCGTTCATCAACTCCATGACTTCGGCCAACGTATTTCCGGTATCAAAAATATCGTCGACCAGCAGAACATCCCGGCTGGCCACGTCCAGCATCATCTCGGCGTTGATCGTCAAGGAACCGCGTTTCGTGCCTTCGTAGCTGCTCGTATGCACAACCCCAACGCGCAGAGGCATTTCCAACTTGCGGATAACATCAGCCAACAGAACGATGCTACCCGTCAAGACACCAATGATTGTCAGAGGGCGGCTTCCGTATTCCTGGTTGATAGCAGCAGCCAGCTCATCAACGCCCTGTTTCAACTCGTTTTCGTCGAGCAGTACTTTCACGATACTTTATTCCAGAATGCAAAACGAATATTCTAGTCCAAGTTGACATTTAGCCTAGAGTTTACTGCCCGACTTTTTCGAGTTTTGCAGACTGAATTTGCGGCCGAAATGGCAGGCCAAAGATGCTTGCTGGATACTACGAAGATTCTCGCTATCAACGCGTCTAGTCGCCCACTCCAATTTCTTCATTGCAGAGCTGCATCATCAAATCCATCTCCTCTTGCTCGTGCGACTCCAGTCGACTGGCGAACCCTCGAAAATTCTCGGACAATTCGGTGAGAGTCAGGGCCGGATCTTGCTCCTGATACACAAGTTGCTCGGCAGCTTCGATCAAACTGGTGATCATTGTAAATAACTCCGCATGTTCCGCTCGCAGCTCGCTGGCTCGAGGCGTCACAATCGGGTTCGTGATCATGGCATTGTTGAAGTAGCCGTAAAACTCTTCCAGAGCAAAATAGGTTTCCAGCGAATCTCGATATTGCGCAAGATTTTGCAATGCTTCCTTCGCAGAACATTTTTGCTCCGCCAGCTGCGCCTCCAGATGTCTCGTACGAACCCGAACCGGGATACTGTCCTCCTTGATCTCTTTCAGGAACGGGACGTTAATCGTAATCCCGCTTTCCATCGCACCGCTTTGACGAAACTCTCGTTCAGTTAGCCACCAAGTCATCGCAACCCCCTTCGGTTTAAGCCAAGGCTTCTCAAAGAGTGAATTTAACAGGTTGAGCTCCTGCCGACGAACAAAACGTAACGTGTCGGTAGAAGCCTCGACCTCCCATAACCACTGCTTAACTTTTTGAAGAGCCCTTAAATTCAATCAGGTTTCATTGCAACATTTCACTTCCATTTATATTCTGGTGCCTGTTGGCCTCCGAGACAAATTATTTATTTCTACATATTGCCAAATGAAATCACACGGCCCCTGGAAGATAAAGAAAACGAATGAAGTCTATCGAGATCCTTTCATTCATGTTTGGCAAGACGACGTAATTCGCCCAGACGGGCAGGATGGTAGCCACGTAGTCGTTTCGATGAAGCCTGGCGTTTGCGTATTGGCGATCGACGAAGCGCTAAATGTGCACCTGACCGACGAGTTTCATTACGGAGTTGGCCGGCATACCCTGGAAGCCGTCAGCGGCGGTATCGAGCCTGACGAAGACCCGGACATCACAGCCCGACGCGAACTCGCTGAAGAACTTGGCATCCAAGCTGCCAAGTGGGAGTTCCTGACAACTGTCGACCCATTCACGACCATCATGATCTCGCCGACACGGTTGTATTTCGCGACGCAACTATCCGACGTACCAAGCAACCCAGACGGCACGGAACTGATTAAACGCCAAGTCATACCGTTGCAATCAGCTTGCGAGCAAATTTCGAACGGACAGATCACGCACGCTCCAACATGCATCCTGATCCTGATGGCGCAGCAACGTTTTTTGAATTAGCAGCAAGAGCAATGCTGCGTGGCTCGGAGCGCGTGCGGACAGACTTAGCTAACCACCGTTGTCAGAAACTGATCCCGCCCAGTCTCAATGCTCATTCTTTTCTATGCTCGTCCCGCATTTGCCCAATCAACTGCGCCTTGCCCAGCCTGAAGGTCTGTAAGAACAAATGCCATGCGAATATCGCCGTCCCCCACTTCGCCAAGATTCCTGCTGGCCTGGGTCAGTCCAAATAAGCTGACTCCATCGCATCTGTCACAGCAAACTGTTGATCAAGCTCTCGAATCAGCGCTTGCGGTTCAAGTGGCTTTTGAAACCAATTTTCGATCAAATCCTTTTGGACATCCATTCCTACCGAGTCAGGACTGTCTCCACTAACCGCGTAGATCTTTACGTCGTCGCAATGAGGCGATTCACGCAATTTTCGAATCGTGTCGGCGCCATGCAAGCGAGGAAGATTCATATCCATCAAAATAAAATCTGGAGCCTCGTTTGATTCGATGTAGTCCAGACAATCCAGTCCATCGCCAACAGTGTCTGTTTCGTAACCATGCAATCGCAAAAATCCAGCCAGCATTTCGCGCTCGTTGGTAACGTCCTCAACCAATAGTGCTTTCGCCTTATAGCAATCGAAAGAAGATGGCGGCTCGATTTTGACGTCTTCATCATTTTTTGACACCAAATCGCTTAACGCATTGTTAAGCACGGTTGCAGCGAATCCCGTTTTGCCGTTCGCGATCAACTTTCTGGTCAAAGCCGT
Organism: uncultured Pirellulaceae bacterium; assembly: GCA_964641465.1. Classification (GTDB taxonomy): domain Bacteria; phylum Planctomycetota; class Planctomycetia; order Pirellulales; family Pirellulaceae; genus Mariniblastus. The sequence continues at coordinate 33,058 of CAZXLW010000034.1, read as the reverse complement.
TGCAACATTCAAGTCATTCAGGATATTTCGAAGTCCATGCTCGGTTTCCGACTTGAGTCGAATACTTCTGGGTTCCTCATCAACTTTCAATTCGCCGCGAATGACTTTAATTTCAAGTGGCGCATCAATACCGATACGAACTTTCGAGCCCCCCAGGCTCAAAATGTTTACTGAAATGTCGAGCTCCGGAAAGTCAATTGTTTCGTTCATTTTTCGTGTTAAAACCAGCATCGTTATCTCGCATGATGAAATTTGCTACAACATCGCCTTGATCCGCGTCGGAATTACTCAACGGAAAACTAGATCAAGGTTTTCCGTCTCACTTTGTTTTGTCAGGTGTTTACCGGGCTTGGATTCACAACGGTGGTGATCACTTTGACCAACTCCTCAGGGTCAATAGGTTTCACCAAATGAAAATCAAAGCCCGCCTCAATCGACAGTTCTTTGTCTTTGGGCAGCCCGTAGCCTGTCAGTGCAATCAGAGTCGTCGACTGACCACCAGATTTTCGAATCTGTTTTGCCACTTCGAATCCGTTGCAATCTGGCAAGCCGATATCGACGACGCATACGTCCGGTTGATGGTTCTTAAATTTCTCAACTGCCTCGAGGCCATCGGCCGCCTCCAATACGCTGATACCGTGGCATTCGAGAAAGATCTTGACCATCTTTCTGGTCGAAGGGTTGTCCTCCACCAATAAGATTTTCAGTTCCCCGATGTTTGCTTCCGGCGCCGCCTGCGTTTCGATGGCCGGCCCCATCATCGCGTCGTCGATGTCTTTTAACGCAGGAATCCGGAATCGGAAACTGCTGCCACAACCGCTGCCTTTGCTGTTTGCTTCAACCGAGCCACCATGTGCCTTGGCGATCATCTTGACCAAAGGAAGACCAAGCCCCATTCCGCCCGATTGGCGATCAAGTGTTTGCTCAGCCTGAACAAATATCTCAAAAATATTTTCCAGCAGCTCTGGCTCAATCCCAACTCCGTCGTCTTCGACTTCCAGAACGGCTGAGTCCTCTTCTTCAAGAATCAAAACTCTGATGTGACCGCCCGTCGGTGTGTACTTTGTAGCATTCACCAGCAAATTCACGAGCGCCTGAAGAATGCGGGTTGAGTCGGCGTATATGAAAAGCGGATAATTTGGCAATTCAATGCTGAGGACCTGGCTTTTTTCCAACACTCTACCATTAACGCACTCGATCGCTTCGTTCGTCAGTTTGACAAAGTCGACGGGGCTGAGGTTAAGTTTGATTTTGTCATGGGTGATCCGGGAAACATCCAGAAGGTCATCGAGCAGGTTTGAAAGTTGCCTTGAGTGTCGTTCAATCGTGACGCGAGCCGACTCGTGATCTTTTGTATCGTCTGAAATTCTTAACACACCCAACGCACTCATGATTGCGGCAATCGGGTTGCGCAATTCGTGCGACAACATTGCGAGGAAACGATCTCGTTGCCGAACGGCTCGCCGGTTCACAAACTCAGCCTGTTTCTGCTTGGAGAAATTCCGAATCACGATGGATGTCGAAATCACTTTGTTCTCGGCGTTAAAAATCGGCGAAGCAGACATTTGCACATCAACCGGTTCACCATTTTCACAAATCGTCTGCAATTCAAGGTGATCAATTCTTGAACCTTGATTGATTTGATCCATCGCGGATTGCATTTCACGTTTATCCCGATCGCTCAAACCAAGTTCACTGAGATGCTTTCCGATAATCGAACTCGACGTGCGCTGAAAGAGCGTTTCGGCACCCTGATTCCATGTTTGGATAAGCCCTGCCGGTGTGGCTTTGAAAATGGCATCGTCGGAATACAAAACAATGTCTGAAAGTTCTGACAGCTTGAATTCTGTTTGCTTGATCCAATCAATGTCGATCAACGTCAGCAGCACACCGTCTGCTGCATCGCCCGTGGTATACGGTAAAACTCGCAGCAGATACCAGTTATCGTTTTCGCATTGGACTTCCTTTTCCAATCGTTTCTTGGATGTCAGAACATTCCTGATTTCCTCGACTAGCGAAATGTTTTTCAACCCATGAACAAGTCGATCGAACCGACGGCCAACGTCGTGAGGGACCAAATCAAAAATCCGCGCGAGCCCGAGTGTGAATTTACGAATGCGTAGATCGTTGTCTAGAAATATCGTGTCCACCTGGATACTGTCCAGGAGATTGTCCATGTCATCAGTGAGCTCCATCAGCTCAGCAATTTTGCGTTGGTGTTCCGAATTGACGCTGCATAACTCTTCATTGACGCTTCGTAGTTCTTCGTTGGTTGATTGAAGTTCTTCGTTGGACGCAATCAGTTCTTCATTGGTCGATTGAAGCTCTTCATTCAATGACTTCAGATTCAATACTGATTCCCTCAGCAACAACTCGGTCTCGCGCAGCTTCCGTTCCAGTACTTCCTTGCCGGCAAAATCATAATTGGCTTCTGAACTCAGACCGTTTGACGTCGTCGTTTCCAACTCGTGTTGTTGCACCTCGTCTTGCTTGATGGAAACCAAACGTCTGTTTAAAGGATCGTTGGCGACTGATTGGATGACGATTTGAATATTGCCTGGTTCAGCATCGACTGACAGCTTCACCACTTCTGAACTTATTAAGCCGATCTGTCTCAATCCGCTGAAAACCGCTCTCGCGATGTCGGGCGGGAGCAGGTCCAGCAAATTGGCGGACGTTCGCCCTGAGGTCACTTGGAAATAGTCAGCCACACTTCCAAAAATGTGCAGAATCCTGTCTTTGTCGTCCACGAGGAAACCGGTTGGCACAAACTGCTCAAGCAAAGAATCGTACGTTCTGGTCAGGCTCAGGCTTTCTTCATTGCCTTCAGCCACGGGATTTCCTGACCGCGCAACGATTTGATGACTGTTGCCATTCTTGATCATTCTGCCATGCTCGAACTGCGAAATTCGAACCGTCGACACTTTCTTGTGAATATTACTTTTGTCACTGAGCGATTCGAATTTCGATTCGAGCCCAGTAATGGATTCGCTGGGGCCAAGAAACAGGACACCTTCATTACGAAGCCCAAAATTGAACAGCGAAAGCGTCTTGCGCTGCGCTTCGGGCTTAAAATAGATCAACAAATTGCGACAGCAAATCAAATCCAGCTTGGTGAACGGAGCATCCTGCAGCACGTCGTGTTTTGCAAAGACGACGTTTTTCCGCAACTCCCGATCGATCTGATATTGGTCGTCTACTTTCTCAAAATAGGTTTCGAGCAACTCGGAACTTACGTTTTCAAGTTGTGCTTCGGAATAGAGTCCCTGACTGGCGAAGTCGATCACTTTTTGATTAACGTCGGTGGCGAAGACTTTGAAGTCGACTGACGAGCCGCTATCTTTCAGTAATTGGTCGACCAATATCGCGATTGAATAAGCCTCCTCTCCGGTTGAGCAGGGGCAAACCCAGATCCTCAGCTCGTTACCGTCAACTTCTTTTAGCAAATCCGGCAATATTCGATTTCTCAACTCCATGAAGGTATCACGGTCGCGAAAGAACTCAGTGACACCGATCAACAAATCGAAGCACAACTCTTGAAGCTCTTCCGGATCATCTACAATTTTTTCAAAATAGCTCTCCTTGTCGAATGCCCCAACCAGCTCCATGCGCCGGCGAATCCGCCTGTCCGTCATCGAGGTTTTGTAGAGTTCAAAATCAATTTGAAAGCGATTGTGAAGCAGCAGTTTTATTTGATGGTCGACATCCTGCTCTGCCAAAAACTGCAGCCTGCGAGATATTCCAGTCGGCACAATCTGTACGTAAGCCGAAAGCGTTTCGGGAATCTCTTCCAACGAAGTGATTGCATCGGCGACGCCAGTGCTGATGGCCGCTCTTGGCATACCGTTGAATTTGGCAGATTGCTCATTTTGAACGATCACCATTCCGCCGTGCTTCCGAATTTGCTTGACGCCTTCGGAACCGTCGGTTCCTGTTCCTGAAAGCACAATGGCAACGGCCCGATCACCATATTCGACGGCAACAGACTCGAACAACAGATTGATCGGCAACACAGAACGATCACCGCCCAGTTCGCTAAGGACAAACTTGCCTTGATGCACCTGAAGATCGTGACCACTGGGCAGAACAAAGACTTGCCCAGCCAGTAAACGCATATCGTTTTCGATTGCTTTGACTGGCAGATCTGTTTTCCGACCGAGAATCTGCGGCATCAGACTTTCGTGCTCAGCCGAAAGATGTTGCACAACAATAAAGACCACGCCCAAATCAATTGGCATTTGAGCAAAAAGAGTTTCCAGGGCTTCCACTCCACCCGCAGATGCTCCAATCGCAACTACAAGCGGTTTTTCAACATTGCAATGGGCTCCAAGTCCAGAATCCTCCGGTAAAAAATTCGAGCCGGCCCGGGCGCTTTCGCAAGAACGATTTTCTGAATTCTTATCCATCCGTGTCCAATCAAACAAGCCAAATCCTGAGTGGCCTTTTGCTTTAACTAGTTGAGCATTTTTAAAACTGGATTTAGCAAGTTTCCGTAACGCCTTGAGGCGGAAATTTTTAACATTCCCGCGGAAGTCGAGACTACGAACCAAACCCTGATTTGAACTGTAATAAATAAAATATAAACTATTGTTGAATTTGCAATTTTGAATTGTCTATCGAGGGATTTTTTGACGCGGCCGCGATGGACGATAGTGTGTTTTTGCGGGAAGCGGCTGACTCCCCTCGGCAAGTTCGAAGGAACCCATCATCTGTTGTGGTTCGCCCGTTTCCGACATCTTGAAAACACCACGATACGCGTAATTTTTGTACCCGGATTGACCGTACCTCATTCGAACCACAAGCCGCCCTGTTTTCACGAACGAACAATGCTTGCTACGAATGCTTTTCAGTTTGTGCAAATCGTCTACGTGGATCAGATCTTTCCAGTTCAAAAATGTTGCAGGTAATGAATCAGGTTCCAAGTCAAGGAGGTGATAGCAATTGCTTGACCAAACCATTTCATCCTTGGAAACGTCCGGCCATTCCCAAAAACCGGCATCTGATTGGACGGCAAACCCGACCGTGTTGTTTACGACATTCAGGATCACGCCTGTAATTTCATTTTCCGAAAGATACGGCACCATCTTCAATAACATCGAGTTACCGGCATTGTCGTTCACCATCCGGCTCATCGTACTGCCAGACTGCACGACCTCTTGAAGATCCTCGACGAGGTTGGAATACTCGATCGCGGCTGAGAAACGTTTGATCGACCTGCCCAAGTCATGCGGCATCAAGTCAAAATGGTTCGTCATCACTTCAGTAAATCTTCGGATTCGCAAATCACGATCGAGAAAAATCGTACCGATATCAGACGTAGCCAATAGATTCTCAAGGTCGTTAGTCGTTTCTTCGAGCTCATCCAGTTTTCGTTGGAATTCCATGTTTACCGAATGAAGTTCTTCGTTGACGCTATGCAACTCTTCATTGGTACTTTGAAGTTCTTCATTCGAGGCAACCATCTCTTCGTTGGTTGCTTGCAATTCCTCATTGCTTGTTTCCAATTCTTCAATCGTCGCGTTGAGACTTTCGCGAGTAAAACTCAGTTCCGTTTCCAGCAACGAGACGTCATTGTTCTGCTGCGTGACCGTCACCTTCTTTCGACTGGCCGCTGGGGCTCTGGTGACAATTTGCAAGACCCAAAGAAGGTTTTCAACTTTACTGCCGGAAATCGCCTGCACGGAAATGTTGCAATTCGTGGATTCGTCGCCTTCGATCAAGAACACGTTCTCGACCGTGAATTCCGCACCAACATCCTTACCCGCTCGAATCAGTGCCGCACTGACAACCGACTTTGCGTCACCCGTTAAGAAACTACGAATATTGCCCGAGAAGCGGCCTTCAGCGTTCTGCAACATCTTTCTCGCATCGCCGAAAATGTGCACGAGGTTTTGCTTGTAGTCCAGAATCAAACCAGACGGGATCTTCTCACGAAGAACGGTATCGTACATGTCCAGCAGGCGGTGGGCACCAAACGTCGCGTCCTGATCCTGAATCCTCGTTAACATCGGAGAAACCGACGGCGCAACCCGTTCTTTGATGTGCCTGGTTTGCTCAATGAGCCCTGGGCGGTTGCGGATCTTCGAATAGATTCGCCATGTCCGACAAACAACAGCGAATTCGTCTTTCAACTCACCCGGCGTTTCACTGGAGCCGAGGAATAGAATGCCGCCTTTTTTCAATGCAAAATGAAACGACGAAACCGAAATCGTCTGAGCTTTCTGCCGAAAATAGATCAGCATGTTTCGACACGTGACCATGTGGACGCGGGTAAACGGCGGATCCTGAATCACGTTATGACAAGCAAAAACGAGATGGCGACGCAACGTTGCATTGACACGAAAACGACCATCAGAAAGCTGCTCAAAGTATTCACGTTGACGTTCCCCCGAAACAAACTCCAAATTCTCCTGCTCGTATTCGCCCTTGGCAGCAAAATCCAGAATCCGTTGATGAACGTCAGTCGCAAAGATCTTCAGTAGCGGCTTTCTCCCTTTTCGCTTCATGCAATCGAGAATCATCATCCCGATCGAATAGCACTCTTCACCCGAGGCACAACCGGCGACCCAAACTCGATACGTCTCATCGAGCGGTACTTTTTCCAGTTGCGATTCAATCGTTTCTTCGAGTTCACTAAAAGCTTCATTGTCCCGGAAAAATCTTGTGACTCCGATTAGCAAATCGTGATAAAGCGCATCGAGTTCCTTCTGGTCGTTCTTGACCAGTTCCGCATATTCAAATACCGTTTCGCAACTGGTCAGATTTTGTCTGCGTTCTATGCGCCGGGCGATTGTGTTGGGTTTGTAGTGCTCAAATTTGATGTTGTAGCTCATCGACAACAAAGAAAAGATCAGATTGATCCCTTCCAGGTTTGGGTCAACGGTTTGGCTTTTGGGCAGACGCCTCAAGGGGGCAACGGCATGCTTAACCAACAACGGGGCGATCTCTTTGACCGGCAATACATAGTCGAGGCAGCCTGTCGCCGCGGCGCTCCTTGGCATTCCATCAAATTCAGCGGACTCGATGGATTCCCCAATCGTCAATCCGCCCTCTCGAAAAATGACCTGGATGCCATCGGAGCCGTCACTTCCTGTTCCCGACAAAACCACGCCGGTACAGTTGGACCCACAATTTTTGGCCAACGATCTGAAGAAGATATCAATCGGCTTGTGAATGTTTTCCGTGAACTCTGCAAGCTTCAGTTTCTGATCAACGATTCGCAATTCTTTACTTGCCGGTATCAAGTAAATATGGTTCGCCTCGATCACCATGCCATGCGTTGCGATGCAAATGGTCATGTCGGTATGGCGAGCAAGTATTTCATCCATCAGACTTTTGAAGTCTGGCGAAAGATGTTGGATGACAACGAACGCCATGCCCGTATCAGAAGGCATGTGATCAAACAGAGTTTCCAGCGATCGAAGACCACCAGCCGAAGCGCCAATACCCACAACCGGAATGTCGCAGGACTTTTCCATCAACCCTATCGGTTCCGTGGACTTATGCATTGCTTCCTTCCATTTCGGCAACAGGCGCAAACCCTGCTATTTCCTGAACCAAAATTTGATCGGAAAAAAACCGTATTTCAAGTAGTTTGTACTGAGAGCACCTGTTTTTCGACGAATTCCCAGAAAAAATGGCGAAATCAAAAATGTGCGATCTGGTTCACACAACTTGAAGCTCGAGCAAGTCGATTTGATGCGACGAGTTTACCAGACGCGTGAAACCGGGAAGTATGGGCAAAAGACTGAGCCATAAATCGAACGCATATAGGCAAAGTAAGTGCGCAAAAAATCAGGTTCAGAATCTTTGGGCCTTCCCCGCCGTTGCGTGAGGCCAATCAATATTGAGCAAAGCGATTCGCGGCCGACTACTTACTGATACGTTTCAAATTAAACTCCAAGGCGTACGAACGCGAAGTAATCTCACGCAAAGGGGCTGACGCGGTCGAGTATAGGGGAGCTTTCACTCCTCATCCTCATCCTCATCGCACCGGACGTGCGTCACTCCCAGGCTATAGAAATATATTTACGTCGATCGATCGCGTTTATTCTGCCGGCGTTCTGGCCGAACAATGCGAAGTCAAAGGCTCGGCCGGAGACTTCGCGCATTCACGAAATACGACTTTTGATTATAGCGACAACCAGTTCCCGGTAGTGACCAACGCCTCAACCAAACTGCCGTTGTTCCGGAACCCCATTCGATCGAGAAACATCCGGCGACGACTATTTCCTCGGCTTCGAATTAGCCACATGATAGACGCCGGACCACCGGTCCCTCCCATTCGTACTGACACTTTTGGGCTTCTTTGCTTGAGTCGGCTGACTTGCAATGATAATTTATTAATAGTCGGCCAAATGGTGGTCGAGCAGCAATCAGGACGTAACGAGCAAATTGATGACTCTTGATCGAATATTGTTTAACACCGCAATGAAGTTTGCCATGTTGTGCGCGACATTCACTTTTATAGAGAATTTCGCCTGTGCCCAAAGCGATCCGACCGATAGCCCGCCGCCAAGCCACGATGTCACACTGGACATTGATTCTGGATCTTTGAGCAACAACTCAGACGAAGTTCAATTGGTCTGGAGCCATACTGTATACGTTCAAGATGCCAAATGGACACGATTGCATTTCGACACCTTGCTGCTTACCGAGGGTGAAAAAAGCAACTCAGTGCTGAAGATGACTTCGTTGGAAGATGGTGCGTTTCAAATTCTTGAGCAGGAAACAGCACACCAGTGGCGAAACACCTCAGCCTTCTTTAACGGCAACCAAATCCTGCTTCAGCTTTTTGCGCACCCAAATTCAAAGCATAATCGCGTGGCCATCGGTATGGCGACGGCCGGCGAAGAACAAGGCCCTCCGCCGGAAACCATTTGCGACGTTATAGATGATCGTGAGTTGTCCAACGATGCACGTATCGGACGTACTTCCGGAGGATGTACTGCGTGGCTGTTCAACGGCCGTTCCAATTGCATGATCACCGCCGGCCATTGCGCTGCCTCGGCCGACGTTATTTTTTTTAACGTACCCATTTCCGATCCGGACGGTTCCTTAAATTTCCCGCCGCCAGAAGATCAATATTCCGTTGACGCAGATTCCGTGCAGGCAATGGCCAACGGCTCAGGTGCAGATTGGTGCTATTTTGGATGTTTCAATAATTCCAATACGGGGCTGTCTCCACTGGCTGCTCAGGGAAGTTCCTTACAACTGGCGATGCCAAATGCCCCTGGCAAGAACGGTCAAATTCGTATCACTGGCTTCGGAACAACCTCCGCTCCAGTAAGTCCAACTTTCAATGCTGCACAGAAGACTCACGTGGGTCCTTACGAGGAATTAGATGGAACGATTCTGCGTTACCGTACCGACACCACCGGAGGAAACTCTGGTTCACCTGTGATTTTGGAGGAAACCGGGGAAGCGATCGGTGTTCATGGGCAGGGTGGCTGTGGTTCTCAAAACAATGGTGCCAATCGAGGGACTGGCTTTAACAATGTTGCTTGGCAGATTGCGATCGACAACCCACTTGGGATCTGTGCTGAGTCACAATTGCAGCTAGGTGATATCAACTGTGACGGTGCAGTTGATCTGTTGGATGTCGGTCCGTTTGTCGACTTGCTCGGCAATGGTGAATTCATGGACAAGGCAGACATCAACCAGGACGGCGTTGTCGATTTGCTGGATGTCGGTCCATTTGTTGCCTTGCTCAGCGGCTAGTGGTTCGTCAGACCTGAATTGACGGGGGCCGTGTTTAACGCGAGCGGTTGTGGTTATGTGTGCAGTACCGACCAAGCATGCTCACGCCACGTTGCCCATTGCTTCATCCCTGGCGTAAGCATGCGGCTGCTGGGAGGTGGCTTGTTATTGGAAAAGGCGTGAACATGGCACCCAAAACCAGGACACAAACTATTCAATTCAGCTTAGAAGAACCACTAGGCGGCCCGGCTGTCACGGTCAACCACCGGCGGCTATGCCTTGTCGCTTAAACTCGCACCTACTGTCATTCTCACCAATCGGCTTGCAAACTCACGCGCCTTGTCCAACCCTTCCTCGGGAATCCCAAACTTATACACACGAATCCCGAAAACGCGTTCCTGATCTTTTCCGGTTTGAAAGTAACCGAGACAGGAAAGCGCGGTTTGAATCTGGTTTCCTTCGAAACAGAACGCGGCCCCATCCAGAAACTTACCACCGCGATTCTTTGCCAGCTTCTTAACGACCCGCAAATTGTTCCACCAGAATTTTCGGCAAACGGTAAACACGGCAAATGGTTTCCCTCCGGCCAGCAGCTGTTCCGCCTCAGGCGTCTTCAGGAACGATGAAACTGGCAACGCCGGGTTCAGAAACCAAGTCGGCGAACCAACACAAACCAAATCGTACTCTTCCGACTCAAGAACTTCAGCTGGAACTTTTACTTTCCCAACGCGACCAGTCACCTGAGGAAAGAACCACCTCAGAAACTTTGGGATCAATGGTTTGAAAGGCCACTGGATGCGATACCTGGGATCGTCCAGCTCAATCCGGCATGCGGTCGCGTTACAACCAAGCCTTTCGAATTCTCGAATCATTACTTCGCTGACTCGATGCGTCTGATTCGTGAATGAATAGTACACCACCAGAATGTTAGGGCGTGAGTTTGAGCTCTTGCTGGTCATCAAGTCACGATCCTTCGATGGTCTCTACGGTTCCCATATTTGGGACGCCGGAGTTGGCAATTCCTGATCGTCAGAATATTCTTCTTGTTCGTTTTCAGGACTGGGAACACCGAATTCGTCGCATTGTTCGAACTCGTCATCATACAAGTATTGAACCTGGTCCAATTCGGTCTCGCACACGATCCAGCCAACACAATTCGGGCTGTTGCAATGGCATTCAATCGCGCACGATGCCGGCCAGTTGTAAGCAATCGTAAGCTCTTCGTTGGGCTCGATATTTCGTAACGCGCACAAGTACAAATGTCGCTCGCCCGGCTGCCCAAACGGACCGGGCTCTTCCAATATGTCAAACTCGCAGTTCGGATCGCAACTGTGGTTCACAAACCGAAACGGAGCGTCCGGCTCCAACTGCATGCCGTCTTCAAAATCGAACGTGTACTCGCCGCCACCTTCGGAGCCGTGTTGCATCTCACCCGTAATCCGCCCGACGATCGCCGTCGCTGGGATCGGGCGGGTTGCAAAGACACCTTTCCCGACGTGAGTTTCGGCAACGCGGACGTACAGCGGTTCATCCGCCGGCTCCCGGTTTTCTGCTGGTTTTGCTTTGACCGAAAAAAAGTACATGCGAGTCCGGAGAGGAACCTTGGGTTGTTGTTAAAAAAGTGCGATGAGCTCAAGCAGGCTCAAGCAGGCTCAAGCAGGCTCAAGCAGGCTCAAGCAGGCTCAAGCAGGCTCA
>CAZXLW010000034.1:6445-21564 GCA_964641465.1 uncultured Pirellulaceae bacterium | reverse complement strand
AAGCAGGCTTAAGCTGACTTAGGCGACGAGGTTTTACTTTGCTTACCACGAAATACAAGGGGGATGCCGCTTTTTGGTGCCATGGTAACATTGCGCCGATGCAATGGTTCGACATCCGGTGAGTCCGCGGGGAGCTCAAACTCGAACGCATGCACCCAGGTCGCAATGACAATTTTCATTTCCATAATCGCCAGTGGGGCACCAATGCATTTGCGAACTCCACCACCAAAGGGCATGTATTCGTGGGGCCGAAAACTGGCACCTTGCCAGCGATCGGGATTGAACCGCAGCGGATCTGGATAAAGTTCGGGATCCTCGTGGACCAGGCAGATCGGAATTGCAACATTGGTGCCTGCCGGTAGCTCGACATCTTCCCAACTCATTGGTATTCGCAATGTGCGAACCGTATCGGAAACGATTGCATTCAACCGTAGTGACTCGTTGCACACCCCGGTCAGCAACTCATCGTTCATGATTGCTTCGATCGAAGCATCTTTGCTTAGACTCTCGCGCAGTCGAACCAGGTACTCCGGGTGACGATGCAGCCAGGACATTGCCCACGCGATTGCGATTTGAGTTGTTTCGTGGCCAGCCAACAACATCGAGACCAACTGGTCCTGGATCGACTTATCGCCCGCAGTCCTCCCGTCCTCATACCTGGCTTGAATCAGTTGGCTGAGAACACTGTCTTCATTGCCACCTTCTCGACGCCGCAAAGCGATTTGTTCGCCAAGCAACTCAAAGAAACGGTCTCGGTTGCCAGTGAATTTTTTCCAGGGGCTCAACCCAAACCAGGACGACTGAAAGATCCGAGTAAAAGCAAGCAGCGGGTGGAAGCTGGACACAAAACTCTTAATGTACGTTTTGAAACGATCAATCAACTCTTCACTTTGAATGCCAAATACAATTCGAATGATGACCTCCAGTGAAACCTCCAGCGAAGAATCCATAACCTTGATCCGTTCGCCAGGCTGCCAATCTTTGGCGACTCGTAGAGCAGAATCGCGAATCTCTCCAGCCTTGTTCCGCATCGCTTTGCCATGAAACGGAGGCGACAAAACCGATCGCTCGCGGCGATGTGCTTCGCCTTGAATCAGAAATACCGAAGACCCACCGACCAGTGGTTTCACAGTGTCGACAGCGAACGGTGCCACGTCATCGAATGAAGCTTTAAAGATGCGGCGGATGTTCTCGCGGTTGCAGGAAGCGACCACATCGCCATTGAGCGCGTTGACCATGAATGTATCGCCGAAACGCTGCTTCCAGTCTCGATAACAAGCGAACGGATCTCGCATGAAACGATACGTGGTCAGGAACCGGTTTCCGGTCCGCGGTATGCTGGAGAATTCCATACGTGCTACCCGCAATTGTCGTTGCTGCTATCTCAACCTATTATTCGGAACAACGAAGCGATTTTCTACGCGTCGAATTGTCACGCATGTCGAGAATGAATCCTCGACAGAGACTAAGTTCCGTTCAGAATTTCGCCTGCGGAAACTTGGCGACGGTCTTGGGCCGCATTGGCGATTGCCCGGCAAACATCGGCTTTGACACCCGACTGTTCGGCTAGTTCAGCCATCGCTCCTTCCAGCCACGGCGTTTCTAAAGGTTGCCCTCGCTGCAGGCTTTGCCAGGTCGATCCGCCCGGGCGTTTCTCTCCGTCGACTGGCTTAAGCCTGATGTGACGAGCTCGATCCAAAAGTTCGCCCGTGCTTACCCGATCAAATCCAGCCGCATTCAACACCAGTTCACCTTCCGCCTGCGCTGCCCTGGCAACACTCTTCCAGTCATCAACAACCAGTGCCTGGGCCGCGTTGCCAAGATTCGAAATCCATTTTGCGTATTTCCAACGCTGAATGTCATCGCGGACAACCGAATCGAACCTGGAATTCGAGAGCCATTTTGCCAGGCTACCGGCGAGCTTCATGGCTGCTTCCCCCTGGTAAGGACCGACGTCCAACACACCAGGGCAGTCCTCACCGTAAACACGAATATCGCCGGGGTGGAGATAAACCGATGGCATCCAGATCAACATCCCGATGACTGTTTCGAACCGCTCCATCGCCCACGCCTCTCCTTGGACTCCGTTGAACGCAGTAACCATCGGAACTTTGCTGCCAGCTCGACGCAGCACACCATCCATGACTTCTTCCGCGTCGTACAGCTTCGTTGCAACCAGGACGACATCGTCTGGTCGAAAGTCAACCTGTTCAACACTCGCAACACAACTGGGATGGCTGGTCAAAGTGCGATGCGGGAACTTGACTTGCAATCCATCCTGACGGATTGACTCACCATGCTCTCCGCGAGCCACCAACAAAACAGCGTGATCGTTGGCCGCCAACATTCCAGCGATCGTGCCACCAATCGCACCGGCACCAACAACAACCAGTCGTTCAAAACCCATATTCGAAATCATTGCTTGGTGAACATCCGGACATAGTCTGCTTCGGACGCGATGAAGCAGACCAGGAAAGAACAAGTGTTCCGGCTCTCGAATCAACTGTCTCTTCGAAACACGTACAGCAGTTTATCACAGATTGCCCGTACGCGATTGCCACCGAACAAGACAATCGGGATTGTCAGCAAGCCAAACAGGCTGAGAACAATCAACGGAAACTTACCACCAGTCATGATGTCACCGAAAATCACCAGCAACGCAATCGCCAACAGCGGCACAGAAACCGCGAGCAATTGATAGATCGGTATTTTGCGAATAAGTGCGACCAAACCGGATGTCACGGTGCTGATTACATTTTCAGAAAACGAGTTCTGAATCAGAACTGGCAACCAGATCCTCAACGTAAGATAAGTCGTTGCAAAATACGTGAGTGACGTGATCGAGATCCCCGCCAAAGTGTGAGAAGCGACGAAGTCAATCCAGTCCGACTGCGACAGACTGCAGCCCAGAACTGTCAATACTGTTGGATACATCAACCCGGCAACGATCCAGATCGCAGCACATATAACCGCCTGGATATGACCGGCCGACAACGCTCGGTGGATCGCAAACTGCGAGTCGGGGATCTTTGCGTCTTCGCCGCGCAAGCAATGCCGCAACGCGGATTGGACAGCATAGGTCATATAAACAAACAGCCCAATTGCCAGCGGAAACGAAATCCCGTTGATAACAAACTGAACGATTCGAAAGGTGCCATGGGCGGCTTCCGGTACCGAGTCCATCAAGTTGAAGCGATATACAAAACAGGCCGCCAGAATATTAAACAGCAAACTGACACCGACGCAGACAACAAGAAACTGTTTCTGAAAAAACAGAGCCCAATCACGTCGCCGCGGGAACAAAAAATCTTCGGCTTGAGGGTCGAGGCCAATCCCCAGCTGATTGGCCAACTCCCGCGCGGATTCCGGCCGCTTGTTGACGTCCGGCTGAAGACAACGAGTCAGCGCCTTGCGCATCAGGGGCGAATGTTCTTTCAATGAACTGGAGATTCGCGTCAGCGAATGCTCCCGCTCTGCGATCATGTTTTCAAGCCCGCCCGCACTTCGCGATTTCGACATCGCATAAAACGGCAACTCCCGCCTGAGCAGTTGATACAGCATCACGCCAAGTGAATAGATGTCGCACCGTGAATCAAGCTGTTCCGGGTTAAAATCGTCCTCGCGACTGAACGCCCGGATTTGTTCTGGAGGCATGTAAGCCAGACTTCCGCCAAATTTAAAGTCACCAATCACCGTGTCTGCTGAGCTAATGTTGAAGTCCGCCAATTTGACGCTACAGTCACTTCCGATCAGTACGTTCGCCGGCTTGATGTCGCGATGCAGCACGCCTTTTTGATGCGCGTAGTCCAGTGCTTTCGTCAGGCTATGACCGATCCGACAAATCGTTTGTTCCCAATTCGATTCCAGATACGCCTGCCGCCCCACGGATTCATGAAGCGGCGTCGCACCACGTTCGACCACTGCTTCGTCCACACATTTGACAAACGCTTTCCCATCCAGCTCTTCCTTGGGCGTGTCCATCAATTTTTTCAAGACATCCAGCAACGTTCCTCCTTCGAGGTACTGCATATACAGAAGTTGCAATTCGTGATCCTTGGCTTTCCGCTGATCAAACACGCGGACAATATTAGGATGATCGAGCTGAGCCAGCGTTTGTGCTTCCATCCCGTGATCTTCCGAGACCTTTAACGCAACCATCCGTTGCATGGAAACCTGACGGGCAAGAAACACGACTGCGAATGAGCCTTTGCCCAACTGCGCGACGAGGTCAAAATCATCCAGCTTGTCACCGACTTCGATCAAATTTCGTGTCGGCGGCGTGGTGTCAATTTCGACAAATTCTGTCTGGTCAGCGGTAGCCGGTTCGAACGGCCTGGTCAGCGTTAAGTCATTGCTGATAGTGGCCAGTTCAGGGAACTTGTGCACATAGTCAACAAACTCAGCCGGCTCCCCCTGCGATCGACGAAACTCGATCTCGACGCGCACCAACCCGGCGATCTGCCCAGCCGGAAGATCGTGTGATTTGTGTTCGAGGAATTCAAAGATAGATTCAAACTTGCCGTCCCGAAGACCCGACGCAAGCTCCCGTTCCAGTTCCATGTTCCCCGCATTAGAACCTGGCCCCTGCGATTCGTTCATACTTCAATCGTAGCAGAAAACTTCTTCAGATTCACCATGATAATGCCGTTCAGATTTGAGCCGCGATCCGACTGGCCGCCGACGCGCCCGATTCAATACAAGCCGGAATGCCAACGCCGGTGTAACTGCTACCGGCAAGTGCCAGGCATTTCAGTTCGGACACCGCGCGGTCGAGCGATGCTATCTTGTCCAGATGCCCGACCTGATACTGAGGCATACAATCTCTCCAACGAAAGACGCGATATTGATCTGACGTTGGATCAGCTCGAAAGCCAATCAGTTGTTCCAGCTCGCGGTTCGCCACAGCAATCAAATCCTCATTCGAGCTTTCACACCATCGTTCGACTTGATCACCACCAAAAAAACAACGCAGCAGTAATTTGCGCTCGGGCGCGCGGCCGGGGAATTTGTTGCTCGAGAAACTGCCGGCGATGATGTCTCGTTGTTCGATCTTTGGAACGACGAAACCAAACCCTACTGGCGGACCAGTCGAAAAGTTGTCGTGCGAAGTAGCGATTGCCACGACTACCAGCGACCCGAATCTCAAGGTATCCAACTGGGAAGACACCGCCTGACTCGCGTCTGCCAGCAGTGTCGATGAGACACTTGCTTTGGTCGCAAGAACAACACCATCAAATGGCTCCTCTTGGCCCCGGACGGTCAATGTCCAGCTTTCACCACCGCGATTTAACTCCTCAACCGCCGTCGAGTCCACCAAACGCACGTTCTTGTTGGTTTGCAAGCGGCCGAGCAACGCATCGACAAGCGATTGAAGCCCACGTTTGGGTGCAAAGAACAATCCATACCTCGCGCCGGCAGATTCCACGTTGGATTTTGCGGCGCGGGCAGCACGGATCAGGCTGCCATGTTCCGACTCCATCTTTACGAATCGGTCGAGCGTTGCCTGAATACTCAGCTCCTCCGCTTTGGCCGAATAGATCCCGGCGACAAGCGGTTGGATCAGCCGTTCAAATACTTCACGGCCAAAATGTCGAACCGCAAACGATCGTAAGCTCTCGTCCGAATTTTGTGATGGCCGTTTGGCAAACCATTCCATCAGGAATCGCAACTTCCCATGCCAACTGAGGATCGGAGACTGTAGCACTGGCAGGATTCTGTTCGGCGACATCAACGCGAATCCCGTCGGAATCCGCTCCAGCTTTCCCCGGTGAACAACATACGAAAATCGTTGCTTCGCATTAGGCTGAATCAACTCGTCACCCAGACCAACATCCTGGCACAAACGCACCGCCGCATCCGGTTCACCCAGGAACATGTCGGCACTATGTTCGATCAGAAACCCGTTCGAAGACTCAGTCCTCAGCGCGCCGCCAAAATGAGAGTTGGCTTCAAACAGAGTAATTTCGCAATCAGGCTTCAGCCGCGCCAATTCCCAACAGGCAGCCAACCCGGCAATTCCTCCGCCGACAATTGCCACTCGTGGAGGATTGTGTTCTGACACTGATTTCGCGGGCTACCCAGAGACCGGCTGAAAATGAAATGTGACTTCGAACCAACTGCCGCAATTTGCTTCAACCGTCCAGTACTTGCTGACTTCGACTGATTCGAGCACACTTCGCAGGATACAAGCGACTGGTTCTGCCGCGACGACGATCACTGTTTCGTTTCGAGCTTTCTTAGTCAGTCGCTTGGCGAACTTTTCCACACGTGCTCGCGTTTCTTCGATCGTTTCGCCATCCGGAGGATAAACTGACTCCGGTTGTTCCTGCCAAAGCTTGAACAATTTTGGCTGAGTCTCTTTCAGTTCGTCGATTCGCTTGCCATGCCACAAACCGCAATCGAAATTCTTCAAATCTTCTTCGATCCGAATCTTGATCTTGTTCTTGATTGCCAGAAGCTCCGCGGTCTCCCGTGAAGCAGTGGTAGGACCAGCGTAGATCTTGTCCACCGGGAGCTTTTCAAACTCACCGGCCAAGCCCTTGATCTGATCGTTGCCATCTTCCGACAGTGGCACATCGAGATTGCCTGAAATCCGACCCTGTTGATCCAGTTCCGTTTGACCTGGTCGAACTACGACGATTCGCAATCCAGTGTTCTCAAATTCGCTCATTGATCTCCCCCAGCTGAGACCGCAATCCATTTCGAGTCGTCTCGTAGTTCTCGGTACGAAAAATTGCGGATCCAACCACAAACAATTCAGCACCGTGTTGAAACGCTGATGCGACAGTGTCCTGATTGATGCCACCATCGACCTGAATCAGAATTTCATCGCCAGCCATTTCACGTATCATTTCCAATTTCGGCAAGACCGATTCGTCAAACGACTGCGCACCAAATCCTGGTTCCACCGTCATTGCCAGCACCATATCCGCAAACTCAATACAGTCCTCGATTTGCGAAACATCCGTTGAGGGATTGATAGCAAGACCTGCTACCGCATCGAGTTCACGGATTTGACGCAACAGGGCAGCCGGATCCTTGGTCGCTTCCGCATGCACTGTAATCACATCCGCGCCCGCTTCGCGAAACGGCTTAACCCATTTCTCTGGTTCCACAATCATCAAGTGTGCATCAACAATCAGATCAGTACAGCCACGAACAGCTCGAGTGATCGTCAATCCGTAGGTAAAGTTGGGAACGAAAACTCCGTCCATCATGTCCAGATGCAGACTGCAGAAACCGGCCGATTCCAATCGCCGAATCTCCGACTCAAGGTTCGCGAAATCGCACAACAACATTGATGGTAAAATCAATGGAGCGGAATCGCGGAGTTTCTTAATGCATTCAACGCGTGACATGAAAATACTTGCCGACAATTAAAAGCTATGTGGGGAAAGCCGTTGTGGATTGACCGTGGGATTTTGACGCACGCGTTATTAAAACGTAACAACGCTCGAATCGTCTCGGGTGATGGACGCCGTCTCTTGCCACCACCCCCGTTCACAATCGTGAAGATTCTAGCCCGGACAGTCCGCTCCGCTAGGGCTATTCCGGGCCAACAGCCCTAACTGCTTACACCGCAATGATTTACGCAGTAAATTTTGCATTTAACGCATATTTGCGAGAATCCAAAGAGTCGCGTTTCGCCAATTTCACGTGTTTCGCAAAACCTCACCTATCCAGACGCATTACCACACGGTCACTCAAATTCCCCACCGCTTGTCGAAGGCGGATCGTAAAACTGACTGAGGTCGATTCCTTTATCACGCTGCTCATCCTCCAGTAGTTTCAAGCGAACTTCGAAACGCTCCAACTTCCTCAACATTTTCGGCAACAGATCTTCTTGCGGATCCTTGCGGATTGCCTTGGGCACCGTTGGATAAGCCAGTTGACGTTGCAGCGCAGAAAAGAAATACAACGTTTCCTTATTCCGGTTCGCCAGCGCGATGCGGCCTTCTTTGATGCCGAACAGAATCGGTTCGGGACGTTCGGAATCCACGCCGCCGGATTCCTGTAACTTGTTCAGGTAATGTTGGCTGTGGACGTAGACTAAATCGGCAATATCAACGATTCCAATTTTGTGCCGAACGCTCATCACCCAGGAAGACCACCCATCGTCGTAGACCGGATCCTGGCTGATCGCTTGCAGGCCATAATCGTAGCTCAGACGATTTCGACAGATCGCTTCAAACTGAAAGAAGAACATCGAAACGCGTTCTTCCATCTCCGCCCGCATCTTCGCTTCCTGTTCAAGAATCCGCAGAGCAAGGTTCATGTCGAATCGTCCACGCTCATTTTCCGCTTCGGAAATCAGATACGTTTGGAACGGTGCAAAGTAATGCGGCAGCTTTTTCATCGCCGACGACATCGTTCCGACGTGATTCAACTCTGCCAAAAGATAGCCGATTGCGAGCGGCAGTTTCGTCGTGGCCAGAATCTCTTCGCGCAAGTGCACGAGCAGTTCCTGGATTGGCTCAGCAGCAGCCATCCGATTGGACAATCCGCGAAACAGGTACGCCTGCTCGATATATTCTTCGCGCTGCAGGACCGCGGATCGGGGACTTTCGCTCGACTCACTCATAATGTTTGCGGCTTAGCTGCTCGTCCATGAATGCGATCGCCTCGTCCAACCAGGTCGTATCGCTGAACGTCGCAATATGACTTTTGTCGCCAACGGTATGGAATTTACTGGCAACGCCGATCTCTGAAAGTCGCTCGTGCATTTTTTTTGCCGATTCCACGGGCACGACTCTGTCACCGCCACCGTGAAAAAAGATAAACGGCGGATCGTCGTTGCTAACGTAGTGCAATGGCGAGGCCCGCGTATAAAGCTCCGGGGCATTCTGTGGATTGTCGCCAATCCAATGCACGAGGGCTCGGCTTTTGATCCAACTGAACTCGCAGGGCCCGCCTCCGACGACAACGCATTGAACACGAGCCGAAAACTTCTTCTCCTCCTTGCTGAGTTCACCATCCAAGCCATCGGAGTCATCCGTCGCCCCCAACATCGCGCCCAAATGACCGCCGGCCGAATAACCAAAGACCGCGATCTGCTCCGGGTCAATCTTCAGCTTCTCCTGCTTGGCTCGGATCCATCGCACCGCTCGCTTGCAATCGTGTACTTGAGCCGGGAACTTGTACTCGGGAGCAAGCCGATAATTGATCGAGACAACCACGTATCCAGCCCGAGCGAGCTTCCAGGCGTGGCGGATCATGCTCAGCTTCGATCCATGCGTCCAGGCACCGCCGTGGATTGCCACGACCGCCGGGAACGGGCCCTCCCCAAGCGGCTGGTAGATATCACACAACAGCGTGTAATCGGCTTCTCGAACATAGGCCACGTTCGGGAATTTCTTGTAATCGTATTGCCGAGGCTCGGCAGTTGCCTGCTCCACCGCGTCTCGCTTGGTGTCAGTCTGCGACTGCGGCGATTCAGGCACGTCTGAGGATTCCGGCCCACCTTGTGACTCAACCGATTCAGTTGACCTGACCGGTGGGGCAATTTGTTCGCTTTGCCCAATGCCTTCGTTTTGTTCTCTTCGTTGGCTTTTCGTCTGTTCCTGACAGCCAAACCGAGCAGCATGTGAGCAATCTGGCCAAAGCAGGAGCAGCCCCCCAATCGCCAGCAACCACAATTGGTTAAACTCACCATGTGTTCTGCGACCAGATTGCTCAGGTCGACCCAGAATACTGAAGTTTGAATTGAGCTGTTTCATTTCAACCTGTGGCAAACCAATTTTGGCGGTTAAGAATAAATCTCAAGTGCCTATAATAAGCGGATAGTGTAGTCCAACGAAAGTAAAGGATCCCAGTCTTAATGACATTTTCCACGATCGAAGAAGCCGTCGAACAAATCCGCCGCGGTGGCGTCGTCATCGTTCTCGACGATGAAAACCGTGAAAACGAAGGCGACTTTATCTGCGCCGCGGAAAAAGCGACGCCCGAAACGATTAACTTGATCATGAGCGGTCGAGGCGACTTCTGCATGCCTATTCTGCCGGATACAGCCGAGCGATTGCAAGTCCGACCGCTGGTTGAGAACAACACGGCTAAATTACAAACGGCGTTTCTTACACCGCTCGATCATTTGTCTGCACAGACCGGGATCACTGCCGAAGAACGGGCGACGTGCGTGCGAGCGATCGCGGACAAGAATTCCCGCCCGGAAGATTTCCAGCGACCCGGGCACGTACATCTACTGCTAGCCAAACAAGGCGGCGTACTCCGCAGAGCAGGGCACACCGAAGCCGCAGTCGATTTAGCGAGGATGGCTGGCTTGGCTCCCGCCGGTGTATTGTGCGAAGTACTCAGCGAAGACGGCAATCGCGCGACTCGTGATGAGCTGTTCAAAGTCGCTGAAGAAAAAAAACTGCCAATCATCACGATCGAAGACTTGATCGCGTATCGACGTGTCAGCGAAAAACTGGTGAAGCGAATTGCCGAAGCGGAGCTGCCTACGAAATATGGTGACTTCCGAGTGATTGCTTACGATGTCAAACACGAGAATCAGCAACCAATCGCAATCGTCATGGGCGAACCAGCCAAACAAAAACTGGCACCGCTTGTCCGAATGCACAGCAGTTGTTTTACCGGCGACCTGTTGAACTCACTTCGCTGCGACTGCGGCGACCAGTTGGAATTGGCACTCAAGATGGTGGCCAACGAAGGCAACGGAGTTGTCGTTTACTTGCCGCAAGAAGGACGCGGAATCGGACTGGCACAGAAAATCAAAGCTTACGCTTTGCAGGAACAGGGCATGGATACGGTCGAAGCCAACCACGCGCTCGGGTTCAAGTCGGACATGCGCGACTACGGGGTCGGGATTCAGATCTTGAAAGATATCGGACTCAGCCAGGTCCGTTTGCTCACCAATAACCCAAAGAAAACCGAAGCCTTTAACCTGCGTGGTTTCGGCCTCGAAGTCATCGATCAGGTACCGATCCTGCCGCCCGTAAACGAACACAACGCCCAGTACCTGGCGACGAAACGTGAAAAAATGGGCCACGATTTGCCTTTGAACTAGGGTTTTTCCCGGTTACTTTTTCAATCAAATTGAATTTCGCGTGAAAAAACACATTGGCAAGACTTGGACCTTTATGGGAAAATCTGCTGATCGAATTTTGAGACGCAACGAATCTGCTCAAAGTCTTATAGATGGCCCAAGTTCAACCTTTGTCAAATCATAAAAAAAAGCGTGGAGTCCCCGAGGGCACTTGGATCAAGTGCCCGGGCTGCAAAGCTGCGATTTTTCGCAAGGAAGCAGAAAAGCGTCTCAACACGTGCCCCGAGTGCAACCATCACATGTACGTCTCGGCCCGTGCACGGATCAGCCAGGTTCTCGACGAAGGAACTTTCGAGGAATGGGACGCGGAAGTCACTCCGACCGATCCACTGGAGTTTGCAGACAGCCGGCCCTATGCCGATCGCCTGAAAAGCGAACAAAAGAAAACGGGGTTGTCTGATGCAGCGATCACCGGCTCCGGAATGATCCGCGCTCGACGTGTTGCCATTGGCGTCACCGATTCCCAATTCATTATGGGAAGCATGGGTTCGGTTGTTGGCGAACGCCTGACTCGACTCGTCGAACGAGCCACCGAACAGGACCTGCCGCTGATCATTATCAGCGCGTCCGGCGGCGGCGCTCGCATGCACGAAGGCATTTTGTCGCTGATGCAAATGGCGAAGATCTCGGCAGCACTTGCGAATTACGACAAATCTGGCGGCCTGTTCATCTCCGTGTTGACGAATCCCACGATGGGCGGCGTCGCTGCCAGCTTCGCGTCGTTGGGTGACGTCGTGTTTGCCGAACCGAAAGCGCTGATTGGATTCGCTGGCCCGCGAACGATCAAAGCGACCATTCGCATCGAACTACCGGAAGGATTCCAGACCAGTGAATTCCTTCTCCAGCACGGTTTCATCGACCGCATTATCACTCGCGACAAACTGAAAACTGAAATTGCCCGCACGATTGACTATTGCGGCAAATAGTTTCTTCAGAAAATTCCAGCACAAGGAATCATCATGCCCGCCTCGGTCACTCACCGCACGATCGTGCACTTCAACGACGCGTTCTATTCCGATTTAATTTCGAAAGCAGAAGCCTCCGATCGAAAACGCTCGCATCAGAACCTGCATGAGGAACTGGACGATCCTTTTCAACGCATGGTGATCGCGATCCAACCCGACTCGTACGTGCGTCCTCATTTCCACGCAAGAAAACCAGAGCTGCTGGTTTGTCTACGTGGAGAGCTCGGAGTCATGATTTTCGAATCCAACGGCGATGTGAAAGAAGCGATACGTCTGACACCCGGCACTTCGAATCCTGGTTGCGAAATCCCCGCCGGTACCTGGCATTCGCTGGTTGCCCTCAGCGAAGGGACGATTTTTCTGGAAGCCAAGCCTGGGCCTTACACTCCGTTTTCTCCAGAAGATTTTGCGAGTTGGGCTCCGGAAGCCGATACCGACGACGTCCCGGCCTACATGAATTCACTTCGCGACAAACTTGCCGGCGAAAGCCCGGCTTGATACGGATGCTTACATGACGGAGCAGCAACGACTTGCAGTCGACCTAGGTCAGCGAAGCTACGACATCGTCGTCAACCCAGGCTCGCTGGCAACGATCGTCGATCTGCCAGAATTTCGCGACCGGAAACATCTGATCGTCATCACAGATGAACAAGTCGCCACGCATTATTTGACGAGTGTGATCGAGCAGCTGAACAAGTTGACTGAGCGAGTCGATTCCATCACTGTCCCTGTTGGCGAAAAATCTAAGTCCGCAGCGCAGCTGGAACAACTCTGGATCCGAATTCTGGAACTGGGCACCGATCGGAAATCGACCATCGTTGCTCTCGGTGGAGGAGTCGTTGGTGATCTGGCCGGGTTCGCGGCCGCTTCGTTTGCTCGCGGGATCGACTTCATCCAAATCCCAACCAGCCTGCTGGCGCAAGTCGACAGTAGCGTGGGTGGCAAAGTTGGTATCAACCTGCCGGCGTCAAAGAACATGGTCGGCGCGTTTTGGCAACCGAAGTTCGTTTTGATCGACCCGTCAGTACTTTCGACTTTGGACGCAGCCAACTACACCAGCGGACTGGCGGAAGTCGTCAAGTACGGCGTCATCATGGACGAGCCGTTCTTTGAGTTCCTCGATACTAACTCCGACAAAATTCTGGCTCGGGACAACGAAGTCATGACCAGAGTGATTGCCAGGTGCTGCGAGCTAAAAGCAGAGGTCGTGATCGAAGACGAAAAAGAAACAACTGGCCGTCGAGCCATTCTCAATTACGGCCATACGTTTGGACACGCGATCGAAAACGTTTACGGTTATGGCGAGTACTTGCATGGCCAGGCGATTGCCATCGGCATGCAATGCGCTGCACGACTGGCGTCGCGAATGGGCATGATCAACGACGACTTCATCGAACGACAAACCAGCCTGCTGAATAAATTACAGCTGCCACTGCAAATCAAACCCGGACGCGAATCCGAATTGGTTGAAGCCATGCACCGTGACAAGAAAGTAGTTTCCGGCAAACTGAAACTGATTTTGCCCACTCGAATCGGCGAAGTCCAACTCGTCGATGCACCGCAAGACGACTGGCTGTCCGAAGCATTCCTATCTCCCTAACGTCGCCATCCGGATCTAGCGCCGTGGTACTGCCCCGGCAGAATAGACGTGACTTTCGCTAAAGTCGTTGACTGGAAATGTTCAATGGCATCTAAAAGCAGAGCAAGACGATGCCTGCCACGATTGCAGGCCCAGCACCGGATTGATTTGAGCAGGGACTATCTCAACCGTTTGAACCAGATGCAGGCACACAATTAGCCGTAGTACTTAACGCGCAACAAAAAAGCACGGTCGTTCGACCGTGCTATAGTATCAGCTCTATTCAATGAAGCTTGCTACTCTTAAATCCTGTTAGCCACCGATAGAGTCAACGAATGGGGCAACATCGAGTAGTGTAACCTCACCATCATCAGTGAAGTCACCAGCACAATTAAAGTCGGCATCACCCGTGATCAAGTCAACGAATGGTCCAACATCGAGTAGCGTAACAACACCGTCGCCATTGATGTCGCCAAGCGTATTAGGACAGTCGCCAGTGTCGTTAACAGTCAGGGCTTCGCCCTCGCTGCCGTACTGGCCTGTGCTATAGACAATCGGTCCTTCAACTGTGTATTCGAGTTTGAACCAGTACAAGTTGTCTGGTGCACTTCGAGGGCGAATCGCGACAAATGCTGAACCAGTACCGTCAAATACTGTTTGCCCGATTAGGGCTGGGTCCCCCGCAAGGGTTGCACCTACAAAAGTCGCCGGATCAATTACTTGACCAGATTCAACAACGTCCATGCTCAACGGACCAACTACCGTGTTGCCAAAAAATGGCATCGTTCGGCCAGTACCGCCGTACGTATCATTCCACTGGGCGAAATCTACAGTCGATAAACCTGGATAAGCCGTAATGTTGGGAACCTGATCAATACCGATGTATAAAGCCAGTCCGCCGGAGCTTGCGACAAACGGATTCGAAAACATCGGCGCGCCGCCGTTGTACGTCAAGTCCATAATCTCAGCTTGGATCTCTGCTGTGACATACACAGAAGCCAACGCAACACCGAAAGTTGCTGCGGCAGTATTTGCCAGTTTCTTTTTACCAACCATTTCTATGTCTCCGACTAATGGGGATGATTTCGAACAAGCGTTCATTGTATACGCTACTGGAAATTCCACAAAACAAATGGAAAAATGGACACAAAAGAAAAACACTTGAGTGACAAAACTTCTTGCAATTTCCTTAGAAACAAGGACTGCATCGGCTTGTTTTGCCAAGTTCCGACTGCTTCGGTGTCTTCGGATGTGATTTCTTCTGCCTTCCATTTTTTGACACCTCCAACATTTGCCAATAACCAAGTCAGACAATTCAAAATTGTCCCGTTTTCCGCTGATGCCCATTTGGTGTTGGCTGATTGATCAATTTCAAGCATGCGAAGCTCCAATGGAAACGAGTCGTTTTGCAAAGAAAGTGAAGAACCGCGAATGGACGCCAGTGAACGCGAATCAATTGATCCTGGCATTCGCGTTTATTCGCGTCCATTCGCGGTTTAAAAATTCTTCTCTA
>CAZXLW010000034.1:0-6345 GCA_964641465.1 uncultured Pirellulaceae bacterium | reverse complement strand
AATTCTTCTCTAGATGCCTTCGCGTCGTGGTCTTTCTTAGCGAACGTCAATTTCGCCGACCATCAACAGATTGGATTCTTCCTGAAACGGTTTATCAAAAACGAATTTCAGGAATCGGATGTTGCTTCCGTCCAATTCAACTTCTGACTCGGAATCGAATTTCTCGAGTGTTCTTTCGCCAACTGCGACAAAATCTTTGTCGCTCTGGTTCGAACCAAGAATCGTGATCTGAGATGCGGCGCCTTGGTCGAAAACAAATCGAATCTCAGCCTGCTTAACCATTTGGCTCTGCCCCATATCGACGACAAACTGATGCGGAAAGCCAGTCGAGCCTTCGCCCTGATCTGGAACCCAGCCAATCCGATGGTCACCGTCGATCACGAAACTGGCACGCTCGATTGCTCGGCCGGGATCCTTATCGCCACTTGCGGAAACTACTTTCCAATTCGATTTTTTATAGCCAAACCTGCGCTCAGAAATCTTACTCTGGCCAGATTCGTTTGATGCCATGGCACGAACTACGGTTCCGGGCTGGACGGTAAACGGCTCAGTAAATTTTGTCGATTCTTGATCAGGGTCCGCACCATCGAGCGTATAGTAAATTTCCGGGCCAGGTATCTGACATCTCAATGCGACTTGATCATTCGCTGCTTGAAGAATCATCACGTCGCTAATCGGCTGTTCGAATTCAGAAACGTCTAACCAGTCACGTTTGTTGCCGCCAAGAATCTGCAGGTTGCTTTTTTCGATGTTAGTGACGATCGCATAGCCGTTGTTAATCAAGTCGCGACCTTCCATATACGGAGCACCCATATGCGGAATGGTGAAATGCAACCCATGCCCCGATTCCCACGCGAGTGCAAACCACCAGCGATATTGTTCAAACACTTCGTCAAAATAATCTCGATTGAGTTGCGACAAACCAATCAGACCAAGGACGCCGCCCGGCTCACCGTAGGCGTGACTGTTGCGAAACCAGGGATGTCGCTTTCGCATGATTTCCGCCATCGGTTTTTGCATGTCCGGTCGCAAGTCTCCCATCTTCAAAACCAAACCAAACAAACCGGTCCTCGACCAAAACTCATCCAGGTCTTTATGGCTTGCGTTATACCCCATCGCGCCATGCCCATCCTTGGACGGATCAGACCAGGCGGATTCAAGATAAGGAGTCAGCGTCTCGAGGATTTCTGACTCCAGTCCACAACGCTGGGCCAGTTGCTCAAAAACAAGCACATGAACCATCACGGCAACCAACGACTTGTTGCCGTACGGCAGACCCTTGGGACCATGCCCAAAAGTTTTGGTGCCCCATTTGCTGGTATGAAATGTCGAACCCATCATTCGTAGCATTCTGCGGATAACTGGCAGAGCCCGCTGATCACCAGTCGCTAGATAGTATTCACAAAGGAAGATTCCTGAAAATGACGGATGCCAGTACCAACCCGGCCCCGGCTCTGCGTTTTTGGACATTAACCAATTCGCAGCTGAATTGATCTGCTCGCCATACTGCTTGTCACCGGTCGACAGCAAGGCTAACCCGCCAAGACTTGTTTGGATCGGCCCATTGGACCAACTGCCATCCTTTTTCTGTGTAGCAATGACCCTTTGGATTAAGTCCTTGTTGAGTATCTCCAGAGACGATTTTTTGGTCAAGAAATCTGCTTGTCCGATCTCTTTGGGCAATGCGAGTTCGATTTTAACGTCGACGATTTTATCATCGCGCAGAATCTTCAGGATTACCTTCCCTTTGCTATTACCATTGCCGGCAAAGGAACGCATGGCAGATCGCCCCAACAACGCTTCGTGACTGGACTCAAACCATTCAAAACCGGGAGCCACGTTTCCGGGCGGAAGGTACGTGTCTTCGATTCCGACGATCAAATCTGTGTTTCGCAACTTGGCGCGAGCGGCAGGTGAATTGGGCAAGACATTGATGATTGGCAGCACGGGCAGCTCGTGAACCATCTGGCCTTCAAATCCAAAACTCCCTGCGCCCAGAAGATCTGGTCCGAGGTGCCCATTCGGTTTCCCCAGCATTTTCTTCGTCGTGATTCGTGGAATGCACATCAGATGCACTTGATTGAAAACGACAGGCTGATTTCCAACGACTGACAATCCGATGTCTACCTTAGGCGGCAAGCCAGCGTCCAATGCCAACGGCAGAAAGTACCGCTCAATCGGTGCCGGCGGTTCGGTGTCATCGACGACGTCCAAACCGTCAAACCCGCCTTCGACATCCGGAATGAATTCAGCACAGCTGGCGAAATCGGCTCCGTTGGCTGACGAAAGGCAGACCAGGCGAACGGCACGACAGCGAACGGGCTTTTTAAGCGTGATCTTTTGTGATTCATTTGGCGTGGCGTAGCTGAATTGGCCGTCGATCATTCGTTGCCAGTTTTCGCCATCCTTGGAGACTTCAACAGCAGCTGCCTTGACGGTGCCGTTGCCTCCATTGGTACGCGGTACATAGGTGACTCCCTTCAACATCTTCGATTCACCAAAATCCAACGTGAGGTGATGCGGATATTTGGCACGGTCGCGGCCGTAATTAGAATGCCAGAGCGTATTCGGATCTGAATCGAACGCGTACTCAACTTTACCTCCGCCCGCCTTGAAACTGCTTGCCGACACTGACGGTCTCGCAATCGAAGTTATTGCTGCCGTATGCCGGACGCTGAATTTGCGACTGGACATTACCTGGCTTGTCGAAGGCTCGCGGATCGCCAATTGGATTTCTGACTTCCCTTTTTTGCCAACTTTACCTGAGACATCAACAGCCAGAATCAACCGCCAATCAGCGTCCTGACTCGCCACTTTCTCCGCCATCGCTGCGACGTCGATCGTCTTGGAAACTACCGCTCCCGTACCGATAGCGATCGCGTTTGCGCCGGGTGATTTCCAGGCGCGGACATCTGCTGCGTCTCCAGCTTCGAGATTCCAGCCCGTTGGCATGCTGGCTTTGTTGTGAATGACTGGTGAAGGCGTTTGCATTCGCGAATTTGAAATTGGCAGCACCTGAGCCGACAAAGTTGCAGGTAGCAAAAGCAGAACGATTGGAAATGCGAATTGCAAAAAGATATCGAAGCTTCTCATTCTGATTTAATGCTTCCCAGTGCATCGAAATTAATGTCGGTCGCAAAATCGCCGCCGTTAACAGATGGCAAATTAACCGTTGACTAAACGATATCCGGAATACAAATCAGATGCAAATAACGGCAAACAAACTCGCTTGGAACCGTTAACTCGAATTCTGGGATGACGTAGCTGGACTCGCCAGAGTTCAGGCGCGCTGCCAGTTGCCCCGAAGTCTGGCGACTCCGGCTACGTTTCTTTGGAGGCGAAAACTGGGACAGAGCCAGCGGCACCCGAACGTCGCAAAAAAGTGCACAATTCTGACTGCAGTGTTGTTGCAAAGTTTCTGAAGGGAGGGAGAAGTGGTAGAATAAACCAGCATTGCCACTCGGGTGCCCCGATCTATACTGCACAGGCAACCATATTGGCAACTTGTCTCGCCAGTAAGCTTTGTAAATCCTTTACGTGAATCTGGACCATGATGAAGAAACGAATTCCCAGACATTTTTTGTTCAGCCTGTCTATCCAGTTCGCCGTCTTGCTTTCCATGTCACTCGGATTGGCGCTTGAAAGCTATGGACAATCCGCATCGAGTTTCGTCGAATTCAAACTCTTGAGTGATGGTGATCCAGCAACGTTTGAACATGGATATGCCGGCAATGCGATCAACAACGTCAGATACATCTCATGGAATCTCTATACGGTCGGCGAACAGCAATTCGCTGCCTACTACGGACAGAACCCCGACGACAACAACGACCCGCTCAATGAAACCATAATCATTGCCCGCCGCAATCTTGGTGGTACCGACTGGGAATTCCTGAGGACGAATTTCACCGCTAACAACATTAATGACAACCACGACAACATTAATTTTGCAATTGACGGAGACGGGCACATGCACCTGTCATGGGGCATGCACTCCGATACGTATCACTATGCCGTTTCTCCTAATCCGGTAACCGGTACGAATCCGTTGTCCATGGGCAACGACTTGGGGACGATGACAGGCCTGGAAAACACCGTCACCTACCCACAGTTTTACAACCTGCCGGGTGGAGACCTGCTGTACTCTTTCAGAGAGGGCAGTTCAGGCAACGGTGACAGCTATCTGAATCGCTTTGACAACGCGACGCGTACGTGGAGCAACGTTCATGAAAACATCTCTGGCAGCAACCATGTAACCTACCTGCAGGGCCGCAACTTCAGTCCGAACTGGAACAGCTACCTGAACCGGATGGTGATCGACGACAACGGTCGACTTCACATCACCTGGACGAACCGGTATGGAGGAGACTCCCCAGCCAACGAGAGCGGCTATCAAACCAACAACAATATGTTCTACGGCTACTCGGATGACTTCGGCGATACCTGGAATCGAATAGATGGAACTCCGTACATTCTTTCCATTGTCGACCCGACCGCCGCCGGTCAAGTCGACGCGGCTCGGATTGGTGACATCGCAGTTGCGATTCCCGAAGGAAGCAGCCTGATCAACCAAACTGGAATGGCGCTGGATCACAACAATTTCCCGATGTTCGGAACTTGGTACGCTCCGGGAGCTGCCAATGGCGACCATCGCCGCCAGTATATGCTTGGGTTCTGGGACGGAAGTAGTTGGCAGACACGGCAGGTATCCAACCGGACAATCGACCCGCCGGAAGAGAAAATGAACGAGAGCGTTGTACGCGATCTTGGCCGACCAGCGGTTCTTGTCGATCAGGATGGCCGAGTGTTAATGGTCTATCGAGACAATCAGGACAGTAACGGCATTACGGTTGCCCACACAAAACCGTTCGCAGAAGATCCGGAGCGTCTGGAATGGTTTACTGTCGACCTGACTTTTGACAACCTTGGTAATTATGAACCTAACTATGACCCGGTTGTCTGGGAAACGGAAAACAAACTCCATTTGCTTTATCAGCAACAAAGTGGCCACGGCAACAATTTGCTTAGCACGGAAGTGTTTGTGATGGAGTGGGACGCACAAGCTTATTTCAACGCAGCTCCACAGCCGTTTGCTTACACCGAAACATTTGATGGGCCGCCCGGCGACCTGCTCGACGGTACGATGGAACAGTCCGGACTGACTTGGTTGGCAAATGGCTTCGCAACAACCGATGGAATTCTGGACGGATCGCAGGAAGGCTCAGCCGTCTTGCCACTAAATCCGGAACCTGACAACGTGTATACGTTAACGATGGATGTCACCAACGCTACTAATCGCTGGGTCGCACTTGGTTTTTGTCATCAGTCTCCTCAAAATCGAGGTGGTGATTCAGCCAGTGATCGTTTTGCACAGGCCGCAGATGGAATTGCCTGGATGCTTTATCGGGACCACGCTTCCAATGTCGTTCAAGACGTTCAAATTTTTGCCGGTCCTAATACTGACAACCTGATCGCGGATGATGACTTTGACTATTTCGCTAACGGAAGTTTTACTCGCGAACTGAAAGTCATCCTGGACACCAGAGCATCGGGTGGCAATTTTATTGCCGATTTTCTGATTGATGACAGCTCGGTTCTCACTGGCCCACCGATAGTTTCATCTGACTTTGGTCTGACCATTGACGACATCAATTTTGTTGGCTTCTCTTTTGACGATACGACGACAGAACCAGTGATTGTTGATAACTTTTACCTGCGTGACTTGTCATCGCTTTCCCTGGGCGACGTGAATTGCGACGGTGTAGTAAACCTTCTGGATGCAGCACCGTTTGTCGACTTGATTTCAAACGGTGATTTTTCTGATAAAGCCGACATGAACCAGGATGGAATCGTCAACTTGCTTGACGTTGCGCCGTTCGTAGAACTGTTGCAGGGCGGTTAACGTTTGTTGACTAAACCGATCGACTAAAAACTCTAAGACGCCGGCGAGGAACGGTGCAGGAAACTGCAACCGATACCTTTTGCCGTTGACCTGGAAAGAAAAACACAGAGGCATAGAGGGGAGAAATCTGCTGTCGTCTCCTCTGTGATCTCTGTGCCTCTGTCTGTGTTTCACGCTTTGGGTGGCGACGATCTGGTGATTGGTGGCGACGCTGACGACGAGTTAGTCGGAGGCCCCGGCGACGACGAGCTGCTGGGTGGACTTGGTGCCGACACGCTCAGTGGCAACGGCGGCGAAGATATCTTGATCGGCAACGTCGGCGCGGACGTGCTGAACGGGGGATCTGGCAATGACCAGCTAAGCGGTCTGGGCGGTCCCGACGATTTGCCCGAGCAAATCGGTGATGACTGGCGCTACCTCAAAGACAACATGGATTGTCAGAT
>CAZXLW010000033.1:0-50144 GCA_964641465.1 uncultured Pirellulaceae bacterium | reverse complement strand
TTTTCGGCGCACAGCAACGGATCGGTGGCGCTAAAAAATGTCCGACAACACCAACTGGATTCGAACCAGTGACTTCCCGGCCTTCTTGCAAAAAAGGAGATGCTCTACCTCTGAGCTATGACATTGTCGGACGTATAATCATTCCTTGAAAACCGAGAAAAGTAAAGTTCACAATAGCTACTATCGTTGGCGGCGGGCCAGTTTCGTTGCGACAACGTACGGACACTGGTCTCGAGGCGAGTCGCCTTACATCTTGAGCGTCCGATTCAAGCTGGAAGAATTGGATTCAATTGTCGGCAAAGCCCAAGCTGAAAAAGCGAAAGCGAAATAGCTGAGCTCCGTCGCGCAAATGATGGAAACTGACCATACGGGCTCTAGGAGCTTACGACGATTGAACACCCTCGCAGAACGCGCTAAAATGTGATGGTCAAACCTAAAGGATTTTAAGTGGCGCTATCAAAAAATCGTATTCACCAAGGCGATTGTATTAAGTTGCTGGGCAAGGTGGAAAAAGGCGCGGTCGATCTTGTGTTTGCCGATCCGCCGTTCAATATCGGCTATGAGTACGACGTCTACGATGACCAGAGGCAAGCTGATGAATACTTGAAATGGTGCCGTCTGTGGATCAAAGGTGTTCACCGTGCACTGAAAAACGACGGTACATTTTGGCTGGCCATCGGTGACGAATATGCAGCAGAGTTGAAGATTGAAGCTCAAAAAGCTGGCTTCCACTGTCGCAGTTGGGTGATCTGGTATTACACGTTCGGCGTAAACTGCGTTAACGGCTTTAGTCGATCACACACCCATATTTTTCATTTCGTAAAAGACCCAAAAAAATTTACTTTCGTCAGACCTAATCCAAACATTAGAGTCAAGTCCGCTCGGCAGCTGGTTTACGCAGATAATCGAGCAAACCCTGCGGGTCGTCTGCCGGACAACACCTGGATCACTCGTCCTCAAGACGCGCCAAATTCATTTCGCCCGAATCACGATACGTGGTTCTTCTCTCGCGTTGCGGGTACGTTCAAAGAGCGAGAAGGATTTCACGGCTGTCAAATGCCGGAACAGCTTCTTGCCCGAATCATTCGAACATCGAGCAAACCCTATGACCTGGTCTTAGACCCATTCGGTGGTAGTGGAACGACGCTTTGTGTAGCGAAGAAACTCAGTAGAAACTGGATGGGATTTGAGCTTTCAAAGGAATACGCAAAGCACATTGATAAGCGTCTGAAGCAGACGACTATCGGTGACAAGATTGATGGACCAGATGACCCAATTGAAAGCGCTCCAAAGACCTCGAGAGGAAAAAAACGGCCCAAAAAGAACTTTGATGATGATACGATTCGAGCGGTAATTGAATCTTATGAAACCGCGGGAGATGGTTTTAATGCAGATTACATTCTTTGCGACAAAGCCCTCAACAAAAAGTTCATTAAGGAATGCCTTAAGCGAGGCATCGGTGGAAATGCGACCGTCTGGAACCGCTTGATGCTGAAGCTGCGGAAATCCAAGAAACTTCCACCTTCAACCCGGCGTCCACCGCCAGTGTTGGCTAAAGAGTTTAATCAGTATGGATATGCAAGCGAAATCGCTTGGCGGTTGGTTACCGATGAATTTAGTTCGGACTTACAACGCGCTCCTTCACTTGACGACATTCTATGTTGCCCCGATTCCGCAGAGTTCTTTGATCAGATCGCGATGGAGTATGGACCGCAGCACATGGACGTCACATCATTGCAATATCGCCGCGCCGCATTACGCATCCGCAAGATGGCCAAGGATGTAAGAACCGTCGCTAACAAGAATTATAGCCGTTGGTTTAAAAAGGAACTCTCATCAATTTCCCGCGAAAAATTGGAGAGTTCGTCTTGTGATGCTCCTGGCGTATTTTTGATCAAGAGTCAAAAAGTGGGTGTATATGCTGGGGAGGCTGACAACTTGCGAGAGCATGTATCAATGGTCCTTTCCAATCCAGCCTGGAAATTGAAATTTGATCCTGACATTATTCTGGTCGAACAAAATCAACAGAATATTTCAGAAAACTATGCGCTGAAATCTGCTTTGGTCCAAAAGACCAGTCCACTATTGAATAGCAAAGTCTGGCTGCTGGAAACTTCAAAGAAGTAGACCAAATGACAGATAACAACGCATATCAATGCGCACAAACCCCAAAGCTGACTTCTAACGTTCAACTACTTGCCTTCGTTAGAAGCGGCGATACTTCACAGTATCTATTGCCCCAATTGTTCAGCGATTTTTTCGGCGTCGTAGACGTAACGTAACGCGTCGCGAATGGCGCTGCTGTGAACGCTGACTGATCGACCGACTCGATCGTCGTACATGTAGTCCGCGGTAAGCGATTGGATGTTGCCGTCAAAAATCAGTCCAACCAGTTCGAGGTCCTTGTTGACCACTGGGCTCCCGCTGTTACCGCCGATGATGTCGGCAGTACAAACAAAGTTGAACGGCGTGTCTGAGCTCAAGCGGTCGCGAGCGTCGTGCCAACTGGCAGGTAATACATAATCTTTCTGCCCTTCGTGTGACGCCTCATGGTCAAATGCACCGGTCATTTGAGTCCAAGCTGGAACTTTTTTGCCGGCCAATTCGTAGCCTTTCACGGGACCGAACGCCAATCGCAGCGAAAACGTTGCGTCTGGATAAGTCGAAGTACCCTGAGTCGCGAAGAGCGCTTCGGCGATTTCGGCATATGCCTGCCGTTCGATCTCGGCGATCTCTTCGGATTCCTTGCGTGTGGCTCGCATTTCTTCGTCAACCAACATTGCAAATTTGATCATCGCGTCATCGGATGACTCAATTGCATCCATGCCGCCTGCTGCAAGCTTCTTTCTGAATTCAACGTCGATCAGCTTAGTCCCAGCAATCAATTCAGCCGCGCGGTCGATCGGGCTCTTACCCGCCAACATCGCCACACACGATGGATCATCAGCGCCACGAATTTCCAGCGTTCTTGACAACAGGTCGCCAAGCAACAGTTGTTCGAGTTCCGGGTAAATCGGAGCTGCCGAAAACAATTGCTGTTCAAAAGATGCCCGGCCGGCATCGGCGAATTCTGCCAGTCGCTCT
This sequence comes from uncultured Pirellulaceae bacterium, assembly GCA_964641465.1. Lineage (GTDB taxonomy): Bacteria > Planctomycetota > Planctomycetia > Pirellulales > Pirellulaceae > Mariniblastus. The sequence continues at coordinate 47,060 of CAZXLW010000033.1, read as the reverse complement.
TCGGAAAGCTTTTTGTCTTCCGCTGCCATTCGGACCAGCTGTTGAGCGATCCCGAACAGCCTGGTGTTCATGGAAAGTCCTTTCCCCAGTCGTTCTTCGTTCCGTTTCTGAACTTCGGCAATCCGATCCCAAGCGGAAGCGTATTTCTGCAACTTCGGGTCACTCTTGATTTTGGCCAGCAAATCCTGCTCAGCTTTTTCTTTGGCAGCCATGATTGCCGGATCCTGCAAACCCTGCAGCATACCCAAGCGGGCTTTACGTGCGTTTTGAATTCCAAACAGGTCGTCTTTGGCAACGCGTGCTTTTTCTGCACCGCCAAGACTGAATTGCTGCAAAAGGATTTCTCGTCGACGAATGAAGTCCAACACGTACGGCATCCTGACATCCCGTTGATGCTTCAACGCGGCAGTCGTGAAGATTCGGCTGGTCCGACCCGGGTTGCCGGAAACGAATACCAATTCATCCTGTGCAGGCCCGCTGGGCGACCATTTCAAAAAATGTTTGATCTCAGCTGGCTTTCCATCTTCGTAAACTCGGAACAGGCATGCATCCAGGCAATACCGTGGATACTCAAAGTTGTCGGCATCGCCACCCATAAACGCGATCGCCGATTCAGGCGACCAAACCAAACGGACGTCGGTGTATTTCTTGTATTGGTACAGGTGATATCGTCCGCCGCCGTACAAGGTGACTACGTTGCTCCGCAGCCCAGATTCATCCAGTGCCGTTTTCTCGATCTTTGCGATGATTCCGCGCCGCGCTTCGGCCGCTTTGCCAGCCGACATCTCTCCGTCGACGGACGCGTTGACCTCGGCAGTGACGTCTTTGATGTTTACCAATTGGTTCAATTCAAGATCCGGGGCCTTAAGTTCCTCCTCAAACGAACGAGCGAGAAATCCATCTTGATAAACGTTGCGTTCTTTTGTCGAGAGCTTGTGCAATGTGTCGGCGCCAACGTGGTGGTTGGTCAGCACGAGGCCATTGCTGGATACGAAAGATGCCGATCCGCCGACGTTGAACCGGACCGAGGACTTCATGATATGCTCAGTCCATTTGTCGTCGGGCTCAAAGTTGTGTTTTTCCTTGAGGTGCTTCAATGGCAAATCATTGAACAACCACATGCCCTCATCGGCCTGCACCGATGAACAAAATAGGAATGCGAGTATGCAAAAAAATGGCAATAAGGAATTCTTGCTCATGACTAAATCTCAAAAATCGTTAGCTGTTGACAGTTTGTTCTTGTTTGGTGACTTCGAAGCCCAGGTCTTCGATCATCTTGTAGTCGGCTTCCGGCGGCTGGCCTTTGGTGGTCAGGTAGTCGCCGACGAAGATAGAGTTCGCTGCGTAAAGTCCTAACGGCTGCAACGAACGGAGGTGCATTTCCCGGCCGCCGGCGATGCGAAGCTCGCGATCTGGATTGGCAAAGCGAAACATTGCCAGAGTCTTCAGGCATTGGACCGGAGTTAAACCGCTTGAGCCTTCCAGTGGCGTGCCTGCGATCGGGTTCAGAAAATTCAGCGGGATGGATTCCGCCCGCAACTCCCTGAGGTGGAACGCCATGGCGACGACATCCTGTTGCGACTCACCCATTCCGATAATCCCGCCACTGCAAATCTCCATGCCCGCGTTGCGAACATGCTTGAGTGTGTCGACGCGATCTTCGTAGGTATGCGTGGTGCAGATTTTTTCGTAATGTTGGCTGCTCGTATTGAGATTGTGGTTTACCCGATCGACTCCAGCGGCCTTCAACCTGGCGGCTTGTTGTTCGTCAAGCAATCCCAGGCAAGCGCAGATTTTTAGATCGTATTGCGATTTGATCTCCGGGATGATCTCTTCGACCGCTGCGATTTCCCGCTCGTTGGGACCGCGGGCTGAAATCACGATACAGTACGTCTTCGAGTCCCGCTCGGCAGCAACTCGGGCTCCGTCCAACAGTTTCTCGCGGTCGAGCAAATTGTATTTTTCGATCGGAGCTTTCGAGATCTTGGACTGCGAACAGTAAGTGCAATCTTCTGGACACAGGCCGCTCTTGGCATTCATCAAAAAGTACAATTGAACCGAATTACCAAAGTAGTGATGCCGGATCCGATAGGCACTGCCCATCAATTCAAGGATCTGGACATCGGGAACGTTCAGGATTTCAAGCGCCTGGGATTCGTCGATCTCGTGCCCTTCAAGGACCTCGTTCGCAAGGCGGTCGAATGTTCTTTCTTGCTTTAACAACATAACTTGCTTGCCAGCCGTTGGGCCGGAGTTTGAGCCGGAATTTGAGTCAGAATAAAACTGCAATTTTGTGATACAATTTCAGATCAGCGATAATAACAGCCGGCACCCCGTTTCGCGAGGTGCAGGTCAATTTGGAGATGGTTTTGGCAATTTCTCATTTAGTGAAAGTTGGCGTCCTCGGGCATGTCGGGCGGCTGTCCGCGCCGTCTGGTCGGCAGTTTTCGCGAGATGATCAGGTGATTTGCCGAACCGTCCGTGGATTGGAGCTGGGAGCTGTCCTGTGCGTTGAGGAAAAACCGCCTGCCGCCGCCGTCGGTTCTGAGCAATATGATGGTGAATTGTTGCGTCGCGTGACGCCGGATGATTCCTTGATCCTGACCCGAATCGACAAATTCAGAGACCGGGCATTCGAGGCTTGTAGCCGGCTGTTGCAGGAGCGAGGTCTGCAGGCTGTGCTGGTCGACGTGGAGCACCTGTTTGACGGGCAGTCGTTGTTCTTTTATTTTCTGGGCGAGGTTCCGGATGAAGTGCACCAGTTAACGAACGAGCTGGCGGACGCATACGAAAAGAAAGTGAAGTTTCGAAAGTTTACGGAGACTCTGGCCAGTGGGTGTGGGCCAGACTGTGGGACGGAAGCCGCCAAGTGTTTTTCGGGTGGTTGCTCATCTTGCGGACTAAGCAGCGCCTGTAAATCAGGAACGACTGAATCGAAGCCGGAGTAAAAACGTGGCTGTACTTGAATTTTATTGTTGTGATTGTGAACACCTGTTCGAATCGGAACCAGATGGCACGGGTTATGAACAATCACCGTGTCCAAAGTGCCAACAGATCGCGATGACCGCCGAGTTCGAAGGCAAATCGTCCAAAGAAAAGAAAGAAGAGCGGTTCGTGGTGATCGCGGAATTTGCCGATGAGGAATCGGCGGCGCCACTGACGCAACTTCTAGAAGAAGCCGAACTTCCTGTTCAGATCAATTTACCTGACGTCGTCGAGAGCGATTTTTTTACGGGCGGCAGCGACAACGTCTGCATTCTGGTCCCGGCTGACAAGGCAGAACAGGCGCGAGAAATCATCGAATCTGCGATGGACGAAGAAGAGTAGATTCCAAACTCCCATTCAGCCGTTTGTCAACGATGACGACTTTTAAACGGCATAGCAAACGGCGCGCCGGTTCGGGTTGTAGAATTTTTTTCCAATAGTTGTTTTCTCATGGAGTGGTCTGGACTCGCCTAACCCGCTTCTTTATAAACTTTCGCTTATCAAAAATAATTGCAATTTGTCGGACTGAGATGACCGATAAAGAATGTCGACTCAGTCTGCCTGAATTAAGGTATGATTAAGTTAGTTGATTTGGCAAATTGCCGAGTCGATTTAAATTTAGAGTATAGTTTCCGGCAACCACACGGCTGAGGGACCAATTTTATGGGTAGGCCAAGGTCACTACAGGCTGGTGCTCAGCACGCCTGACTTTCGTCTGTCTCCCAGCAGCTCCCATCGCTGCGTCAATTGCCGGAAATTTTACCGCATGGTACTTCTGTCCCTTGCGGTTTTTTTATGCGCGGGCGCGGGCTGAAAAGTTTGCCGACGCTATTTGAAATCCAAGCCAACCGCGTCGGAAATATTTTCGAGCTGATGACTCTCAAGTTCCTGAACGAGCGTGCGGTTGATGTCCCGCACCAAAGATGGTCCACCGTAGATGAAGCCGGTATAAAACTGTATCAAATTCGCGCCGGCCCGGATTAGATTCCAGGCGTCGTGCCCGTTCGATATACCGCCCACGCCAACGATTGGAATTTTTCCCTGCAGTCGCTGATAGAGTTCCCCCACGACCTGCCGGCTACGTTTACGCAACGGTTTTCCAGAAAGGCCGCCAGCACCGATCTGGTCGACTTGGTCCTGCGGTGTTTTCAGTCCGTCTCTGGAGATCGTTGTATTGGTGGCGATGACTCCGGCCAGTTTCTGGTCGAGGCAGACTTCGGCAATCTCTGCGAGTTGTTCGCTGGAAAGATCGGGAGCGATCTTCAGCAGGACTGGCTTGAGTGGGGCCGAGCTTCGTTGGCTCAATTCAACATTGGTTGAATGGATTGCGTCCAGAATTGCCACCAAGTGATCCCGATTCTGCAGCTCACGCAAGTTTGGCGTATTGGGCGAACTTACGTTTACCGTGAAGTAATCCGCGAACGGGAACAGTGCCGCGAAACTCTTCTGGTATTCGGCAGGTGCTTCCTCCAGCGGGATGACTTTCGATTTGCCGATGTTGATTCCCAAAACACAATTCGGAGAACCGTGCTTCGCCATTTGATCCTTCAGCTTTCCGGCTGCGAACTCACACCCTTTGCTGTTGAATCCCATGCGATTGATCAATGCTTTGTCATCGGCCAAACGGAACAGCCGTGGCTTTGGGTTTCCAGGCTGCGATTGACCCGTGACTGTTCCAATTTCGACGCAACCGAAACCGAGGTTGGCAAGATGGTGGTACCACTCCCCTTCCTTGTCGAACCCAGCGGCCAGTCCAACCGGGTTTTGGAATCGCAAGCCAAAGCAATCCACGCGCAAGCGGGGATCGTCCACCAGATACCGCGATCGCATCTGCCTGGCGACACCAGGCAGTGAACACATCCGGGTAAACATTCCCATTGCCGCATGATGTGCCGATTCAGCTTGAAGCCGAAAGAACAGCGGTCGAATAATTTTGTTCCAGCTCAAGACGGTCGCAGCTTTACTACCAGTTCAGCCCGATGTCTTCGCCACCTGAACGGCGATCCGTTCCACCCTTCAACGGCGATTCGGATTCCTTCACGGCCAACTCGCGCAGTGGCTCGTCGACCTCTTCTTTCTTTTCCTTGCCCGGTTTGATCGGGGCCGTTTGAGTTGCCTTGATCGACAGGCCAAGTTTCTGTTTCTCGGTATCGATCGACAGGATCTTCACCTCCACCAAATCGCCTTGATTCAGATGAGTACTGACCCTGACAACCCGATGGTGTGCGATTTCGGAGATATGCACGAGTCCTTCGATGCCCGGCTCCAGTTTTACGAACGCTCCAAAATCAGCGATCTTGCTGACGGTTCCTTTCACCGTCTCGTTTTCCGAATACTTGGTCCGGATCCCGTCCCACGGATGCTCAACAGTATCTCGAATCGAGAACGAAAGTTTTCCAGTATCGTCGTGAACTTTCTCGATCTTGATCCTGACTCGCTCGCCTTCTTTGACAACGTCCTTGGGGTGGGTCACGCGATCCCAGCTCAACTTGCTGACGTGTACAAGTCCTTCGACGCCGCCGATATCAACGAACGCTCCAAAATCCATGATCTTGGTTACGGTCCCGTCGTGCTGATCACCAACGGCCAGTGTCTTCATTAACTCTTTACGCTTTTCCTCGTTCTCGCGTTCAAGGATTGCCCGTCGGCTGAGCACCAGTTTCTTTTTGGCCGGGTTTACTTCCGTGACCAGGCATTGGAGTTTCTGGTTAACGTATTCGCCAAACTTTTCGACGCGAAAACGGTCGATCTGGCTGGCAGGAATAAAGCCTCGCAACTTGTTGAGCATGACCTCCAGCCCACCCGTATTGGAGCCAGAGACCCGCGCCTCGACAACGTCGCCAACATTCACGTCTTCCCAATCCGAGACAGCGACGGCGGAACCGGGAATCGAGACTTCGTACAGTCCGTCGTCTTCGTTGCGATTCTTGACGATCACTTCGATCATCTGGCCATCTTTTGGCTCGGTCTTGAACTGAGTCGAAGAAACGACGCCTTCGAATCGTCCTTTGAGATCGACAAAAACGTCGTCGCCGTGGATCTTCGTAATCGTTCCCTTGACCCGGCTGTTGAACTCAAGTTCTTCTTCACCTTCGGGCATGCCACCCATCAGGGAGTCCATCGAAACGCCACCAATCGCAGCTTCGATTTCCGCGTCGACGTTGTCACTGAATCCTTCGGTCGTGACCGGATCGGGCAGTTCCGGTTCTGGCTCTTCTTGCGAGACCGCGATCGGGACAGGGTTCGCTTTGGCTTGTTGTACTGCCTTGGGCTGAGACGGCTTCAGCGATGTGTCAGCTGCATCCCGCTGAGAACCGATCTGTATAGACTTGCCAGCCTTGGGCTGCGCTTGGGTTGATTCGGTTGGTACCGTTGTTTCGGTCGCAGCACCGGCAGGCTGCCCCGCGCCATCCACAACTGGTTTACTTTCTACGCTGGGTTTCTCACTGGCCTGCGCGTTAGTCGGAACGTTTGTTTGTTCAGTAACCGGTTTTTCGGATTCATTCGTCATCAAATTTGGCTTTTAGAGTATGATTTATGTCGACTCATTTTAACCGTTGCTCAATACAAAAAAAGAAGCAAAACGAAACAGCTTTGCACTGAAATTGTTTTTGCCTTGCTAACGGTAACGAGCAACGAGGCAACGATCTCGAAAGGCAAGTAAGTAGACGCCTTTGCGCCTTTGCCGCCTAAAATTCTACTTCACTTGAAATTAACGGAAAGTCATCGGTTCGAAATGGAAACGCTGGCAAGCCTTCTTTGTTGGATAATGCCGATTTGGCCGTGTCCTGCCATGCATATCGAGCCGCCACCGGCTGCGTAATGTCCTTGTTTCTCAGAATGAGCCGAGTGCCATTTGGCCCATCAATAGTGACGTCTGCCGGGACAAACTGCCTATCCTCGCCGCAAATCGTAAATTGTTGTTTGTGTTCCGGGTGGAGCACTAACCCAGATCCAGTATTCCGGAAAGTTATAACAATTTGATCTCCATCGACTTTCGCCGACTGGAACTTCGGGCCGGAAACTACCCACTCGGCCTCGCGTGTGACTACCGTTGTTTCAGAATCGCCCGACGATCCTTCTGTTGTCTGGCCGTTGTCAGATGCGCTGGGTGCATCCGAATCAGCGATGTCAGCGGAATTGGTCAAGTCTGCTGAATCAGCAGAAGGCCCCCCGACCGTTGGCTCGTCGGCTGGCACGGCAGCCGGTTCTGGTTCGGTCGGAAGTCCAGTTTCTTCTTTCGCGTATCGATTGGCGATCACTAACCGCGACAGGCGGCGGCCAATTGTCAATTTGTTGGACGGAATCAGGCTACCAGGATCGCCGACATCAATTGTCGGAACGATTCCGGTGTGCGGAACTGACTCCTGCGTCTTCAGCTGCGCTTCCCAGATCTCGGCCAATGCGTCACGCGGGTAATCTTCATACCGATGCGGAGCAAGTTGAACAAAATAAAACGGAAGATCAGGACTCTTAAACTGCTCACGCCAACTGCGGATCATCGTCGGGAACATCCGAGCGTATTGAGCTCCGCGGCCGACGTTGGCTTCTCCCTGATACCAAATGATTCCGGCGACTGGAAATCGCGTCAACGGAGCAATCATTCCGTTGAACGAACAGGAAACGCACGATGGGTTTGAAGGATCGTCTCGTTCCTTCCAGTGCTCCAGCAACCCATCGAAGCTGCCTTCATTTTCCAGGCCCTCGTACGGTGTCCAGGCCTCCAGAGTTGTTCCAGCGCGAGCAACGTTGATCACACCGATCGGGACTCGTATGCTCTCTTGCAGGTGCCGGCCAAAATAGAAAGCGACCGCTGAAAATTCATTGATGGTTTCCTCTGAGCAGCAATACCAGGGTTTGACTTTTACAAAGTCCTTGATGGGTGTACTGGTGGCGTGCTGTTCGGCCGTGAACATACGCAACTGCGGGAATGACTTGGCGGAGTCCACGGCGGATTTTGCGTTTTCCGAGTCGCGGACTTTCATTTGCATGTTACCCTGTCCGCAGCACAGCCAGACTTCACCGACCAGAACATTATCGAAGACGACTTTCCTCGATTCATCATCTGCGGCGATCGTCAGTTGATACGGTCCGCCGGCTGATCCTGTTTCGATGACCGTTGACCAATTACCGGCTTTGTCAGCAGTCGTCTTCACCGCCCGTTCAGCAAACGTTACGGTCAGCCCTTCTTCGGGCTCGGCCGTTCCCCAGATTCGCATCGAGCGATTTTGCTGCAGGACCATATGGTCCGAAAATATTTTGGGAAGCGAAATGTCCGCGTTGCATTGACCGGCTGAAAATACAACACAGTTGATCGCGAAAACACAAATCGCCGCCAGTCGCAAAAACGACTTCACGACTTCGTGTCGGATTGGGGTTGTGATTTTTGGTTGTGGCACTTGAGGCAACGATCAGGAACTTGATGCGACTCGTCGATCAAATATCTTAATCAACTGAACAGGAATAGGGACTACAGACATACGAAAACCTTGCCCAAAAAACAAGTTTCTGTTGCTTTAAGTGAGCTTGAGCTGGTCCTTGCAGATGACAACGACTTCATCGCCCTGCTCAAAAACATGGTTGTCGGGGTTCACTTCCATCTCACTACCCTGCGAATGGACAGCGACCAGAATCGCATTTTTCTTTGTCTTTAGTTCAGCCAGTTTCTTGTCAAACGGCTGGCCGATCCACGACTCGGGAACTGCTGTCCGGAAAAATTCGTTGCCGTGACGGTAGGTTAACAGTTCGCCCAACACGTTGATCAGCCCTCGGTGCATACCAGCTTGAGCAATCACATAAGCGCCGTATTCTTCGCTGACGACAAACTCGTTGACCTTCCCCATTTCCAGGTGCGTGCCGTAACTGCGATTGAACAACTCCGCGCACGTATAGACGTCGGGGTTGACTTTCTCGACCGTGAGTGAGGCCAGAATCGTCCGCGCGTCCGCGTCCTGTTCACTGCGGCCATCCGAAGTGTCGGCGAGTACGATACAAATCCGCGCCTCGGAAATTCCGGCTCGTTGCAACGCCGACAGTTTCGTGAAGTCATCATTGATCACGAAAATATTTGGGATCTTCTCGATTTCCGGCTTGATACGATCCTGCTCAGTTTCCGTGATGATGACAATCGGTACGTTTTTGGTTGTCTTGTTCGCTCGGTATTCCATCAAGATGACTATCGTTTTTGGAGTCCAACCACAAATGACAATGTGGTCGTGCAAATCTTTCATACGAACAACCCTTCCTTCAATACGCAGACGATCAACCATAAATGCGGAAACAGTTCCGGCAAAAATGGCGAAGATCGTCAATCCGGTAAACATCAGAAACACAGTGACAACTTTGCCGATCAAAGTCTTCGGCTGGTGCGGGACTGGCTCCCCCGCAAAAACGGTATAGACGCTGAACCAAAAAGAGTTTTCCATACTGAAATCGGAAGGCTGCGAATCTCCCGGTTCCGATTGTGCATTCGTTTGCACGATTGCGTTCGGATCAGCATCCGTCGGCGGTGGTGCACTTTCAAATACTGTCATCGCGGCGGTGCCAAACAGAATCGCCATTAACAGCAAACCGCAAATCGTCAAAAAGTCGATCGCCCCGCGTCGGAAGATGGCTGGGAAATGACTCGAAAGTCGACTCATTACTCCCAGCAATCGAATGACACGAATCAGACGAAGCAATCGCAACGCCCGCGCGCCGCGGAAGACTCGGAACAGTGGCAGCGTTGCCAGAATATCAATCCAAAACTCGCTGAAGAATTGCCGCTTGCTCGGCGACGAAATGAACCTGAGCAACAACTCGATCACGAATACGACGGTGATTGTGTCATTGATGAAACCAATGAACACCAAGTGCGGTTCGTCCAGTGGCCCAAATCCCAGGAAGAATGGTCGATAGCCCGCATTGAGTTGCGATTCCAGCCACAGCTCGAACAGCGTGAGCGCGACGGAAAACAATACGAGGATCCCGATTCCAATCTCAACGCCCGGACGTCCAAAGAATCGCCGCAGCGCAATCCGCCAGCGTGAATCTTCGCGTACGGGGAATTCGCCGAGTTTTTCGTACATCGTCACCTTATTGGCGAGTGTTGGCCGCAATTTACTTGAGCAGGCGGCAGGTTGGCATTATGCACCGAGCTGCCATTTGTTCATTCGTTTGATTCAAGATTCTTCAACACAGGCAGCAACAATAGTTGTTCTGACCATTGAATGGAAGGTTTAGTATTGGGCATCCAAGCTAATTACAATGTTGTGTTCGTTCGTGAAATCATATTCTAGTCCTTGTGTTTGAAAAAAAGAAGAATGTCAGAATCCGGCAGCTTACTGTTTGTTCGTTCGAAATCTCTTTTTGTTCTGGTCCTCATTGTTGTTGGGTACAACTGCTCAGATACATCTGCATGGCAGGCTTCGACGCCTGTTCCGACAGCTGGTCTAGGGCGAGGTGTCAATTTTGCCAACATGCTGGAAGCTCCGTATGAAGGCGCATGGGGACTGTTTGCCGAAGAGAGGTATTTTGATCACGCCAAGGCGGCAGGATTTGACCATGTCCGTTTGCCCGTCAGCTGGGCCTACCACGCAGACGCGACGGCGCCTTACACGATTGACTCGTTGTTCATTGAACGTGTGGACTGGTGCATTGAGCAAGCGCTCCAGCGTGAGTTGAAGATAATCGTCAACTTTCAATATTACGGAGAATTCAATCAGCAGCCGGCTGTTGAAAAAGCGAGGTTCCTTGGTATCTGGCGGCAAATCGCCGAACGGTATGCGAACCAACCGAACCAGCTTCTTTTTGAACCATTTAACGAACCGCACGGAGTCTTCAATGAGGATCCGCAATTGTGGAACGACATTATCCCGGAATACCTGACGGTGATCCGTGAAACCAACCCGAATCGAAAAGTCATTGTTGGTCCGACACACTGGAACAGTGCCGCCAAGTTGCCTTCGTTGGAACTGCCGGAGGATCCTAACTTGATTGTAACGATTCACCACTACGATCCATTCGATTTCACGCATCAGGGCGCGTTCTGGCTATCGCCCGTTTTACCGACGGGACGAACTTTCTTTCCAAGCAAGTTTGTGTTCCAACCTGGCTGGCAAGACTGGTCGTGGGAGACCGAAACGAGATCAACTGCGACAGGGATCTGGCTGGATTACGATGAGTTTTACTCGGGGTTTCGGGTGCATAAGGATGACGGATTTGAAAACGCATCGCGACTCGTATTCAGTGCCGACACCGAGCTGATGTTGAGCGTGACGTTTATCAACGAAAATGGCGATGAAGGGACCATTCCACTACTCACAGAAGATCGATTCCGCAACTATGCGATCGACATACCGTCGCTGGGCGTGACCGGGAAACTGACGGATGTTGTTATCCAGAACAACGGTACTCCTCCCGGAACACGATGGCGCTGTCGCAATATGATTTTGTTCAGTGACAACGGCCAGATTGAATACATCATTCAAACTGAAAAAAGAGCCATCCAGTACCAGCTCGAAACCGCCGCCAAATGGGCAGTCGAAAACAATGTACCGTTGTACCTGGGCGAATTTGGATCCTATGAGCTTGCCGATATGCCGTCGCGAGTTCGCTGGAGCAAGCAAGTACGTGTCGCTTGCGAAAACCGGAACATCGATTGGGGGTACTGGGGACTGGCGGGAAGTTTCGGCATCTTTGATCCGATACTCGAAGAATTTCACTTCGAGCTAACTCGCTCCATGATCCCAGGATTTGGCCCTTAGCCACCGGCTTGGCTGTTAGTTAGCCACGGGCTTAGTTAGCGTGGGTCGCATCGTAGCAAGCGTGGCCAAGCCAAACTGTGCTTCTTCAATAGCATGCAAGCATTCGACTCCTGAGAATTTACGGGTCTGAAAGATCTGCATCTTCTTAAATTGAGCGAATTGCTATCTTCCATTTCAATAGCGAGCTCCGCTAGCGACATTCAATTCTGAAATTTATCCAATTTCAAACTGGATAAAGTTTGCCGGTTTTGCCGATACGGTAATCGAGTGCAGGTGTATCGATCAGGGCGTGTTTAACGATCTGCAATCGAATAAACAGTATCAGATGTTGTTTGGATTTTAATCAGTCATGCTACCGAAACGCAAAATTCTGATTGGCGTAGCTACTGCAGCACTGCTTTCCTATTGCCAAACGGTTTGCGCCATTCAGTCTGGTACTTCGCAGGATAAAGCCTATTACAACCGGCCTGATGTTCGCGCGAACGATGTGGAATCTCAGAACCAGCGAGCAGATCTGGTTCATGATACTTATCGCGAAATGTTGACCAAGACGAACAACCGCGTCAGGCAAACGGAAGCCTCAAAAGACCATGTCTACCCGGGGAGCTACCAGATTCCCGGTCGCAGCGAACGCTACGTCAGAAAAGAATTGCCACAGCGGTTGATTCCTCCTGGCCGAACTGCCGTCGACCAGCCAAGTCCCTATTCTTTAAAGCGGACTGTGAACACGGCTCCGCCGAATTACCAATACACTACCCAAGGCGCTCCCCAAAGCGCTCCCCAAAGCGCTCCCCAAGCCACTCCGCAAGCGAATCGAATTCCAAGTCAATCACCAGCGTACGGCGGACAGAATCTGAATTACAGCGGGCAGAACTATAACGAACTGAACCTGTCACCTGTTGCACGACCAACAAATCAATACCTGCCGCCGATCGTCAGGCCACAAGATGTTCCAGGCGTGCAACAACAGCAGCAGCCACAGCAATTCGCACCGCCACCACCTCAAGCTCGGACAGTAGCGCCGCAACCACCACGAGCACGACCACGCTATACAGCGCGTCCGCAAAATCAACCGCAGGCGGTAACGATCCCGACGAAGTACAACGACGCGGAACCGGCGGTGACTCGCGCGCGAATCTTGATGGTTCAGGATTCGCAACAAAACCCGTTCACTGAACCAGAACTAAAGTCAGAACTCAAGCCAGACCGGCAGGATTTACGTAATCCGTTTTCAGATCCACCACAGGATTTGGACCAGAAGCCGAGAAATCCGTTCGAAGATCCGCCTTCTGATTTACAACCGCAACAACCTCGACAGGATCCATTCGGGCAAAATTCCGGACAAATGCCCGATGTCGATCCGTTTCCAGCAAACCCAGGTGACATTAGACAAAATGATGACGTGGCGCCGTCTCGCGAGCCTCGGAATGTGATTCCCGATTTTCCAGACGATCCACCAGCGGATGAGCCAGCGGATGAACCGGATGAAACCGAGTTTCCCGACGACTTCCCCCCGGATACCAATCCGAATACCGGTCCCGGTGAGTCAGGGCCGTTCGAGCAAAACGGATTCATGCCGAAGCCCATTCTGCCGGCTCCACCAAGTCGCGAATTTGAACAATTCGTAGTACCGCAGTCGATTTCGCAGCCATTTGGATCCCAAGTTCACGGCGGACAAGGTGCTCCGGGCACACAGGGCGATTCAGGTTTCCGGGATCAGCCATCACATTTCAATGATGGATCGGTAAAGCAAGTTTTATACGAAGGTGTTAGCGGCGAATCAGTCGAACCGGGAGGTGCTGGGTTCGGATGCAGTCCTTTAAGCTGCCAGACTGGTCGAACCTGGCCGAATTTTATTAGCCGCTGGGGAAATAAAGACAAACACAGTAATGGTGGAAGTCAGCAAGGCAGCAACTGGTGGTCTCTTGGTGGAAGTCGGCAAGGCAGCAGCTGGTGGTCTCGCGGACGCGGACGTGGAAACGGATGCGGTGGTGCGGGTCAAGGCTGTAGTGGTTGCGATGATTGTTATTCGCCCAATGTTGGCCAAGGGAATATCTATCAGTCTCAAATGGTCGACGCCGGCTACAGCGATTTTGGATATGGCAACGCCTGCGGTGGTGACGGTTGCTACCAAGGTGGTTGCTCTGCGCCATGCGGTGGAATGTCGGCCTGTGGTAGCGGAGATCTTTGTTGCGGCGCGTGTACTAATTCGATTTTCTATCTGTCCGTTTTTGGTGGCTACACACAACTCGAGCAGACTCAGCTGAGCCCCGGTGGAGTGGCGCTCAGTGTTGATACGCTGGAACCGAATGATGGATATGGAGTCGGGATAGCATTTGGTCAAATTCAGGGCAATAATTTGCGCTCTGAAATCGAATTCAGTTTCCGAGACCACGCGGGGACGATCGAGCGGTTTGCGGCGGGACTTCCGGAGGTAGTTGGTTTGCCCGTCGGAGAAGGTTCGATCCAGTCATTCGCCGGTATGTTCAATTTGTTGTGGGACTTCAATCCGCGCCCAATCTTCTTTGGGTTCCGCCCGTACGCTGGTGCCGGTGCCGGATTCGGGTTCTTCGATGTTGATTTTACCACCGAATTTATTGTATCTGGTAGCGATTCCGCATTTGCGTACCAGTTCATTGGCGGGTTCAGTCGATCAATACGCTGCAACACTGACTGGTTCGTCGACTATCGTTACTTTGCGACCGATGAGATTAACATCAACGGTCGATCATTTGACTACGAGACGGACAACATCTTTTTTGGTATTCGCCGACGATTCTAGGGGCGATGTTTTGACGGCAAAGCTAATTGCAATTTCGCTGGGTGCTGTCTGCGGAGCGTTGCTGCGATACGGTGTGGCTTGCTCGGCGATCAAGTTGTTTGGTAGTTCGTTTCCCTGGGGCACGCTGGTGGCCAATGTCGTGGGTTGCCTGCTGATGGGCTTGGTGCTGGGAGGTGCCGGCAACCAACAGACAGAGGTCGTACGGCTGGGATTTGGTGTCGGATTCCTTGGGTCGCTTACTACTTTTTCCACATTTGGTGGTGAGACCGTCGGTTATTTACTGGACGGTAAGTGGGGAATCGCGACTGCCAATGTGTTTGCTAACGTACTGGTTTGTCTGGCCGCCGTGATGCTGGGCGTGATCATCGCTCGCAGAATCTGGAATTAGTGCAGTTGCACCTCTCAGTTGCGGTCGTGGCGACGTTTTTAAAGCGAAACCAACCCTGCGCCGTTCGTTGCCCCCGTAGGTCGTAGCGGCTAAACTTCATTTCTTCCAACAGTGCAGCGTGCGAACAGCGAATAACGCAAGGCGTACTGTTTTGTGGCAAACCAATAAGCAGATATCTTGATGGACTCATTTCATTTTTGTGTCGCCGTTGCTCCGCTCAGCGTCTATTTCGTTTTGCTGGGGTTGTTGAATCTCCGCGGCAAACCGTTCGTGACGACCGGTGCTCGCGATGCGGCTGCGCTGGGAATCGGGATCAGTGGCCTGATGGTGGCGGGACCGATGGAGTTGTTCTTTCCGGAATCGGCAGCCAGTCAATACGGTAGCTTTGTTTGGATCTTGCTGATTTCGTTTTATGCGCTTTGTGTGTCTTTGGTTGTGCTGCTGATGCGGTCTCGAATTGTGGTTTACAACGTCGGTCTTGAGCAATTGCGTCCGATTTTGAATCAGGTCGCGGTGGAGATTGATAACAAATCACGATGGACTGGAGACAGCTTGTTGATCCCGGATTTGAACGTGCATCTGCATTTGGAATCCGTCGATTGGTTGCGGAATGTGCAGCTGACATCCGGCGGATTGAATCAGAGTTTTGAGGGTTGGCGGCAGTTGGAAGTTGGGCTGAAGAATGCGCTGACGCCAATTCGAGTCGGCCCGAATCTGTTCGGGATCGGTTTGCTGGTGGCGGCGAGCGCGTTAGCGATCTGTTCGGCAACCTGGATGCTTTATGATCCGCAATCAGTCGCTCAGTCCCTGGAAGAGTTTTTGCGTCGTTAACTTTTGGAGTGAAAATATGTTTCGGAGAGTCACGGTAGCTTGCGTTGTCTGTTTTTGCATTTCGAGTTCATGTGTTTGGGCGCAGAAGTCGGGTGAGCCACGTGAGTCTGAAGGTGTCGGCGTGTTTCAAAACAGCGGCGAGTACGATTCGTTCATGATCAACCTGAAGACTCAAAGCCAGGGTAATCCGGAGATGATGGCGATGATTCCGTTGATCAATGACATTGTGTTGCAGCAGCCGATTGGTTCGACCGGACAAAAGTACAATGCAACCAGCACGATGATCGGCCTGCTCGCAGATCCGGAAGTTCGGAAAGAGCTCGAAATGCTGGATGAGCAGTTCGACAGTTTGCAAAAGACCAACGCCTCGATTCAGAAACGGGCCGCCGAACAGTTGCTGCAATTGGATTTTTCAGACGGCGAGAACGTGACGAGTCGATTGAAGGATTTGCGCGGTCAGTCAGAAGATGAATTGTTGGCGACGCTGTTGCCGCATCAAATGGACCGACTGCGACAGATACTTGCACAAAATCAGTTGCGACGTCGCAGCCTGGTTGACGTTCTGACCAGTGAGCCGACCAAAACGCGACTTGAGATTTCTGATGAGCAGTCCTCCAAGCTGAAACAGGCTGAACGTGAAATTAACGAGGAATTAGAGAATCGAATTGCAGAACTACGTCGCGAAGCGAGGGAAAAGCTGGTGAGTAAGCTGACCAGTAAACAGCAACGTGATTTCGATACGATCTTTGGTGACACATTTGAGTTTGCGGTTAATCAACGGTCGAAAAAGGACCGGGACACATCGAATAGAAAAAAGTGGAAGAAGTGATGCTCTTGGCTTCTGGCTGATCCGTCATCGTCGATCATCCATTCCAAACCACACGCCATTCCGGAATCAGTTATAGCACATTGCAATCCCCGGAATGCAAATCCTACGATCCGTGTATGCTTCGGACTCGAGCAATAAACCGGCGGGCGAGGTCAGCTTGCGTACGGAACGTTTTTTCGCGTACGTCAAATTCTGCGATGGCCTGTTCCGTGCACGCGGCTTCAATAACAGGGATCAGTTTTTTTGCTTTTTCAGCGTTCTGTTCGATGCTTGAATCAGCGATCTCCTTGAGCCTTGGTAGATGCGGCTTAGCTTTGTGACCAAATTTCGCGATGTTCGAAAGTGCATTTAGCGCGACCCAGCTATCGTCGTCAATCGTCAAATCTGCAACAGCTTTCAATGACTCGTCGTCAAAGGGATCAACGTTGACCAGAAAACCGATACCCCAACCTCGAACGGTCACGTCGGTACTGGTGAAACCATTTTTGTATCGTTGCTTGATTTCTGTCAGAGTTACAAGCTTAACTCCTTTGGGGATTTTCAACTTTGTGAGATCCGCCGTCGGTGTGACGTGGATCGTTAGCTGTGGATCAACAGGCCAGTAGGAACTTCCTTTTGCTTTGCCAGCCATGTGCTTCGCGATACCTCCAACCAAATGCAGTTGGCAGTTGAACCCGAAGCTTTGTGATTGATCGAAAGTTCGAACCTTGGTGGCTTGCGGAAGAATCAGAATTTCTTTCTTGCCTTTGAGTTTAGCAAAGGCAGTCACCAATTCAGTCATCTTGGCAAAATCTGACTCGAAATAGAAACGCTCATCACCATTCACCCAGGTATGGTAAACGCGGGAATCGTTGTTGATGACCGGCATGATGCCGGGCCAATCTTTGAAATTGGCATCGCTAAAAGGTTTGTTGCCGATCGTCTCCTCACCCATTGGAAAATGTGATGTTTCGGTGAAGCCAGAATTTGTAATATTCGAAGCCACCAAATGTGATGGCCATGTGACTGGGCAAGAAAAAGATTGCGCATCCTCAGTAAAGTAAAAAAAGACCAAAGAAAACAATAGCAGCGAACGCATGATTAATTCTCAGATTACGACCGACGGTAAACTCGACATTTCCTGATGTTGTAACGTTTCGGTGCTGTATTCGTTACAGTATTTTTCTGTTTTCGTCACCGCTTATCGTGTACAGCGGAATTCCGGCTAAAGCCGCGGAGCGTTAGTCCACGGTTCTCGACTGGAGCCCCAAACAAAACCGGCCGGACGCTAACGCGTGCCGGCTGATCGGTCGTGCTTCCGTTCTGGTACTGCAAACTGGTCAACTCAGCTCGAACGGACTACTGGAAAGAACTGCTCGCGCAGAAAAAAAGGCTGACCAGTTGTTGGTCAGCCTTTTGGTAATCCTAATGTATTTCTCAATCAAGCTCGTTAGCTATCGGCCGATTGATTCCGGAAACTCCGATGGAGATTGGCGGCGTTTCTTTGGTTTCTGTGCTGGTTCTTTGACGGTGCGAGCGTCGGCACGTTCTGTTGCGACTTCGACAACTCGGAAAGCCAGTTCAAGCTGTCCAGGCGAGAAATATCGTTCGTAGTAACCAGTGCTCAGCTCAACCCGATTCTTGTTCAGCAAGAATTCCCAGGACAATTCGTTAGCGATGTTCCAGCCAGCTGCTTGGGCGACAGGTTGAGTGATTTCGTCATTGGCCAACATCTGACAGACTTCCAGTACTTTTGGATCGCTGGATAGAACAGAAAGCGGGCGGACAACATAGTCCATGCGTGGTTCTGGATCTGGTTTACCGTGTTCCAGACAGAAAGTATTTATGGCAACTTTGCCAGTGCGTCCTGGTGGGATATTGAAGACACCTCCGCCTCCACGGCCACCGCCTCCGCCGCCACGACCACCGCCGCCGAAGCCGCCGCCGCCACCGCCGCCGCCGAAGCCGCCACCGGTACCTTGCTGGCCACCTCCGCCGAAGCCTCCGCCGCCGCCTCCGCGACCGCCGCCGAAGCCACCTCCGCCGCCTCCGCGACCAGCTCCACCGCCACCGAAGCCACCACCGATCTGACCGAGTACGGGAACTGCTGCGAATGCCGGGGGCAACTCGATTGCCAAGGGCTTGTCTGAGTTGTTCGTCACCATGATGTTGGCATCAGCCGCGCTCTTGGTTTTGATGACGACGTTGATGTCGCCGCTATCCATAGCCGAGAACATTTCGACTGATTGAAAGCCTTCGACTGGCGACTGCGTTTTCCAGATCCGCGACATGCGTTTTTCTGTTTTGCGATCGACCTTCTTTTCAGTGTCGTCATTGGCGAATGCACTTGTCGCCAAAAGCGTTACCACGGCGGTAACTACGAACGATTGCCAGCGTAAAAAATTGGTTCTCATTACAGAACTCCTAGTATAGAACTGACGATGCTTGCTCAACGCCAGTTGGATTGCATATTGGAGGTGCAGGAGCACGTTAAAAAGGTAGTGGTTGCGATTGTTTTCAGGCGCAAAAATACCGAACGTACTCGGAAGCGGTATCCCCTTATATAAAGATAGTCGGAATACGTGATCTATCCAAGCAATTTTTCCCCCGTAAACCGGTGCAAAATGGCGTTCAGCCAATAAAAAACGGCATCTGGCAGGCCGTTAGACCTTTGCAGATGCCGGAATCGGTATAACTGGAAATCGGCCGGTGTTTGCAATTTGGACAAAACTGGCCGTTTCTTGTGGTTTTCCTAGATTAGTGAAGCAATCACCAGCGCGACAACGCTCATGAGCTTCAGCAGAATATTCAGGGATGGCCCGGATGTATCCTTGAACGGATCACCGACAGTGTCACCGACGACTGCCGCTTTGTGAGCTTCCGAACCTTTCTTCAGCTTCTCACCGTTCACTTCGAAGCCCTCTTCGATCATTTTCTTGGCATTGTCCCAGGCACCACCAGCATTTGACTGGAATAGAGCCATGAGGACGCCGCTCACGGTCACACCAGCGAGCAGACCACCAAGCATCAGAGCATTCGTGTTTCCACTCATGCCTTCGAAACCATTTTCGCCCAGGAGCTTGGGGATAAATCCAAACGCAACAGGAACAGAAACAGCGACCAGGCCAGGCAGGATCATTTCCCGGATCGAAGCCCGAGTCGAAATGGCAACGCACTTGCCGTACTCTGGTTTGCCTTCAGCGGCGGTAAACGTCGACTGGTCATCTTTTGACCACGAATCAAAATCTTTGCCGTCGTTTTTGTTCATAACATCCAAAGCCTTCTTCAGTTCAGGGATGTCCTTGAACTGACGTCGAACTTCTTCAATCATCGCCATCGCAGCACGTCCAACAGCGTTCATGGAAAGTGCCGAGAACAGGAATGGCAACATAGCTCCAATGAACAGCGAAGCCATTACGTAAGGGTTCGTGATGTCAATCGCGACGATAGGCGTGGCCTCGTGTGTCGCGTTGTAAGAAGTCATGAAGGCTGCGAACAAAGCCAAGGCTGTCAGTGCAGCCGAGCCAATGGCAAAACCTTTACCGATCGCTGCGGTGGTGTTACCGACCGCGTCGAGCTTGTCCGTTCGCTCGCGGACTTCAGGTGGCAGTTCAGCCATTTCCGCGATTCCACCAGCGTTGTCAGAAATCGGTCCGTAAGCATCAACCGCCAATTGGATGCCGGTATTGGACAACATTCCAACTGCCGCAATCGCAATCCCGTACAGCCCAGCGAAAGTGAACGCTCCAATGATTGCGACGGCAATGATCAGAATTGGAATGGCGGTCGACATCATTCCAACGCCAAGGCCGGCAATAATGTTTGTTGCCGAACCAGTCACACTTTGGCGAACGATCGACTTAACAGGCCCCGTTCCGGTACCTGTGTAGTGCTCAGTAATTTTTCCGATTCCCAATCCAGCACCCAGGCCGAACAGGATCGCGTAAAAGACACCGTGACTGGTGAAGACCTGAGCGTCGATCCCTTCGCCCATAGTCCAGCTCGTTGGCAGCATCCATTGAATGATGAAATATGTCAAAACAACCAACACACCAGCGGAACCGAATTCACCGATATTAAGAGCCGCGTGAGGGCTACCGCCTTCTTTTACTCGTACAAAAAACGTACCAGCGATCGACGTCAGGATCCCAACACCTGCCAATACCAATGGCAACAGGATGGCGGAAAGCCCGTTAAAACCGTCGTTTGCGAATTCCGGCAAAGCGTACAGTGCAGTACCCAGAACCATCGTTCCAATGATCGAACCGACGTACGATTCAAACAGGTCAGCACCCATTCCAGCTACGTCACCAACGTTGTCACCGACGTTGTCAGCAATCGTGGCCGGGTTGAGCGGATGGTCTTCCGGGATTCCGGCTTCGACTTTACCAACCAGGTCAGCACCGACATCAGCCGCTTTCGTGTAGATACCACCGCCCACGCGAGCGAACAACGCGATCGAAGATGCTCCGAACGAGAAACCGGTCAAGACGGTAATGATTTTGGTAAGTTCTGCTTGGGTGAGTCCTGCATCAGTTTGACAGCCCCACATGTTTAGATAAACGATGAACAGAACGCTGAGTCCTAACACGCCCAAACCGACAACGCCCATTCCCATGACGCTACCGCCAGCAAAGGCGACTTCCAGGGCTTGTCCCAAACCAGTCCGGGCAGCATTGGTTGTGCGAACGTTTGCCTTGGTGGCAACCTTCATTCCAATGAAACCAGCCAAGGCTGAACAAATCGCACCGAGTCCAAAGGAGAGTGCGATCAACGGAGATGAGTCAGCCGCGTCTTGCGTGGTTGCTCCATATCCCAGCAACGCTCCAACTGCGAGTACGAACAGAAACAAAATGCTGTACTCAGCCTTGAGGAACGACATCGCACCGTCGGTAATATTCTTGGCGATGCCCGCCATCTTATCCGTGCCAACTTCTTGAGCTGAGACCCAGGACGATTTCCAAAAAGTGAAAATCAGGCCGATCAAACCAAGGACTGGGATCACGTACATGATCCATTCCATTGAGCCGCCGGCTGCGGAACCCGTTGCGTCTGCAACTGCCTCCGTTGTAGCCTCCGCGGTTGCATCTTCTGCAGTGCCGTCTTGAGAGAAAACATTGCAGACTGGCATGCATGATGCTACCAAAAACCCAATAACCAACCAGTTCAATGGTCGTCGTCGAAACAACCGCGACATTGTGTGTAACCTTAATCTTTCTATAGTGGTGATGATCTAATTAACGTTTATCTAATAAAGCATAACAATCACAGATAATTCTGCAGGCAAAGACTCACGTTGATCTGCGGGCGCATAACAGAATACGTCCTTATCGGCGTCCGAGTGTAGCGGCCTGTATGGACAATGTAGGCCCGGATACAACCCGAATAACGGCTCAAAACGGGAGAGTCTACCTTTGCAATTCGAAAATCGTCAACCTCGTAAGGGTGACCAGCGACAGCGAATAAGATCCTTTTACGAGCTGAAACCACGGTTCGGAACGAGTTCCATCGGCAACCTGCTATGGCAGCTAATGGTTACTCATAAGCCCAAGGGATACGAACATGCGTGAAATCCTTTCAACCGAGATTTTCTAGTCTGCCGAAATCTCGTAAAATACCTGCGACCAAATGTCATATCCCATTATCCAATTGGTGATCTAGTTGGGGGTTTGGGGCATATTTGAAACTACTTTACTCCGCTCAGGATTGCATAAATGCATACTTCGCCGTTTTTGAGAACCGTTTTGGTTGTGTTGGGCATTTGCCTAAGTGCAATTTTCATTGCTGCAGGTACTGCCATTGCCCAAGAGGAAGAGCCAGCTGAAGGCTCGCAAAAGAACTCTGCCGTAGCAGAATCGGAACAGGAAGAGCCAGCTGAGCAGGATTCAGATGCTGGCAAAAAAGATGAAAAAGATGAGAAAGCAAGTCCTGATGATGCGCAGGACGACAAGGACGATGAAGCTGACGATAAAGCGGAGGCCGACGACAAGGACGATGATAAGCAGGATGGTCAGGAAGATTTGGACAAAGCGTTCCAGTTGAAGATCACTGCTTCGTCGACTCGTGATCTCGATGAAGTTGCGGATCTTTGTGAGTCGGCGATCGAAAAGGGCCTCAAGAAAGAATCTGAAGAACAAGCCAAAGAACTTTGGGCGGTCGTTCTGTTGTCGCATGCCAAACAACTCGATCGCCGCATCATGACGAACGGTCGCTTGAACACTCGCTGGCGCTGGTTGAGAAGCCAGGCGATCTCGCGACTGGATAAAGTTGTCGAGATCCGTCCGACTCGCATCTCTGCACTGATCCTGCTTGCCCGGCTGCACAGCATGGAGTCAGGTGATCGGGGAGTTGCTTTGGAAGCAATCGAAAAAGCAATCGCTCAAATCAAAGATGATAATCAGAAACTTTCCCAAGCGTTGTTCATTCGTGCCAGTCTGGCCGAAGATGAAACGACTCGGATCGCTGACTTGACCCAAGCTGTCAAAATTGATCCGCAGAACGCAGACGCGTTGATGGCTCGGGCTTCGTACTTCCTTGCCAAGGAAGATTCTGAAGAAGCGATGACCGATTTCAAAAAGTTATTGGCGATAGAAAAAGACAGCACTGACCGTCATCAGTTGATCGCGCAGGTCCTTCGCGACAATCATGGCATGTTCAAAGAGTCGGCGGAGGTTTTAACTTGGGCAATCGAAATTGATGGCGAAAACGACGAACTATTTGTTCGCCGCGGGCAGGCCTTTTTCTCTGCGGAAGACGACGACAAAGCTCTGGCCGATTTCAACAAGGCTCTCGACATCAACCGCCAGAACACAACGGCACTCAGTTTTCGTTCTCGTGTGTACATGTTTCAGGAGAAGTACGAAGAAGCTCTCAACGATGCCAACGAGTTGATCCAACAGAAACCTGATAGTCCGGAAGGGTTGTCGCTCCGCAGCTTGATCCACCGTTCGCAAACGATGCTGAGCGAAGCGATCGAAGATACCCGCGGTTTGTTGGAGAAAGACCCGGATAATCTCGACTATAAATTCGATTTGGCGATTTTGCTGAACGCGAACGAGCAGCCGAGTAAAGCGATTCCAATCTTTGATCAAATCATCGACATTATTCAGATAGATGCTCCGAAAACGCAAATCCTCAGGAATCGTGGCGATGCTTACTTGTCGCTCGGTGAGCATCAAAAAGCGATCGACGATTATGAACTGGCGCTTGAATTGATCGAAGAGAATTCGGGTTCCAAGCTGGACGGTATGTCGGATGAACGCGAGACGGACATGAAGGCTGGTTTACTGAACAATCTCGCCTGGGTTCTGTCAACGAGTACCAAAGAAGAGGTTCGCGATGGCAATCGAGCGGTCGAGTTGGCAACCGAAGCCAGCGAACTGACTGATTACAAACAAGCCTTTATCCTCAGTACCCTTGCCTCCGGCTACGCCGAGAATGGCGATTTCGAAACAGCCCGCAAGTGGGCAGCCAAAGCCGTCGAGTTGTCTGAAAGCGACGAACAGCGCGAAGGCATTCAGGATGAATTGGAAAGGTACAAGGAAAACAAAGCCTGGCGAGAAATTGAGAACGTCGAGGCGGAAAAGAAAGAAGAGGACCAAAAATCTGAGAAGGACAAAGACGATTCCAAATCCGAATCTGATAAAGACGATTCAAAAGAGGACGAACAGGACAAGGACTCATCGGAGTCCAAAGAAGATGACGAACGATAGCATGCAGCCGTTAGTGACGACCAAACCGGACGCTAACGCGTGCCGGCTGACCGTGTGCCCGGTACTGCAAACTGTTTAACTCAGATTGGGCGGACCACAAGTGTTGACGAGGGCGTCAGAATGCAGACACCACTGTGTAAAGACTGCATTGGAAATTCATAACGAAATTCTATTTGCCCTGCGCTGACTTTGCCTGAATCGGTTTCGCGTCCAGCAGGAAGCAGCTTCGCCCGTGAGTCCCGATCACCAGCTCTTTTTCGCGCGGGTGGACAAACAGATCATAGACGGATGTGGTTGGTAGATTGCTACATAAGGACGACCAGCGTTTGCCGCCATCGAGACTGACGTATACTCCCATGTCGGTACCGACGTACAACAAGTTGGGAACGTCCGGATCCTCGTAGACGACATTGATCGGTTCGTGCGGCAGGCCTTCTCCAATCGACTTCCATGTTTGGCCCACGTCGTCAGATCGAAACAGGTACGGTGCATAATCGTCGATGCCGGCTCCGCTTAGCGAGACAAATACGCGGTTCTGATCATGTGATGAAGCACAAACCCGTGTAATGTTTCGCTTGGGAAGTTGCTCACCGATCGAAGTCCAACTACCACCATCGTCTTCAGTAACCCACAAGTCCGCGTTGTCGGTGCCGGCGAAAAGCAAACCCTGCTTCACAGGAGATTCTGCCAGAGTCGTAATGGCGCGATAGCGCAGATTGGAAACTTGGTCTTTGCTGACAAGCTCGTCACTGATTGCACTCCACGAATCGCCACGGTCCGCTGATTTGAAGACACGGTTGGCGGCGGCGTAAAGCGTTCGCTTGTTATATTTCGACGGAAAGAATGGAGTCATCCAGGCGAACCTTAGTTGCTCGCCATCAAGTCGTGGTTGGATATCAACGATCTTTCCCGTCGACATGTCTTTTCTTCGCATCACTCCCAGTTGATGCTCGTAGTAGATCGAATTCGGATCCGCTGGGTCACGGTATGTGAAATAGGAATCACCACCACCCCACGGATCCAGGTATACGTGCTGCCATTCATCTGGTTTGCCATCGCGAGGCCGATGCG
Source organism: uncultured Pirellulaceae bacterium (assembly GCA_964641465.1). GTDB lineage: Bacteria > Planctomycetota > Planctomycetia > Pirellulales > Pirellulaceae > Mariniblastus. Next base: position 21,739 of record CAZXLW010000033.1, on the reverse strand, counting down.
TGTTCGGTCCGAAAAGTGCCGCGTTGTCCTGGGTCCCGATGTAAATGTTGTACGGCTCGTCCATGTCGTAGGTAACGGCATAACATTCGGCGATCGGCAGGTTGTTAACGTGGAGCCATGTTTTGCAACGATCGTACGTCACAAAGTTGCCGCCATCAGTGCCAAAGACCAGATGGTCCCCGTTCTCTGGATTGATCCAAATCGCGTGCGTGTCGAGATGGATGACTTCCGCGCCGTGTGGCAGCAGGTGAATGACTGTGCCCTCGATCTTGGAAAAGCTCTCGCCGCCATCCTTCGTGACAAACGAATTCTGCCCGATGCTGTAAACTTCATTGGCGTTGTCTGGTGACACTTTGATTTCACACCAGTCCCAACGAGCCTTAAGTTCGCCATAGGTTTTCTTCCACGACGCGCCGGAGTCGTCAGAGCGATAAAACCAGTCCTTCTCCCCTTCGTCAGCCAGGGCATAAAGCACAGACGAATCCGTCGGTGCAACATCGATCGCAATTCGCCCGACGTTCTTTCCCTGCGGCAAGCCACCTGCGAGCTGTTGCCACGTTTCGCCCAGGTCCATTGATTTGTACACGCCACTGCCGGTGCCTTTTGCTTGACCGTGTTCTTTGGATCGGTCCCACATACTGGCGTACAAAATGTTCGGGTCAGCCGGATCCATCACAAGGTCGATCGCCGCTGTATCGCCATCGACGAACAGAGTCTTTCGCCATGTTTTCCCGCCATCGGTTGTCTTGAATACTCCGCGTTGCTCATTGGCAGAGCTTTGATGCCCGATCGCGGCAACCAAAACGGTACTGGCATCGGCGGGGTGAATCAGAACCCGGGCAACATGCTGAGTATCCTTCAGCCCCATGTTCTGCCAGGACTTTCCCGCGTCGGTCGATTTGAAAACGCCGAATCCAGGCAGGCCAGACCGAGCCAATAGGACTTCGCCCGTTCCGACCCACACCGTTTCTGGTTCTGACTTTGAAACCGCGACCGCACCAATCGCACCAGACGACTGTTGTTCAAAAACAGGTTCCCACGTCAATGAGTTGTTAACTGTTTTCCAAATTCCTCCCGATCCCACGCCAAGGTACATCGTGTTGGGTTCTCCGTCTGGAACCGCGATCGATTCAATCCGTCCGCCTTGCATTCGCGGGCCGATGGCCTCCCACTCTAGTTCTCGGAATGGCGAGTCCTCTCGCATCTGCGAATGCCGCTTCCATGAATCTTCGCGGACTTCAAGCGAAGTCGGCGTGTCCGTTGCAACGGTCAAACGGGCGCACGATAAGAGAGTCGGCAACAAAATGCAGTTCGTCACAATGACACGCAGCAATGTCGGGGAGAGGCGGTTTTTCTTTTTCTTAAACATCAAAATCAACAACAATAAGTCTTGGAGTTTTGCGAGTCGTGAAAACGTGATCATATGGCATCGCAAGTATACTTAAGGACTTCCCTTGCTGGCCCCAACAAGTTTTGAAACTGCTGCGTCAACTCGGGAAGCGATCGGCAACGATACCGATTCAAAAAATTCTACAATACTTGAACGCGATAGCTCACCTTTGATCATTTCGCGAGGATAAACGGCCACGTCGGAGAATTCACGCAAATTTCAGTAGTGAGTTCTTGAACAACTCAATCGTGAACGTTAGCCAGACAGCTTTCTATCAACAATCTTGTAACGGCATCGCCACCGTAGATTTGAAGAGTATCGTAGAGCGAATCAATTTCGAACACGACAAGCACCTTTTTTGAGCGTTGTTGTGTATCTGAAGTTAAAGCACCCCGAGCAGGATTCGAACCTGCGACCTATTGATTAGAAGTCAATTGCTCTATCCAGCTGAGCTATCGGGGCTTGTGGGTTCTTGAAAAGGCCTAGGGTAACAAAAATGTCTGGGATCATCGAGGCATAGGGGATGCCTCGAGTTTGTGCACGCAATTTTGTCGTATTTGTCACGCGGCGACGAATTGATTATCGCGGAATTGTGACGCTTGTCATCGCCATTGGGACCGCCTTTGTGAGCCATCCAAGTTGTGCCCGCCGCCATTCGAACCGAAGTTTTACGGTGTCAAATCCGTCTTCTGAACTAGCCGGCGATTTTCTATACTTCCGCGTCCATTTTTCCCAACATCCGCGGAGTTGTGATGTACAGGAATGTAATATTGCCGATCGTCAAGTTTCAATTTATTGCGCGTTTCGCTTTCGTTGGCTTGCTCATTGCATTGGGCATACCGCTACCGATCGCTGCTCAGCAACCAGTGAACAACGCCAGTTCGCTCGGGGGGACGAATACGAACGCAGCGAACGCCGCCGGTAACTTGCAGGGTCGCACCATCGCGTCTCCGTGGCGTCCTTCGTTTGGAACGATCTCACGGCAAAGCACTGTTCCGCGGAATTCGAACACGATTCCAAGCCGGCAGCCAGTGACGACTCAAGGTGGCGGGCTGGTGCCACCGAACTCGCCGTACAATGGTAGTCCGACGGCTATCAACCTGCAGACAGGGGCGACAACTCAAATTGGAAATGGAACCGGTAACGGAAGCGGTACCGTGAACCGTGGTTCGACTCTGCCACCCAACAACGCCAATAACCAACTACCGTCGACCTTGCCTCCGGTCAACGCAGCCAATCTGCCGCAAACACAGACAGGTAACTTGAACCAGACGGGCAATCCGGGTCAAACGAGCGATTCAACGAATAACAGTCCGTTTGTCGAACCAGTCAATGTTGGTGAATCACGAGGAAGTATCACCCGGGTGACCAAGTCGATGACACAATTGCCAAACGACGCTGGGCAAGTTTGGCGCGAGTACGATATCTCGCCTTATACGTCGCAGATGGCAGGCATTGCCGATCCGCAGCAAGCGGTTCTCGATTGGGTTCTGCGCGAGACTGGTACAGAGATGTGGTTCAATCAACCACTTGGAATTCTGAATGCCGACAAGAATCAATTGCGCGTATACCACACGCCTGAGATTCAGGAGATCGTGCACAAGATCGTTGATCGATTCGTCAACACGCGCGGGCAAGTCCAAAACCTTGAGGTCAGCCTGGTAACTGTTGGTCGTCCGAACTGGCGAACGACTGCCTATCCGGTATTGCAACCGATCGAAGTACAATCGCCTGGCGTGGAAGCCTGGATGGTGTCGAAAGAGAACGCGGCTTTGCTGCGAGCTTCGTTGGCGCGTCGTGCGGATTTCGCGGATCAGGGGACTGGACGAGTTTCACACAATGATGGTCAATCAGTCGTCTTGCGTAACACCAGTCCGGTACAGTTCATCCGCAACTTTCGTTGGACCAACGGGCAGATTCCACCTTACCAGCCGCTGGTGACAACGGTCGAAGAGGGTTACACCCTGGAGATCAGCAGCTTGACGTCGTTGGATGGCAGTACGGTCGAAGCCTGTATCGAGTGCCACGTCGATCAGGTCGAAAAATTAAACACGGTGAAAGTCGAAGTCCCCGGACCGGTCGGAGCCACGACTGACAAAATCAGTTTGCAGATTCCTCAACTGGTAAGCTGGCGGCTGAAAGAGCGGTTCCGCTGGCAGAATGATCAGGTCTTGCTGCTCAGTTGCGGGGTCGTCGCAACGCCGGCACCGCAGACCAATCTGCCTGTGAACTTCCCGAGTTTCCTCGGCGGTAACCGGCAGCGAGCGGATGCACTTCTGTTCGTCGATTATCGTGGCCCCGACATCCCTGTGGGCCCGGTCACCAGCACGGCCCAATCCCGTACGGTTCCTGTCTCCAGAAGACGCTAGGCACACTGCCGCGCCAGCGCAAAGAAGCGAACGCCAACGCACAGAAGCGTAAGCCAAGATCAGCGGAAATCGAACTGTAAACGACTCTGGCCGCGTATTCGCGACTGTTGTTGGACGAAGGCTGTGCGTAGAATGGGGCTCGTTGGGCAGTCAAACTGACCCCAAATTAACGTGTGCCAGTTAGCGGCAAGTGGTTATCATTTGCCTTTTGAAGTTCCCATCTAAACAGTTTTTCCATGAATCAGGATCGCCGAGTCGTCATCACAGGAATGGGGGTTGTCAGCCCGCTGGGTAACACGCCCGACGAATTGTGGAACGCGCTGCGCGAGGGCAAGAGCGGAGTAGATTTTCTGCAACGGATTCCAGGTGATCGGCTGCCTTCGAACGTTGGCGGTGAGGCTCGCGGGTTTACTGGTTCGATTGATGATTTTGGCGAGCTGGAGAAGAAGCTCAAACGGAACATCAAAAAGGGCCTCAAGTTGATGTGCCGCGAAATCGAGATGGGTGTGGCTTCTGCCCAACACGCGATTGTGAACGCTGGACTCAGCCCGGGAGTCTGTGATCCCGATCGAATTGGGACGATGTTCGGCAGCGACTACATTATTACGGAGCCAGCCGAGTTCAATGCAGGAGTTCTGAATTGTATCGACGGCGAGAAGTTTGATTTTGATAAATGGGGCGAACAAGGGATCTCTCAAGTCGAACCGTTGTGGTTGTTGAAGTATCTACCCAACATGCCTGCCAGCCACGTGGCAATTTACAATGACCTGCGTGGGCCAAGTAACTCGCTCACGGTTCGCGAGGCGTCAACCAATCTGGCGATTGCCGAAGCCACGACCATCCTGCGACGAGGGATCGCTGACTATATGGTGGTGGGAGCTACCGGGTCGCGGATCCATCCACTTCGTAGCGTGCACGTCGCGCTCCAGGAAACTTTGGCAGGTAGCGAATTGAATGGAGCGACTGTTGACCCAGTCACGTTAAGCCGACCGTTCGACGTCGGGCGGTCCGGAATGGTGATGGGTGAAGGCGCCGGAACGATTGTGTTGGAGGAATACGAAATCGCCAAAGCTCGCGGTGCGAATATCCTGGCTGAAGTCATCGGTTATGGTTCGTCGACAGTTGCCAATCGCAAGTATGAACCAGACTTCCGAACGGCGTTTGCCAACGTGTTGCAAAGTGCTGTCGAGTCCGCAGGAATTACTGCTGATGCGATTGGGCACGTGAACGCTCACGGGTTAAGCACCGTCGACTGTGATCAAGGCGAGGCCGAAGCGATCAAGCAAGTTCTTGGAGACAAAGTCCCAGTCGTCGCTGCTAAGAGCAACATGGGGAATCTGGGTGCCGGCAGCGGAATGGTCGAATTGGTCGCCAGCGTAAAAGCACTTCACGCCGGTCAGCTTTTCAAGACATTGAACTGTGAGAATCCCGATCCAAAATGTCCGGTCAACACGGTCAATGATCCAGAGACCAGCGCCGGTGAGATCTTCGTAAACATCAACACGACTCCACAAGGCCAAGCCAGCGGTGTTGTTATTCGGCGGATTTGATTTTCAGCTCCCTGTCTTTTTTGACAATCGCTCCGGTTTTCTCACGGTGCGTCTGACATGGAACCGGCCATCAGGAAACTGAGCGGCGACAACGGTTTGGCATAAAGCGACTTGGCCTGTGTTTCCAATTCCAATTTCAGTTCGCCTTCGGCGAATTCGCTTCGGGTGACTCATGTCCAAACAAGTCTCTCGAAGTCGCGTCCCAACTCGGATTTGTCCATCCGTTAGAACCTCGACCTTCACGATACCTGAGACCCGGTCGGCGGCTTGTCCTATGTAAGCAAACAATTGAAACACCGTCTCAAGAGGGGCTTTTGTGTTTTCTTTCAAAGCAATTTGCCTAAGATTATGCGAAACTTTGGTCGTTTTGTTCTGATAAGCTGTTTCATATACATGCGTGGAAACATGGCGGTTTCTATCAAAAGACTATAGGATTTGCGGTTTCCGCCCTGAATTCCCAAGTGAATTTGAGTTTTTACCGATAATTAAACAACCGAACCGCTGTTGTTATGACGCGGCCGACTGCGGCTAATGTATGAATGGTCACGAATCTGGAATTGCTGTCGATTGAGAAATAAATGGTGTCTGGCGTATCCGGAACGTGAAATTAAAAGTGTTTGTTATCGCGTTTTAAAATTACAATAAACGTGGTCATGTCTGGAATTACCAGGCGATGTTTTCTTTTGGACCTAATGGTATGAGTAATCGAATTTCTAAAGTTCGTCATGGATCAATAACACCAATTGCGCTGTTTGCATTTGGTGTCCTGGGGATGATTGGTGTTGGCGTCTATTTTCTGTTTAGCGGGGGCGGTGGCGCGGTTGCGATCAACCCGATCCTGACGACGGTGGAAAAAGGCGAGTTCGTAGCTCAGGTACTCGACCAGGGCGAAATCCAGAGTAGCGAAAATGTCGAGATTCGATGTGAGGTTCGTGCCCGTAACGGGACACTGAGCGTGATTGAATTGGTCCCGGAGGGGACCCGTGTTGAGTCTGGAGATTTCCTCGTCCGTTTGGACTCCACCGCGTTTGAGAAAGAACTTGAGACGCAGAAGATTTCTGTTGCCAATGCGCAAACTTCAGTGATCCAGGCTGAGGCCGAACTCAAGACTGCAACAGAATCGCTTAAAGAGTACGAGCAGGGTTTGTTTGTCGAAAAGAAGAAGCTAATCGAAAACGACATCTACGATTCACAAAGTTTGATCGAAACGGCAAAGCAGGAACTAACGCAGGCTAAGGCCGTGTTGGAGCACAGCAAGAAGTTGCAGGGCAAGGGTTTTATCACCTCTCAGCAATTAGAAGCGAACGGTTTTGAAGTCACCCGTTCCGAGTTCGCGCTGAAAACAGCGAACAACAAATTGGAACTCGCGGAGAAACAACTGGAAGTACTCAACAATATTACCCGCATCAAAGAAACGGTTCAGCTTAAGAGTGACATTGAAGCGGCAAAAGTTAAGCTGTCGAATCAGCGCGAGTCTTTGGCGGTCGAAGAAAACAAGCTTGACGAAATTGAGACGCAAATTAGTAAGTGCGAGATAATCGTTCCGTCAGGCGTCGAAGGACAAGTTGTCTATGCGAAAGAGTCCAGCCGTCGTGGAGACGACTGGATATTGGAAGAAGGAGCTGAAGTCCGCGAACGTCAGGTGGTGATTCGCCTGCCCAACCCGGACAAGATGGAAGTCAAGGCGATGATCAACGAGCAGAGCATCACTCAGATTTCTCCGGGCATGCCGACCAGCATTCAAGTAGACGCATTGGGCAGCCGAACACTCAATGGCGTCGTCACGAAAGTGAATCAGTACGCTGAGTCCAATGGTTGGATGAGCAGCAACATTCGCAAGTACGCGGTCCTGGTTGAAATCATCGACCCGCCGACAGCGTTGAAACCTGGTATGAATGCTTCGGTTTCAATTGAAGTGCGTTCTGAGTCAGATGCGGTGCAAACCCCAATCCAAACAATTTATGCTGTGCAAGACCGACACTTTTGCCTCGTCAAGAAAGGCGAAGACGCGTGGGAAACTCGTGAGGTCGAAGTTGATGGCGATAATTCACAAGTCGTTTTGATTGAAAGTGGCTTGGAACCTGGCGAGCAGCTGGCGATGAACCCAGGTGCCTTCAAGGAGCTGATGGATCTGCCAGAACTCGAGCTTGAACGTAAAATTGCTGTGTCCGACAAGATGAAGACTCGTATCGATGCTCTAACGAATGGCGGAAAAGCAGAGAATAATACCGATGCCGTTGGCCAAACCAGCGAGGAAAGCGGAAGCGATGCGAAGAGCGAAAAGCGAGCAGGTGGACCGGGCCGCGGAGGTCCTGGAGCTGGCCGCGGAGGCGCTCAAGGCGGAGGCAGAGGTGGACGCCCAGGTGGCCCAGGTGGTGGCGGCCGACGAGGCGGCGGCGGTGGTGGATCCGGATTCAGCATGCCAGCCAGCGGAAAAGCGCTCATCAAGGAAAAAGACACCGATGGCGACGGCAAACTCACCAAGGACGAAGCAGGAACTCCGTACAGCTATTTCTTTGATCGGGTTGATACCGACAGTGACGGATTCCTGAACGAAAAAGAGCTTGATACTTCTATTCGTTCAATGAAGAAACGCATGGAACAGGGTGGCTTTGGTGGCGGCGGAGGCTCGCAATAGTGAAGCTTGCTGCGAGTATTCGTGATCTACAAAAGCACTACGTACTAAAAAGCGAGACCGTACGTGCGCTGCGGGGTGTTTCGTTTGATGTTCCCGAAGGCGACTATGTGGCCATTATGGGCCCGTCCGGTTCCGGCAAAAGTACGTTGCTGAATCTGTTAGGTTGTCTTGATCGGCCAACGTCTGGTGCGTTTTTTCTCGGCGACGACGATGTCGCCACAATGAATGACGACGAATTGTCGGCGATCCGAGCATCCAGAATCGGATTTGTTTTCCAGTCATACAACTTGATCCCGCAACTCACGGTGGTCGAGAACATTGAAGTACCGCTGTACTATCTTGGCAAGTTGGACAAGCAGTCTCGAGATCGTTGCGAGCATCTGGCAGCATTGGTCGGACTTGCAGAACGCCTGGATCACCGCCCGACGCAGCTGTCGGGTGGACAACAGCAACGGGTCGCAATCGCCAGGTCCATGGTGAATGATCCGTATTTTATTCTGGCTGACGAAGCGACCGGTAACCTGGATTCTGTGACCACCGAAGAGATCCTGGCGATCTTTCAGATGCTCAATGACGAGGGACGCACCATTATCATGGTGACTCACGAAGACGACGTTTGCCAGCACGCAAAGCGAGTCATTCGGCTCAAGGATGGTGAAATTGTCGTCGACGAAGCGATCAAAGATCGTCAGATTTTTGCTCCTGAACGGATTCAAAAAATCACTCAAGATGCAGAATCCAAGACTGCGCCCTCGAATCCATAACAGTTAGTATCCGAAATGTTTGTTCTGAGAACCTGGCAGCTGGGCATCAAGAGTCTTTTGCTGCACCCAATGCGATCGGCATTGACAGTGCTGGGTATCTTTATCGGTGTTGCGAGCGTCATTTGGTTGTTGGCAATTGGCGAAGGGATCAGTAAAGAAGCCCAGAAGCAGATTGAAGATCTGGGGGCGGACAACATCATCGTTCGCAGTATCCAACCGCCCGACGAAAGCGGTGGTAACTTTCGCGAGATTCGCGCGTTCGGAGTTAAACGGGCGGAAGCAGACTTGATCGCGACAACGATTCCAACTATTCGCAGTGTCATTCCGATCCGGGAATTGCCGACGAAGATGGCTTACACAGGTAACCCGAATGCGAAGCCAATTGACGGAAGGTTGGTGGGGTGTACGCCTGAATACGCAGAAGTTACCCGCTTGTTTATTGACCGAGGGCATTTTCTAACGGACCGAGAGATTGTTTCGAAGGCCTCAGTTTGCGTGATTGCAGCCAGGTTGGGCGAGAAGTTGTTCCCTTCCGAAGACCCGGTCAACAAGCAGATCTTTTTGCCTGAGAAGAAAGAGTTTTTCAAAATCGTCGGTGTGCTGAAGCATCGAAATGCAACGGCGGCCATTGGCGGTTCGTTGGCCTCCCAGGATTTTTCGCTCGATGTTTATATTCCGATCACGACGATGCAGGCCCGCATGGGAGACCGGGAAACCAAGCGGACGGGCGGTTCGTTTTCGGTCAAAGAATTTGAGCTGACACAATGCACGATCCGTGTCGGGGATGTCGACGATGTGGAGCGAACGGCCGAGTTGGTTCGTGCGACGCTGTTGCCAAATGAATTCAGTTTCGGCCTCAAAGTCATCGAGCGACAGGACATCGCGATCATTGTTCCCGATGAGCTGTTGAAACAACGGAAAGTCCAGCGGAACATGTTCTTGATTTTCCTTGGTCTGATTGCTGCGATTGTACTGATCGTGGGCGGTATCGGGATCATGAATATCATGCTTGCCACCGTGACAGAGCGGACCCGTGAGATTGGAATTCGCCGCGCTCTCGGTGCCAAGCGAGGAGACATTACCCGGCAGTTCCTGGTGGAAACCATTTCGCTATCTGTTATGGGCGGGCTGATTGGGATCCTGATTGGGTTGTCGTGCCCGACGATGATCAACTTTGGCCGTTATCTATTGAAATCGCTGGCGCCTAACAGCTATGCTGTCCTGCCGGACGTAGCCAAAATCATGCAGCCGGAAATCGTACCGATTTCTATTCCAATCGCATTTTGTATCTCGGTTTTGGTCGGCGTTTTGTTTGGCATCTACCCTGCTCTTCGCGCCGCCGAGATGGATCCGATCGAAGCATTGCGTCACGAATAGTCTTAATAGTAGCAAATGGAAGTGCGACGAGAATGACGGAGCAACAAACATGGCAAACGATCGTCAAAGGTTATTTGCTGGCCTGTTTTGAAGATCATCAGCTGGCTCGGAAATCCAAGTTGTCAAATCAGCAGTCTGGATACTTGCAGCAGTTCGGATCCGAATTGATCGCTTCTATGCACCGTCAGTATGCGAGTGAATGCCTGAAAGGTTTGGAGCCTCCGCCAGTAGAAAACGCGTGGAAAGTCATCGAGGAATCGGACGCTCAAGTGCTGGTCGAAATTCCAGTAGGCGACAATCCTCGCCCGTCGTCGCATCGCGTGCCGTTTATCACGACTCGCATTCTATTGATGAAGCCACGTGGCCAATGGCAAATTCAGGACATTCTTCGTCCTTGCATCGGCTGCAATCGCACCAGATCGAAACGGACTCGAGAAGCTGGCAAATGTCAGATTTGCAACGGAACTGGCTCACTCGCGCCTGTGCAGGACGAACCATGCAGCTTCTGCGAAGGCACAGGCGAATGCCCACGTTGCCGCGCCGAGTCTATTCCCGGTTGGCAGCGGGCATCATTTCTGGGCCGATAGGCGATGAAGCTGCTCCGGCTTGCGTAACTGGACTGGCAACAGTTCAGGCGGTCTTGTTCAGTTTATTACTGATCAGTGACTGCATCAAAGAACTGGTTAACCGCAGCCAGTTTGTCCGAGAGCCGTGTTTGATCGGCGGCTGTCGCGTCTGGATCAAGGGCCAGTTCCCAGGCGGTCGCCCAATCACTGGATGGGTTGATTCGGCCACGATTGTCCAGGAACTCGGTGCCTGAACGATACATCCATTCACCGTCCGTTGATTCCTGGAACCCGTCCGCAACCTCGCCGGTTAGCTCCGTCCAATCGCTCAGTGCCGAGAATTGACTAAAACGAGCTGTTTCGCCAGGAAGCACCGCAGATATCTCCGCAGTCGAATCCCAACTGAATGCGGTTTGGAACACTACCGACCGGATGGTTGCTTCATTGGACTGTTCCAATTCAACATCCCAGTTCGCCAGGTTGATTGTCCGAATTCCGTCCTCGACGGTATTGCTGGGCGTTGCGTCGTTGCTCTTGGTGAACTGAACCCGATTATCTGAATCCTGTAGCAGAGTCTGGTTTCCGTTAGTGCGATTTGAGATTAGCGAGAAAGCTTCGTCGATGATGTTGATTTGTTCGTCGATCCAAAGCCCACCAGTAAGCAGGTCGCCGGAGTCGAAGAATTCAAACACGACGTCGTTTCCACCAACATCAAGAGCCTCCGGTGCTCGAATCGTCAGGAAGCGATCATTGCCGGCACCGCCAAGCAACATGTCTCGTGCCCCGGTTCCGCCAAAGACAACATCGTTGCCATCGCCACCGTCCAGTTCGTCTTCACCAGCGTTTCCTTCCAGGCGATCGTTGCCTTCGAGCCCGAACAATTCATCATTGCCGTTTTCGCCGGTGATACGATCATTGCCGTCACCGCCTCGAATGATGTCGTCACCATCGCCGCCGAACAGGCGATCATTGTCAGCGTTTCCTGCGATTAAGTCCATTCCATCGCCGCCGGTGATGCGGTCGTTGTCGGCGCCGCCGCTCAATTCATCATCGCCATTGTTGCCAACAATGACATCGCGTCCATGTTGACCACGAATGTCATCATCCCCTTCACCGCCAAAAAGCCGATCGTGACGTGGTCCGCCGAGTATGGTGTCGTTACCGTCTCTACCGCGGATTGAATCGTTCCTGCGACCACCGATCAGAGTGTCGTCACCGTCGCCGCCCTGGAACCGATTGTGGCCTCCGCCACCGACAAAGCGATCGTTACCATCGTGCCCGAACGCAGTCGAATCGATGTCCGTGTTATTGACGAAGACATCGTCCCCGCTCAAAGCGCGGAATCGGATTCGATTGACCAGGCTGATGGGGAACGTCTCCGTCGCAACTCCAGTCAAGCTGACGGAGATGCTGTTCTCGTCAACCATGTCGATGTTGACGCGATCAATCTCGTTGGTACCTTCGATCTCGATGAAGCCAGTGGCTGCATCGAATGCGATTTCGGCCACGAGTAACTGACGAGGCTCTAGAGTTGCGTAATCCTGTGAAGAAACTTTGTTGGCAGCCCTTCGCTTTTGGCAACGTTTCCAAATATTTTTGAAATCAGGAAATAACATCGTGATACCTTTTGCTTGAATGATCTTTCAGCATTCAATTCTAATTTCAATTCGCAAATCTGCCAAACAAAATGGCTGTTCCCCCTCGCAAAATACGCGTTCTGAGCGGTGTTTTACCTGTGAAATGGTCCAAATTATTGGATGGGACCGGGGACCCGAGACTCGCGCCCAAGCGTTTTCAGTTCGATGGTATCCAGAATGTTGCCGAGGATGCTTTGCACTTCAGCTGAAAGTGACTCACTGGCGTTGTACCGATCGTACTGAAGTTTGACTTCTGATCGAGTCATCAGCAGCCCATGTTGCCTGACTGATTGGTTAAACGCTTCGGCCAATACTTGGCGTTGATCGATTGTCATGCTAACGTCGTTGGCAAGTGTCGCCAGAAGCCGTTGTGATTCAGGCGTTCCCAAGTGCCGCAGGATCTTGCTCTTTTTTTCGAAAGAACCAGCGATCGTTCCCAGTTGCCCGATGCGATCGCGGTAGCATGACAGATGGTAGAAGCGATAAGTCCCCGGATCGGCCAACGTCATGGTAAGCCACTCGAGTGCCACGTCCGCATGCAGATCAAGTTGCGAATTGCCAACGGGAACACCGACTCTGAGTTCTTCAAGCTGGCCGACCTGCGAAGACAGCAATCGCGGATCAGAAGTGATCGGCAAGACACGCGTGAGCGGATCGACGTCCAGTACTAAACGCGCTTTGTCCCCAGACATCTCATCGCGAACCAACAGTCCAACCGGCAAATGTTGCGTTAGCCAATAGTTGCGAATCTGCTGTACCAGTTCCTGGTAATGAGGCCCGCCCGACGCGTCTGTTACCATGACCAATCCGATGTCTGGATTCGATTCGAGGAGGTCGAACAGTTGTTTTGCCGAGCTAACGGGGATCCCGCGGAGTCCTGATTGAAATACGGACGATGCGAGAGATTGTGCGACAGCATTTCGAGGGTGCATGACGGCGGCCGAAACACGACCGTCAGAAGTGGCCATCATGACCATCAGCTGTGCAACGTAGCTGCATCCCGGGTACGCTTGCTGCGGATCAATCTGGGCGATGGATCTGGCAGCGGCAAATTGTAAGGGGCGATAACCTGTCAGGATCGCATTGACCAATGGGCGTGGCTTGTCGTTACCGCTGTACACGAGAGATGCGTCGCCGATTTCGCCAGCGAGCTCAGCCACAGCAGTCGCAGCTGGCCAAAGTTCACGTTCGACGGCTTCGTTTAACAGTTGGTCCAGATCCTCCGCACGAAAATCTTTTACGAAGTGTGTGATCTCTTTCGCCATCGTCGAGCGATTGGGACCGATCACTCGTTTTGTGCCTTCCAAAACTGTTAATAGCTGCAGCTGCCGGTAGGCTTGGTTACCCGGATTCAAACCGTATAGATCACGAGCCATGTCGATTGCCAGGTACCGGGATGCGTTTTCGGTAGACGCAAGTGACGGAACCAGTTTGCTTTCTGCAAAATTCCAATTCCAAATTTCAACCTGCCCCTTCCCGTCGCCAGGGATAGCAACTTGTCCGTTCAGGTATTCGTTGGCGCGTTCCAGAATCGTCCGTTCGATGTCGTAACTCGAGACAAGGCCTCGTCTTGCGACCGCGTCAGCGGCAAGTTCCCGAACAGAATCCGGCACGTTGCCAGTCACAGAAGTTCGCAGAATCGCATCTTGCGCCAATTGTGACTTCGAAGTACTCAGCGCGCCGACGGCAACAGCCTGGGCGACGGTTCCGTCAGCTCGGGCAGCCGCGACCAATGGAAGGATTGAAGCGTTGCCCATTTGTTTCAATGCGGCTCGGATAAAAGGAATTTCCTTTCGCCTGTTTTCTTCGCCGCAAACATTAAGCAAGGCTGCTGCCGCGGGAGCTCCCAACAAACGAAGCTGCGATACTGCATCGTTGCGAACAAAACGATTGTCGTCACTAAGTTGCGAAATCAGCCTCGAGATTCGTTCATTCGAATAGGCCTCTTCCCGGGCGAGTTTGAAAAGCCGGTCTGCGAATTGGCGAGACGCCGGTTGTAGCTCATCCTGTTCCCGTAGCCTGAGGAAAAAATCTGGCCCGAGCTTCTCCGACAGCTCAAACATCTGCTGCCGATTCGGATTCAACCCGATCAGTTTATTGAGATATATGCGAGCTTCACCGAATTGATCGATGTCGAGCATCGTCCTGATCGCTCGCGATAAATCTTCGGGCGTGGTCGGATTGGATTCGCGAACTGATCGAATCAGCAGCTTCGTCGAAGCGCTCAAGTCTTCAACGAGTGGTAAGCCGGCTGGGTTGTCCTGGTCAAATATGTCGGCTCCGTTCGTTACATCTGGAGTATCCGTCCCGAAAGGATCAAACGGATCGTCTTGCCAGGCGTTGCCTGTGGACGCAATCGTGAGCAGTAAGATCACGGCAGTTGGTGTTAACCGGGCAAATTGGAGCGCAGAAGTATTCATATCATCGTCATTCGGCCATTGATTTCGGTGACTGCAAGCAACGGTGGATAGCAACGATTTTGCCACAGGAAGCTGGACAAGCTAGCACTTAACGCGTTGTTGCGGATTTCAAGTTCTGCTAAAAGCTCGACGGTTCAAACTCGGAGAAAATATGAGCAGATGCTTAGTTTACCTGTGCCTGATCGTGGTATCCACTTTTTCTTTTCCTGGGCAGTCGTCAGGGCAGGATTTTGATGAATTGAATCTGATTCAGCTCGAAAGGCAGTTGAACGCGATCCTGAGAACAAGGTTGCCAGAAGAAAAGGTGTACATCGCTGCGCTGCTCAAGCTCGTCAACGACAACAAACTTCCCCGCAAATTGATCAACACCAGCTTCAAATACGTGCGGAACAAACGGCTGAATAGCAAGTACTCATTTGTGTATTTTGTCCGGGTCTTGCAATTTCAAGCCAAACGGGATCGAATCAGTGTTCCTGATTTCGATTTCACAATTTACAGCCGCCGTCGTTAGCTGCTTTGCCTTGAATGCAACCTGAATCTTCACCCAGCGAGCCAGCGCCGGAACCGAAATCGACTCGACCGGGCTCATTGCTGGTCATTTTCCTGACGGTCTTTATCGATCTGTTGGGCTTCGGAATCGTTTTGCCGCTGTTGCCGATCTACGCTGATCAATTTGGTCAGGACCCAAGTGGATGGGTGATCGGAATGCTGATGGCCAGCTTTTCGATCATGCAGTTCCTGTTTGCTCCGATGTGGGGCGCGCTTTCGGATCGTATTGGTCGTCGCCCGGTGATCATGATCGGCTTGACCGGCTCGGTGATTTTTTACTTCCTGTTCGGCGTTGCCACGATTTACAAGAGCTTGTTCTGGCTGTTTGTCACGCGGATTGGAGCCGGAATCGCAGGAGCCACCGTTTCGACCGCTCAGGCCTACATCGCCGACACGACCGAAAACGAGAATCGGGCCCGAGGGATGGCTTTGATCGGGATCGCATTTGGACTTGGGTTTACGCTCGGGCCACTGTTTGCCGTGTTCGCAGTCCCGACTGGCGATGCCGACCCTGGCCCCGGTCCCGGTTTTGTCGCATCGGGATTGTCGCTGGTGGCGTTGATACTGGCGATATTCAAGTTACCGGAATCGTTGTCCAGCTCATCGCAAACGGCCAACACCCGGCGATGGTGGGATGGCGAGCGTTGGCGAGCAGCGTTTAGTAGTCGAGCGATCAAATGGTTGTTGGCTGGCTTTTTTGTCTGCATCTTTTCGTTCGCCTGTTTCGAAACAACGTTGTCAATGTTGTTGAAGGGCTCCAGCGATTTCGAAAACCCGCCTTTCGAGTTTGGGTTCAAGCAGGTTTGTTGGACATTCGCATTGATTGGGTTTCTGGTGGCGTTTGTTCAAGGTGGACTCGTCCGACCTTTGACCAAGTATGTTCCCGAACGAACGTTGGCAATCACGGGCGCGTTGATCGAAGTGGTCGGGTTCGCAATTATGGTTCACGCGGCGTCAACCGGCTCGTTGCCGTCATTGTACGCAGCGCTGATTGTAATCGTTGTCGGTTATGCCTGCCTGCAGCCGAATTTGTATTCGCTGCTATCTCGCTGGTCCGATCCGACGCGGCAAGGTGCCGTTCTGGGCACCGGACAAAGTGTGAATGCGATGGCTCGAATTCTCGGATCGGCCATTGGTATCCCGATGCTCAAAGCGAACTTCTTTTCGCCGTTTGGCCTTCCTTACGTGGTCTCTTCCGTCCTGATGCTGTTTGTCGCAGTATTCGTTTTTCGCGCATCGCAGCTGGGAAAAGACTTCTCGAGCGAAGGTTGATTAATAGACCGCGATCGACTGGCGATTGCGTTGCGAGTCGATTAAACGGAATTAACGGGATTGGATCTGGCGACTCAAAGCGAAGCAGGTTATATCTTTTAGTTGAACATCATGACGTGCAACCGAGAGAGGTTTCCTCCTCGGAACCAAACCCCTGGATCTAACGAACCAGGGGTTTTTTCTGATTTTGCACTAATTTCACGTTTGATTTCGTTACTCGATGAATGGTTAGATTGGGTGCAGTTGAATCGTCCTCAAAATTGTCGATCATAAATGCATGAAGAGTGAATTGATTGACGAGCTAAAAAGCTTGTTGCAGGGATCGGATACTCGGCTCCGGAAACACTGGGCTGAACGCATTGTCAGCGAAAACGTTCCGGTAGAAAGTCTGCTGGGGTTGCTGCACGGGCATGAGAAAACTGCCCAGCGGTTCACTTGGTTGATTGGAGATTTGCTTGATCTAGATCGGTCTGTTGTGCGAGATTCCGTTCCATTGCTGTTCAGCTTGCGAAATCAAATGCCCTTTCCTGGAATGCAGCGTACCGTTGCCAAGTGTCTTTGGTTTTTGGGTGTGCCGGTCGAGTTGGAGGCGGATGCGATTCCGCAGTTACTTGAATGGATGGAAAAAGACGACGAAGAGATTGGCGTAAAGCACTATGCCGCCAAATCATTGTTTGACTTGGCGGTCGACGGACGCATCGCTGTCAAGCAGCTGGAACGAATCCTTGAAAATGAATCCTCGCATCCGAATAGTGCGCATGCGGGTCGCATGGAAAAGATGTTGCACAAAGTGAGCAAGTTGTCCAAGGATTGAATCTTATAGCGGCGGGCTGCGTTTTGGCGTCTAATTTCGAACAACGCTGTTCCCGGGAACGGGACCACCTGACGCCGATTTGTTGCTACAATAAGCGTGGCAGAGCGAGCCCCAAATCTTAGCAAATCAGTAATTATAGGAAGCACGAGACTAATGCGGATACGAACTTGGTTTTCATCAATACTTGCCAGCATTCGAATCAAAATTAACAGAAGAAAGCGGCGTTCGATGTGGAAGGTTATTCCGCGGAGTTCGGTTGCTGCTTTAGCGTTCGCTTTATCGATTCCGTTTTGCGAACAATCAGTCTCTGCGCAATGTAACTTGAATTTGACTCAAACAGGGAATTTCATCACTGGACGCGAGACGCGATCGATTGCGACTGGCGACTTCAATGGAGACGGCATAACCGATATGGCATCAGCGAATGTTGGTGGCCAGGATGTTGCGGTCTTCCTGGGATTGTCGGACGGGGGATTTACGCCGGAGCAAACCTTTGATGGGGGAGGATTTCCGGACTCCATAGCGGCAGCGGATTACAACGGAGACGGCATTACTGACTTGGCTGTTGGTGACGCTTTTAGCTATGACGTTTCAGTTCTGTTGGGTGTTGGGAATGGCAGTTTTGGGGCTCCGCTGGTAAGCCCCGCCGGTGGAAGCTATTCGCTTGAATCGGGCGACTTCAACGGCGACGGCATCATGGATCTGAGCACGCTCCAGTTTTCTCCCGGTGAAGTTTCAGTAGTGCTCGGTTTAGGCAATGGTTTGTTCGCGCCGCCAATGGCATTTAATGTGGGAGGCTTTGCAGATTCCTTTGCAGTTGGCGATTTCAACGGCGACGGAATTACCGATATGGCTGTAGCCGACATCTTTGGCGACGACGTTGCGGTGATGCTCGGTTTAGGCGACGGCACATTTGGGGCGCCGCAAAATTTTGACGTGGGAGGGCAACCTGAGGATATAGTGGCTGCGGACTTCAATGGAGACGGCAACTTGGACTTGGCCACGTCTAACGATCAATCCAACGATATTTCTGTGTTGCTCGGAATGGGGAACGGAACGTTTGGAACTCAAGAAGTTTTCCCAGTTAACGACACCTATTCTTTGTTGACGAGTGACTTCAACGGGGATGGTATCGCAGATTTGGCCACGATTACTCAACTAGGTACTCCACGAGTTGCGGTACTGCTTGGGCTGGGAGACGGGACGTTTGCGCAGCAGCAACTGACGGAAGTAGTCGATGATCTGCTCTCCTTTACGGCGGAGGACTTTGACGGCGACGGTTTAGCAGACTTGGCGATAGCAATGCGGACCGACGTTTTTACCGAATCCGCCATTTCCATTCTGTTTAGTGAATGCAATCCATTTTTATTGGGCGATGCCAACCAGGATGGCATGGTTTCGCTACTGGATGTTGCCCCGTTTATTGATTTTATTACAAGTGGAGTATTCCAAGCCGAGTCAGACGTCAATCAAGATGGTGCCGTCGACTTGCTCGATGTGGGGCCATTTGTAGACATCCTGACAGGCGGCTAACTAAAGATTCGCACGCCTTTGCACGCATCGTCAGCAAGTTGTCTAAAGATTGATTCTTAGAGCGGCGGGGCGTTGTTGCGTTTAATTTCGAACGACGCTGTTCCCGGAAACGCGTCGGATCAAACGTCGAATTTCCAGTGCGCTGATTGTTGACAGCATCCGGGCAATTGGGACGTCCGTTCGCTCGGCAATCAAATCCAACTCCGTTGGCCGCTGGTCGATCGCGTTCAAAATCAAACGCTCCTGGTCGTTGAGTTTGAGTTCCATTGGATGATGAAGCGTTTCGCCATCTTCGGTAACGGTGGGCTTTACCAGTGGTCCCAATTCTTCTAGGACATCGTCAACCGACTCCACCAGCTTGGCCCCGTCACGAATCAGTTGGTGGCATCCTTTTGACATCCGACTGTCGATTGGGCCGGGAACAGCGAAGACCTCCCTGCCCTGCTCCGACGCGAGCCTGGCCGAAATCAACGCGCCGCTGCGTTGCGCTGCTTCGACGATGATGGTTCCCAGTGACAGGCCAGTTACGATCCGATTCCGTTGTGGGAACGCACCACTTTTGGGAGCTCGGTTAGGCGTGACTTCGGAAATGACAGCGCCTTGTTCGGCGACCTGTTTGGCCAATTCAACGTGTTCCGCTGGATAGACATTCAACACGCCGCTGCCCAAAACGGCGATGGTTCTTCCGCCAGCCGCCAACGCTCCACGATGCGCTGCCGCGTCGATCCCCCTCGCCAATCCGGATACGATTGTATAGCCAGCGGTCGCCAGTCCACGGGCAAGTTGCTCGGCGACTCGTTTCCCGTAGTACGTTGCATGTCGAGAACCAACGATCGCGATCGCCAACGAATCCTCTTCTTTGACTTGCCCTTTGCAAAACAGGATCGGCGGCGGGTTGTGGATCTCTTGTAACGGCACCGGGTAGTTCGCATTGAACAAGTCGAGAATCGTTATCCCGTTTTGCTCGCAGAGATCCAGATAGCGATCGACTTTGATGGTTTTGGTTGCCAGAGAAATTTCGCGGGCAAGTTTAGGCCCCACGCCCGGCACCATCCTCAATTGAGCTTGTTCGCAATCTAAAACCCGTTTGGCGTCGCTGAAATTCTCCAGCAAACTGGTGAATGTTTTCGGCCCAATACCTGGCACCAGCGAGAGCAGCAACAGGTCGCGAAGCTGCGAAGTTTGCTGCTCGTCAATATCGCTGGCTGTTTTTTCGATCGTCACGGCAGCTTCCTTCCTTAAATTAGGCATAGGATCAACCGAAGCCAGCTATAGCCGTCAGGCAAACCGACGCTGGCTGCACGTTGTGTTGATTTCAAAACGTAACTGTTGTTTAGATTCAGTTACAGGAATGACGGCTCTTCAAAAACCAAATGTTAATTGAATGTAAAGTAGACTGTCAACTTTGGAGCGAGCGGCAATGAATCAACAGCTCTTTGACCAATTTGGTCGAGATCAGCGTTTCTTGGGTTCAGTGGTCAGCAAGTTGGCATTGAGTTCTGCGTGATAATCTCAGCGCGCGTCATTTGGTTTCAACTAGAAGGCGTTTCAAAACCATAGTAGCACGACTCTCCGAGTCGTTTCATCACGATATTTACGACTCGGAGAGTCGTGCTACTTTCGTGAAATCGGTTTTGAAACCGCTTCTAATCGTAGATTGTTCGGTTCGCCTTGACCGCACAACGATGGATTGTTCTACGAAATCAGCAAATCCACAAATCCGGCGACGTCCTGCAAGTCGTTAACGCCGTCCAGATTGATATCAGCCTCGGGCACATAGTCGCCTCCAGTGATTGCGGAGATAAACGCAGAAGCATCCAACAGATTTACTGAACCATCCAGATTGACATCGCCCAAAATGATCGGCTCAGTAATCGGTTCAACGACAGTAACCGTCTCACCGGAGGTCACGATCACTTCCTGATAAAAAATCACGCTTTCCATTTGGATTGCTTCGCCACCAAACACAGAAAATCGAGGCAAGTGTTCATTCCTGAATGATTCTACCGTTTCATTCAAGAAATAAACTCTTGTCGAATCAGATTCCAGCCGTACCGTTGAATCAGACAACGGATCGTTTCCACCACGAAACACTACGACGCTGCTATCGTTCAGGACGATTTCCATCGTGAATGCGAATTGCAAATAGGCAATCGCTTGATCATTAACGATCAACCGCTCTACCGCGCCATCGGCCGTACCATTGAGACCGCTACTGAAATTGCTGCCAACAGAATCAAATTGGCGCCACTGAGCCGTGTCATTGACTGTTACGGAAATACCATCAGCAAGTACAAACTGTCCACCGATTCCAGAGGCTCCGCCGACCGTTGCTTCCCCTGAAACCTCGAGGTTAAATTCGATCGGAACATCCGAGTTGATCGTATCAGGCAATGGATCTGCATCCGTTAATGTGTCATGCCAGTTCTCTTCCTGGTACGCACTGACGCCGTTGCCACCCGCATCCCAAACCACTTGCCCAAGAACCAAACTCGGCAGCGCGAGAAAAGAGGCTACGAAGAGCAATGAGAAGAAAGCTCTGCGATACATTGGAAGGATCTCCGCGTAAAAAATCGGGGACGTTATTCTGGAGAATCTCAGTATATTCGATTCGACGTTTAAAAGAAACAAAAATGGTCGCGACAAATTGGATCCTGATACAAAAAAATCTCCTTGGTTTCACAACCGCGTGAACCAAGGAGAGATTCTGTTCTTGCCAACGAGGGGAGATTGAAATCTTCGCCGAACTAACTAACTACGGGTTTTGTTAGCCACCGGATAAACAAATCAATCGTTCCATCACCATTGATAGACATCCCCTTTGGGAGCGATGATGCATGACAGTGCCATTCGTATTTGG
>CAZXLW010000032.1:48568-50555 GCA_964641465.1 uncultured Pirellulaceae bacterium | reverse complement strand
CAACAGCAGGATCAGGCACCTCAGCCTGGTCAGCAACCTTTGCAGCAGGCGGCTAAGTCTCAGGAAAAGGCTGAGGAAGACTTGGGTAGCGGTAAACCTCAGGACGCGAAGCGGCAGCAAGAGCAAGCTCTGGCTGACATGGAGAAGGCGCGTTCTGAATTGAAGAAAGAACGACGCCGGTTGGCTTCCCTTCCACCTGAGGCGATGGAGGAGATGGCGAGGGAGCAACGGCGAACGCGGGATAAGGCAATGGATATGGTCGAGCAGATGGCCAAGACTCCGGCGCAAGACGAATCGGGTGGCGAACAAGCTGGCGGCGATCAACAACAATCTCAACAGCCTGGCCAGGATGCTATGCAGCAGGCATCCGAGGCGATGGAGAATGCTTCGCAGGATCTCGATGAACAGGATGCGCAAAAGGCAGAACGAAAACAACGCGATGCCGAACAGAAACTCGACGAAGCATTAGAGGAAATTGAGGAACGTCTCAATCAATTACGAGATGAAACGCGTGAAGAGAAGCTTCGTCGATTGGAAGGGCGTTTCGCTGAGATGCTCGAACGTCAACGCTCGATTTCGGCGATGACGGTCGAGATCGAGGACAAGAAAATCAACCTTGGGAAACTGCAACGTCGCGATCAATTGGTAGTGCTCCGATTGGCCACGGAAGAATTCGAGATCGGTGAATTGGGACGGCAGGCGTACGATCTGTTGTTAGAAGACGGAACCAGTGATGTATTCCCTGAGCTGGTCCAGGAATTGATTGAGGGTTTGCAGAACGCCGGTCAATTGTTGCAGGACGAACGAACTGACCAGCTTACGCAGTTGATGCAAAACGAAATTGAATCGACTCTGCTGGATCTGTTGGAAGCGTTGAAGGAGTCGCAGGAAAAGAATGATCAGGACGGCGGCGGAGGCGGCGGAGGCGGCGGAGGAGATCAACCGTTGCTCAAGCGATCGGCCGAACTTAAAATGTTAAAGTCTGCCCAACAACGGCTAAATCGTAAAACCCGGCAACTTGATAATATTAAGGGGTCGCAATCGCAGCCAGATGCGACTTTGGAACAGGAAATTAGCGGGCTGTCTGATTTGCAGGCTAAACTTCAAGAGATGGCAGAAAAGATCATGGAAAAGGACCAACAATGAGCAATAAAAAAATGATGCAACTTGCGGTAACGATACTGACCAGCTGTTCTTGTTGTGTGGCCTGCTTCATGGGCGGCACTGCGTTCGGCGATGAAAATCCGGCGGAGGTGCTCGATTCGTTCACTCAACACGTTCAGCAAATTGAAACGCTGGATGCTCAGGGGCAAAAAGAAGTAGCCGAGATTGTGAAAGAATACGGCGTCGACGCGGCGTCGGACGCGATCACGGAGTCGTTGATAGTGATTCACAACGGTTATGGTGATGCAATTGAAAATCTCGACGAAGAGAATGCAGCGTCTTTGAGAGCGTTAGAGTCGTTCGTCGATTCAGATGACAAATTTCTCGCGGCAGATGCTGCGTTCTATCTGGCTCGATCGTTGATGAACGCGGAACAATTTGAAACTGCCTCTCCGTTGCTTGAGAAAGTCCACGGCGAATTGGCTGACTTCAATGTCCATGTCGGTAACGCACGTTTTTATACGGGAGTTTCTCAGGCAGGGCTGCTGCAGTATGAGCAAGCGATTGCGACGCTAACGGATTTCTTGCAGTTTTATCCTGACTCTCCCGAACGATTGCGCGTGGCTGCCTGGCGGCAAGTGCAGCAGTTGAAGGCCATTAAAGAAGGGCAAATGGAAGATGTTTATCAGCGGATGGATTTCTCGCGACGGAAGTTGTCGTTGAATGAACCGGGTGAAAACACGCAATCCGAACAGGACAAGATCGTGAATATGCTGGCCAAGCTGATCAAGGAACAGGAAAAGAAGGAAGCGAGTCAAAGCAAGAGCGAGAATAAGAACACCAAGAAACAGCAAGAACAGCAGCAGCAACAACAGCAACAGCA
>CAZXLW010000032.1:8951-48468 GCA_964641465.1 uncultured Pirellulaceae bacterium | reverse complement strand
CAACAGCAACAGCAGCAGCAACAACAACAGCAGCAGAGTAAAAGCCAGCAGGGTGGAACCAGCAACAATCCGAATGGGAAAGTTGTCAAAAAGGCCTACGACAATGGGCCGGCCAGTCCCTGGAGTCGACTTCGTGACCGGAGCCGCGATCCTGCCAACAACGCGATCAAGGACAAGTTGCCTGCCCGCTATCGCGATATGGTCGAACGTTATTTCGAGGCGGCCAATGGAAGAGCGGACAAAGGAACAGCGGACAAAGGCATCCGCGACAAGAAACCTGGCACTGACAAGTAGATAGATGGAAACGGACAGTCAAGCATGATCAGCCAAGTGTGCCTACCGCCTGTATGGCCTCAATCGCCCAGCATGGCGTCGACAAGACTCAGCCTGTCCATAGTTGCATTGGCATTGTCGGTTTTGATGCCGGTTCAAGCCGCTCATGCAGATGGTTTGGAAAAGGTGCGAGTTCGTCTCGTGAATGGGTCTTCCGTCCGCGCCAATGTGAATGCCATCGATGCCAATGGTGTGGTTTCTGGGAGCGATCACATCAACGGTATTCAAGCCGATGACATTGTCGAGATTGATACGGGAAGGACGGTTAAGAAACCTTCTTCACAATCATATGTATTGCTTCGGATGGGTGGCAGGCTGCCGTTCGAGCAGGTTTCACTGTCCGAGGATGCGGTCGAAGTAGCCGGTTCCCAAGATTCGCGCTCTGTCGCGTTGGAGACGGTTCGTGCAGTGGTGTGGAACGATTCTGCCAAGGTATCTGAACGGGTAGCCAGCCCTTCGACTGAGTACGATTCGGTTATTGTTGACACCAAACGTGGTCAAACTGAAGTTCGCGGTTTATTGGAGGCAGTCAACGAGACCCATGTGTTGATCGAATACAAAGGCGAAACGAAGAAGATCGGGCTCGCAAAAGTGGCTGCGATCGTTACGGCCAACCTGGACAATAATCAACTTAATGGGCTGCGTGCGAAAGCAATGCTGGTTGATGGTGCTGAAATTGTCGGCGTCTTGCGAGGCCTGAATGGTTCGTCGCTGGAGCTGGCGTTGACTCCGCAGCACAAATTGGAAATTGCCAATGACACGATTGCGAAAATCTTGATCCAGTCACAACGCGTCCAGTACCTTTCGGACTTGGAACCGATTCGATTCGAAGAAACTACTCAGTTCGCCCTTCCACGAACGTGGCAACGCGACAAAAGTTTGCTGGGCAACACGTTGCGTCTGAAGCAAAACTCGTCGGGACGAGTGCTTGATTTCAAGAAGGGGATTGGGACCCGCTCGTACACTTCGCTCGTCTATGTCAATGATCGGAACTTCAGCCACCTGCGGGCAAACGTCGGTATCGACCTCGAAACGGAAGGCCATGGCGATTGCGAAATGATCATCGAGGGCGACGGGATTCAGCTTTGGTCTAAACGAGTGACCGGACGTGATGATCCAGAACCAGTGGTGGTGGAAATTAAAAACATCAAGGAAATCGCCCTGATTGTCCGGCCCGGCAGAAATTTTGATTTGGCGGACCATGCAGACTGGGCGGACATTCGATTTACGAAGTCGAAATGAGGCCAACCATGAATTGCCGAAACGAGTTGACCACGAATCTTAACAATCGTTCGCGATTCAAGTGGAGTATTGTGTTCGGTTGGATTTTTCTTGTTGCGGGGGTGAGCTGGCAATCAGCGTTCGCGATCAACGAGAATGACAAAGCCATCTCCGAAGCAGAACTGGCGAAAGTCAAGCAGTTCGAACGTAAGCGGATCGAGTCGGTCAACAAAGTGATGGGTAGCGTGATCGCGATCTATGGCGAGGAGCGACAAGGCGGAGGATCCGGGGTCATCATTGATCCATCTGGAATTGGTTTAACCAATCATCACGTCATCATGGGGGCTGGAGTCAACGGCTGGGGCGGTTTGGCAGACGGAGAATTGTACCGCTGGAAACTGATCGGTACTGATCCTGGTGGCGACGTTGCAATCATTCAATTGGAAGGCCGGGACGATTTTCCCTTTTCGCCACTGGCTGACTCAGACACTGTTCGCGTTGGCGATTGGTCGCTGGCCATGGGCAACCCGTTTGTGTTGACCGAGGACCAGGCTCCGACGGTCACTCTTGGCATCGTCAGTGGCGTTAAACGGTACCAATGGGGAGCGGGGCAGAATCAGCTGGTTTATGGGAACTGTATCCAAACCGATAGTTCCATCAACCCCGGTAACTCAGGCGGGCCGTTGTTTAATCTTGACGGGCAAGTGATCGGGATTAACGGACGCGGGAGTTTTAAAGAGCGAGGGCGGGTCAATGTTGGACTCGGTTACGCGATCTCTTCGAATCAAATCAAGAATTTCATCCCGGACCTGCTGGCGACCAAGCTTGTGGAACATGGGACGCTGGACGCGAATTTTGAGGATCGGAATGGGAAGGTTGTTTGCTCAAACGTCTACGAAGACGCAAAGCTTTATAAGCTGGGGGTTCGCCCAGGTGACGAGCTGTTGGAATTTGAAGGTATTGAGATTGAAACTGCTCATCAATTCACCAACTTGATTTGTACCTTGCCAGAAGACTGGCCGGCATCACTCCGGATCAGGAAACCTGGCGGCAAAGAACTGGATCTCGCGACTCGGCTGTACGGCTTGCCTTATGCCAAACCTCGTAAGCCCAATGTCCCTGAAAATGAAGAGGACCAAACTCCAGAGCAGAAAGAGCAATTGAAGCGGATGCAGGAAATGATTGATCTGTTGTCGGCTTCGCCCGGCGAAGTTCGAATGAAAGAGGTCAATCGCCAGTATGTAAGCCAACTGGTTGGTAAATTGACTGCAGATACTCCGAAAACAGACGCGGAAAAGGTTTGGTTGATCACTGACAATGTGGTTGAGAACGGGGAACGCATAGGAACCCAGCAGATTGCCATCGCCGCCGACGGTCGATTCGAAGTCGACTTCAAAATCAATGATGTTCGTTCGACGATTTTCTGGGATGGATCTGAATTTCGTGATTTGCAAACTGACAAGAAGCTCTCTCTGGTCGATGCAAAATTGAATCCGGCGACCGTTCAGGCGTTTGGCGTGCTTGCTGCCAACGGGATTGGTGACTTGAGTTTCCTGGGCGAGCAGCAGCTGGATGGTGCCGACAAATCCCAGCTTCGTCCGGCGTATCGTTTGAAGCTCACGGAAGACAATGATTCATTCTTTTTCTGGCTGAGCCAGTACAACAAAGAAGGTCGAGATGACGTCAAATTGTTGAAAGCCAGTGCCGATTGGAACTGCGAGCCGGGAACTGGTGGCGTTACGTTTCACGATTGGAAAACTGAAAATGGATTGAGTGTTCCGCGTCGGCGCGAGTTGATAGAGGGGCTTGGCGAAAAATCGACTCGTACCTACCAGAACGCCGCCAATCGTTTCTTGCAAGCGAGCTTGCCGATGAACAAACCAGCTCGCGGCGAAGAGGATAACGAGATGGGGGAAGAAAAAGCGGACGCGGACTTGGATGATGAAGCCGAGAAAAATGATTCTGAAGACAAGCAGGACGACTCATGAGTTTTACCGCGTTTTCGACTCTCCGGCCAATGGTTACCAAGGCTGCCTGCTATGCACTGACTGTGATGGCTTGCCTGCAGGTTTCGTCTTCGGTTATTCGCGCTGATGAAACGAATTTTGTTTCACGAGCTGTGAAGCGGATTCAGCCAATGATGGTTAAAATCTACGGTGCTTCTGCCGGGCGAGTCGAAGGATACGCCACTGGCGTAGTGGTTTCGACAGACGGGAAAGTGCTCACAACGCAGGGCGTGTTCCTGGACGGTAACCAGGTGAGAGTCGTAACTTCGGACGGCGTTTCACACAAAGCAAGTATCTTGAAGCGTGATCGGGAGCATCATCTGGCGTTGTTGCAGATCTCGGCTAAGACTCCGGATTGCCTTCAAATCGAACCGGATGAGGTCGGCCAGAAAGGCGATTGGGTTATTGCGGTTTGCAATGCGTTCAAAGTCGCGGATAAACAAGAGCCACTGTCGGCGACTCTGGGCGTGATTACATTGCGAACAAGTATCGATGCACGACTCAATGAGCGGGACGTTGCCTATCGTGGCGATTTAGTGTTGATCGACCAGATCACCAGCAACCCCGGAGCCGCAGGCGGTGCTGTAATTACTCCGGACGGTAAATTGGTGGGATTGATCGGCAAAATCATCAATAGCTCGGAGACGAATACGCGTTTGAATTACGCGATTCCGAATTCGATCCTGCATAATTTTATTACGTCTGACAACACAAAGCAGGAACTCGCGCAGGTCGTTAACGAAGAAGTGGAATTGGGGATCAAGTTGTTTGCCCATGGCGGTCGTAACAGCCCGGCCTACATCGATCGGGTAAAGCGTGGGACACCGGCTCATAAAGCGAAATTGCGGTCGGATGACCTGCTGATTTCGATCGGTGGCCAGAAGATTGGTAATCTCAGGGACTATCAGGCAACATTAAAAACTTTGAAAGCTGATGAAGAGACCATTGTTGTCGTCAAACGAGGTGCCGAGTTGTTGCGTTTGACTATCGTGCCTGTAAAAGCTGAGAAGAAGGGTTCCTGATATGGCGAAAACATTCGTATCTATATTCGCGTTTGTATTCGTGTTCCTGTTGGCATTGCCAATGGCACAGGGTCAAGAAGACGCCGACAACCGTGCGACACGAGCACCGTCGGCGGAGCTTTTGGAAGCGATGGTGTTGACCTCGAAGGCGTTTCGCGCAGCTGTTGAACAGATCAAGCCTTCTCTGGTAACGATCGAATCTTTCGGCGGAGTCAGTGCTGTTCAAGGACGCATCGGCGGGATCCGGAAACAGGGTGAAGGTAACACGACTGGCGTTTTGATCTCGAAAGAAGGCCATATCGTCACCAGCAGTTTCAATTTTATCACCTCGCCGCCAGTGATTACGGTGATTACCAATGATGGCAAACGCAGGTTCGCCAAATTGCTGGGACGAGACGAAACAAGAAAGATCTGCCTGTTGAAAGTGGAATCGTTTGACGGTATTCAGCTTCCGGAGATTGTCTCACTCGACAAGATTGAGGTCGGGCAATGGGCGATATCGGTGGGGGTCGGGTACGGCGATGCGAATCCAGCTGTTTCGACGGGGATTATCAGTGCGAAAAACCGAATTGGTGGGCGGGCAATTCAAACAGATGCGAACACCAGTCCGGCAAATTACGGTGGCCCATTGTTGAATCTGGAAGGTCAACTGATGGGAATCTGTGTTCCGATGAACCCCCAAAGCCAGGCGCTAGGCGCGGGGGTTGAGTGGTACGATTCGGGAATTGGGTTTGCCATTCCACTTGCGGGTGCGGATGCATTGATCGAAAAGCTTAAGAAGGGTGAAAGCGTTTATCCTGCGTTCCTGGGGGTGCGGACTGAAGCGGACCCTGCCAAGCGTGGCGTTCGGGTTGTTGAGGTCATCGTAGATACTGCAGCATCGGAAGCTGGGCTTGGCCATGGCGACATCATTCTCAAGCTCAATGATGAACCTGTTGGCGACATATTGGCATTGCGGAAAGTCCTGAGTCGTTTCAAAGAAGGGGACGAAGTCAAAATCGAGTTTGATTCCGATTTGGAAGAGAAAACCAAAGTCGAAACAGTCAAGCTCGGACGGCCACCAGCGCCGAAAGGTGATGAGTCACCGATGGAGCCACCGAAGATTCGGTAGGTTGCATCCGCATTTTTTTGAGCCACTTGTTCCGGCTGAAGCCATTTCAGTCTGTATCAGTACTGCTACGGTGCCGCACTTTCGATGCTGGTGCGGCTTTTGCGATTCTGGTCAGCGTTCCGGACGTGTTTGTGTTTACTTTGTTCAGGCGTTATCTCGTTTCCGGATTTACCATTGGTGCGGTGAAAGAATAGGGTAAATGAATGGCTGGAATCCGACTGGAAAACATTACGAAGCGATACGACAACGGTTTTGTTGCCGTAAACGATGTCGACATTGAGGTACGTGACGGAGAATTCCTGGTGTTGGTTGGACCGTCCGGGTGCGGCAAGTCGACGACATTGCGAATGATTGCTGGTCTTGAGGAAATCAGCTCCGGCAATCTGTTTATTGGCGATCGGCAAGTCAACGATTTGGAGCCTGGGCAACGCGATATCGCGATGGTGTTTCAAAACTACGCGTTGTATCCGCACATGACCGTTCGCCAGAATATGTCATTTGGTTTGAAGATGCGTCGCGAATCAAAACAGGTCATCACAGAACGCGTGGCGGAAGCAGCTCGCATTTTGTCGATCGAGCCTTTGCTGGACCAGAAGCCTGCTCAGCTTTCCGGTGGGCAACGACAACGTGTTGCCGTGGGCAGAGCAATCGTGAGGAAGCCAGCGGCATTTCTGTTCGATGAGCCGCTTTCGAACCTAGATGCGAAACTGCGTGTTCAGATGCGAACGGAACTTTCTCGACTGCACCAACAGTTGCAGACTACCACCGTGTATGTAACGCACGATCAAGTGGAAGCAATGACGCTTGGCGATCGCATCGCTGTTATGAAAGATGGAGTTGTCCAGCAAATTGACTCTCCTTTGAACTTATATAACTTGCCGGCCAATCGTTTCGTGGCCAGTTTTATCGGCAGCCCTGCGATGAACTTTGAGAGCGGAAGTGTCGTTGGAGGCGTTTTCCGGTCCGCCTCAATTGAATATTCTGTGGGCAGTCGCTTTCCGGGTGTGGCTGGAGACGTGGTCTTGGGCTTCCGCCCCGAAGACCTTACGGCAGATGAGAACGCACCGATTTTTGCCGAAGCAAAAGTGGATGTTCTGGAACGTCTTGGACACGAAACATTCGTTTATTTTGACATAGACGGTGACGAGATGGTTGCCAGGATCCGCGGCGACATTGATGCGCAACCAGGTCAAGCGTTGACAATGAGG
This sequence comes from uncultured Pirellulaceae bacterium, assembly GCA_964641465.1. Taxonomy (GTDB): domain Bacteria; phylum Planctomycetota; class Planctomycetia; order Pirellulales; family Pirellulaceae; genus Mariniblastus. The sequence goes on along the minus strand of CAZXLW010000032.1, from coordinate 41,567 downwards.
TTGTCAGCGGAAAAGTGTCATCTGTTCGATGCGAATGAACATCGAATCGAACCTTCGTAAGCGACGTCTCTAGCCGGTCTTTCTACTTTCAAGTGGTTCGTCGCTCCACGTACAGAGGATTTCTCGCATGTCGTCCTTGAAGAAGTGGTGCATATATTTGGAAGAAGCGAGGTAGTGCAGATGTTTCAAGGGAAGTTTGACTTGTTTTAGTAATTCGTAAAGTTCTGCGTATCGTTTTTCCGCACCAACGTTTTCCGACTCAAGGCAAAAGTCTTGCAGCCCCGCGAAGTCCTGTACCAACGTTTCTTTAACACTGTCGTCGAGGTCGTGTCGCATGACCAGCAGTTCGATGCCGTCTTGTGAGAATGTGTCGTGGCCTGACTGAGGAAACGGCCGCGAGTAAACATCAATGCCGAAATGTTTTTGGATGTTATTGTCGAACCAGACAAGAGGGATTTCGTGCGGATAATTATTCAGAAACATGCGCTTGAGTTCGATCGCACTTAGGTTTGACTCTTCGATCGTCCGCCCGGTATCTCGTTTGAAATTTTGAAAAAACGCGGAGATATTTCTGGTGACTGGTTCCCTGATCAATGAAATTATTTTGATCGGGTTTTGTGCCTGGTGGTAACGGTGTAAGGCTCGAATTTCTGACGACCCATGAAACGGCTCAAACGAATGCGCGTGGAAAACCGGGCCTTCGTAGTGTGTTTGCAAAGACTTGTAGATGGAAGTCGATGCGACTTTTCCCATTTGGAAAACGAAAACAGGAACATGCTTGCGGGCCCTTCGCAGCAGTTCTTCGTCCGCGGTCTGATCGTGGTTTTTCTTCAAGACGCCATTGAATCGTACACGCCTGACCAATGGATCTCCTATTTGATAGAAGATCTGTTTCAGTCTTGCAAAATTCAGTTGAGTGGGCATTTACGTCACCGGAAGAATCGCCAAGTGTAACGGCGGAATTCTGTTATAACGATTTTGCTCAATTTAGAGAACGGATATCTCTAGTCGTCCTTCCAAGCTCAGTTTAACGGCGGTGGTAGGTGCGGTGCTGCTCGTCGCTTCAGGCGGAAATCCGCCTGAGCAACAGTTCACGAACGACTACGGAGCAGTTTTCAGTTGCTCGGAAATCTCTTTCCATGACTGGTAGGAATTATCTAGAGGATTCTTGTCGGTCAGCATCTGCAAAGCGAATACGATGACACTCCGATACTCTCTGGATTGAAAAGTTGGATTTGCCTTGGAATGTTCTTCAACTTGGTCACTGGACATCGGAGCTTCGCGGATGACGTAGTCGAACCTTTGTTGTTCAGGCCAGCTGCCATGGTCTTCGACCGATTGAACGACCGAGAAGTCCTGGCGTAGATAAGTCACGTCAGCACGGGCGGCCAAACTGCTCGAATGAGAATTATAGTACTGCCTCGGCAGCGCTTTGTTCCACTCGGGAACAGGTGCCCGGCCAAAATCCGAAATTGACTGGGAATCCGCGTGGCAAAGCAGGCAATTCTTCAAGTGATTGATCGAAACCAGTTCTCGTTTTACATATTGGCCATTCGAATTCTGGAATGGTTCTCGCGGATCAGGCTTGTTGAGAAGTTCAACCAGGTGCGGAACTGCTTTCACATCATTCAAACGGACCAAGGCCTCGGCGGCGTGTTTGGCCGCTTCAAGCCAGGGGTACTGTAACCCCTCAAGGAGTTTTTCGCGATAAACGTCACGAGGCATTTTGCTCAACGCTTGCGTGGCAGCCATACGAACTTCCGGATTCATGTCGTACTTGACGTAGCAGCTTAGTAAATTACAGCCGACTCTTGATTTCGAATCGCCAAGCATACGCACCAGTTCCAGTCGAAGTTCCGGTTGCTCAATTTGCAACATCTGGTCAATCGTCAGCATCTCCTGCGCCGAATTTGCCGATTGCGGCAACTTGGTTTTGACCTGATTGATCATGGTTTCCATCAGGCGTTTTCGATATTGCGGATGCGTTTTCGTATTACGACTCGAGAAAGCGTCAAAGCGGCTTAGTACGGGGCCAATGGATCGAGAAATTTGATTGAGTACGTTGCCTCTTTCCGAGTTCAAGTGACACTCATCGCCCATGACAAGCGGTAAACCTTGCAGGTCTGGTCGAGCTCCAATGATTTGTGCCAGCGGCTGAATTGGCTTTTCGATATTGTCTTTTCGGGATTGCGCAGCCATCGTCATTCGGAACTCTCTGAAGTCGCCGGCGTGTTTAAACAGACTGACTGGCTTGGATTCCACGATCAACGATCTTCGCAGCTTACTCGGTCCATTGGGCTGGATAATTGTCGCATCTACGTAATACGATTCTGGTCCCGGCACAGTGAATTTTCCCGTCCTGGCAAATTCTCGGAAATCTTCCAGGTCAATAATGCGTCTGAATTTCTCAGCAGGATCACGATACGGAAGCGGTTCGAAACCAGCCTGCAATGATTCCTTGGCCCAGTATTGGAACTCACGAGTCGTATCAAACAACGTTGAGGCAATCACGTTTTCGTCCAGTGATCGACCCTTGCGGTACTTGGTTTTTACTAACGGTATTTCTTTGCGAACAATAGCAACAGATTCGCGAAACTCTTTGATTGATCGGAATTCGAAACTTTCGCCATTTCCTTCGGCTTGGACGTAGATCGTACCGGTAACGGGACCGATTCGAGGGCCCAGAATTGCGATGCGATCCACGATTTCCGGCTCGATCGCTTCGAAAATCTTTCCAATTTCGGCCGGCAAAAGTCGCTTGGCAACCAACTTCCCGTTTACAGCAATATTGCCATAGCCGGATCGGTTGATTTCTATCTCGAATTCCAAAGATCGCTGAGGAGGGTAGACCAGTTTGTGCTGCCCGAAAACAGCTTGGTTTGTAGGCGGTGCAACCGAAGACCGTGATCCTGGGAGGTCGGCAAAGTAACTCGACTGTCCCGGATTCTGCTTAACGTTCGGACTGGTTTCCGGTTTGCCTTTCGAAACGATCTTCTGGTCAAAATGATTGTTGGTGTCCGCGTGCCGTTTGAAATCAGTTTCGTTGTTTTTTGTTTCCGGTCGATCGTCAATTCGTGTGATGTATTTGATCTTTGGAGCTTCTTGCGAAATCGTTTCCTGTTTTGCGTTTTCTAATTCTGCCTGGTTGGACGTTTCCGCAGAAGCCGCAGCCGACGATTCGGAAGAAGCGACGGGGTGAGTCGGTTGCTCCAGCCCGACAAGAACGAAGTACGCGGACAACCCAATTAGCAAGCTGGCGGCCAGCATGGTTGCTTCAAGTGCATAGGTTCTTCGCGAGTCAGTGGACACTGCTGCCTGGCGATGACCTATTTCAGGCGTTTGCACTTGAACGCTGGGATTGTCACCGTTCTCAATACGGCTCCATACTCGTTCACAAAAATTGACGCCATCAGAATCGGATTGATACCATTTAGCCAGGATCGAATCCATTTCTTCGTCCTTACTAAAGCAAGTGTCTTTATTGGACGGGTTTTGGTTTTTGTTGTTCATAGTTGGTTCCAACTCACACGTTTTTTAGTCTCATGGAGACGCATTCGCCGAGCTTCTTACGAATTCTAAATAACTTCATACGGATCGCCCCTTCGCTCGGTTGTTCACGGCTGGCAATCTCGGCTGACCCGCTATGATCGTAGTAGTAGGTTTCGATCAACTGTCGGGCGTGCGTCGGTAGACTTTGCAAGCATTCTCGTAGTGCGAAAATTCTTGATTGTTCAAAATCAGAATTGTCAGTTTGCAAAGCCGTCAGTCGTTGATTCAAGATTGTTGCATCGAGATAACGTTGATTGTTCTGGCGACGTTTGATTTCCACCCGCAAATATTGCAAAGCCTTGTTGCGGGCAATTCCTAAAAGCCATGTCGAAAATTTCGACTGCCTTTTAAACTTTGCCAGGTTCTCATAAGCGGCCATGAACACTTCTTGTGCAATGTCGTCTATTTCGGCCGAACAGAAAACGTACTTAGCCAGGTACACACGCACTCGCCGATGTTCAGCAAACACAATTTCTCGAAAGGCAGCTTCCGATCCGTTGATTGCCTCGTCTAGCAAGTGCTCCAGGTGTTCTGAGCACATCCCGTGCTTTTTCTTTGGAATCGCAGTCATCTCACCCCGTTTGTTGTTTGAAAAACGGTTGCGTCACGAAAAAAAACGTCGACAGCGAAAAAAACTAGATTCTTTGGCCGTCGTGTTGGAAGTGGGAGACAACGGCTACTGTTGCTGAATCAATAGTACCAAATTAGTTACCGATTCCAAGCTTTTTTCTCTGGAAGGTGTTAATTGGAAACGGTTTGCGATGATTCGTAGAGAAATCGCGTTACTCGGCAAGCATGGCGAAATTGGCAAACCTGTGATCGGATTGCTCGATCCAACTTAACACTCGACCAATTTCGTGCTCCAAGCTGATGTAAATTTGCTCAGCTTTTTTGAGATCCTGGTCCTTCGCAGCGTCGTCCAATTCTGCCGTACACATCGCAATCTGTTTTGCCGCGATGGTCGACGCCGCCCCTTTCAACCGATGTGAATAGCTCTGCACCAACTGGAGGTCGGAACAATCGAAAGCAACGGGGAATTTCTCGCAGTAGTCATGTAGCTGCTCACAAAACGTCTTGAACAACTGGCTGGCAATTTTTTCGTTTCCGCAGCATCTCTCAATTAACTCATCGAAGTCAACGGGGTGATCGTTTGAAGCAATGCTGGATTCCACACGAGTTGTTGGCTTGCCAACCGGTATGTTTTTGCATTTGCCAATCAGTTCAATGATTTCTTCAATGGTAAATGGTTTGGTCAGGTAATAGCTCATACCCGATGCCAGGCAACGTTCTTTGACATCCGCCGCAGCATGCGCTGACACGCCGGCAACAGGCAGGTCGCGAATTTGACCGGACGTTATCAGGTTCCGTATTTCGGAAGCCGTTTCAAGCCCATCCATTAATGGCATTTGGTAGTCCATGAAAATCAAGTCGAAGTCGTCGTCTTGCAACAACGTTTCAATAGCCTGTTTTCCGTCGCAACATGTTTCGTGTGCGATTCCAAGTTGATCAAACAAACCTTGGGCGTACAGCTGATTGATCTTGTTGTCTTCGACGAGCAAAACGCGCAGGCCTGACAGATCGGCAATTGCTCTAGATGCAATTTGGGGTTGAATGTTGCTTGGCAGGTTATCCGTCTTCGGGTTTTTCAATCTCTCTAGAACCTGGTAAACCCTTGACTGGCAGATCGGCTTCGTCAGGACTGGTTGCAACCCGAGTCGTTCGTATTCCGACTCAAGAAGTTCACTGCCCATGCTGCAAACTGGAATGATACGCATGGACTGGTGGTTTTTGTCTGTACGGATTCGATTCAGGACTGATTCAAGTTGGAGAAGATTGTCGCCATAGTCGAGCAGCAGGCAGTCCGTTTGCGAAAAATCTGGTATCAGGTCCTGGGTTCTTTGGATGTACACTGGGCTGCAAGTCGCGTTTGAATTGCCGAGCATCTTCTCAATCAAACTCAAGGTTTGTCGTGAAAACCCTGACGTTGCAATTTTTAATTCCGACTCTGCCCCGGCTTGGATAGTATTTTTTTGGTTTGAAGTTTCAACGGTTTCGAATTCCAGTTCAAACTCAAACTCAGAACCGACGTCGATCGTACTTTGAACCTGTAGTTTCCCTCCCATAAAGCGAACGATTTGTTGGCTGATGTTAAGTCCCAACCCGGTTCCGCCGTACTTCCGTGTTGAAGAATCGTCGACCTGTCGGAATGGTTCAAAAATAGAATCCAGTTGATCTGACGGGATGCCAACACCAGAATCCTTAACTGAAAATTTCACGACGACCGAATCATTGTTCTGACTGACTTTATTCAGCGTGACGTGAATATTGCCAACGTGTGTGAATTTCGCAGCGTTGCCAACCAGATTGAACAGCAGTTGACGTAGTTTACCTGAATCAGCAAGTACGGAGCTGGGAATGTCGAGCCCAACAAAACTGGCAAGTTCAACTTTGGGGCGGTCCTCAGTCGCTTGCACGCCGACCGATTGAACAACGCCTTCAACCAACGCGACGAGATTGGTTGGCTCGAGGTTGAGGCTGAATTCTCCGGCTTCAATCTTTGAAAAGTCGAGAATGCTGCCAATGACCGTCAGCAAAGATTCCCCACTGGTCCTGCAAGCTTCCAGGTAGGCTCGTTGACGTTGAGTCAACTCGGTGGTGGCAAGCAGTTGCGTCATGCCGATAATGCCGTTCAAGGGAGTTCGCAGTTCATGGCTCATCGCCGCAACAAATGCACTTTTTGTTTCACTGGCGACGAGGGCGTCATTGAGTGCCGATTCCAGTTCTGAACGCAGCTTCCATTTTTCAGTAAGTGCGACTGCCAACTGGCTGACTTCAGCGCTGTCGAACGGTTTTTTCAGCATCAACAACTTGTCCGTACGGCCCAACTCATCTTGGATATCGCGCCAGCTGTGATCGGAATAGGCGGTGCAGATAACGACCTGCAATTGAGGGTCAACTTGCCAGAGATTTTGAATCGTCTGCAATCCGTCCCACCCCGGGGGCATTCGCATATCGACAAACGCCAATGCGAAAGGCTCTTCTTTGTGAAGTGCGGTCCTTGCCAAGTCAACAGCTTCCTGCCCCTGGTAAGCCGATGTAAGTTCATAGTTAAGTAGTGAATTCGCTGAGGGCTCGGTTCCCATAAACAGGTTGAAAGCGTTTGCCGTGCCGTTTTGTTCGTTGCCTTCCAGGATTTTCTTGAAATCGGCGTGAATGCTTGGATTGTCGTCGACAATCAGGATTCGATTGTTGAAAGTCATTAGTTCGCTTTCGAAATTCAGTTGATTTCACTCTGATCGTTGGAACTCTCTCCCAGGCGATTCCACTGCGGGAACATACGGCTCAAAAGAGTAGGTTGATGGGCGACATGCCCGCTGGCAAAAGCGTTGTGATTAGGGCTTACCCTGCATCGAACTGATACTTCTTGTCTCAATAAGGCTGAGGAAAGCTGTCGCCGGAACATCTTGTTTGGTCGTGGTTTGCAATCATTGGGGAGGCCCAACTACGAACCCCTTGGCTCGCATTTGCAACAAATGCCGTGTTTTTTTGCCAAATTTTGAATAATCAGTGCAAACTTTTTTGATCTCGAGCGTATTACTACCTGAGAGATCACTTACCTCATCCAAGGGAATTGTCTCTCAAATTTTCCGCCGGAGATCCCAGTCCTCTGGCGGTTTGTGATCATTTGTTCGCTAAATAGCCGCTTGCGTTTGCAGGCGGCTATTTTTTGAATCCGCCAGGATCAGTATTGCGGCGGGTTTGTTCTTTTCACCTGTTCCGTTTGCGCTGAATGTAGTGGATTCTGATCGCGCTTAGTCTTTTTGTTTGCCCACAAATCCCGCTGCCACAAGCTACATTTCGAAGTGCTTATGGCTTGAGGCGAACATGAAAGACAAACAACCAGTGACCCGCGCAAACGAACCAGTGATCCGCGTCGACGCTTTTAAGAAAGCGTATCAGAACGAAATTGCCGTTGATGGTTTGAGTTTCACTCTTGAATCCGGCCAAGTCCTCGGAATGATCGGACCTAACGGAGCCGGCAAGACGACGACCCTACGGGCAATCGCAGGCATCCTTCCTTCCAGTGCCGGGAGCATTGCGGTTTCTGGATTCGACGTTGACGACCACCCATTAGACGTCAAAAAAATAACCGCCTATGTTCCAGACGACCCACAGCTATTTAACGATTTGACCGTCGAGCAGCATTTCGCTTTCACAGCAAGTGTTTACGAAGTTCCCGGCTGGCAATCGTCCATGGAAGAGATACTGCTACGATTTGACCTCACGACAAAACGCAAGAAAAGAGCCTCGGAGCTATCACGCGGGATGCGGCAGAAGCTTGCGATCGGCTGTGCGTATTTATTCAACCCACAGGCATTGTTACTCGACGAGCCGATGACTGGGCTGGATCCAAAAGGTATCCGCGTGCTCAAGAAGACCATCGAAGAACGTGCAAAACGCGGCGACGCGATCATTATCTCTTCGCACCTGCTTGCCATGGTGGAAGACATCTGTACTCACGTCATGATCCTTGAGCTTGGTCAGAAGAAGTTTTTCGGTAGCATCGAAGAGCTGAAGCAACAATTCGCGTCAGAAAGTGGCGACGAAGCTGGTTCATTGGAAGACTTCTTCTTTAATGCCGTTCAGCACAACTAACGTTTGAGATACTGCGCGGACGATCAAAATTCAGAGAACCTCATGTTTGAACAAGCGGGCGCACAAATAACTGGTTGCGAGTTCGACTCGTCAGTTGCATCGAAGCAATCGTCGCCAGTTGCCATCAACAAGCTTTCATCATTGTTGGCGACTGCAAAACTCAACCGCCTTCTGGAACGGATGCGTTCGCCCAGACGACTCGGTTTGACTGTTTTGGCCTCGGTACTCGGCATTGTCTGGTTGAGTCAAGCGATTTTCGGAGTCATCTATCGGGCTAGTGCTCCAGCAGAAAAACTATTGGTCTGGATACCGTTGTCGCTCAGCGTTTACTTCATCTGGAACCTGTTAAAGGCCGCTGGTCAAAAGCCGATCGAGCCGTTTGAGTGGTCGGAAACAGAGCGAGAATGGCTGTTATCGGCTCCCTTGCCCCGTCAGGACGTGATCGCGTTTCGGAGCTCCACGATTGCGCGAGCGGCGTTAGTGAAATCGCTGATTTTCGCGTTCGTAATGATTCCGGATCTCAAGATTTTGCCGCTTGGATTTCTGGGAATCCTCGGCGCGCTGTTGTTTATTGATTTGCTGCGACTCATTGTCGAAGTCGTCGTTTGGGGCCTGACCAATACCGAGCGAATGTTGTTTCGGGTATTTGTGTTTGGCGCGGGGGCGATCGTCGTTGCCCGTGCGTTGTTGACGTCTGTTTACAGCGAACAGTTCGTAGCGGCTGCAGGCTCCGGTGCGTCGTTCGGATTCTTGTTGCAATTTTTCAACGAACTTTGTAGTCAAGCGAACGCCTGGTACGGCAAGTTATTGTTGTTGCCGTTCAATACATTTGCCAGCATCATGGTTGCTGACACAATTGACATGGGCTTGGTCGCGAAGCTGCTCGTGGTTGGTGCGGTAATTTTGTCGTTGACCAAAGTCTTGATTTCGCTGGACGATTTCTTTGGTATGCGTCGAATTGCGATTGAGCGGGCGGAGCTGGATTCGGCCAATTCAAGAACAGCGACGGAAACGCTGGTCGTTTCTAACAAGACTGCCATCAAGCCACCGAGCTGGCAAGGCATCGGAGGATTGGCTTGGCGACAATGGTTGGGTGTCTGCGAACTTCGCTGGCCCACAGCTGTCTCGTTGTTCATTCCGGCTTTGTTTAGCTGCATGCCTGCACTAGCCGGCGGAACTGGGTTCGCTTTGGTCGCCAATACGGTCGGTGCTCTCGCATTCTATTCGTTGGTCTTGCTCCCTGCCGCATTGAAGTTCGATTTTCGGCGGGATGTGGATCGGCTGACGATGCTCAAGGCATTGCCGGTCACTCCGCTTAGAACCGCCGTCGGACAGTTGGTAGTTCCAATCATTTTAGCCAGTTTGTTTCAGCTGTTTTCATTGTTGCTGGTGATGGCGATGGAACCATATAGCCCGTGGTATTTGTTCGGCGGCATGTTGTTCCTGCTGCCATTCAACGTATTCATCTTCAGTTTCGAGAATCTTGTGTTCCTGTGGTATCCACATCGTATCCGTCAGGAAGGCATGCAAGTACTGTTGCGATCCATCCTCGCGTTTACTGCCAAGTCGTTGATCTTCGGGTTGGCATTTGCTGGCAGTTTCATATGGGTGCTAATGGCGAAGTGGATCAGCGAATCCCTGAACAGTGGCTGGTTGACAACGGCCAACGTTTTCGCAGTGGGGCTGTTGTTGATCGCCTCAAGCGTGGCCGCCGTCGCGTTCGGCATGCTGGTTAAAGCATTCGAACGATTCGATCCAAGCAGCGACCTGGCGGCTGTGGACTAGCGGTGCATCGGTGTCCGTTCGTATTTTAGTCTTCGCTCGTATCGAGTTTGCCTGCGCTATTTAAAGCTTGGACCTGGTCGGTTAATCTGCGAATTTCGTCTGCAATTGTCGTCTGCACATTCTCCGATTTGGTTTTCAGCTCTTCCGTAATTTTCTGAACCTCTTCATTCAGGCGATCGTTGCGTTCGGCAAGATCGGCGAGTTCGGTTTGCAACGTTTTCTCGCCGCTAGAGATCGACGTTTCCAACTCGTTTAGATCTTCCGTCTCGAACACTTCAGTACGTGATTTCTCCAAAGCAACTACTTCCGATTTGAGCAGGTTCGAATCGATGCTTTCTTGCTTGGACTGGAACAGTCGGATCTGCTGCTCAATATCGACATCTTTCCGGGCAAGATCCCACCCAGCCGTTAGCCGAACATTTGCCCGCTCGCTGGTCATGGACAAAAGTGTTTTGCCATCGCCGCTAAACTGGGCCCCGATAATTTGATCAACTGGTTGCAACCGATCAGCGGTATACAACTCCAACAGTGGACGCGTCCGGAGCTTCAGAGCCAACTCAAGAGCATACAGGCGGATTGACTTGCTCCCTTGATTATTCGCACTGATTGCAAGTCTGGTTGCGACATTTGATTCCGAGACCCTTGAGTCCAGGACTTCACCAAAGTCAATGGACTCAACACGCCCAACGTCCGACAAGTCGATTGGAAACCATCGTTTAATATCTGGAGTTTCGCTGGCAGCAGCAAATTTCCAAACGTTGGCTCGATCGTTCTCGTCTGTGTCCCAGACAACGGCGACGAATTCACCGGTGACATTTGAGATGGTGAAAGATTTGACATTGTTGAGGCCGCGATCTTTTGAAACGGGAAGAACCGCTGCGGTGTTCGCCGCGTCGATGGGCTTTCCTGATGCGTCGTAGAAACTTAACTTAAGTTCTTTATCTCCGCGACTGAGGACCGCCAACACGTTCTGGTTATCTGTTGTTTTTGCCCCGAACTTTCGCAGGATGTTGGAACGAATCCATGCTGTCGCGATTCCAGTTGTGTTTAACTTCGATTTCTGATCAGGGTTCGCAGTATCAATAACAGACACCGAATTGTCGTCTTTGGAAATGACCGCGATTTCGGTTCCGTCGGCTGATTGGTCGACGAAGTTGTAGAATCCAGCGAGTCGTTTTACCTTGGATTCGGAAGGCTTGCCGGCCTGGATTGTGATATGGCTGGCAGTCAGATCCTGGTGGTGGACGAGCAGGTTGTCGCCAGACAGGTTGAGTCGTCGCGGTGGGTTCGGCAGCGAGTGGCTGAACAGCGGTTCGAGCTTGTTTCGTCCGTCGGTGGCTGCAACACAAAACCAATCGTCGCCGCCAAACAGTCCATTTCCTTGCCCAGCAAGACTCCATTTGCGAACTGGCCCGAGATGGCACTCAACACTCATCGAAACTTCTTTGTATTCGTTATCGAAGTCGACGGAGACAAGTTGGCCCGGTGAGTTTGCCTGACCTGCAACTAAATATTTCAGTTGGTTCTGGTCGAAGTGAGGGGAGATGCGTCGATTAAATGCCAAGGCTTTCTGATAGACAACCTGTTGGTCGTTCCAAGCGATCAATTTTCGACCAGACAAAAGACCGGAAGCAGGTCCATCATTTTTTTGACCGGCAGGAATTCCAAATCCGACAAAGAACGGGCGACCGTTGATGACGGCGATGTCAGACACAGCGACCTGCTTGAATTGGCTGGAGACGTTCTGCGGCAGTTGAACCGTTGTAGGAGCCCAAGCATTGTCATTGTTTGCCAATTGCACCAAGCTGGTGATTCGTTCCGGTCGAGCGGACTGCTCCTGTGAAATGAGCACGCGGTCGTTAGAAACAAAATGCATGGACCGGAAATTGGTCCTCCTATCGCTTTCAAAGAAACCAACTTTTTCCGGCGCTCGGGAAGGACTGGTCCTCAGCAGATTTACCGAGTAGGCGTTTCGAGTTCGCAACGCGCAGGCAATCAACGATCCATCTGGAGAAATTTCCGGTTGCACGACCACGTCAATTTCGCGGGAATTCGTTCCCGACTCAAAAGGACCGATAACGTTGGCTGCGTAGGAACCATCGTCCTTGAGCTGCCACAGCAAGAACCGGTCACGCTTGTTCGGATGGCTTGTTACGATGTTCCGCCCCGCTTCGTCTGCAGAGAAGAACACTGCCGAGTTACTGGACTTGCCTGAATAAAGCTTGCTGTTCGAACGGATTGGGTCGGAGTTTTTAGAATCACCAAGTCTCCAGGTCTTGATGCCAAACGTGTTGGAAAACATGATCACACGTTGCGAATCTTTGAAATAGGCGAATTGCCCATTTCGAAAATCATTTAGAGTTGTGCTTTGGCTTGGATCGACGCCCGCTTCTGTTGGACGTTCGATTTCGATGGTGCCGCGAACTGGATCTGCATATCGGAGCGTCCCGTCACTGAATGCCAATACGACTGCCTCGGACCCTGGTTTCGAATCTGGCACGCCGGCGATCAGCTTTTTGTAGGAACCAGAATCCGTTCGGAAGTTTTTGAACTCGATAGTCGCCTTGTGTTTGTTTGAATCCGGTGTCCATTTCACGAATGTAGATTCGCCCCGGCCATCGTTAGCGACGGTTGTTGCTTCGGTCTGCCCTCGATTGGTCCCGATGGCCAACGCGGCGAGCTTGCCAGGTTGCCCGAACAATTGAGTGTCGGCAACGAGCCGTCCGTTTTTCCAAACCCATCCGATCAACTCGGTTTCGCTGGCAGAATAGACAACATTATTAACGTTGCGGATCGCTCGAACGGCAGAACGATGGGCCGGGAGGCTGCGTTGCAATTTCTCCGCGTCGAAGTGACTGGACGAGAATGCGCTGGCTGCTCGTTTGACATCCAGTCGCGTAATGGCTGCAGTCCGATCCGTAACGGTGTTTGATTTAACCAGCTTAAAACTCTTGTTCGCGGCGCCCTCCATGGAGAGCATATAAGACGCGTTCGCTCGGTAAACAAATGATTCTTTTGAGCTCAGTTGATAGTCAATCCCGGCCAATTCGCCTTTGCCATTACCGACCAGTAACTGAATCCCTGATTCGCCTGACGGTAAAATCTTGATTGCAGTTGGAGCGAATTCGGGTCTGAGGTCGCCCAACCGAATACTCTGGCGACGCATTGTTCTGAAAAATCTCTGTTCTGCTTTCGCGGAAATGGAACGACGCGGTGAATTCAGCAATTCGACCGCGCGATCGAGTGCGATGACTATGACGCCAAAGTCCGGTTGGCTATTCGCAATCGCCGCCACAAAGCGACCGTCGGCGAGTTCAATAGCCGTTGCCAGGCACTGCGCGCCAGTTAACAGGCCGGGGTTCTTTAAGAACGCCTGCCCGGCGACTTTTGTTTTGGTGACATTCCCGCTGAATTTTGAGCCGTCAAATTCGAGATCCGAAACAGAACATCGAAGCTGATTCAATCCACGTTGGACGCGTCGATCCACCATGAACAAACGAGGAGCAGCGTTCCTTCCGGGCAGGAACTCGACATGTTGCGGCTGACAAAAGTATTTTTCCAGGTTACCCGTTCGGTCTGGCTCGACGGATGTCGCTCGGTCAACTGATGCTGCGCGGAATTGCAACTGCTTGGCGATTGCAGGAGCGATAGGCAAACGTTTGTTTTTCTCCAAGTCGTACATAACTGGCAAGCTTGCGGCCGGATCAGATGCATCCGCGATTGATTTTTGCTGAGCGATGACAAGCCACCGTCCGTCGGCGGATACGTCCACGGAAAGAATTTCAGCGTCTGTGAGTTCAGGAACGTCTAGCTGTTCAGTTTCGCGCCCGGCTACGACGCGATAAATCGTATTCTGTTTCGATACAGCGACACCAGATTTTCCTTCCGCGTCAAGTTCCAGCATCTTGAACTGATGGTTGGCTGCGACTGTTCGATTCGACGCAGCCGGATTCGCCTGCTTGTACAAATGATGTAGTTCCCACGCATTCTTGATTCCGAGCGAAATATCCGGCGACAAGAAGACCTTTTCGATTTCAGAATTCGAAATCTCAGTCCCAATATTGGATTCAATCGATTTGAGTCGATTGGCGTACTGCTCGAACTGAGTGTTCTCCTTGATACGCTCTGCTTCAATTTGTGCCTTGTAGGCTTCCAGCGTAGCCAAGGAAGCGTTTTTACCTGCAATCTCGACTCGAATTCCTGCATCCTTTTTCTGCAACGCAGTTTCCAATTCCGTGAAATCTGCATTGAGTATAGCAAGGTCCGCTTCTGCTTCCGCGACCTTGGCCCGCTGTTTGATGGCGGCAAGCGTCGGCGTTTGAGTCTTGACAATGACTTCTAAACCATCAGCATCCAATTGTAGATCTTTGAACTTGGTCAGGCTTGCGATCAAGTTTTTCTTGGCTTCCAATTCATCGAGTCGAGCATCTTCCGCTTTCTGAGTTTGTTCTATCGCGACCTGGCGAGAATCTTCTGCAGCCTGACGCGATTTTGCTGCCGAGTTGCTCGCATATACAGCCAGGACGGCGAACAGGCTTCCGATCGCAATCGAAACGAGCGAAGCCATCGATGCGATGTACAGCAATCTCTTTCGTTGGTCTCGCCGATTGCGTTGTGTTACCAATTCATTCCGCAATTCGGTTGCCAGTTCTTTATCCGTTTGCCGTTCGATGGCGTCTTCTGTCATTGTCGCCAGCCCAAGTTCAAAATCCTGGTTCTTCAAGGCACGTTCGGCGTACAGGAACTTTGCGCGGGCCAAGCCTAGATTCGCGGGTTCGTATTCGGGGTATTTCTCCAGTGCACCCTGGTATGCATAAATCGCGCTGTTCAGATTGACGTACGACTTGCCGGCTTTCCTGGAAAGTTCAACTTCCTCATTTCCCAGATAGGTTGCTTCGACACACCGCATGAATCCACGAAATTCACGTACGGCCTGCTGTAGAGTTGCAACATCTGGCAGTCGCTGAGAAGGGTCGTGAGCCAATGCTTTCAAAGCAATGCCTTTTAATGCTTCGCGAGCTTCCGGCTTGCTGACGTCTTTGACTTCGTAGTCCGCGATCACGCCTTCCGCCGACATTTTTATTTCGCGGTTCATTTTTTCCTTGCTCGCATCTGAGCCCCACTGCTCGCGATGGATGTCTCCGAGTTGAAACAGGTGTGGTGGGTAACCGGCGGCAAGGTGAAACAGGATGGCTCCCAAAACGTAAACGTCACTGAGTTCCGTTATTTGCTGGCGGAGTTGCTTTTCTTCTGACTCCAATTCGGCAATTTTCTTTTCGATCGACTCCGACGTATTGATGTCCCACGGAGTGTTGGCGACCGCCATGTTAAGCTGTGCATTCAGATCCTTAAGATCCTGCTGCACCAGATAGTGCTTGGACATCTCAGGCGCCATGTAGCACGGTGTCCCTCCGCCCGGAAAAGATTTAGACGGGCCAAGTTTCAGATCAATCGCCAAACCCCAGTCGGAGACCTGCACCTCGCCAAACTCGCCGACCATAACGTTCTGCGGTTTCAGATCACGATGGATAATTCGGTCGCTGTGGGCGCGGCGCATGGCGTTGCAGACGTCGTTGAATATGTGGAGGTTTTGCTCCAACGTGTTCGTCTCAAACTCCCTGCCCCAATCTGCTCCCCCGTCGAACATTTTCATCGAGTAAAACAGCATTTGATCCTTGGTCACTCCCAAGTCGTGGACCGTGATTACATTGGGATGGTCCAGTCCAGCCGTGATCTGGGATTCGTAAAGGAACTTGTCGACATCTTTCTGACGGGGTGCGGCAGTCGATTTGAGCGAACCATCTTCCAAAGTGCTGATTTGTTTCTTCAGTAGCTTGATGGCTACCGTTCGATCCAAAGAAATTTGCTTGGCTTTGAATACGATTCCGGTTGCACCGCTACCGAGTTTGCTTTCGTCATTATCCTGTTCGATGATGTAATCAGCTTCGCTGTTGTCGGCATCCGGAGCATGTGGCAGTCCGGTGATTTGCCGGTCAGCCAATTCAGAAGTGGTCGTTGGACTAGCCGGCGGTTGTTGAGACTCATGTTGGATCGTCGGCTGTTGTTGGGTTGCGTCGTATGCGTCTACTGGCTGTCCCTTTTCCGATTGATTTACCAGGAAACCACCTGTACTGGCCTCCGACAACTGGTCCAGTTGAGATTGGGGAGTTTCGATCGTCTCGGCGACTGGCGAGCTGGCGACAATACGCGGTTCTTCTGCAGCAACTTCTTCTTGTGAGTCGGAAATATGTTGGACGGTCTCCTCAGGCTCCGGGCGGTCTTCGATATCCAATATCTCTTCCGCTTCAACGTCTACGGAATCCGCCGATAAGTCGTGCGAGATATCTTCAGTCGTCGGACGGATTTGAATCTCTTCGCCACACATCGGACAAACCTGGATCGGGCCAGATTGTTCTTCGAATTCTGTGTAGCAATTTTTGCAAGTGTTCATAAACTCACTCGTGAGCACAGAGGCTTTTGATTAGTTGCTGCGGCGTAGTTTTCGAGCAATACGATTCGCACGCGAGAAATAGTTGGCTGGCTTGTTGTCGAGAACGCTGTTCGTGTCCCGAGAATCTTCGTCCCTGGAATCACTATTCTTTGATTTCAACACGGATTGGGCAAGTAGCAGTGAGCCGCCAAGCATGGCATCTTCGGTGGCTTTCGAAAATTTGCGTCCAATCATTTTGTCTTCGCCGCTATTTTCAGCGGAGGACAGATTGTTCGTCGAGGCGAATTCATTGACCACGTTTGCTTCGTCGTTCGGCTGTGGTTCCAGGTTTGCTGATTCCGCGGCGTCCAATCCGCCTGCTGGATTCGATGCATCATCCAAATCGCTCGGCTGAATCAGATTTTCGAGGTCCGTGCGGTCAACGGGCGCGTCGACGGGATCCGGAATCAGTTGTCCTTCTTGAACTTCAAAGATGAAGTACAACCCCGGCTTAACTTTGCCGTCCTTGATTTTTTCAGTCCAATTGGTTTCTTCCTGATCCGAAGTCTCCGGCCAGAATCCGTCTGCATCATACAGCCCGCCGTCTTCGATCGCTGCCCGGATAGCATCCGGGTCATCATTCTCATCCGTCCATTTGAATTCTTCCTCAAACACTCCATCGTCGTCCGCGGTGTACTTCACTTGAAAGTATGACAATGGGATCTGTTCCGTCGTCAGCGGTGGTGACTCCGCTTCAGTGACAATGTTACCAAAACTTGCGTTCGCCATCGGAGCTGCACCGACGGCTTCTGGGATGATAAACGTGGGTAGCGGAACCACGATGACGCCAGGGTTCTCAACCACGGTTCGGGCAGGCAACACCTCTTGCGAGAAATTCAAGTCCTGACTGCCTCCATCGGCAAACAAGTTTATGTTCGCATCGTTTGTGAGTGTCAGTTGGGAAAGCAGAAATGAACGCTGAGCAAAAAACGCCTGTTCGAATTGACTGATGTTCGTCAGCTCCAGTGGCTCGACCGTATCAACGACCAGGCTCTCGGTTCTCAACGAAAAGGCACTTGCCGACTGTCCGAAATTCTCAAAATCGGCTAACAGAAAGTCCGTCGTCGTATCGTTTTGAGAATTGATCAAACTTGATTGGAAATCTGCATCGAGACCTTGGCTCGGCGTTGCTGAATCAAGGAAGAAACCAACGATCAAGTTGAATGACTGCTCTCCGCTGTTCCCAAAAAACAAATCGAATGTTTGGAATCCAACCACGGAATCGAGTTGAGCGTTCGTATCGGAGAACGCGGCGTTGCCTGCCGCGACCGCGGAGCTGCGCGGGTTGCCCAGCTCAAAAGCATCTGGCTGAAAGGATTCTCCTTGTAGCGTGTTAACGACACCAACTACTACGGTTCCATTGGAGCGAATTAATTCAGCGCTGTCGGTGATTGCAACGTCGCCTCCAGCGACAACAGTGATGTTGCTGGCAGCGGAGATGACTTCAACATTACCAGAGATGCCTAAATCTCCTGTGTCGACGGTTTCAATGTAAATGTCGCCCAGGGACGTGACGGCAGCACCAGGGTTTTGGACGTTTTGCAACTGGGCGGATATCAGTTGCAACGCGTCAAAGCTGACAAGTTCGAGTTCGCCTGTCGCAATCACAATCGTTCCAGCATTGGACTCGGTCAGGAATCCATTGTTGTTGGCAGCGAAGCCGTTCGTCACGAATTGGTCTTCGACATTAAATACATCGGGAACTATCGGCCCGTTGCCTCGCAAAACGACCTCCGTCGCAGAAGGATCGAGAAAGACGTCAGGGGAAAGACTGCCGGTAAACGTCGAGCCGATATTGCTGTTGAGCTCGAATGATTGAATCGCCTCGTTCACTTGTTGTGTGGTTTCAATCGCAATTCGGTTGAAATCTACGTTCGTGAGTTGGACGCTCGCACCCGCAACAAAAGCGGCATCACTCGCGTTGATCAGCGACGCCGTCTCTTCGGTGCGCCAAGTCTGCAGGATGTCGCCTGTGTCAGATTCGCTGTCGGTTGTGTCAACGAACAACGTTTCGGCCACGCTCGCGTCGGAAAGTACGATCGAGGAATTGACAAACAGCGTGACGTTTTGAGCAAACTCAACGTCGGTGCCATCCTCGTTGGCTGCGTTACCAGCGGCGTTGATTGAAACAAAGTTGTCGGAAGCGTTGTTGTCGATCAGATCTGAAATCGTTTGATTGGTGAATTCGAGATTCGCGTTACCATCTCCCAGGACAATATCCCCGTCGACGTTAAGTTGCGCCGTCGTGTCGATCGCGGTAATTGCAGAATCGGAATCTTCAAGGTTAGCGACTGCCGATCCGATGCCGGTGATATTGAGCACGACGGAGGTTGCACTCAGCCCTGCAAGAACCTCGGATGTTGAAATGTCTGGCGAATCGAACAGCAAGTTGGAAATTGTCAGGTCTTGACGGTTTGTGAATTCGATTGCTCCGTCGTTGTCAGCCGCAAGTTGTCCGACGAGATTGTCACCGGTGAGGATGAAATCACCGCCATTGGAATCAGGGTCGATCGAGCTTCCCAGCAGCAGGTCTGGTGTGACAATGATACTGGATTCCAATTGTTCAATTCCTTCGTCGGCTTGCAACAAGATCTGGCCGTCCGGTGAAGCAGTCTGCAAGTTTCCGGCAAGTGTCAGTGCGCCGGAATCAGTTCCCAGTCCTGCGCGGAGGCGTATTTGATCGGTCGCGTCGATATCCAATACAAGCAGATCATTGATGTCGACGATTTCCACACTCGTTCCACTCGCCGTCACTGAGCCAACAAAATCATTGGGTTCGTCCAGCGAAACAATACCGGTTGCATTTACGATACTGTCGCCCAAGACAACCAACGCTGCTTCCTGGTCGACTGAGCCGGTTACTTGTAACTGGAAATCGCCTTGTACGGTCAAGCCGTCTTGCCCAACGGGCGAGCTAGTTGAGTTGATGGTGATGTCTTGGTCGTTGAATAGTGTGAGTCCACCGTCGACGTTGCCAGCAATGTTCGAAATTTGATTGGCGCCATCCAATGTAAGATCACCGCCGATGTCTACGATCAGTTGGTCGGCGAGCAATGTTCCCGGGTCCAGTGATGTAACGTTGCCGCCAGCTGACAGTTCGATTGTTCCATCCGCTGTAGACAACTCGCCTTGAATCGTGATATCGGAATCAGTTCCCAGTCCTGCGCGGAGGCGTATTTGATCGGTCGCGTCGATATCCAATACAAGCAGATCATTGATGTCGACGATTTCCACACTCGTTCCACTCGCCGTCACTGAGCCAACAAAATCATTGGGTTCGTCCAGCGAAACAATACCGGTTGCATTTACGATACTGTCGCCCAAGACAACCAACGCTGCTTCCTGGTCGACTGAGCCGGTTACTTGTAACTGGAAATCGCCTTGTACGGTCAAGCCGTCTTGCCCAACGGGCGAGCTAGTTGAGTTGATGGTGATGTCTTGGTCGTTGAATAGTGTGAGTCCACCGTCGACGTTGCCAGCAATGTTCGAAATTTGATTGGCGCCATCCAATGTAAGATCACCGCCGATGTCTACGATCAGTTGGTCGGCGAGCAATGTTCCCGGGTCCAGTGATGTAACGTTGCCGCCAGCTGACAGTTCGATTGTTCCATCCGCTGTAGACAACTCGCCTTGAATCGTGATATCGGAATCGGCAGTCAACAAGATTGACCCGCCAGCTGAATTGATAACTGAGCTATTTACGAAAATGGACCCATTGGATGCAGTCAAAGTAACCGAATCGGAATTGTTATTCAGATTCGAAGGATCGGTGATCGAAATTCCGGTTGGGTTCACCGGATCATTAGCGACAGTGACGTCGCCAGCGGATTCGACGGTGATTGAGCCTTGCTCGGAAACCAGCAAACCGAGTTCGATGTCGCCAGCGTTGTTCAGTTCGATGTCCCCAGAGGCACTGCCCGAGAAAATGTCAATCTGGTGGGAGCTTTGTGACAAGTCGATGGAGTTGGACGAAAAATCAAAACTTAGAGCTGCGATCTCCGAATTGCCGGGAGCTAACTCAGAAATTACGCCAAACGTACCAGAGCTTCCGGCAATGGTGATGCTGCTTGTTCCGAAATTAAATTGGCCGATCTGAACATCAAAAACGTCTGAGCTGTTCGCATCAAGACGCAGTGAGTCGAGCGTCGTCGAGCCATCCAGCACGGTTAACGTACTGTCACCATTGGACAGCGAGAAATTCAGCCCGCTCGTTGGGCCATTGGCTGACCATATCCCGTCGTTTAAGTCGAAGACCAGGTCATTGCCGATCTGGGTCAACTCGACGGAGTTATCACCAACGCCGGAATCGACAAAGTTCTCCAACGTCAATTCCGCTGCCAGCAGATCGAAAGCGAAAGTTGCGTTAAGGACACGTCGTTCCTCAAGCTTTGTGTAGCCGGCACATTTTGCCAACTCGTATGCGCGCACGCCGCGGAGGTTGGCTTTTGAATCGTCATTCGTCTTTTTTCGGTGAAATGGCACGGTAACGGGCTTCCAGCAAAACAAATTGGCACCACCTTCCATGATAACCATGGCCAATTTTGATCGCAAAGTTTGACGGTTTTTCTGGCGATGCTGATTCGGTACTTAGCGCTGGATTTGTGGGACAAACGTAAACGTTTCGACTTCAGTTCCGGAAATGCCGATTCCTCCGGATGTTAGGAATCCTCCAGTATTCACAATGATAACTGGTGCGAACTAGATAGCAGCCCTGCCGAACCTTCGGCAAAAGGATGAACGACGTGAAATATCTTGCAAAGCCATTATGGATTCGGCGGACTGTGTTCGTCGGATGCCTCTGCGTTCTCGTTATTGCATTCGGAAACGAGAGTGTAACTGCAGGTGACGGATGTCAGGAAAGTTCGAGGCGACCTGGTAAGAGTGATAGCTCGCAGTTGCATTTCCCAGGCGTTGAAAAAGAACAGTCTCGTTCCTTACTGGACACGATGCTCAACAAGAATGGTGATCCAGGCACGAGAGAGAACACGGCACCTGACACTCGCAAGAATCGATCAGTTGCGAGTCGGGACAATCCTGCGCGTAAGATGAGTCCGAAGATGACGGAGCGGATGGTGACGACGAGGAACCAGTTTCCGGTCCAAATGCTCGAGGAAACGGAATACCAGGTCAAAGACACGAGAAGCAGTGGCAGGAGAGGGTATTTCAAAGAGCAGCGACAAGAATATAGCCAATTTGCTCAGGAACAGCAGGCGACGGGCTACCAGTATCGTTACGGTGTCAACGACCCCTCAAGGATGGCGCAGGACCAGCAATATGAGCAAGAAGCACTGAATCAGATACCGCAAAACTATGGCAATAAACTGGCGGCGCAAGAATACGAACGTGAACTTTTTGATTCAGAACCTGAAATCAATGTAGTCGAGCGATCGTATACGAGACCGGCACAGACTGAGATGTCACGTCCGACTGTGCTTCGTAGGCAAAGCGTTTTGAATCGAAAACCAGCCCAAAGCCGGCCTGTGCAAAATCGCCCAGTCCAAAACTACTCGGTAGAACAACCGCAAGTTGCCAGCGACGTTCGAGACACCCGACGGGTCGCATCGCGAAGAATGCCAAGCGATATTCTGATTAACAAGAACAGTGCCGAGATGCAGTCGGTTGTTGAGGCCCCTCAGTTGGAGCCCGAGCCACCTCGTCCACAGAACGTATTCGAGGTACGTGATCGAGAGGCGATTGCTCGGGCGCTGGATCAACGTATGAAAGTGACAGTACCGGCAGCACCTGCCATGGAACCAACACTCAGTGCGCCCGCTGAGTCTTATCCGCAGGATCTCGTACATGAGACGCCAGTGACGGATAACCCTGAACAGCGCGAGATTCGATTGCCTCGCAACCGTGCGATGGTGTTTGCCAACGCTCCGAAGGCTCGGTTTGGACGTGCACAACAACCACCATCAAACCAACCATTGATGCCACGCCATGAC
Organism: uncultured Pirellulaceae bacterium; assembly: GCA_964641465.1. Taxonomy (GTDB): domain Bacteria; phylum Planctomycetota; class Planctomycetia; order Pirellulales; family Pirellulaceae; genus Mariniblastus. The sequence continues at coordinate 19,142 of CAZXLW010000032.1, read as the reverse complement.
ATACCGCCCAGAAAGTCGAAGTCTGTTCTAAGTAAGGCGAAACCGAACAATACGGATTTCGCCGATCCGGAATTGATTGACGAGTCAGAGTTTGACTTTGATTTTGTTGAAGACGACGTTGAGGCACGAGTAAGCCTTTCGTCAATTGGATCTGCGTTGGCAGGTGTCGAATACAATTTGTCGGCTCCGCCACAACACTCGTATCCACCAACGCCTCAACAGAACTTAGGTTCAACTTTTGGGCAAACGGGATCGTTTACCAGCTTGAGCGATCAAGACCGAAGCCGAACCAGAAGCCAATCGCCAAACGGAGCTTTTGAGCGACTGAATGACATGCAGTTTGAAGATTTCAACAATGCAAGAACGACCGGAGAGCAACAATCGAGGATAACTCGGCCGAGTGACTTATTGCTCAACGAACGGGGCGATTATAACTGGAAGCGTGTGCAGCCTGGGGCAACGGGTAACACTTCAACGTCGTCGCAAGCTCAGCCACAGCAGACATTGCAACCAAAGCAGCAGGCACAGCCGTTGCAAAAAAAAACATCAAAGTCTGGACCAGCAGGTGATGTTTCCGCTTGGCGCGAACCGGGTAGCCTTGGCAATCCCGCGGGTTCTCAAGGGCCAGTCGGTACTGGAGTGAGTCACCAGTTTAAGGAAGGTCAAGCCAGTAAACCTTTCCTTGAAAGGTCTGATTATTCACCTCAGTCATCAAGCGAAGCGGATTCCGATGAAGCGTCGGAGAATTTAGAGGACGATGAAGACGAGCGGTTTGAGTTGACTGATGATGCAGGCCGAGCCATGAAACAGCAACAGGAAGAACTGGAATCACGACGTAGGATTGCAGTTCAGCGAGCGGAGTATCGATCCGATCTTCGTCGTCCGATTTCCGCGGCCCCGGCGTATCAGGCGATGAGCTACGTCGATGATGTCGGTGATCCAGTCCCGCAGACTGAAGAACAGCAAAACTACTTAGTGGATTTCGCTGGCTTCAATTATCTGCCATTTATCGATCATTGTTACCGTACGGATGGCTGGGGGCGGAGTTGGCACCCAAAATGTGTGCTGTGGGCGAGCCCCAACGTTCGTTACCAGCCGATCTATTTCGAGGATTCAAACGTTGAGCGATTTGGAGCGAGGCATCGTTGTGCACAACCGTTGCTCTCAGCCGTTCATTTCTTTGCCTCGACCGTCAGGTTACCGTACCGAATGGCACTCGATCCAATGCATGAGTGTAAATTTGCCGCGGGATACGGAAGGCCGGGCAATCGCTATTGCTACCAACGGGAACGACTTGTGCTCGATCGCAAAGCGATCACGTTCCAGGCACTGTTGACGACCGGGTTGGTGTTTGCGTTGCCGTAAATCGTTTGGATCGCGGACGGTCGATCGAGAGCTAAACGATTTGAATGCGTTCGATTTTTTCGCCGAGACCCCGCATTTGATCCAGCCAGTTGCCGACAAGCTCCATTTTCCGCGGGGCCGCAGAAACGCCGGGTTTGATATGGCCGGCTAGAACGGATTCAACAGCGATGCTGGAGGTCAATGAAACAAGCCGCGCCATTGCCGAGCCCGCTTCATGACCGCACTCGTCCAAGCAATAAACCTGATGCCATACGGTTTGTCCAGCATCGTCGTTTACCTGTAAATCCACAGATAAAACAACTCGATCGGACTCGGACGTCTCATACCGATATTGCTCCCAAAGTTGTTCGCTCTTGGCAACCAGCTTGTGATGTCCTTCTTCTCCCGCTGCGTTTTCCACCAGCTCAAAAATCTCTGCCCATGCCTGCGACCAGCCAGCTAATCGCAAAGTCCCGCGGACGAACGTTTGCATGTTCCAATCAGGATCAAAACCGTACTCCTGCATGAACGGGATCGAGTCACGATTCGGATACGCTTCAAATACTTCTTCGCCATGCGGCAACCTTGCCTTGTAATCCTGAATCGACTTCCAGGGCGAATTCGTGGTTTGAACTTCACCGTTGTCGATCCACTTGGCAGGCGACTTCAATGCATTGAGCACACCGAGCGGAGACCAGGAAAACTTGTAGCGGAAATCATTCGGTACCTTGGGGAACCCGCCGCAATAAGAACGAAAATAATGACCGTTCGTTTGTGCGAATGATTCAGACTCCCGGTAGCAACTCATCAACTCATGAGCCAACAGATGATCCAAGCCAGGATCGAGGCCAACTTCGTTGACGAAACACAGGCCGGCGTCGCTGGCAGCTGACGTGAGGTCCTGCATCGCTGGCGAGATGTAACTACTGGAAACAAAGTGCGAGCCGCGGTCCAAACAAACGCCGGCAACTTGCGGATGCATCGGTGCGGGGAGCATGGAGACAACGACGTCGCCGGCAGAGACAACCGAGCCAAGCTCGTTCCAGTCCAGTTGACGAGCGGTTGCCGTACCGTTTAGCCCGCCGAGTGCGGATTTTGCTTTATCGAGCGTCCGATTCCACAGTACCAAAGGCTGGCCACTGGCCGCTAATCTGCGAATCCCCGGAACTGAACTCAAGCCAGCTCCTAACCAATGCACCGTCGCCATGATCTTGTAGTCCCTAAAACGCCAAATACGCTTAATACGCTAAATGCTCTTTGCCCTTCTTACTAACAGCTTGTCAATTGCTATCAGCTTGAGCGGCTGCCAATTTTGAGTCGAACAGATCTCCTGCCCGTTTCCAAACTCGGGCGTCCAAACTATCAAGTTGCAGCAAAAATGGAATGAGTTGGTCGCAAAAATCTTCGCTACTCTCACGTGGTAGAAGTGAAGGTAGATGATCAATGGCGATTAGGTTAATCGGATTCTCGCCGTCGACTATGTTTAACACGGGGTTTTCGAACGTTGTACATTGATCGTAGATTGGGACCGGGTTGTAGTCACCATACGGATCGCAGCTGACGTCACAGATGACGTTCAGTTTACGGGCGGAGGTCTGCAGCATTTCACGCGTAATGAACGGTGGGATCTGTCGCTCGATGAAAACGCAGTTCAAAAACAGATTGCACTCGAGTATTTCATCAAATGGTCCGCCGCGTTGCGTTTCCGCCAAATCCCACCCGACGACTTCGGCATCAACCGCCTCCAGCAACTCAATCGCACCACGGCCACATCGCCCGAGCGAGCCAATGACCATGGCTTTGGGTTTGTCGAGTCCCTGGAGCTTGCCGCGGATTTCTTCGATGAACGACTGTGCGTCGGTTCGTGCAGTGACGGTGTCCAGAACCGGTGTGATAGATCGCTGTTGGTTCGTCCAAGCCAGGATCGAGAGCCCGGCACCGGCAAAGCCAGCCCAGCGGCCAAAGGCTGCGATTCGCCTGGCGTTGTCATCAACCAGGAACTCCAAGTCAAATAGACGCCCGCCGCCGGTTTCGAATCGCGAGATTGTTTCTTTCCAGCCAGACTGATTCTTGTAGATATGCGCAAAGTGGATATGCCGATGGTGCAGCGGTTGATCACTGGTCTCGAGTTCTTTGAGGCCGAGGATGATCGCGTCTTCAGGCGCGAGTTGTTTCCAACTGTGTTCGGAGACAATTTCACATCCGGCGGATTGGTATTCATTGGCGTCGAAGACTGATTGCGATGATTCTTCCACCGTCAGCTGGAATCCGGCCGCGACCAGTTGCTGAGCATGCTGTGGTGGCAGCACGGTTCGTTTTTCAGCAGGTTTGGTCTCTGACCGTAGCCAAATATGCACTGACACTTCGTTATCCTCAAAAAATCAAATCGCCGATTATAGACGCTTTATGCCCAAGTCGACAGCTTGTATCGAAGCCATATGATCACGTACCCTGTACGTCTTCAAAATAGAGCGTTGGCGATGGCAATACTGATTGGGACAGACGAAGCAGGGTACGGACCGAAACTCGGGCCGTTGACGGTTTGTGGAACGAGTTGGACGTGTGAAGATCCAGAAGCTGATTTGTATCAGTTGCTGGAATCCATCGTTTGCAACCGCCGGGACCCGGACAAACTGGCCATCTGTGATTCGAAGCAAATCTACTCGCCGTCGGGGAGTATTAAGACTTTGGAGTCGACTGTTATGACGGTCCTGTACGGTCTCTATGGTGCGATTCCTGAAAATTCCAGCCAGTTGGGGGGGATGCTGGGTATCGATCTTGAGCTCGCCAGCATTTGCGGAATTGCTGGCGGCAAGCGGGGGAAAGGGAAAGGGAAGGGTAGACCGAGGAGGAAGCCAGAGGGGCAGGGCAGTGGGCCACCGATTTCGCTTCCGCTGGTTGCCGATCCGATCGAAATTAAATTGATGGCCGCCCGTTGGTTGACTGTTTGCGACCAACGGCAAGTCTACCTTGACGGCGTGTCAGCCAGAGCGGTATCGCCTCAACAATTCAATTTGCAGATCGCGAACTTTGGAAACAAGGCGGAGCTGCTTTCCGGGACGACTTTTGGCATCATCAAGCAGTTGCTTCAAGCAGTTGCGGAAAAAGGAAAACCACTTGAAACCAAGATCGTGTGTGACAAGCATGGTGGTCGTAGCAAGTATCTGGGCATGATTAGTCATTATTTGACCGATCAGTTCGTGGCGGTCGAAACGGAGTCGCGAGCAGTCAGCTCTTACTCCTGGCGCGAGCAAGAAAACCGTTTTCAGATCCAATTCCAAACGGGTGGAGAGTCTTTTCTGCCGACTGCGCTGTCGTCCATGATCGCAAAGTACGTTCGGGAAGTCTCGATGGAGATCTGGAATTCATTTTGGATCTCGTTGCTTCCTGAAATTCGACCGACCCGAGGTTATCCAGTAGACGCGCGTCGGTTTAAGGATCAGATTGCCGGTGCGCAAAACGAATTGGGGATCGAAGACGAAACTATCTGGCGTTCTCGGTAAGCCCGTTGAACAGAATCGACCAACCGCAGCTGCGCCGAATGTCGTGCCGAATCAATCGGATAGAATGCAATTGGATTAGAACTGTTATTCTGCCAAGGCTTCTTTGATGGCTTTCGCACGGTTGGCCTTGGCCCGTCTCTTGGCTACGGTGCTGTTATTCCTTTGATTCCTGGGAGCCTGAATCGCCATTGATTCGTCTAAAGCCTTGTAGGCGGTTTCGTGCGCGAGTTGTGTGTTGCCAGCGTCATGATGCATTAAGGCCAACGCGTAACGCAGACAAGAAACTTTCCGTAGCAACAAATCATGGGCGGTTTGTTTCCGTCGAGGGACCGATTGCTTCAATTCGTTTAATGCATTTTCTACGTTGGTGACCGCCAGTTCGTAGTCTCCGTTTTTCATTTGGAAATCGGTCAGTTGCAACAGGCACGCCAGGCTTTGTGTCTGAATATGTTGGTTGCGAGGTGTTAGGGGGATCAGTTCCCGGAAAGTGCTATTCGCTATTTTAAGATTCCATTCCGTGAGTCGGGGTTCGTCTCTTCGTTTATAGGCCAGGCCAAGTCGAAAACAACAGTCGGCCAACGCCCGCTTGTAATTCAAATTGGCGTCGTACTTGGCAGCCAGTGCGACAAGTAGTTCTTTTGATTTTTTCAACGAGTTGACCCTGGCTGTGGGGCTGTTCCTGTTCGGCAGTGAGTAAATCTGGGCGAGTACGAATCGGTAATCCGAATTCGCAGGATGTTCTTTTTGCAGCTTTTGCAGTATCCCTTCGGCCGAGGCCAACGATTTATTACCGCTATGGAAATCTCGGGAAAGGAATTGAGACGTCGCCAAACGCGTCAACGCCATGGCACGGACGTATTCAGTTTCTGCGAAAGCGTGAACGAGCTCGTCTAGTTGAGCCTGCAGCATTTCAACTACATCTTTAGACTGTACTTCATCCTTATATTGTGCGTCAGAAGTATTACTCATCGCCGATTGCAGCTCTTTTTCTATCGAGCTCAATTGCAAGGCTTGTTCTTTGCTTAATTCGAGGGCGATTCGATTGGCCTGTCGCAGACTTTTCATCGACGCGGCTGGATTCTTGTTTCGCAATGTCAGTCGATAATCGACCTGGTTTGAGTTCGGTGTTGCGAACCAGGCTTTGGACCGCGGTTCCCATTCGCGAACACGCTGGAATCGTTCGGGCAACGGCGCTCTGTACAGGACGATGGGGCTACCGGCGAGGATGTGCGTTTTGGCAAGCTCAAGCCGGATGCGATCGTCTAAGCTGAACGTACGTTTTTCTTGCAATAGTTCAGCAGCAGCTTGGTATTTTCGTGCGGCTTCTCGACGAAAAGGGGCTTGAAATCCTTGCAGCTCCCAAGCTCGCCCGCATTCATGAAATGCTTTTGTCATGTCGAGCACGACCCGGATACTGTTTGGCGAAGACAGATGGATTTGTTTGTAGATCTCAATCGACTCTTCGTAGGCCTTCACCGCCTCTTTGTATTGTCCGGTCAGGTGGTAGATGTTCGCAACACGGCGACGTGAATTGGCAACCGACAATTTCAACGAGAGATTGTCCTGGTTGTTCTTGGCGAAATCCTGATAGAACTGCAACATTTGCTCCAGGAACTTGGCGTCCGATTCAGTAATCGTATTGGAAACTCCTTCCAGATTATTGAACCCATCAAGCGAAATGTCCTTCGACTGATTAGTTTCGTTGAAGACCAGTCCACGGAACATTTCGTCAAATGCCTTGACCGTGAAATTGGTGGCTTCTTCTGATTTCTCATTCGCGTATTGACTGAGTCGGCTTTGATGCCACGCACTGTCAGCTTGCAATTGAGCTTCATGCAGTGCGGTCTGGTTGACTCGCAGCAAGTACGTGGCTCCGAACGCAATCGCCATGATCATCAGACCTGTCACAGCTGCCAAACCGGCTGACATCGGGTTGCGAATACTCCAACGCCAAATATTCTCCGTCATCGAAATCTTGCGTGCGCTGATGGGGCGATCGTCGAGGAACGCACGCAAGTCATCACGCATGTCCGTTGTGGACTGGTAGCGATATTCCGGTTCGCGCGAGATCGCCTTTCGAATGATACGATCGAGGTCGCGCGGAATCCGAGGGTCGATTTTGCGAGGTGCAGAAGGGCGGGTCGTCGTAATGAGGCGAATGAGTTCCGGAGTCGAAGCGTTTTCGTACGCAGGTTGCAACGTGGCGATCTCGTAGAGCGTCAGCCCCAGGCAATAAGTTTCGCTGCGTTGATCGTAAGTCCCCTCGAACGACTCAGGAGCCATATACTGAGGCGTTCCGACAATGTCGCCGGTTTTCGTGATCGACTGATTGCCAAGGTTCTTAACCAATCCAAAATCGGTCAGCCAAATCGTTTTGTTTTTGTCAACAAGTAAGTTCGAGGGCTTGATGTCGCGATGCAACGTCCCCAACGCATGTGCGTACGCCAAACCGTCTGCGACTTGACTGCCGACTTCCGCAGCCCACCGAATCCGCTGTTTATAGTTATCAAACAGCGTTTCAGGGAAATTCGTTACATTGGCACCTTTAACTGGTTTTTCCTGCGGCAGCTTTTCCCCATCCTGAGCCGGGATTGTTTCGGTGCTCTTGCCGTCTTGAGTTTGAGAAAATGTCAGGCCATTCAATCGTGTCAGGATGTTCGAAAGGCTTTCACCGTCTACGAACTCCATCACGTAATAGTGGTGTTCGCCAGTTTGCCCGAAACCGAAGACACTGACGATGTTGGTATGGTGCAAGTTCGCCGCCGCCTGCGCCTCGCGACGGAATCGTTCCAGATATTTCTCGTCATCAAACGTACGGTTGGGCATGACCTTAATCGCCACTCGGCGCCCCAGCGATTCGTGCACCGCCTCAAAGACGATCCCCATGCCACCGCGGCCGAGTTCGCGCACGATCTGGTAGTCACCGATTCGATCAAGTTGCAGGATTTCTTTCATCTCCCGCTTGAGCGAACCAGAAATGGAGCCGGTTTGTCGCTTGAGCTCTTCAATCATTGCGACTGAAGTCAACACTTCTTCGATGTCTTCTGACAGTTCCGGATGCTTGTCCGAGTACTCAGAAATCGCTGGCCTTTGCCCGCTGCGTAGACGAGCAGTGAAGTCTTCGACTACTTCGTCCAGAAGTTCCTGTTGGTGGTCGGGCTGCAACATTTCAAGCTCTCGATTCGTCTTGTTGCAGTGATTCCATAATCTCTTTTAACCGCTTGAGAGCGCGGATGTATCGCTTACTTGCCGTGGCAGTCTCGATGTTCAGGATCCTGGCAGTTTCCACGTTCGACAGTTCCTCGAAATGTCGTAACGCGATCACCTCTCGGTCCAGCTCGTTCATCTCGTTGAGAGTCTTCTCAAGTCGATTGATCTGTTCCGCACGCTCAATCACTTTGCTCGCCGAAGTCATCTGAGCGACCAGGTGGGCTGCCAGTGCCAGTGACGTTTGATTGCCATCCGGTTTCTGGCTGAGCGTGATCTCACGTCTAACGTCTCGTTTTTCCGCGCCAAAATGTTGCCTGTGGATTTCGTGTAATCGTTGGTTGGCCTCCAAACGCAACCAGACGAAAAATGGCATGTCGGGTTTCTCCAGATAGCTGTCGATGCGTTGGGCAGCTCGGACGAACGTGTCCTGGATAACGTCTGATTCCGACACCCGGCCACTGAGGCGGTAATCGAGCCGGAAGGCGATAACGCGGGCTAGCCGGTCGCGTACGTTGTCAAAGAATTTTGCGAGCGCTTCTTCACGATCAGCCCGCAGCTGTTGAAGAATCTCGGGATGTTCGGGCAGTCTAGTTTCCATAATCCAGTTATATACTTACACGTGCCAGATTCGAACTTGCGACCGCCCAGCGGCAGTACTTACATTAGATTTGCGACGAACAATACTATTATTCCATTATTGCGGCGACGGGCTAACGAATAAACCAAAATTGGAAGTGCTTTTCGTTTTATTGTTCAACCAATATCAAAAAAACAAGGGATTTATATAAAGAGGGTAAGGTAATTGGATTTGACGCATGTGAAGGCGAGGGCAGTCGCATGTTAATTTCCCCCTGAAAATATCGCGAAGTTTCAATCGGTTCACCAAATCGTGGTCGTTTGCAGCGACCGTGAATCTTCCAAAATTTTTGTTGTCCTCAAATCGGAGTTACTCCGTGTAGTTAAGTAGACAGCTAATATTTGAAACAAAATATTAAATACAACGCAACAAGCGAACTCATGAAAACCAAACTCGCCGTACTGACGACAATCGCTTTGACCTTTACCTGGTGTAATGTTCAACAAGCGACGGCACAACTGGGCCAGAGTGACAACGATCAAGCTGGAATGAATCGCGACCTCGATACGGATGTGGAAGGATCTTCGCGCAAAGCAGGACAAGACAAACAAGACAGCCGCCAACAATCGGAAGCTTGGATTCGCAAACACCGGGCTGGAGTGGCCAGGTTGTTCAGGCGTTTGGACTCGGATCGGAATGGAGAGCTGAGTTCATTCGAACTGCCAGCGCACTTGCGGGGCAAGATTGGTGAAGCTGACGAGGATGGTAATGGTTCAGTTTCGAAAAAGGAGATGGCTGCTGTTTACCGCAATCGGTATCAAAGTCGTCGCAACGCCGCGTTGCAAAAGCAGGAGCGAGAAAGAGTTGCAAGTTCGAAGCTGAGAAAAATCAGTTCGCCGGATAGCAAAGTTTCTCCGGAAGAATTGATTTCTATGCTCGACCGCAATCAGGATCAATTGATCTCGGCTGAAGAAGTACCTAAACGTGTGCAGAAAAACTTCGACCGACTTGACGCAAATGGTGATGAACAATTAGACAAGTCCGAGTTGGTCTCAATGATCGAACGGATGCGAGCCAAAGCTCAAAGCGTCAAAAAATACGAATCCAATTCAGAACTTTCCAAAGGGCGAATTCCCAAACGACCGCCTCGTCGTTAGGGACCTGCCCCACTTATTAACTTTTCAGTTTTCAGCACTGCTGGTGGATGAATCCCATTGTCGATTTCCGCTACCGGTGCGCACTTAGCAATACAGAAAGGAAAAGTAACCACTTCCAAATGAAGCATGGTAATTGTTATGCAATTGACTTTGCAGGAGGAATCGTTGGGTTCGGTCATATTGAGAGGGATTGACATCATGTTTAGCTTCGTGGCCGGCCCAACGTTTTTTTTTACTGGAGGAATGAGGTCGTTAGTAGCGGTACTGACTGGCTAAGCCGATGTTTATTACATACAGACATACTGGAGTTGAATGGCGATTTCGGTTACCAAAAGGAATCTGAGATAACAGCGAGATCGGGAAAGACAGTAATGAGCGGGAATTCCCTTAAGTACCTGAA
>CAZXLW010000032.1:0-8851 GCA_964641465.1 uncultured Pirellulaceae bacterium | reverse complement strand
TAACAGCGAGATCGGGAAAGACAGTAATGAGCGGGAATTCCCTTAAGTACCTGAATTTGTACCTGAAGTTGGCTTTGAGTCTTACGATTGCTTTGGCAGCCGCGCAGACTGCAGACGCTCAAAAGATCACTGGCGATCAATTGAAATTCTTCGAATCCAAAATCCGGCCGGTACTGGTTCGCGAGTGTTACTCGTGCCATAGCGAGCAGGCGGGACAGGCCAAAGGCGGATTGCGGCTGGACACGAGGATCCGAACCGAGGTCGGAGGCTCCAGCGGTCCGGCAGTCGTGCCCAATGATTTGGACGAAAGCCTGCTCTGGAACGCGATCAATCACGAAGACTTCGTCATGCCGCCTCGGAAGAAGCTTTCCGATCGTGTGATTGGCGACTTCAAGACTTGGATTGAAATGGGAGCTCCGGACCCTCGTAAGTCCAAAGTCGCGAAAATTCAGTCCACGGTGACTGATGCGGACATTCGCAAAGGACGCAAATTCTGGTCTTTCAAAAAGCCGAAGATGCCAACGGTCCCGTCAATCGACGCCGAAGACTGGGCTCGAAAACCGATCGACACATTTATCGCCGACAGGCTGAAACAGGAAAGTCTGAAGCCATCTTCAGACGCTGACGTTTACTCGTTCCTGCGAAGATTGACTTTCGATTTGATCGGACTTCCGCCGAGCCCAAGTCAAGTTTCCGAGTTCGAGCGAGCATGGAACAGCGATCCTGATTCTGCTGTCGCCGAGATGGTCGAAGAGCTACTCGCCAGTTCGCACTACGGCGAACGTTGGGGACGGCACTGGCTGGACGTTGCTCGATACGCGGAATCGACCGGTCGAGAAGTTAACGCCACGTTTCCGAATGCCTGGCGGTACCGAGACTACGTGATTGATGCGTTCAACGACGACAAGCCCTACGATGAATTTGTGCGTGAACAGATCGCTGGCGATTTGTTGCCGGCGAAGACCGATGAGGAATGGACAGAGCATTTGGTCGCGACCGGATTCCTGGCCATCGGCCCCAAGTCGCTACTTGAACGCAACTCGCGCCAATTCAATCTGGATCTGGTGGATGAGCAGATTGATGTGTCGACACGAGTTGTTCTCGGAGTCTCGGTTGCCTGTGCACGTTGTCACGATCACAAATTCGACCCGATCCAGCAACGCGACTACTACGCTATGGCCGGGATTTTTGAGAGTACGACAACACATTATGGGACTTTCAGCTCTGCTCGAAATCGTCAACCTTCCAACGAGTTGATCCTGCCAATCGCAGACTCTTCGTCATTAGACGAAAGTTTGTCGCCAGACGTGATTGATAAGCTGGAGAGTCAAAAAGAGGATCTACGAGACGAGCTGCAGGAATTGCAGCGGAAGCGACGGGAGCAACGTCGTTCTAAAAACAAAGATAAGAAACCAGTGATCAACGTTACTGATTTGAATCGCGTGACGACGAAGATCTCGGCAATTGATCGGAAGTTGAATTCTGTTGATGAAACTGGCACGCCGCATTCGTTCTGTATGGGTGTGCAAGACAAAGACAGTCCTCAAGACGCCAGGTTATTGGCGCGAGGTGAGTTTGATCAGCCAGTTGATACGGTCCCTCGCGGGGTTGCCCAGGTCCTCGACAGAAAAGGGTTGCGGATCAAGCCAAACAGTTCAGGTCGATTGGAATTGGCGAAGTGGATGGCCAGTAAGCAGAATCCGTTAACGGCCCGAGTAATGGTCAATCGAATCTGGTTGCATATGTTCGGAGCTGGCTTGGTGAAGTCACCCGAGAATTTTGGCGCGACGGGAATCCGGCCTAGCCACCCAGAGTTACTGGACTTTCTGGCGATCGAGTTTATGAACAACGATTGGTCGGTGAAGGAACTAGTGCGGATGATCGCCAATTCGCGGACGTATCGTATGAGCTCTGCGTTCGATGCGGATTCCTACGATTTGGATGCAGAGAATGTTTTTTATTGGCGATCGAACCCGCGTCAGTTGGATGCGGAATCGCTCCGTGACTCGATGTTGTTTGTCAGTGGGCAGATGGATTCGGAACGCCCGCAAGGTTCCATTGTTGCCAAGGCTGGTACGACGGTTGTTCGGGATGGGCGTCTGATTAAAGTCGACGTCAATCTGTTGACCGGTGATGACATGGAAAGCATGAGTATGAGTGATCGGCCTGGGAAAAAACGTAGCAGACGTCGCCTCCGTCCGAAGACTTATGACGTCAATCAGCTGGAATCATTCCGCAGCGTTTATTTACCGATTGTTCGAGACAACGTGCCCAGGCCGTTGGAGGTATTCGACTTCGCCGCACCCGGCATGGTGGTAGGCCAACGGGAAACATCCAACACGCCGTCCCAAGGCCTCTATTTGCTGAACAATAACTTTGTTTTGCGGCAGAGTCGGAAAATGGCGGAACGTTTGTTCGATGAAGCCGACAGCACCACGGAGAGAATTGAACTGGCGTTTCAATATGCGTTCGGGCGTCCGGCGACGGCCGCCGAATTTGCTGCTGCGGAAGAGTTCTATGCGAACTTCGAAGTCAAACGAAAATATCGACGTGAGCCGAAGAATTCCGTCGACCTGAAGAAACTTTCGGCACTGACGCAGGCGATCATGGCGTCTGCGGAGTTTCGATACATCAATTAACTGATGAGCGGGAGAGCAACATGAATCCATTCGATCCAAGCGACCCGAGTTTACTGGTGCCGTCGCGGCGACAAGTCCTGAAAACGATTTCGTCCGGTTTTGGGTACCTCGCATTCTCTTCGCTAGCCACGATGGCGGCGGCCGACGAGAACAAGCGTATGCGTCAATCGAGCGATGAACCGCAAACCGTAGGCGGTCCACTAGCGCCGAAAGCTCCGCACTTTGCGGCGCGGGCGAAGCGAGTCATCTTTTTGTGTATGCGCGGCGGGCCTTCGCATGTCGACACGTTCGATTACAAACCGAAACTGGCTGTGGATAATGGCAAGCGCGGGAAGTACGGCGGTACGCTGTTACAGTCACCGTGGAAATTTAATCAGTGTGGCGAAAGCGGACTGTGGATTTCCGAGCTGTTCCCGGAACTTGGCAAGCAGGCGGACAACCTGTGTCTGTTGCGCGGGATGAACACCGATCAACCGATCCACCCGCTGGCGATGACGCAGATGCATACAGGAACCGCGCAATTCATTCGCCCGTCGTTTGGTGCGTGGACGCTGTACGGACTGGGAAGCGAAAACGACAGCTTGCCCGGTTTCATTTCGATGAACCCACCAGCAGGTTCGGCGCAAAATTATGGTAGTGCATTTTTGCCGGCGATTTTCCAGGGCACCAAGATCGGGGCGTCGGTTGGCCGGCGTGCGCAACGAAGTGCTTCCAGTCGTTCGATCGTTCCGGATGCTCGCAATCCTGAATTGAACCGAGTCCAACAGCGACAGCAGCTCGACTTTATCCAGAACCTGAACCAACAGAAACTGGAACGAGAGCAAAAGCATCCGGGTGTTGAGGGCGTGATCGAATCGTATGAGCTGGCGTTCCGAATGCAGGACGCGTTGCCGGAGGCCGTAGACATTTCGCAGGAAACGGCGGCGACCAAAGCGATGTACGGGATCGACCAGGCTCCAACGAACGGATTTGGGCGACAATGCCTGATGGCGAGGCGTTTGGTTGAATCGGGGGTTCGGTTTGTCGAAGTCACCCATGGGAACTGGGACCATCATGCGAACTTGGAAACGGCGTTGCCGGAGCGTTGTTCGGAGATCGACAAGCCGATCGCAGGGTTGCTGCAGGACCTCCAAGCCCGTGGAATGCTGGAAGACACGCTGGTTATTTGGTCAGGGGAGTTTGGCCGTACACCGGCCGCTCAGAACCGAAATGGGCGAGATCACAACAATCGTGGCTATACGAGCTGGATGGCTGGAGCTGGGGTGAAAGGGGGCTTCAGCTACGGGGCGACAGATGAGCATGGATTTGAGGCTGTGGAGGGAAAATGCCATATCCACGACTGGCACGCCACCATTTTGCATTTATTGGGTCTCGACCATAAACAGCTCACATACCGCTATGCGGGTCGAGATTTCCGCCTTACGGACGTTTATGGCAATGTTTTGAAGGATATTCTGAGCTAACCTGAAATTTCTTTCTTTTTCCTGTCCTCAATTCTCAGGGGCCGCGTGTAGGTATTTAAAGCGAGTGTGTTTTGTACTCACATCCGCAAGCTCTTTTTGGCGAAGTCCTGACTTTGTGACATGAAACTCCACAGGGTTTCGCCAAAAAAATGTGGCCTATACGGTTACTGTCCCTCTCACCGGCTTTCGAGTTTGAGTACACCACTCGCCTTTTTTTATGCGCTGATCGCTGATTTTGGGCTGATCGCTGATCGCTGATCGAAATCTCGTTTCGTCAATTAGCTCCAAAAAGATGATTCTCAGGTATCTCTGCCTGCTCAGATCGCCCTCAATTGCCTTTTAAATTGGCCTGATTTGCCGCATTCCGTCACCCTGACGTCCGGTCCGAATTCGCGCAAACCTCGTAGTTTGTTGACTTTAGTCAAAAATCGGACACTGCTGTCACCGATAGGGCCCCGTTTACTGGTGCCCAGATTCACAGTCTCGGGGGTTAATCGCCAAAATTCTTTTGACCTTGGCGATCTGTGATCTAAGTTTTCGTGACTTGGAACTATGCCAAGTCTTGACCAGTTGCGGGATCCTTCCCCACTCCAGCATTCGCGAATAGCAGGTAAAGACTAAATGGTTATCGATATCTATCCACAAGGAGATCCCGAGCCGATCGACATTTTTGATCGCAATTGTGTTCTTATCATGGATAACGATCGCGAATACCTCAAATACCTGACAAGTTGTTTCTCACAGCAGAACTTCAAAGTCTTGAGCCATACCAGCGGTGAACTTGGGCTGCAGACGGCTCGCAAATTGGAGCCAGATTGTATTTTGATCAACCTGGAACTGCTTGATATGGACGGAATCAGCCTGTGTCAGTCGATTGTTGATGATTCGCAAACGTGCGGCATTCCAGTGATCGTGATGGGAAAAACCGACGATCGGGACGTCATTCGCCAAGCCAAGGCCGCGGGATGCGAGTTTTTCGTCGCCAAGCCGATCGATCCGAAGAACCTGCTGATGCTTGTCAACGAAACAATTGCCGAAGCTCGTAGCTGGATCTGCGAATAAGAATCCACCTAGCTGCTCAAAAAGCGGGTATTTCTAAGGCTATTTGGTCAGGATTAGCTTGCCCTGACGAGTACGACGCAAGCGGTAGATCTGACCGCCGTTCTCAATCCAGATTTCATCGCCACAACGCGCAAGCGATTCGAAGCTGATGATCTTGGGCAACTTTGCTTCGAGCACAGCATCCGAATCTTCTGCCAATGGCGACCCATCCGCCTTATTTTCGTATTCAGGGGTGCTCATCAGAATCTGGATATTTCCCATCGTTTCATTAGAGTGCTATTGAGATCGGTTCTCAATTCCGCATAATTGGGATTCTAAGAGATTCCGTATTCTCAGCAAGCCATAAGTTGGCAACTCCAGCGGTTCATCGCAAGTTGTCTTTCTTCAGTAGCCAGCAACGTTTCGGATACCCGTTGCATATTCGCGTTTACAGCGCCCGTCTTGGCTGGAGGATTGATTATGTCGAAGAAAACACTTTGCAAAATCAAAAAGTTGCTGCGTAAAGATCTAAATGAATTCGTAAATTACGTTCGTGATCCAAAATATGTTTGCAAGTCTTGTGGACGAGCGGCAAACGAAAAAGGGCTTCTTTGCAAGCCAATCAAGATCAAGTCTTCCTAGCACTTTCTTTCGCGCATATCGTTCTGTGCTGCATATCGTTCTGTGCATATCGTTCGCGATCAAGTCTGCAGGACGTGTCCGGAGCATCGGTTGCACCTCTCACGCGGCGCGACTCATAGCGTCGGTTTCTGAACGCCTTTATGAACGGCTTTCTCAACGTCTGCTAGAAAAACTCAAATCTGTTCTATCGTTCAGCGCATAAAAAAGCCTGCTGGATAGCAGGCTAAAGAAGAGAAGAACCCAGGGGGGTTAGACCTGATTTCTTCTCATCGGTAAATAATTACCGCTTTGATTCTTCGGAACGCACGATTATTCCATCGAACCAACTTTGGGTTGAACAAAGGTGTTCCTCCCCTGAAGCTAAGTAAAATCTGTTGTGGCGATTTGTCAAGTTTCCGAAGCCCTTATTGGGGGTTTAATTCACAATTTGCGGAAAAATCGCCTTTTCACTTTCTGGAAATCAAGCCTCAGGTTTGTTTGAAAATTTCTTCATCGCGCTCAGTGTCGTTTTACTGACATGGTGTTCGATCCCTTCGGAATCGATCTGGGCGGTTTTTTTGTCGACCCCCAGCGCCAACAAAAACTCGTAAACAATTTGATGTCTTCGTTTCGCCAACGCGGCTAACTTGCGACCTTTCGCAGTCAATTGTACTGGCTGATAAGGCGCACTTATTAATAGTTCTTCCGCCGTTAAACGCGAGACGATTCTGGAGACGGTAACGTGGCTGACGTCGAAGTGACGAGCCAAATCGGCGACCCGACAAACTTCTTTTTTCTCGATGATTTCAGCCACAGCTTCGACGTAGTCTTCGGCGGTTTCCGACGCATGATCGTTGCGTGTGCGGCGATGAGGCAGGGATCGTTGACTGGGTTTTGACATGCCGAGAATTTTGCATTTAAGCCAAGTTATGAAAAGACGTGTTCTGGCAGATCACGTAATTCGGCTAGTATTGCGTTTTCGTTTGTTGTTTTGGCAGCAAATGGTTTTCCGGCAGTCCCGCCAAACAGACTTGTCACCTTCAACCACCTTAAAATCATGTCCCGTATCTGGCAATTGATTTCATCTTCGTTTTTGATTTGGGGCAAGGCGAGTGCGTCGCAGATGTCAGCGGCGATGACGTATTTCGCAATGCTCAGTCTCGCTCCGCTGTTGGTTATCGCTGTCGCAATCGCCGGGCTGGCGTATGGGAATGCGACTGCGCAACAGGAAATCCTGGAACAGGTCGCGTTGCTGACCACGGATGAAAGAATCACCGATACCGTTGCCGGGTTGCTGTCCAACACGTCTCGTCCAGAGTCAGGACTTTTCGCAGGAATCCTGAGTGTATTGGTCTTATTGTTTGGAGCGTCAGGCGTGTTCTCGCAGTTGCAGGAAACTTTTAACGAGATCTGGGACGTTCCGCACGAAAAGGGGATGGGAGTCTTGCGGTCTGTCCAGACAAGGTTGTACGGAATCGTTATGGTTTTTGTTGCCGGGTTTCTGTTATTGGCCACGTTAGGCATCAGCACTGCAGTGGCCGCCGTATCGAATCTGGTTGAGGATTGGCCACGACTGCGAACATGGCTGGAGTGGAGTGATCGCGGAATTTCTTTCCTGTTGATCCCAGTCATTCTTTCGTTGCTGTTCTGGTTGATTCCTAAAGCGGATATCGAGTGGAAAGACGTTTGGCCGGCGGCAATGCTGACCGCGTTTCTACTCGCGATGAGCCGGTACCTGATCAAGTTTTATATGGATTTATCGACGACCAGTGAAGTTTACGGAGCCGCAGGATCACTGGTGGTCCTGTTGATCTGGTTCTACATCGGCGGTCTGGTCCTGTTTTATGGCGCCGCATTCAGCCGCGCGTGGACCGAGACATTTGGGTCACGAAGTCCAAGCCAAAGACAAAGCCCTTAATAATTGTCTCTTAATTCTCGAGTCGAAGCGAAGTTCTCTTCTTGAAAGTAAGCTGGACAATTGTTTGCGTAACGTTGGCCAAAATACAAAAGTCAGTAAAGTGGTAATCTGTCTTGAGAACTGTCTAGAGAACTGTCCAGCTCATCGAGAAAATGCCAAGACGGTGAATCGCCAACTATTGTTGGGAAAATCGGATTTCATGAATTTGTCATCTTTCAATTTTCGTGACCGTCAGAACAATACGACACCGCGTTCGTATTAGCTATCAAGGTGTTCAAGCTCGATCGGCGAGTTTGACATTAATACGTACCACTCCTACACTTGGAGCGATTGCAACTTCGGCCCACTCTTCATGCTTGTCAACTAAAGAACCGTTACGAGAACTGTTCACGGAGAACCATATGACCAAAAAGGAAATCGTCCGAACGATCTCCGATGAAATCGGTCTCACTCAACTCAAGACGAAAGAGATAGTGCAGAAGACGTTTGACGCAATCATCGATGCGTTAGCGACGGAAGGTCGAATCGAGCTACGAAATTTTGGCGTTTTCGAAGTCAAAAAACGTGCGGCTAGAAAAGCGCGGAATCCACGGACTGGTGATCAAGTCGAAGTGCCGGAAAAATACGTGGTGACTTTCAAGCCAGGTAAAGAAATGGAAGCTCGCGTTGGCGATCTCCTTTCCAGCGGAACCAATAATTCGGTTGCTCAGGGCAGTAGCCCCCATTTGAATAAGCCTGATCCAAAAGACGATTCTTCGCAGCAGAATAATTCGTCGCAATCACTGTCAGGATAGAGTTCGCGAATGGAACATTTAAACGATCAATGTTCCACACGGACGAATCATGTCAAGCCGACACCAGCGAGTCGTCACGCCCGGTAGTTTATTGTAATCCCCTATTCGGGTATTCTCGTCACGAGATCAACGCCAAAGCAGCTGGCTATGGCGAACCCGGACAGGGTAGCAAACACAAGCGTTGATAGAAACAATGCACTACCATTCGCCATAGCTCCAGATCCGACGGCCAGCAGTATCAGCCGAGCGACAAAATAGGTTGCTGCTCCGATAATGGTGTAGCAAGCCAACGAAAATACTGGCGGCAATTTCATAATGATCCAAAATCCGTTAATGAATCACCCAGGCATGCAATTGGTCGGCCGTCGGCAATTC
>CAZXLW010000031.1:41264-51366 GCA_964641465.1 uncultured Pirellulaceae bacterium | reverse complement strand
GCCATTGCGATTGGAGCATCGTTCACTGCAACGACAGTGATTTCCACTCGACCAATTGCCGTTCCACCGTTTCCATCGTCGATCAAGTACGTAAACGAGTCATCTCCATTAAAGTCTCCGGTCGGCAGGTAAGTGAAAGTTCCGTCAGGGGACAACGTCAACGTTCCGTTCGCAGGCCTGGTCGACACTGTGTAAGTCAATACGTCGTTTTCAACGTCGCTAACATTCGTACTCACGTCACCAGACAACTGCATCTCTTCATTGGTTTGTTCGACACCATCCATCGCAACCGGAACATCGTTGATGGAAGTGACATTAATTGTCATTTGCGCGGCAAAGCGACTTGTTTGCGTCCCGTCATTGACACTAAACCCGAAGGTTGCGTAGGCATCACCGTTCGCGTTTTCAGCAGGCACGAATGACAAATCACCAATTTGAGACAACAAAACCTGGGTTCCATTGGGCACTGGCATGCCACCCAGAAGCAACATTCCATTCGCCGGTTGGGATTCAATTACGATGTGATCCAATGCAGAAGTATCGGCGTCGTTGAATTGAAAGTCTCCTGCCTCGAAGAAATGAGTCGCGTCTTCATCAACAGTTACAGACGATGCCAGAGAAATCGGAACATGATTGATTGTCGCGACCCGTCCAAACTCAGAAGTATTCGACGTCGACGCTTCGATCGCGATGAGAGAAATCTGGACACCACCTTCAACGGTGACTGGCCATCCACCAGCCGGTTCTGCCAGCACGGCGACGAAGTTGCCAGCGGCGTCGACTGAAATATCAGCACCAGCAATATCACCAATGTATGCCGTTCCTTCGCCGAAATTATAGATTCCGAACTGGTCTCCGGCTCCCGGGTTAGCGACGTACACCTCTAGACGATCGTACGTCCTTGTCGGATCAATCAATCCTGTCAGATTCAACCCACCGGTGTCCACGAACGCTTCAACCAGATTCGGATGATCAATACTATCGTTTCCTGCGTCCCCATCAACGGTTCCATTCTCGGAGACTCCATCGCCGGTTTGGTTTATGGATGCAAGGGTACCTCCCGCCACCAAATCAATCGCCAATCCGGAATTGCCACCAAACGCATTCTGGGAAATTTCATTTCCGGTCGACGCAAATACACTATCGTCCGTAACTCGCCCAACCACGACAACACCCGCGCCTAGATTGTTGACAATAACATTGTGTTCAACCAGATTGTCCGAGCCAAATAATCGAACCCCACCGGATTCAATGCCTCCTTGACCGTTTCCAGTAAATGTATTGCCAGTTATGATGTTTGACCCTTCGGATCTAAATGAATCCACGGCAAACCCACTAGTGCCAACAATCAAATTGTTGGTGATTGTGTTGTTCTCGGAATCCCTGAGAGTAATTCCGTCATGAATCGGATTCTGGTTCGCGACCTGACGGATTTCGTTGCCATCGATAATCCAGTTGTTCGATCCATCGCCACTGGATGTTGATCCATGGAGCCGGATTCCGTTCAATCCAGTAAACCCAATCAGGTTGTTTTGAATGATTCCGTTGTCGGCAGAAAGCGAAAAAATTCCGAAACCGGAAGCGACTGATGTCGCCGGCTCGGCAAAAACGTTTGCTTCTGAGCCAATCAAATTGTCATGAATATAGAGGTTGTCACCTTGGTCACTAACGAAAATATTGGCTGAAGTGCCAACGTTCCCATCACCGAATCCATGAATTGAGATGTGAGCGATTTCAACGTCGGCGGCACTGACACTGATCCCGTGAGCGACGCCAAATATATCATGTATTTCCAGCTCAACAGCTTCCACACCGGTAAGAATGTGACCTTCTGCACCTACGCCGGCAACACCATCGGAACCAGTTCCAACCTCTACGCCGACCGACCCCAACAATTCGGTGTTTGTATTTAAGCGATTGAGGCCAGTGGCGTCATAAGCTCTACCGTCAATCGTCGTGTTATCATCCGTAATGGCTGGCAAAGCAGCCCCGACCGCAACTTCCCACCACCTTGAAGTGCCATCGGTTTCTGTCGCAGCCACTCCAGGCACGAAATGCAAGTCGTTCGCACCGGAAATCGTATTTGCGTTGGTGATAAACTGGCGCAGTGACCCCTGTTCGATGTCGGCCGTGTAGCTACCGGTTGCGTCGTCAAAAACACCACCGCCCAGAGTGTTGGTGACGACGTCGTAGCTAAATCCAAAATCAATATCAAATTCATCGCCGGCGATAGCGACGCCTGACACGTGTTGCGAGGTAACCAAAGTAGAAGCGTCATCGGAAACGCCAGCTGTCAGACCGCCGATTTTAACCCCACCGTCTCCATAGGTTTGTTCCGCCCACGCGTTGGCAAACGATTGACCGGCGTTCAGGTCTGTTGACTCCAGCTCTAAACTTCGCGAGTCAACAACGACCCAGTATTGCGTACCGCTTTGAAGTCCGGCAAACGTGTAATTCCCGGAAGCATCTGATCGAGTCGGGACTCGAATCTCGACATCACCGGCTCCAATCACACCGTCGCCGTCATCACGATAAAGTTTGACAGTCGCATCTGCGAATACGTCGCCATCAACCAGCGAGATATTCCCAAAGCCGTCGTCAACGAAGTCTTTCTCAAGCACTTGGCCCGTCAATTCAAAAGAATCCTGATTCCCAAACTGACGCGCGTATACTCCTGTCCCGGAATCGTCGACACCAGTCCACACCACAACGAAGTTCCCGCTGTCGATTGCCGTGACCGAAGCTCCGGTTTGAGCTCCAACCGTGCTCTCATTGATAAGAATTTCGTCGCCCACAGCTGCTGCACTCAACTCGCCAGTTGAACTCACGTCCACATTGAACTGTCTCGCAAAAACCCCTGTATTGTCTCCGTCACCTTGGCCGTCGTAGGTAACGATAATTGAGCCATCATTCCCCCAGCTTACGGAAGGGTTTTGTTGATTGCCGGCAACCGTTTGATTGACAAGGATATTGGTGAATTCCTGATTGGGCCTGTCGATGATTGTGAGCAGAATGTCTGCAGTACCATCCGGACGAGTTAGCTCTGTGGCAACGGCCACCAATCCATCCGGGCTTACATCCAACGACGAGTTTTGCGTGCTTATGATCTGCGAGGTCAGAACCAGCCGCCCCTCTGGACCCATGGTGTTACCATCAATATCGAATTCTCTTAAAAATGTTTCGGCACCTTCATCCCAGTTCGCGAAAACACGATTGTCATCTGATATGACAACTTGAACATTTGTCGCTACCCCCGAATCGTTGCCCGAAACATTTGCCGTTGTCGGACCGGCGATCCGACTGCCATCCGGGTTGTAGGTCGAAAAGAAAACATCCTGTCCGCCCCCTGGCCCGTCGCCAGAATAAGACACAACAAAATGACCAGATGCATTGACCGAAACATCTACATTGGCCTGAGAACCGGCGGCGAACACACCATCATTCACCTGTTCTACACCAGTAACCTCGTTTCCAGCGAAGTCGAATTTCTGAAAGTAAACACTGGACGGAGTCCCATCAATAGATCCTGAGCTATCAACATTCTCCCAGGCTACTACGAAACTGCCGTCTTCGGCCATGGAAACGGAAACTCCCTGGTGAGCGCCCGGAAGTCCGTCAGAGATTTCAATCGCCTCGCCCACGGGACTGCCGCTGAAGTCAAACCGTTGCACAAATACCGCGTTACGAACGCTTCGATCAGTCCACACCACCACGTAGTCGCCATTGGAACGGGAGGCAACTGCTGACTCACTGAACACGCCAGCTACCGAACCAGTATCCTGATCACCAACGGAAAACGAGTTAACCAGAAACTCACCAGTCTCAATGAACCCGTTTTGACTGACCGTGATATTGACCGTAGCTATTGACAGCCCACCATTGCCATCGTCAATCTGATAAGTAAATGAGTCGTTAACGACACTTGAGTTGTTATGGACATACTCAAACGTCCCATCGGCATTTAGAAAGGTAAGGATTCCTGCACTCGGACCGGAATCAAGCGTAACCGTCAGCCCGTCACCATCGCTATCGCTATCGTTGATAAGCAGTCCTGAGTCCAATTCGATGGTAAGCGTACCACCCTGATTTATGGCATACAGGTTATCCACCGCTACCGGAGCATCGTTTACCGGATTGACTGCGATCTGAAACGCACCAGTAGCACCGGATACTCCATCCTCGCCACCATCGACAAGGGTAAAGTTGAAGCCATCACTCGTCGTTTCGCTGCCGTCGTGATCGTAGCTCAACAAGCCACCATCAATCTCCGATTGCAAAACCTCGGATCCAGCACCAAGTTCCACTCCGTCCAAATACAGCGTTCCGTTCGCAACATCCGAAGTCAACTGATAGATCAGATCGCCGTCATTGTCATCAACGTCTGATCCACTCAAATGAGTAGCCGTAATAAAGTTGTCAGCTGAGCCTTCGTCAACCGTCAATGTGTTATTGGTTCCAACAACCGGCGCATCGTTGATTGGATGGACAGTAATATTGACCGTTGCCTCAAAAAATTCCCCGTTACCGTCAGAAATCCTGTACACGAACGAATCCGACCCAAAGAAATCTTGATCGGGGTCGTAGCTGAACGTCCCGTCAGCGTGCAGCGTCAAATCTCCATGATCAGGACCAGAGACAGGCGTCGTATCGACAGACAGCGAATCGCCATCAACGTCGCTGTCATTCAGTAACAAGTCGTTGACGCCAGCAATCGTTGCCAAGCCAAGCTCTTCGTCGGTTTCGTAGCTATCCGAAACAGCCACCGGGGCGTCATTGAATGGCGTGATATCAAGTGTCGCAGTTCCATCCAACAAGCTATTGCCGTCGGAAATTGTATAGTTGAAACTGACGCTGGTATCATCATCCGCCGCAGGTGTGAAATCCCAAGTCCCGTCAAAGTTGTCAACCAACGTGCCCGAAGAAACAGTCAGGCCAGTCGCAACCAGAGTATCATCGTCGACGTCAGACGCATTGGCCAGGAGATCACTTTGTCTAATCGTCCTCACGCCACCATCTTCGTCTATCGGCATGAGAACGACGGTAGTTGTTTCTGGAACGTCGTTAACGGCGTTCACGGTTATCGAAACCGTCGCCTGAGCGGTCCCACCGTTGCCGTCGCTGATTTCATAAATGAACGAATCGGTTCCATGGAAATTCGTGTCCGGAGTGTAGGTAAATGTCCCATCACTTAGCAGAACAAGGTCGCCATGGTCTGGTTCTTCGACCGCCGTCAAACTGACAGTCAAACTGTCATCCTCTGCGTCGCTGGCATTTAACAACAAATCGTTGACGCCAAGAACTGCCGTGTACGCCATGTCTTCGTTTGTCATGAAGCTGGTAGCACTGACTACCGGATCATCGTTTACCGAATTAACGAGGATGTTGAATACGCCAGACGCAGCAATCGATCCGTCCTCACCTCCGTCAGCCAACTCAAACGCAAAACTATCACTCGTTGTCTCATTACCATCGTGAGAATATTGCAGTCGACCGGCGTCGATATCCGCCTGTGTGAACGTGTTGTTCGGGGCGGTACCATCCAGATCCACTCCATTCAACACCAATTTTCCGTTAACTACATCGGTCGTGATCGTGTAAGTCAAATCAGCGCCAGCATTATCCGGATCGCTCTCGTTGAGCAGCTGCGTTGTGATTGTTTCCGTCGCCCCCTCATCCACGGTCAACAAGTTATTCGTACCGATTGTCGGAGCAACGTTTGCTTTCCCCACTTCGATAGTGCTTACGGCCGGAAAACTAACAAATCCGCTTTCGTCTGTCACCTGAAATTCGAACCGACGCTGTCCGGAAGTTGTAGCCGTGTCGATATTGCGATACTTGAAATCACCAATCAAAGATTCCAAATCAGCGAGGTCTATAAATCCTGCTCCGGCATCCGAGATCACGAATCCAGCCCCGTCGAACACTACGCTAACCGAGGTTCCACTTGCGGACGTGACGGTAACATTGCGAGCCTCGCCAAAATTAAATTCTTCACCAGCTACTTCAATTATCTCATTATTGCCATTGAGGAACCCGCTCAGATTAACTCGCAGCGTTTCGAATCCAGTGTCGCTGAGGTCAAAAAGATTAACGTCCGTATCGGTGACATTAATCGACGGCGAGCCGGGCGTGTATTCAGCCGTGAAGCCTGTTCCAGCCACACCACTGCTATCGTCATCATCGAGATCCAGTTCAGGTCGCCCTTCGACAATCCGCAGATTGATGAATCGATCAAGCGTGAAGTTACTTGCTCCATTTTGACCCGCTTCGGTAACCCGAACTACTAAAAAATCATTGAGCGTGTTCGTGCCGTTGTGGGTATAGACAATTCTACCTGAGTTAATTTCCGCAGGGGAAATCGACTGGCCAGCCGTAATCGGCACCAAGTCACCCAACCCGGTAGTATCTCGAAACAAAGTTCCGGCAAACGGCGGTTGCACAAGTGTGTATGAAATCGGGTCATTGGAAACTACGAAAATCTCGGTCCCCGGTAAACCATTCGTACCAACAACCGCACTTTCGCCTACTTCGACGAGGTTACCGACAAGGACTTCGAATTCGACTGGCACGTCGTAAGTTCCATCACTCACTACGAACTGGATGGCGTCTGTCCCAAACACACCCCGGATTGGCGTGTAACGCAGCAAACCGCTTTCAATCTGCTCTTGAGTAAAAGTATCGTCAACTCCAAGATCACCAACTCCACTAACCGAAAGCGTTCCAAGGGTCGGTAACGCCTGAAGCGTATAAACAATTTCATCAAAGGTATTGTTCGGGTCTTCAAAACGCAACGTTCCCGACAAAATCTGCGATTCGAAGCCGTCTGGGAAGAACACTGGCGGGAAATTGTTTACTTCAACGGGGCCTTGAAAACCAATTACGTCAACTATCGCAGAAGTCGAAACAGAGTTTCCAGCGTCATTCGCTACCACAAAACTGAGCGTTCGCGAGCTCTGATTGGGACTGGCACTGCTGTTGTTATACTCGATCGTTCGTAGCACTTGCTGGTAATTTGCGATGGAATCCTGCCCCGTCAACGTCAGCACATTGCCAGCGAAGTTCGCGACAATCGCGGTCCCTGTCGTGTCCGCCGACAGAGTTTCAGCAGTTCCATCTATCACGTTGTTGATCAGGACCGTTAACGATGTAACTTGTCCTGTTTGCGAAGTGATCAATGCATCGGCATCAGCAACCGAGATTGGCCCCATCCCAGCTTGGAATTCGGTTTGAAACATGTTGCCAGTGCCGACACTGTCATCGAAGTCGAGATCGAGCGTGATGTCGGTACCAAACTGGCGAACGAACACTCCGTTAGCATCGCCCGGACCATTACCAGACCAAACAGCCACAAAGTTTTCGCTGTCTAGAGAAGCGATTGACACTGCTCCCTGATAGCCAGCCGTTGTTTGATTGATCGTGATTTCCGGGGCACCTGAATCTTGAGCTCGCAGAAACCCTCCACCTACATCGACGGCTTCCAATTGTCTGTAGTAGACGCCTTGATCGTCATTGACGGTAGCGGCGTTCGAGGCCCCTTCCCACGCGACAAGAATGGAATTGTCGTCATGAAAATTGACCTTTCCACCGAATTGATCGCCAGCTTCTGTCACATCCACAAATGGCGGATTACCAACATCGAATGGGAACGAACCATCAGGATTGACAATCAGCACTACCAACCCGCTATCTCCATTAGGCAAAGTCGCCTGGGCAACCAGAGCTGTACGCCCATCGCTTTCGCGAGTATCGCTTGACGGCAGATTGAATTCTATTGTCCCAAATCCGGAGGGTGCCGAAATGACCCCTGTGACTTCATCACCATTAAAATTAAAAATCCGTGCTTCAATAGTATCATTGACTCCAAACAAGCCCGATGGAACGTCATGAGTCTCCCAGGCGATGAAAATGTTGCCGTCAGCACCGATGCTGATCGTTGGGTTTACTTGAACGAGACCTGGGAAATCTGAAACCGCGTGAAAGACATCTGAATGTGGGCTGCCATCAGCATTAAACGTTCGAGCATAAATCCCACTAACGTCATTCTCGCCTTCCCCATCCCAAACTATTGCGAACTGCCCCGCTGAGTTAATATCGATGGCAGCATTGTTCTGCCGTCCTTGTGAGAATGACGAGTGCACCAGGAGCTCATCACCATTCGGATTGGACACGTTACCGCGAGGAGTTCCATCGGCGTTGAAACTTCGCACATAGACATCGTTAGTGTCATTTTGCCTGCTTTCCCAGACGACGACGAAAGAACCGTCTGTGTTCACTGCGACACTTGCATCATCCTGAACGCCGGCCGTGGTCTGGTTGGCTTGAACTGCCGAACCAACCGTGTTGCCAAATCGATCAAACCTTTGGAAGTAAACGTTGCTAGGATCACCCGGAGCATTCAAATCGCCGGTCCAAACCACGACGTAACTACCATCGCTTGCTATCCCAACAGCGGAATTCGATCCCTGGGTCCCCTCACCCGTAAATTCCTGGTTGCCGACATCGACTGGCGAGTTAACGTTAACCTGAATTTCCCCGGTCCCGACAACTTCCAGTGTTCCATTCCAGTTAGTTTGGATTTGGCTCGTAACCACGAAATTATCGACCAAGCCGACTTGGTATTCGAATTGCCAATCGCCACCCTGCGCTGCGTTTCCGGTCGTGTCCGTGCTGCCAGCAACATCGGCACCCGTCAGAGCAGACAACTCGTCAAGCAACTGCCTGCCCTCGGCGTTGCCAGCAACATCACAGCCATAGATTAAAATATCCGCGTCTCCGCTCAGCGCGTCTGCCCAACCAGCGACATCCCCGGAATAACCTCCAAGCGAGTTTGAATCCAACACCGTGTTGCCAAGTGCAACTTGCCCGGCAGCTCCATGAGAAATGATGTGCAGGGCATCTACGTCCTGGTACCAGGCAAGGATATCGCTTATCTGCTCAACACCATCCGCGTCGGCATCAAGAATGACTAACTCGAAGTTCGCGCCACCGTCCCTGGTTAGATCCTCAACCAATTGCTCGTAGCCCGCGACCTGTGAATCCACGACAACCAGCTCCAAACGGCCGCTAGAATTCACGTTCTCGTTTTCAACTGCTCCGCTTTCACTACCCTGAGCTTCTGCTGAAGTATTTTGTGGAGCATCGAGCGCAACGTCCCCCATCGGAGTGGCACTCATCATGATCCGCTCTTCCATCTGCTGCATGTTTGGACTGTTACTTGGTTTGGTTTCAACCTGAACAGCTCCGTTACAGCGCGCGATCATTTGGTCGACTGCAAGCTGCAGTCGATTCTGAAGCGAATTGAGAATTTTCATGTGATCTAACTGGTTTGTCGCAGCGATTTGGATTCCATGCGCAAAAAGATGCCCAACCTGGGCAACTTAGATGGATTTAAACTTTTGAAACTCTAGATCACGAATGGGGCGAAATGGATACAAAAGCCATTTCTGCTTGCCTAACCGTTACAACCGATATTGGAATCAGGAGATGCCAAAGAATCAGGATGATTTGATTTGGCAGAACAACCAACATATTCCGATATCGCTTCTAACAGCCCTTCCTTACTTTTGGTATGTTCCCACCAATGCGGTATTATCTCGTACCCCTGCTAATCATTGCTGGCATCTTGCATGCTCGTTCGATTTTTGGGCAGCAATCCGAGCGGTACCCACTTAACGAACCAGGCCAGGCTGCATCCAGCGTGATTGCCAATCCGCTACGCCAGATTCAGCGGCAAATTCAACCGCAATCTCAAGCTTTTGAATTACCGGCTGATGTCACAACGTTCCAAACGTTGCCGTCACCACCGAAAAATTCGCTAGATTTCATCCCTCTACCAGCGTCTCCGCCTCGCACCGTTTCGCAACCTCTTACCATCCAGCCGTCCAACTCTGTCCAGCTGCCAAACCCTGTCCAGCTGCCGAACCCTGTCCAGCCGCCCTCTGTCCAGCTGCCGAACTCTGGCCAGCTGCCCACCAACGCGGCTCCGCCGGCCAACACTGCCCCGCAACGCACATCTCCGCCGCGCCGGACAGCCAGTCAAAACAACTTTATCAGCGACGACTTTGTAGTCAGGGCACCAGGAGCCGATCAGCAAGCCTTTCAA
>CAZXLW010000031.1:36329-41164 GCA_964641465.1 uncultured Pirellulaceae bacterium | reverse complement strand
GCCGATCAGCAAGCCTTTCAAGGATCTTTTAGATCTCCAGTTTCTAACCCAACAGACGTGACGAACGACTTTCCGGGTACTTCAGATCCGGTTGCTTCAGATTTTGGACCGAACTTTCAAGCTCCAATCCAACAACTTCAGCAACCACCAGCGTCCCTGCAACTCCCAACCGTAACTCCGATTTTTGCGTCTCCAGCAACGCGGGAACAAGACGGTTCCGAGCTACTGTCTGCTTACCATGGTCGTGCGCAATCAATGCAACCGCTTCAGGTGCACTTACCCCCCGAAACTCCGCTTCCCAACGGAGGCCGAACATGGTGGACGCAAGCCGTCAGTAACCCGATCGGCATCGGCAGCGGGCCGATTGCGATATCGCTGGATTCGTTGATCGAAGGTGCACTGCGAAACTCACCCAACATCCAGGTTGCCGCTACCGAACCTCACATCCAAAAATCAACAGTGATCGAGGAAGCCGGACAGTTTGACTGGCGCCGTTTTCTTGAATCCAACTACGATGACCTGAACGACCCGATTGGCAACGAACTGACAACCGGAAACAACGACGACCGTTTCACTCAACAGGAATGGTCGACTACTGCCGGATTACGTCGCAGGAACCGATCCGGTGGCGAAACCGAGGTTTCGCAAAGACTGGGTTATTTCGACAACAACTCACAATTCCTGATCCCTGGTGACCAGGGAAACGCACGGTTGGAGCTCAACTATCGTCAACCATTGCTTCGTGGCCGCGGGACAGCTGTTAACGAAGCGCTAATTGTCCTCGCCGACATTGACTCCCAGTCCGCCAGCGATGATTTTCTCGCGACGCTGCAAGCGCACCTGCTTGACGTAACCGCCACGTATTGGGAACTGGTTCGAGCCCGATCTGATTTCTTGCAGCGGCAAAAAGTGCTACGATCTGCCAAAGTCATTCTCGCAAACTTGCAGGGACGTGCGAATGTAGATGCACTGAACCGGCAAATCCTTCGTGCCAGATCCGCAGTCGCTAACCGTGAAGCTGAAATTGCCCGCGCCTTGGCTTCTGTCAAGAACGCGGAATCGCAGTTGCGGCTCCTGGTCAACGACCCCGCGCTAGTCAGAGCAGCGGGGCTTGAGTTCACTCCGATCGATCCACCCATGACGGCACCTATTCCAGTCAACATGATCGATGCGATTTCGACGGCCTTGGCAAACCGGCCTGAAATCTCCCAAGCCATCAGAGACATTCGTGCTTCCAACGTCCGGCTGGGAGTCGCCAGAAACGACATCTTGCCCCGACTAGACCTACTGGTTGGAACGTATGTCGCGGGGCTCGATGGAGATTCAGACTTCGTGAACGCCTGGGTCAATCAATTTCGTGATGGACGGCCTGGTTTCAACGTTGGTTTCGAGTATGAGTTCCCGGTTGGGAACCGAACTGCTCGAGCGAGAGAGTACCGGCGTCAATGGGAAACCACCAGAGCGTTACAGCAGTTCCGTGTCGTCGTCGAAACATCGCTGACCGAAGTCGAACTGTCCGTTCGCGAAGTGGAAACGACGCACCGTGAAATGACCGGTCGATACATCGCAATGATGTCGTCTCGAAAAGAAACCGAGTTTCTGACTGATCGTTGGCAGACTCTTCCAGGCGTCGATGATTCGGTAACACTATTGCTCGAAGACTTGCTTGATTCACAACAGCGACTCGCGGACGAAGAGGCCGCATTGGCCAGGGCACAAACCGACTATGCGATCGCCATCGTTCAACTAAAACAATCTATGGGAACCCTGTTCCGCATCAACTAGCCAAACCGTCGATCCGGACAAACCTCTGCCTTCGTGTCCAAGTCAAAATTCACCGCGCCGCAACGTCGCCTGCTGGGCAAAGCCAACGAGGCTTGGTCAAGCCTGAAGTCGTTGCCTGAATCTGAGCTGACAAACGAAGTGCATTCGATTCGCGAAACCGTGTTTCGCAAGTCCGGCGATTCAGAAGCGATCGCAATTCGTGCACTAGGCGTCGCCAAGGAAGCAGTCCGCCGGGCCCTTGGCCTGGAGATGTACGACGTCCAGCTACTTGCTGCCAGCGCGTTGATCGCCGGCCGCGTTGCGGAAATGCAGACCGGTGAGGGTAAAACGATCTCGGCAGCACCGGCAGCGATATTCGGTGGGATTCTCGCCTCTGGCACGCACGTCGCAACGCCCAACGACTATCTGGCCAAACGAGACTTCGAAGAACTGCGCCCGGTTTACGAAGTTCTGGGTTTACGCGCCGGTTTGCTCGATTTCGAACAAAGCCCACAGGAAAAGAAAGAAGCCTACCAGTGCGACATCACCTACGGGCCTGGTTACCAGTTTGGATTCGACTACCTGACCGATCACCTTGGACTGAAACAGGTTGAAGACGCGCCGCTGGGCACTCGCCTCATCGGTCAACTTTACGGGCAAGACGCCGCCGAGGCTGCTGTCTGCATGCGAGGTCAATCGTATTCGGTTGTGGATGAAATTGACAATGTGCTGATTGATGACGCTTGCTCACCACTGGTTATCTCCGAGTCCCAGCAAGGAGAAGCACCAGACGCCGATGCCGTGTTTCTCGCAAAGCAGGTCGCCAGTTTATTAGAAGCAGACAAGGACTATTCAAGCCCCGCACCATTCCAAATTGACCTGACCGAACGCGGTAAAGAAATCGTCCACCACGAAAAAATCGCGATCCCCGTCGAGCAACTCACCCGCCCCTGGGCAACCTACGTCGAAACTGCGTTGAATGCTGAAGTCCACTATCAACGAGATGTTGATTACGTTGTCGACGATCAAAATGTCAAAATCGTTGACTCAACAACCGGCAGGATTTTCGACGACCGCTCATGGCAGTCCGGTTTGCATCAGGCGATTGAAGCCAAAGAACTGGTAGAAGTTACGCCCGAGCGACTGCCGTTGGCGCAGATAACTCGACAACGGTTTTACCGCCTGTATGAACTGCTGGGCGGAATGACCGGAACTGGAACGAACTGCGTCGCCGAACTCAGCTCTATCTATCGACTGGGCGTCACCGTTATCCCATTACGAATCCCTTCCAAAAGAATCGTCATGCCGATGCGAACATTTTCTACATCGGAACAGAAATGGGAATCAATCGTTCAATCACTAAAAAATTTCCACCACCGCCAGCGCCCTGTCCTGATCGGTACGAGAACGATTTCCGAAAGTATCATGCTTGCCAACTTGATCGAATCACATAATATCCCGTTCGAATTACTGAACGGCTGCCAGGACGCTGCCGAGGCGGATGTGGTTGCAAGGGCTGGCCAACCAGGCGCCGTAACGATCGCCACCAACCTGGCCGGACGTGGAACGGACATCAAGCTACCGGCAGAAGTCAAAGACCTGGGAGGACTACATGTGATCGTTTCCGAGTGCGCTGAATCTGCTCGGGTGGATCGCCAATTGGTCGGCCGCTGCGCACGACAGGGAAACCCCGGCTCCGCTCAGACCTTTGTTTCTGCCGACGATTGGTTATTGGAAACTCACGGTCAGTGGTTGTCTCACTCCCTCAAAAGAATGTCGGGCGGCGAATTGGCGTTCGACATCGAGTCGCAGATTCGAAAGATTCAAACCAGCGTTGAGCGAACAAATTACGCCAAGCGACTGCAACTGTTCAAACAAAGCGAACAGCAAAACAAGATCTTCGAATACAGTTGATCCAAACGTAGCGCGTCATATGACGGGCGGTTACCATGGTCGAATTATTTCGACACGAGAACTGATATACCAGCGCATAAAAAAACAAGGTACCCGGAGTCGGCACCTTGTTTTGATTCAATTTATTTTGTTCGTCGTTATTATCGACGGCGTCGGGCAACAAGACCGGCCATACCTGCGATCAGCAATGCTGCCGAAGATGGCTCAGGAACAATTGCTCCACCAACTCGAATTGTAGCGTTACGCTTATTGATAGACGCAATCTCGTCTACTTCCGAGTCAGAAGCGAGGATGTTGTGGACGAAGACTTTCGCTTGAACTGTTTCCGGGAAAGTTACCGTCGTTGTACCTTGCCACAAACCAGAGCCAGCTCCAAAGTCGAAATCGAAGGAACCAGTGAATGTTCCGTCCGAAGTCACGACTGTCAAAAATGCATCAACAGAACTAACTGAATTGCCAGTATTGAAATAGACACCAAACTCGTCGAGTGAAATCGAGCTGAACGCCTGACCAGAGTTAGCACTAACGTCTAGCCGAATCATTCCGTTAACGAAGTCGACAGCACCGTCCAAGCCTTCAGACTGGAAACCGCCAACTGGGAATGAAAGATCGTCGCCTGACGCCATCGGCTGGCCGAACAGTCCACCACCAGAGGTTTCTTCGATGTTCAAGAAGTCGACCGTTGAGCCCGCTACGTCTGAATAGGACTGAGCATTAACAACGCCGACCGATGCGACTGCAAACAGCGTGAACGCTACAAGTGTTTTTTTGATGCAAAGCATGTTTCTAACTCATGAAGTAAGTGATCTTTTGCGTGGTCTCCCACGACTCCGATGGGTCATATCTTACTGCAGGTTGTAACGTTTACAACAGATAAGCGGGCAAATCTGCTAAAAAATTACGTTTCCAAATCGTGGTTAGCGTAGCATACGCACAAACGATTTAGCTGCCTTATCAACCCATAAGAAATAGTTCTAAATGACCCAAAAACAAGGGCGTTTTGCCAATTTTGCTCCGCTTTCGGGAGCGGCCATAATCAAAATATGAAACCGGCCAGGCAACTATTTCTAGCGAGACTGGTTGTCTCTAGCCGCGATATCCTATCGGAACAGATTATCCAGCACTTTCTGGATGTGAATCGAGGGGATCGCGAACGA
>CAZXLW010000031.1:26103-36229 GCA_964641465.1 uncultured Pirellulaceae bacterium | reverse complement strand
CTCAACTCCGTCAGTGATCTTTACCGTGCTTTGACGCACTTCGTTCACGCTTGAAGGTAACTGGCGACGGAGGCTGCGCGATTGACGCTCGTACGGCTGTACTGGGCGATTCCGCAGGCTCGGCTTTTCAAATTTCAACACGATGAAGGCACTGAAATACAGACCATTTCGTTGGATTTCGACCATAAAGCTCTGACCAGGACGTTTCGTTTTCACCATATCAATCAGGTCCTGTGCATCCCCGACAGGTGTGTTGTCAAATCGAGTAATCACATCTCCGACACGAACACCAGCTTTGTAAGCCGGGCTGCCCTCGTGGACGCTTTTAACCAACGCATTAACCGCCGCACGATCGACGATCATTCCAATTCGCGCACGGCGAGTTTTCTTTTTAGGCTCAGAAAGGTTCGGCAATCGGCCCCAAACATCTCCTTGCGCCATACGCGTCCAGTGCTGGCGAAATGTATTGATTCTGACGTGGCGATTCTCTGCAATGGAATCTCCTATCGAGGAGTGAATCCCGATGACTTCGCCTTCGATATTGAACAACGGGCCACCAGAGTCACCACCGATTAAAACCGCATCAGAAATCAGCTGGTGATCTTTCTCTTTCAAGATACGACCGGTCCGTACTGGTGGCTTTCGACCCAAGTCGTATCCACCCGAGTGACCGAGCGTGATGACCCAGTCACCGATGCGAGCATCGTCACCAGCTACTTTTGCGAATGGATAAGGCCCGGGCTGAGTGATCCTGACCATACCGGCATCCACATTCAGGTTTTTACCCAGTGGCTCGGCCCGGACGCGGCGCCCGTCTGGAAAGATGACTTCGTAATTTCCCTTAAAAGGGCTGCTCATGACGTGGCCGGCTGTCAACACAAGGCCGTCCTCACTTACGATGACTCCACTACCAAAACCCTGGCCATCGGTAACACCAACGACGGCTGGTATCGCGAGTGAAACCGCCTTTTGAATTTTGGCTTCGACCTGCCGCAGCTGCTCAACGGATTCCTGGGCCACAGAAGTGGATTGCAATATGCACGTGAACAAGCAGAGCATCGCAATTCGAATAATACCTGTCTGGACGTATTTCATAAGGATCCTCAATGGGTTTCTTCACGCTCGACGCAGGAGGGAGGCGATCGCTTACCTATCGTTTCGATACGATTGCCAGCGTCGAGCAATAAAAAGGTTATTGTGGTTAGCGCAGCATAACCACAAGCAATTTAGCCGAAAAGCCGGGCATTTTGCGAACTTTGCTCCGGCCAGTATCAAGACATGGAACCAGTCCGGCCAGGCAACTATTTTTACGATTTCTAGCGAGACTGATTGTCTCTAGCCGCGATATCGAATCGGAACAGATTATCCAGCACTTTCTGGATGTGAATCGAGGGGATCGCGAACGATGATGCCCGCGTTTCCCGAGCGATGTTGATACCCAATACATTGCCGTCAAGGTCGCATATCGGACCACCACACTGCTCAGGGAATAGGGGGCTATCATGCTGAAATACGACCGGAAACTCTGATTTTCGGTCACTCGGAACCGCCCCAAGACGGCTCATCATCTTGAACCGGGCAGCTCTTTCAGGAGGCAAAGAACGCCCAGCCAATTTCACTGTTGCACTCATCACACGGCCTTGGCGTTTAAATTTGACCGAGACTTTGTCGCCAGCTTGTCGCTGCTGGATTGCGTAAACTAGCTGGCGCACCTCGAAAACGGCAGTCTCGTCGATCTGCATGATCACGTCGCCTTTCCTCAAGCCCGCAGCATAGGCCGCCGTATCAGGTTCCGGTGGCTCGGCAATTTGGACTCCGTCAGTTGCATTCTGCGGGGCGGCGCCTAAAAACCCTTGGTTCTCACCAACGGTAGATCGGGCAACAACACTGTAAGAACCCAATGCTACCACTTCACCTACCTGGTTCGGAGTCAACACAAAGCTACCATTTCGCGGCTGCGTACTGGCCCACTTAACTGGCTTGAGGTCATTACGAGGAATCTTCAGCAACGCCACGTCGTTGACATCATCTCGGCTCAACACAGTTGCCTCGTACAATTTACTGGCGCCCAAGTGACAGTAAATCTTGTTTTTTGAATCCAGTTCGCTGGCCTTGGTAACGATCATTCCGTCAGCACGGACGACGGTTCCCAGAGCGATCTGCTCAACTCCGTCAGTGATCTTTACCGTGCTTTGACGCACTTCGTTCACGCTTGAACGTAGCTGGCGACGAAGGCTGCGCGATTGACGCTCGTACGGCTGTACAGGACGATTCCGCAGGCTCGGCAATTCAAATTTCAACTCGATGTTGCCGTCCAGATCGTCTGGATCTACGTCGTTGATATCAAACGGATTGGCTGGGCTGTTTCGAAAACGACGGAACTGTTCGGGAGTCAATTCAACGACAGAAGTGTTGTTATCCAATGCATTTTGGAACTTTTGTCGAATCTCACTATCCAGATCGCTCAGCATGTTCTGGAATTTCTCGCGTACTTCGCGACTCAATTGCTGAGCCTCGACGCTCGAAGAAACGCCGCCCAAAACGACTAACGCAATCACAGTAAATACTGTCGTAAAAGCTTGAGAGAAAGAGTTGCTCATCCGTACCATCGCAAAACTGAACGTTACATTTCCATTTTAACATACCGAAACGACAATCCTCGCGGATCTTCGCTACTTCGAGCTGTAATCTTCGAGCACCAGAAAGGCACTGAAATACAGACCATTTCGTTGGATTTCGACCATAAAGCTCTGACCAGGACGTTTCGTTTTCACCATATCAATCAGGTCCTGTGCATCCCCGACAGGTGTGTTGTCAAATCGAGTAATCACATCTCCGACACGAACACCAGCTTTGTAAGCCGGGCTGCCCTCGTGGACGCTTTTAACCAACGCATTAACCGCCGCACGATCGACGATCATTCCAATTCGCGCACGGCGAGTTTTCTTTTTAGGCTCAGAAAGGTTCGGCAATCGGCCCCAAACATCTCCTTGCGCCATACGCGTCCAGTGCTGGCGAAATGTATTGATTCTGACGTGGCGATTCTCTGCAATGGAATCTCCTATCGAGGAGTGAATCCCGATGACTTCGCCTTCGATATTGAACAACGGGCCACCAGAGTCACCACCGATTAAAACCGCATCAGAAATCAGCTGGTGATCTTTCTCTTTCAAGATACGACCGGTCCGTACTGGTGGCTTTCGACCCAAGTCGTATCCACCCGAGTGACCGAGCGTGATGACCCAGTCACCGATGCGAGCATCGTCACCAGCTACTTTTGCGAATGGATAAGGCCCGGGCTGAGTGATCCTGACCATACCGGCATCCACATTCAGGTTTTTACCCAGTGGCTCGGCCCGGACGCGGCGCCCGTCTGGAAAGATGACTTCGTAATTTCCCTTAAAAGGGCTGCTCATGACGTGGCCGGCTGTCAACACAAGGCCGTCCTCACTTACGATGACTCCACTACCAAAACCCTGGCCATCGGTAACACCAACGACGGCTGGTATCGCGAGTGAAACCGCCTTTTGAATTTTGGCTTCGACCTGCCGCAGCTGCTCAACGGATTCCTGGGCCACAGAAGTGGATTGCAATATGCACGTGAACAAGCAGAGCATCGCAATTCGAATAATACCTGTCTGGACGTATTTCATAAGGATCCTCAATGGGTTTCTTCACGCTCGACGCAGGAGGGAGGCGATCGCTTACTTATAGTTTCGATACGATTGCCAGCTTCGAGCAATAAAAAAGTGCTGTCTGCATTATCCTAATTTATCGTCATATTGGAATTCTGCCGCTTAGTTTTCAAAAAGTGACTGCATCGCTTCATTGCAACATACTGATTGTTAACGGCTTACGACCAAACGTCAAAACCTCCAGCCAGTCGTTTTTTCGGCAGACTTTTTGCAACCTAAATATCCGTACCGCACGAACTACGTTTCAATAATTCTTTGGGTTTGGGTTCAAGTCAAATTTGGCAACAAAGTTTGTTTCCAATGTGCGAATTTGTACGCAAACCCCTGAACGCATTTTTCAAGTAAACAAAAGCCAAAAGAACAGCAGAAGGAACACAATACCGAACAAGATCGCGAGAACGTTGATCAAACGCTGTCGCTTCAGGCGATCTTCTTCTGACATAGCGACTAACTCGACAGTTTCGCCGCGGTGTTGAATTCGCACAACCTGTTGGTCAACGCTTTTCAAGCCACCTTTCCCATCGGGAATCAGTACTTTTCGCTCGCTTCGTCCCGATACGCTTCGATCCACAAACTCGGGATCGTCGGCCAGGAACTTTTTCGGAAGCGGAAGCTCAACCGGTCCACCGGATGGAACTTCACCTTCAGTACCAGCTCGCTCGTCCGGCTGTATCTCGTCAGTCATCAAGCCACCGTAGCCTTAGTTCAATCAGCTTGACTCAAACAATCGTATTGAAGATACGATCGCCGGCGTCTCCAAGTCCCGGCACGATGAATTTCTGATCATTCAGCTTTTCATCAACAGCACAGGTATGGATCTCGATATCCGGGAACTCCGCTTGCAACCGTGCTACTCCTTCCGGGGCAGCGATGATGGATAGCATCTTGATGTTTGACACGCCCCATTTCTTTAACGTTTCGCAAGCCATGCTCGCGGATCCACCTGTCGCCAACATCGGGTCGAGCACAAAAGCGAAATCAACCGTCGGAGTCGATGGTAACTTGTTGTAGTATCCAACAGGCTGGGCAGTCTCTTCGTCCCGGTACAAACCAAGATGCCATACCTCGGATGTTGGAATCAGGTTGAGCATTGCATCGACCATCGCAATGCCCGCTCGCAGAATCGGCACGAGACCAACCCGGTCGGCCAGTTGGCTGCCGGTCGTTTCACACAACGGAGTCTCAATTGTCACCGATTCGGTTCGCAAAGATTCCGTTGCCTGGTAAGCCAGCAACACCGACAAACGGTGGATCGATTGTCGAAACTCAATAGGATTCGTTGACTTGTTCCGCAAGATCGCCAAGTGACAATCAACGAGCGGATGCGACATGACGTGAACTGATTCCATTTTCTACCAGCTTGGTTGCGTTCGATTCGAAAACTATGAATCAGGATGATAACCGCTAAGCATCGTTTTGAAACGAGCCGTTTCAAAATCAACTGTCACTTTCAGCACAGCCAGAACAGGGTTTGGAAGCGGACGCGACCTCTGTCTCGCCGGGCTTGGCAAGCCAGGTCCAAATGGCCAATCCAATTATCGGTATTGCGCAGGCGACGACCAAGCCAACCCCAAACATTTCTTTCTTCGCAAACCAAATTCCCAGCGCCACGAACGTCCCGGCCACTATCACGTTGGCGAAAACAATGGGCGGCCAGAATCTCGACTGGGGATACCGGTAAGTCCCCATCAACAGGATCGAGGCTTCGGCAAGCACCGGCAACGGCCGAAATGCAATCAACGGCCAGACGCCCCACTGGTCGACTTGATTCTTCACAGCCAACACGTTCTGCTCATCGGAAAATCGTTTCACTGCGTTCCAGCCCAGCAACCGGCCCAGCCAATACCCAATCCCAGCGGAAATATTCAGGCCCACCCAGCAAACAATCGTACCGACTGTCCAACCAAACAGGCTGCCCGCGACTGCACAAACGGCCGACGATGGAATCGGCAACAGAATGTCCGAAGCAAACAAAGCCAGGATTATCCCAAACGCCCGAACGCGATTGCCTTCTCCCATGCTCGCTTCCGCAAGTCCCCCAAGGAATTCCTGCCGCTGTTCGGAGAAAAACAGCAGTGGAACCGCACACACAACCAAAACGGTTACGATCAACAATAAAATCTGTCTGGTTGATTTGGTTTGCAATTTCATCCTGTATTAATATTCAAATTGCTGCCAGACTCTTGATCGCTTGTTTTATTCAAGCGAATTAACAATGGGCAATATTAACTGAAAATCGTTATCCATTATCATTGTCGTATGAAAAGATTCTGCCTGACAACCGGTGTTGCCACCATGCTCCTGTGCATTTGCCTGGCTGGATGTCGCCAGCAGGAAAGAACGGTTGTCGTTTCAGGTGGGTCGATGGCTCCGGGGATGCCAGGTGAGCACTTTGCAATGAATTGTGATGATTGCCGATTCCCATTCGCGATTGATGCGAACAACACTCCCAAATCGAAATTGGCAGTCTGCCCCAATTGTGGATTTGCCGAGAACTCGTTCGGAAAACTCGATCCGAAACCATCGCAACCAGTAAGCCTGGCTCAACCGAACAAGATTCAACGTTGGGACAAAGTTGCTTTCGAGAATCCAAACAGAAACGCAAATGCATTACCGCCTAAAGACTATCTCGTCAAAAGAGTCGTCGGCTTGTCGGGTGAGTTGATCCAGTTTCGAGACGGGGACGTATTGATCAACGGCGAGCTCGTTGCGAAACCCGCCAGTACGAACAGTCAAGTCAGCAACCTGATTTTCGATTCGTTGTTTCAACCAAATTCGCTGCCGTCAAGGCTCGTCGCCGAATCCACAACAACCCGTTGGGTGCAACAGAACAAGAATTGGCATTACGCGAACAATGCTGTCGATTCCACAATTGACTGGTTGCGGTACCAGCACATCCGTGGCTATCGCCATCGGGAACCACGAGCAATAACGGAAACCATCGAAGACGCCTATTGCTACAACCAAAACGTCGCCCGGAAACTGAATCAGGTTGACCAAATCCACGCCGAGCTATCATTTCATTGGGATGCCGATACGGAGTTACTAGTCCAAGTTACCGGTAGCCAATTCAACCGGCTCGATTTCACGCTCCGTCGAAGCGATGGAAAACTGATTTGCGAAATTGGTGACGACTCGATCGAATTTGTGTCCGCCGACGGCAACGGCGAGCGGGCAGCAGAACTCACACTCTCGAACTATGACGGCCAATTCGTATGCCATTTGAATTCCAAACCGTGCTTCAGCCGCAAACTGACTGCAATCGAAGCCACCGATCAAAACCAGGACAAGACGGTTTCGCTGATGATTGGAGGACGACACGGCAACCTGACTCTCAACCGGCTGAGAGTTTTTCGTGACGTTCACTATTTCACCAAAGGCGAAAACGGGGCAGGAATCCAGCTCGACGAAGATCAATATTTCGTTCTCGGCGATAACTCTCCGATCTCCGTCGATTCACGCAGCTTCGGTCCCATCGATCGGTCGGCGATTTTTGGAATCGTGACCAGCGAGTCACCTGAAAAGCCGTAGCGATTTTCACCAACTTTTACATTTTCTTCCAAACAAGCTTGAGAATAGGCCGAATCAGAATCGAGCGGATTCCGATACAATTTGGCAAGCTAACGTGGTGTCAATCGCAGCATCCCGATATCATCCGGTTGACCGTGATGGTGATATATCAGAAGGAATCAGAATAATGGCTAAACCGAAACGAAAACGTCCTTTCGAAGTTGTCGAGGAAACAAACTCGCAACGGCCCGAACGTTACGTTGACCAGCATTCTGGAATCTTTGCATTGTTTAAAGACCATGGCGTTCGCGAAACAGTCGAGTCGATCCTGGTCGCGGTTATTCTTGCGTTGATGTTTCGAGCCTACGAAGCCGAAGCATTCATCATTCCTACCGGTTCGATGGCTCCTACCTTGCAAGGACAGCACATGGATGTCTTTTGCGAAGAGTGCGAGCACCAATACCGGGCCGGGGCGAGTTACAGCGCGTCAACGTATCCTCCGTCTCAACGCGGGAATGTGACGAAGACGTATTGCCCGATTTGCCGACATGGGATGCCGATGCAAGTCCGCGATCCTAATCATGTTTCCAATAACGGCGATCGCATTCTGGTAAACAAGTTTGTTTACGACTTCCAGGACCCGGAACGTTTTGACGTAATCGTTTTCAAGAACCCGAACAACGGGAAACAAAACTACATCAAACGGCTGATCGGTTTGCCGAATGAAAATCTGGGAATTGAAAACGGTGACCTGTTCAATTATTCGAAAGCCGACGACGGCAGTTTGACCAGAGAAATCGTCCGTAAGCCGATCGACAAAATTGACGTGATGTTGCAATTGGTCGACGATACGCACTACCGCTCCAAAAAAATGCAGGAAGCCGATTGGCCCAATCGCTGGACGGAATGGGCGAGCCCGAATACTCACTGGCGTAACAACCAATCAGAAGGGCACCCCTATTTCTCGCATGAAGGCTCTGATGACCAGATGAGCTGGCTACGGTACCGGCATCTCGCTCCTCGCTCACCTCATGATGAACTGGTGTACGCGGACTACCGGATGCGACGCAGCGTTGTTTCGTCTAAGCGTCCGACCGAATGGGAATACATCGCCGACAAGAAACGGGTACCGATTCGCATCAAAGACAAGCAAGGAACAATATCCGCCGGTGCTTTGATCCGGGACTACTACGAGTACAACGACCGGCAATACCGCTTCAAGAACAGCTCCATGAACGATCAACGGTACGCCGCCGAACATCTTTCGGCGGCTTCACACTGGGTTGGTGATTTGGCGATGGAGTGCGATGTGGAAGTGGAATCCGATTCCGGGACGCTTGGTCTGGATCTGGTCGAAGGAGGTGTCCACTTCAAGTGCCTGATCGACGTGCAAACTGGCAAAGCGACGTTGCAAACGGAAGGCGACGACGGCAACATCCAATTCGACACGCCCGACGGAAGCCCACCGACTGCCGATACTGCGTTGAAAGGGCAGGGGACTTACAACATTTTGTATGTCCAGATGGACGACATGGTGTACCTGCGAATCAACAATCGCTACGTCCAATTCAACGGAGCATCGTACACCAAGAAATCCAACAAACGCCCGATTCCCAGGTACTCGCCGACGGACCCGGGGGATGCTGAACCACTCGGCGTTGGAGCAAAAGGATTGGTCGCGCGTGTTAATCGCTTAAAAGTCTACCGGGATGTGTTCTACGTTTCGCCTGACCAGAATCGGTTTGGAGGCAACGTCAACATTCGCAATGAAACGGGAGTGAACCCGTACGACCTGGTTAGAACATACGAACATCCTGATCAATGGCGTTCGGAAATAGCGATGAAAATTTTCAACCGCCCGCAGAGCTTCAAACCAATGTTCGAACTGGGACCGGACGCCTATTTCCCAATGGGCGACAACAGCCCGGCCAGCCAGGACGCACGAATCTGGGACGGACCAAAGTTTGTCAAAGACGAAATGATGATCGGGCGAGCGATGTTTATATACTGGCCGCATAGCCTCAACAGTCCGAAGTACTTCCCGAACTTCAAACGAATGGGCTTCATTCGATAAGTTAGATCTTGCCGCTTGGTTTCTACAGGAAATGAATGGTGAACACGAACTACTCCTACCAACTGTTTGGCAGCCGCGACAGCCAACCAAGGCAGCTTCAGTTTTCAACGAAGACGTTGTTGATGGCTGTGAGCAGCGTCGCAGTGCTGACCGTACTGTACCAACACGAAGCCGGACCAAGAAACCACTTCGGAGTTTTCTCGCCACACTTTTCTGCACTCATGGCAACCATCTACTTTTGGAAATACCGGATCGCCAAGAGTGGCGTCTGCCGATCCGATCGCGGAATTGCCTTCATTTTACTGTTAGCTGCGGCCATGCCATTTGTGTATTGGCAATGCTGACTGGTACCGACCTCAGTTGCGACCGGCGGTTTGCATTTCGTATTGGACCCAATTTGGGTGTTTACTGTTCCAACTATTTCATTCTTACTGTTTGATCAAAAGAAATTCCTTGTTCGGCATGACCAGTATTGTTTCCGTTCCTTAATAGAAGTTTTCGCCGTCGTGCCAATTTGGTCCGTGCTATTCACACTTCTTTGTCTCGCATGCGGCTTGTTTGACAGCTCGTTCTTCTTCTACCGCTACGGCGCGTGCTAGTCCCCGCTATGTCGTTGCTTAATTGTTTAGCGGTACGGCACTCGTGGTTCTTCCAAGCTGAATTGGAGTTCTTGTCGCTGATTTTTGGGTGCCACGTTCAGGCCTTGCGGCAAGAAGCCGACTCCTGGCAACGGCATGCTGACGCTATGGATGAGCCAGTGGTCAACGCGGCGTGAGCATGCTTGGTCGGTACGGCGCCCATCGCGTAAACATGGCACCCCAGCATCAGAACGATAAGTGCAAATGGC
>CAZXLW010000031.1:13061-26003 GCA_964641465.1 uncultured Pirellulaceae bacterium | reverse complement strand
AGTCGTTACTCGCCGTGCCAATACCGCTCGCAGGAGCATGCTTGGTCGGTAAGGCGCCCATCGCGTAAACATGGCACCCCAGCATCAGAACGATAAGTGCAAATGGCAACCCGAAGCGTTAGCGAGGAGCCTCGAAGACGACCATTATTCCTCGCTCACGCGTCGGGTTGCCAATAAAACCACAGACTCTCCGAGTCGTTACTCGCCGTGCCAATACCGCTCGCAGGAGCATGCTTGGTCGGTAAGGCACACCAAATACCGGCCTACGCCGGTCATTGCCAGTCCGCCAAG
The DNA here is from genome assembly GCA_964641465.1 of uncultured Pirellulaceae bacterium. Taxonomy (GTDB): domain Bacteria; phylum Planctomycetota; class Planctomycetia; order Pirellulales; family Pirellulaceae; genus Mariniblastus. The sequence goes on along the minus strand of CAZXLW010000031.1, from coordinate 25,712 downwards.
TGAACGAGCGGTTTCATCCTTTAAGAAATGCTAAACAGTGCTATCAAACGCCTGCACGGGCATGCGCGAAAACGCTTGGATCTGGTACCCTTTTGTTTAGCGGATCGTTGTCCCCTGAGTGATGGAACCGATGGAAATTCTCAACGTAGACGGACTGGTAAAAACCTACAGCCGCCGACGTGTTGTCGACGGAGTTGAGCTGCATGTGGACCCGGGCGAAATTGTCGGTTTACTCGGACCCAACGGAGCCGGCAAGACGACGACGTTCCGGATGATCTGCGGGATGGTGAAACCAGATGCCGGATCCGTTTTTCTGCAGGGTGAGGATGTCACTTCCTGGCCGATGTATTTACGGGCCCGCAAAGGAGGTATGGGGTACCTGCCACAGCAGTCCAGCGTATTCGCGAAACTATCGGCCGAGGACAACCTGCGTGGGATCATGCAACTGCTCGGATTCAGCCGAAAGCTTCAGACAGCGCGGACGAACGACTTGCTCGAGCAATTCAATATCACGCACATTCGCAAGACGGCGGCTGGCAAGTTATCGGGCGGTGAACGCCGACGACTTGAGATCGCCCGCTGCCTGGTCTCCGAACCAAAAATCATCATGCTCGACGAGCCGTTCGCGGGGATCGACCCGGTGACAGTTCAAAGCATCCAAACAATTATTCGCGATCTGGCGGATGACGGGATCGCAATCCTGATCACAGATCACGCTGCCAGAGAAATCCTGCAGATCACCGACCGAACCTACGTCGTCAGCGAAGGCCAAATTCTGGTTACTGGCAGCTCCGACGAAATCACTCGCAATGAAATCGTGCGAGCCAAATACTTAGGCGAAATCAATTTCGCCAACGAACAGCGTAGTGTCGACAAGCGCCCAGCGCCCAGCCAACTGACGAACCATCAAACGACTGAACCATCAGAACAAGCGCCAACGAACGAAGTCCAATTGACGTTCAAGCCAAAACCCAAGAAACGTCCGACCATGAAGACCACCGATCTGGATTAACGCACTCGTCGACAATCTTGCCCATACGTCGCTAACCTTGTACTAATTTCACAAACGGGCCAACGTCCAACAAATCAACCGCGCCGTCTTGATTGATGTCTGCTTCCAATTGAAAGCCTCCGGACACCAATAGATCGACAAATGGCTGCACATCCAACAAGTCAACGACGCCGTCCTGGTTCACATCCCCTGGCACATTCATCGGTTGCAGTTGCAAGGCATCCACGGCCACATAGACAGGTGTGTTGATGCCGAAATCGCCTACGTCACTGCTGTCGAAACTGATGCCAATCGATCTGGCCGATCCGATCAAACTCAAATCAACCAACTCCCATTGATCAACGATGAAATCCAGCGAATTGTCTGCGAATCGAAAATCGGCCAACAGGAATTCCACGGAACCCGTTTCGTTGCCGATGGCGTCAGCTTCATCGAATCCCGTAAAAATCACTTTGAAAAAGTCAGGGTCATTTCCGGTCGTGCCACCGAACTGCTTCGCAAACCCGTCACCATTCAACATCGAAAGAAACGCGAACGTCGTATTGGTGACGAAAATCGAGTCAGCTTCCAAACCAGCATGCAAATTCACAAATGCCCCATTGGGAGACAAGGACGAAGTGGCCAAGGCATAGTTCCCTGAACCGCTCAAATCGCTTCCGGTGATCGCCGCCCACTGATTCGCAAAACCGGCGGTAGTCGTATCGTTGACGCTGGAATAACTCCATCCCGGACCATACGGGTTCGTATTGAATTCGGTGTCTCGACTAACCCAAAAACCCCCAGTCGCGTTGCCGCCGTAGCCGTCAAAAAAGAAGTCGCCGTTCCCCTGAGCTGGCGGGACCAACTCATCAAAATCAACCAAAACCTGTGCTGACACAAAGGTTGGAAACACAAGACAAAATGTAAGGATGGTTTTTAGATATCTCATTGGTATTACTTTAAAGCTAGGTTTCTATTCTTGAAGGATCAATTCACGGCCGGCGCGGGTGCAGATCGCGGCAAGTAATTGGATGTCCATGTTTTGGGAAAGGAACGTTACCGATCCATCACAACGAACTCCGTTGGCTCCGCCCGAATGTTCGCTGCGAATATCGTTTTCAAAATCGGGACCGGCGTTAATCGCAAACGCCTGATCAAAAATATTGCGCCCATTGATCCAGGAACCATCGTCTGATTTGGTGTCTTCGGCAACGATCAACGTGTTTGACAAACCGTCCAGCACGTCGGCTTCGCGGAGAGCGATGTCAATCAGCATCACTCCTTTGGCCGGAGAGTTGGGACCACTGATCCGCTCACCAAAGATTCCTCCGTAGTCAGAAACAGCGTTCCCATCTAAAGCGAACTGCCCCCGGAGACCGGTCGGGCAGCGAAATACTTCAATCGTTGTTGTGGCGGCAACTGAATTCGCGGGATGATCAAACGGCAATTCAAAATCGATGGCCGAAAACAGATTGGATTGCTCGAGAAACGGCAGCAGATAAGCACTCCACGCCAGTTGCCGGCTATCCGGATCGAAGCTCCGCCACTCCACACACCCGATCGGGAATTCGTCCAAACTTGAATGGTAATTTTGCAGCGCGATGCCGACTTGCCGCAGGTTGTTAATGCATTGCACTCGCTCGGCTTGCCCACGGGCTTGCTGAACGGCTGGCAAAGCAATCGCCACCAAACCACCAATCAACGCCATCACTGTGAGCAACTCAACGAGAGAAAGACCAATCCGGCTCGATCTCATCAACACAATTCCCAACAAACACTCAGACTCGAAGACACAACAGAAAAGCCCGACCATGCCGGGCTTAACATCAACGGGCTCAATTCGAGGCAGAATTGTATCGCATCTTATGCGACTCGGCGACCGGCAACATCCGCGCTATCAGCTAATGGACCGGGGAGTTCAGCCGTCTTGTCTGCGTTTGAGAAAGAGTCAAAAGGAATCGCTTGCAAGATATCAGGCGAAGCGTTGCCCCAGGGACTGGATTCAATCTGGTCGAGCACTTGGCCGGCAATTCGGACCGCTTCAGCAGCGTTGCGGCCTGTGTTTCTCATCGACGAGCCAGTTTGTATGCAATCCAGCCAATCCCGTTGCTCGTCCAAAATCGCGTTGGCGCGAGCTGGTTCGGATTCATTCAACGGCAGAATCTCTGTGAACAGATTCTCTTTGATGTATTCTCGCTGCTCCGCATTGGCAGTATTGAAATCGAATTCCTGATCTTTCAACCATTGTGGAAAACGAACGGATTGAACTTGATGGCTTGCCAAGTCAACGATGGCAAAACCGTCGGTTCCATAAATCCGAATACTTCGTTCGGCGTTGAAGCTACAACGTGAAGCCGTCAAAGTTGCCACGCCACCACAACTGAATTGCAGCTGCGCATGCGCCATGTCCTCATGACCACCGAACAGCGTGAAACCCGATGCATGGGTCTGCACCAACTCGCCTGGGAACGCTGTGTTCACCAAATCAATATCGTGAATCATCAAATCGTACACGGCACCGATATCAGTCGACCGATACGTGTACCCGCTGGCTCGACAAGCTTGGATCAGCTTCGGTTGTCCGACAACTGCCAACGCAGCCTGGATGGCTGGATTGAATTGTTCGACGTGCCCGACTGACAACACACATCCGTTTTCTTCTGCGAGTTCCACCAACTGGTTCGCCTGATAAGGACAAGCCGTAATCGGTTTTTCAATCAAAACATGTTTCGAATTGGAAAGCAGCTCTTCGGCGACTTCGAAATGGCTGCGAGTTGGCGTGGCTATCACGGCCGCATCGAATTGATCCATGATCTTGCGGTAATCGCTGACCACTTGGACATCGGTTTCTTCGATAAAGCCACGCTGCACGGAAGGGCAGGGGTCGGCAATCGCGACCAATTCGACGCCTTCGATTTGCGTTAACAACCGGGCATGGATTCTACCCAGGTGCCCAGCTCCGATGACGGCAATCTGCAAATGGCTCATGCGGCTTTCCTTGTGTTCTTTTCGCGACCGCGACCATGACGGCCGGCTTGGCTGGTGCGAACAAAGTCGAGGCAATATTCCAATTCGGGAACCATCATGCCTTTGTTGTTCAGAATCTCGATCGCATTGTCGAGCCCAACTCGGGAACGATAAAGCAACCGGAACGTCTCATTGATCGCGTCGATGACTTCTTTGCGGAAGTTGTTTCGTTTCAATCCAACGATGTTAATGCAACGCGGGCGAGCCGGGTTGCCGTCACACAACATGAATGGAGTAATATCCTGTAAGGCTCGGCTGGAACCACCGAGGAATATGTAGCTTCCGACTGACACATAATGAACGACTGCGACGCAACCTGAAATGATCGCGTGATGATGCACGTGAACATGGCCGCCGAGCATTGAACCTTGCCCCAAAACCACACTGTCGCCGATCACACAATCGTGCGCGACGTGCGAGCAAGCCATGAAGAAACAGTCACTGCCAACCTCGGTCAGCCCTTCTTCTTTTTCTGAAGCGCGATTGATGGTCACGTTTTCGCGGATCACATTGCGATCGCCAACGATGACTTTTGTGTCCGATCCCGAATAGCTAATGTCCTGTGGCTCGCCACCGATCACAGCTCCAGGCGATATCCTGTTGTCTTCGCCGATCGTAACGTGGCCAAGAACCGAGACGTTGTTCAACAAGACAGTCCCGCGGCCGATCTTGGCATTGGGTCCGATAACACAGAACGGCCCAATAACGCAGTCGTCGCCAATTTCGGCGTTCTCGTGGACACTGGCAAGCTTGGAGATTTCCGGCGGCTTCGGCTCGTGTTCCGATTCCCGTGCAGCTTGCGAATCCGGTTTTTTCAGGGGGATGATTTCCACGATGTTCACTACGCAGCTAAGCAGATTTCCTTGCCGAATCCAAATATCCGGAGTAGATTTCCGCGTGATTGATTAAGGCGTTTGCCATTTGGGCGTTCAAATGATGGCCGCTTCGGTAAGCGGTGAAACGTCCTTGAATGTCAGCTCCGACCAAAGCAAAATCGCCGACCATATCGAGAATCTTGTGTCGGGCACATTCGTTGGGAAAACGCAATTTGTTTTTGATTGGACCAAAAGAATCCTCGAAAACCAGGATTTCTTCGTAGGACACGTGCAGCCCCAGTCCCTGTTGTCGCAATAAGTTCGCTTCTGATTCCAGAATGAAAGTCCTGGCCGAAGCGATCTCTTGCTGGAACCGTTCCGGCGTCACAACGCAGGCGAACTCCTGCTTGCCGATCGAAGGTTGCCAATAGTTCAATTGGTAAGTCAATTCAAACTCACCACTGGCGCTGGGTTCGCATTGCACCCAACTATGGTCGTTGCCGACTCGAATCACGTCTCGAATTTCCCACACAGTCCGCGGGCTCGATTGTTCTACGATTTCCGCGGACAACAAAGCATCGACAAAGGTTTTGCACGATCCATCGAAGCCCGGCATTTCGGGTTGAGTGGTCTTCACGACACAGTTGTCGATCCGCAGCCCAGCCAATGCAGCCAACACGTGCTCGACCATCTCGACACAGGTCCCGCCGCTAACCAACGTGGTTCGGCGAGGTCCTTTGACGCGATGCAGCACGTTGGCTTGGATCCGGGGAGAGCTGGGAAGATCTTCGCGAACAAATACAATTCCGTGATTCTCTTCCGCAGGCTCGAATTGGAGCCGCACTTCGCGGCCACTCCAATATCCGCGTCCGGTCACGCTGACAGGTTGGCGTATCGTGGTTTGAGGTCGGTTGCGTGACAATTCAGTAAACCCAGGCTAACAGTTCAATGGCAGGCAAAAAAACGGCGGTCATTCACTAACGGTTGCTGGGAGCACGCGACGTTGCCTGTCGCTGTGATCCTGCCACTCGTTGAATGATCGCGTCGGTGACGTCAGCGGTAGGCGTGTAATACACCACGTTGCCGTTCACTTTCTGCATGATCGTGCGAGGGTCTTTTTCCGACATCTGTTCGCTGTTGAATCGCAAGACGAGCTGGATTCCCAATTCGTCGCAATACTGCGAGATGATGTTAGAAATTTCAACGTAAGTGTTGAAATGCAACTCAGCTTCCCGCTTTAACAGCTTCCGCATCTTGTTGCGTTGTTCGACTTCCATACTGGCCGATTCTTTGGCCAGCATGGCTTCCTGATCGCGGTAGTCATCGGACTCGATCTCATATTGATTGAGAACTTCCGCTTTCTGCATCAGCGTCTGCTGCAGCTGTTGGGACTCCGCTTTAAACTGGTCCGCTTGAGATTTAAGCGAAGCCAATTCCGTTGAGAATTCAGGATGACTTTTGAAGACGCGACCAATGTCAACCAGACCAACTTTGGTCTGAGCGTCCACGTGAGAATTAAATCCTACTACTAATACCAATGAACAAATAACTGTTCTGGCGATCCATCGCAAAACGTTCACTTTCAGCACTCCTTGCCGTCGTGATTAGTTGCACTGCAATCCGTCGCAGTGTTCCACAAATTTTCCAGCGGTATTTTGCCGATCTTTAAAAATCATGTAAAGATCGAATTCTTGCCAGCAACCGCATACTGGCAAGCACTGTTCTACATTGAGGACGAAGTGAAAGTTTCCCTGATTTCGTCGGCCAGTTCTTCGTATCTCACGTAGAACCCACGGGCTAACATCGCCAGGTAAAAATTCAAACCGACCGAACACAACATCATGAACCATAACAATCGGTTCTGGCGTTGGACAACGTTCGCATCGGCAGTCATCGTCGTGTTCGCACCGCCTACATTGGTGCGAACATTCTGTTGTTGATTGTTGGTATCCATTCCCGGAATCGCAAATGCCGGAGGCTTATTCGAAGGCCGCGGAGCCGCCGCTAATTTTGTTGGCATCTGCGTATACGTGTTCTGTGGCTCCTGGCTTTGCCCTTGGACAATCAGGTAATCACCGCGATCACGCTCATAACGGGTCGGAAATCGCCCTGAAGGGAAATTGATCGGGGCTCGTGAGCTTTCTCCGTAAGGATAGCTGTAGTCTGTCGCAGTACTACGACGTCGACGCAGCTCTTCACTGGCCACCAATCGTGACCGGTGCTCACGATCCAGCTCTCGCTCGAGTTGCATTTCTCGTTCGACGCTGCCGTACCGTTCATCCTGCAAAAGCCGCTTCAGCTTATCGTTCTCGGCCTGCAAATCTCGTTGATCCATACGGGCCAGCCATTGATCACGAGTTTCGTCCTGACTGCGAACCTCACGTTGCTCTTCGCGGCGTAACCTTTCCGCCAACAAGCGGTCATTCTCGCGTTGCAATGCCAACATCCGATCGCGATCATCGGTGGTGTCACGGCGAGGCGACAAAATTGGATCGGGATAACTTTTTAGATCCGTGGAATTGCGAGGTCGCAAATTGAAGTCGTTTTCTCGTCGAACAGGCTCGCGTTCAACAATTTGGCGATTGTCGAAATCAAAGTCGTTAGCAAGATTGGTCTCACGTCGAGGAGGCAACATCTGCTCACGTCGCAGCTCCTGCTCACGTCGCAGCTCCTGTTCCCGCCGTAAATCCTGTTCCCGCCGCAAGTCGTTGCTGCGGTCGGCCACGTTGCTGCGGTCGGCCAATAAGCTGTCGCGGCCGCGATTAAAATAATCATCCGGCAAAGCTGGCCCGACAGCCGGCAAATTTCCTGTATCACGAGTCCGGAACCGCGAATCCAGATCCGTCTGGCGTTGGTTCGGTTCCGTCTGGTTCCGTCTGGTCAGACGATTGTCAAATAATTGCTGGTTCTGACGCGGACGCAAGTCTCGGTCAGTCCTGACCGTTTGGTCAGAGCGAAAATTTTGACGCGGTTGAGTATTCCGACGCGGCTGAGTGTTCTGACGCGGTTGCGTATTCTGTTGCCGGAGCAATTGGCCGTCGTATCGAACGACAACTTCACGATAATTACCACGATCTTCCGGGCGAATGATGTAGCGCAAACCGTCCCGCCTCATGACTTCGATTAACTCATCGGAAAGCATGAATTCAAGTCGGCCATCGTTGTCGGGCGATGCCGATTGCGTAATGTTGAACGGGTGAGTATCCGTTCGCCGCGCGCTCGCTTCACTGCCGTGAAATTCGACGTGGTCCATACCAGCTTGCTCGGAAACTGGAATCGCCGCTGGCAATTCGCCGGTGGTTTTCAATGCACGAACATAGTCGTCATTGATAACCAACAAGAATCTGCGCAAAAGCTTGATGTTAGAATCGTTGGTACTGGAATTGAAATTATTGGATCGGGGTTGCTGGCTGAAGACCATCCCGGTCATCATCAACACCAGCACCGGTGCAATTAATCCATTCATGGGATTGCTCCGAGGTTCATTGGGTTTCCTGGGTAACGCGTAATACTACGCATTTTGACCTGACAGCGTAAATACGAGTTTTTGTGGACGCCAAAATCGACATTTTGACAGAACAGAATCCTGCGAGCAAATCGAAGCGTTGGTTGAAAATTCTTCGGCCGGTAATCGCAATTGCAGTGGCGATAGCATTGGCCGTGACCATCTACAAATCGGCAGGCAAACTCCAGGATCAGGAATTCGACTTTACCAAACTAGAGTGGCATTACTTGCTTTTCGCGATGTTTGCTTACTCAGTTGCCATGCTCTTTTCAGCGATTGTATGGCGGATATTTCTGGTGGCGATGGGTGGAAGACCCGGTTGGTTGGCCGCAATCCGGGCATTTATCGTTAGCCAACTGGGGAAATACATACCGGGAAAAGCGATGGTCGTGGTGATTCGCACGGACATGATTCGCGACAAAGACAACGATACCGTCACAGCAGTTGCCAGTGTTTTTGCCGAAACATTGACATGGATTTTCGTCGGTAGCGTGATTGCCTGCGTCTTGATTTTTACTGAATTCCGAGAGCAAACGGCACTGAAATGGACGGCCGGAACACTCGCGATACTGGGAGGTTTAGTCACTTTGCCGCCAGTTTTTCGCTTCCTGGCCGCCAGGATCGCCAAACGAGACCTCAGCGCGTTTTCAGGATTGCGATTTTCGACGCTCGCGATCGGATGGCTGCTTTTGGCTGCGGGTTGGGCAATGAATGGACTCAGCCTGTGGCTGGTCCTGCACAGTTTCCCCGAGATCGAACTGGGGCTGGCTGAGTACCGCCTGGCACTGGCCTGCGTTTCGTTAGCAACCGTCGCCGGATTCGTGTCCCTGCTGCCGGGAGGCCTCGGGGTCCGTGAACTGGTGATGATCCCGCTACTCGGTCCGCAGTTCGGAATGGGGATCGCCGTTGTTGCCGCGATCCTGATCCGATTAGTATGGCTTTTCGCTGAATTGGCATGTACTGCTATAATCTATCCATTGGGACGCAACGCTCGCGAATGAGATCAGCCTTCCCGACTGAACCTTGAACCCTCGAAAAGCCAACGAGTATTTACCGGGAGGTAGAGACTCGTAGCGTCACGAGAACAACACATGCCAGAAATCACAGTTCTGATTCCAGTATTAAACGAAGTTGATTCGCTTGAGCAGCTGCATCAAGAAATCTGCGACGTTGCTGATCGTGAACAATTGGACATCGAAATCATTTTCGTTGACGATGGTTCAGACGACGGGAGCTGGTATGTCATGAACAAGTTGGCTCGCGACGATTCGCGGATCCAATGCATCAAGTTTCGCAAGAATTTTGGCAAGGCGTCCGCGATCCAGGCCGGTGTGGAAGTTGCTTCAGGCAAATACGTTGTCACGATGGACGGTGACTTACAGGACGATCCAACGGAAATTCCTAACCTGCTGAAATCGCTGGAAGGCGGCTACGATGTTGTCAGTGGCTGGAAAAAGAAACGCCACGACCCGTTCACGAAACGCTGGCCTTCGAAAGTTTTCAACTGGTTGGTCAGTCGACTGTCAGGCGTCAAACTGAACGATCACAACTGCGGATTGAAGATGTACCGTCGAGAGGTGTTCGATGATTTTCGCTTGTACGGTGAACGGCATCGCTTCATTCCTGTACTTGCCGCGGCCAAGGGCTGGAAAGTCACCGAAGCCGTGGTCAACCATCGCCCGCGAACCAACGGCGTATCGAAATACAATTGGCGCCGACTACCAAAAGGGTTTCTCGACCTGATCACGGTGGCGTTTTTGACCAGCTACAACGATCGCCCCCAACATTTGCTCGGCGGAATCGGCCTGTTTTCGTTTTCCTTGGGATCATTAGGCGTCATGTACATGACGTTGTATTGGGTTTTGCGAATGACCATGTTTCCCGATTGGGCACCCGTGCATCAGCGCCCGCTACTGTTGTATTCGGTCGGCGCGATGTTGTTTGGCGGGCAGCTGTTAAGCATCGGGGTCCTGGCCGAACTGTTCTTGAGCAACAGTCGCAAAAGCACCGCGGCCACGACCTACTCGATCGCCGAACATGTCGGTGGAAGCCAAGGCAAGATTCGTATCACCGACGAAAACGGTGGCGACAACCTGACCTCTCAAACCGACGCGCATTGAACGGTGACTGATGACTGATTGCACCGATTCCTGCGACTTGGCAGAACTCTGCTCGCGCCGACACTGGTCGATTTACTGGTTGATCATTGCCGCATCCGTGCTGGTGGTGTTCGGCAGGATTCTGACCGCTGGCTTGCACCTTGGTACCGATGCCGAAACGCCCTTTTACAGTGCTAATGACCGCAGTCGCTGGGCCACGATCCGATCGCTGGGCGATGAAGGTCGATACGAAATTGATTACGTCATCGAAGACCGGAAACGTATCAATTGGAACACGATCGACAAAGTACAACACGTCGGTACGGACGGCGAACTGCACTTTTACTCCAGCAAACCAACGCTGCTGCCGACGTTGATCTCGTACATTTACCGAGGGATCAAACTGGTGACCGACTGGGAGCTGGAAACCGAAACATCGACGCTCGCGCGGCTGATCCTGATGCTCGTCAACGGCGTCCCGTGGCTGCTCTACTTATGGTTGCTCGGCAAGATCCTCGAGACCGTGGAGATAAACGATTGGGCTCGCTATTTCATTGTCGCCGTGGCTGGTTTTGGAACATTCCTGTCGACCTTTGCCGTCACACTCAACAACCACCTGCCAGCCGCCGTTTGCGTCGCCGCCACTTTGTATTGCCTGGTTCGCATCGTCAATTATCAGGACCGCAGCTGGCGGATGTTTGCGTTGGCCGGACTCACCGCCGCCTTCGCAGCTGCCAATGAACTTCCCGCATTATCGTTTCTAGTCGCAGTAAGCGTCGTTTGCGCGTTCAAATCGCCAAGCCAGTTCCTGATCGGATTCCTGCCAGCTGCCGCCTTGGTCGTCGCAGGATTCTTCGGCACGAATTACCTGGCGCACAATGAATGGCGGCCTCCGTACGCGTACCGATCAGACGGACCCGTGGTCGCAACGGTTTCCGGCGACTTCACCGACACGCTCAACGACGGACGACTGCCGCCGGAATTTGTCGAACAATTGAACGACCGTAACCTCACCGCGCCGCGCGTGTCCGCTGCCAACTGGCCTTTCACGGACGATCCTGCCGGCCAGATACGCTGGCGAGTTTCCGATCTGGAACGCAATGTTTGCACGATCCTGGGCAATGAGTCCAACAATGATTTCCAAATCCGAGCTTGGAATAACTGGTACGACTACGAAGGCACTTATTGGACGAGCGACAAGAAATCAGATGTCGATCTTGGGCAACCCGATTCGACGCTGTACCTGTTTCATATTCTGTTTGGTCATCACGGAATTTTCTCGTTGACCCCGATTTGGTTGTTGAGTCTGGCCGGCATGATTGTCCTGTTGTTCCGCCCGCAATTGAAACTCCGCTGGCTGGCATTCGGAGCACTTTCCATTTCGATTGTCGTGATCGCGTTTTATGCATTCAAAGTCCCCGGCCATGATCGCAATTACGGAGGCTTCACCAGCGGTTTTCGCTGGGCGTTCTGGCTGGCACCGTTGTGGCTGATCAGTATGGCACCGATCGCCGACTGGCTCGGCAAGACACGTTCCGGGCGAGCAGTCTGTTTGCTGTTACTGGTTCTCAGCGGACTCTCGGCGTGGTATTCAGCCAGTAACCCATGGGTTCACCCGTGGCTCTACGAGATCTGGGATTTGACTGGTTTACCGAAATAAGAGATCCGAATTCGCCAATCCAAGGCAGCCGGCTTAGCGTCTCTTCCTTCGCAAAACGACAGCTGCGAGAATCACCAACGGACTTAAAGCGGGCTCTGGGACCGGAACGACATTGATGCTCGCGCCGCCGAAAATCGGATTGACTGTTTGGCCATCGTGAACAATTCCAATCGCTCCGGCACTAGTTTCAAGATTGGTTGTCCCAACTCCCGTTGCCACAAAGTCGACCCGGCCGAACAGGAACGCCTCAGCGCCAAAGTCATAGCCAGCATCCAAAAAAATTGGACCGGTGTTGGAATTTAAGATTCCCATGCCATTAACGACCGTAAACGCATTCAGTCCGGTAATTGTATCCGAGGTAACGCTTTGGGCAGGACCAAATGCATCAACCCATCTTGGGTCAATTGTTGCCGGGACGCAATCGCCCCCCCAAAAAGACAAATATCAAAATCAAATGTTTCTGCTGCGGAAAATTCTACAACTCCTGAGTTCGTAAGTGAGATATCCAGTCCTGCCCCAGTATCCAACTCAGAATTCATTGTCGAGTAGTACAA
>CAZXLW010000031.1:10874-12961 GCA_964641465.1 uncultured Pirellulaceae bacterium | reverse complement strand
TCGCCTTGCCCCATGGCATAAGCCGGAACCAATAGCAAAGCGATAAACCACAACTTGATGGTTGAAGATAACATGCCTATCCCGCAAAAGATGTCGATGAGATTTACATCATGATATCCGGTACGTTCGAGAATTCAACTACCGTCCCTCCCCGGCCGGCTCAGATGACATACATTGGGTCGGAGCAGAGCAAAACTGGGCCTCTGAAGAACACGCGTTACGGGCACCGCTCGAAAAGGACTTTAGATTGAATCCTCAAATGATTGCCAAAACGCTGATACTTTTGTAGGAATTTGACGTCTATGAATCGGTTCTTTTGAGTCGATTAGAGCTTCAAAAGCAGCGAACCTGGCACAATCAATCTTGTCGTCATGTTTGTTCACCGAGTAAATTCCTGATTGAAGAGGCTGCGAGAGAATTGATGCGGCCGCCTTCTTATAGCTGGCCATCTATCGACGCCTGCAATCGACTAGAACTTCGAGTACACCTGCTGCAACTATGAAAATCGAATTTTACAACTCGCTGACGAACCAACTGGAAGAATTCAAATCCATTGAGCCGGGCAAAGTCAAAATGTACAGCTGCGGCCCGACCGTGTACGACTTTGCTCATATCGGCAACTTCCGCTCGTTCCTGTTCGGCGACCTGCTCCGTCGATTCTTGGAATTGGCTGGCTACGAAGTCGAGCATGTCATGAACATCACCGACGTTGGGCACATGACCGACGGCGAAGAAGACAAGATGAAGATAGCCGCTAACCGGATGAAGGAAAACAAGAAGTCCGGACGAGTCGAAGACGGAGCAGTCGAAGATCCGAACGATCCGTATCAGATCGCTGAGTACTACACGGAGGCATTCCTGGAAGACGCCCGGAAGTTGAACTACAAGATCGCTTTCGAACCGGAACGGATCCCCAAGGCTACCGATCATGTCAACAACATGATCAAGATGATCACTCAACTGATTGATCGCGGGCATGCTTATGTGGCTGGCGACGGAGTGGTCTATTACAGCGTCGAGTCGTTCCCGCAGTACGGTCGACTAAGCAATAACTCGCTTGACAATCTGCGTAGCGGGGCAGGGGGGCGAGTTTCGGACGAGAATCAATCGAACAAGAAACATCCCGCCGACTTCATGCTTTGGAAGCCAGACGACCATCACATCATGAAGTGGGATTCGCCATGGGGCACCGGCTACCCAGGCTGGCACATCGAGTGCAGCGCGATGGCGCGGGAGTTGTTGAACGCGGAAGTCATCGACATCCACACGGGTGGAGAAGATTTGATCTTCCCGCACCACGAAAGTGAAATCGCACAATCCTGCGGAGCTACTGGTAAGGACTCGTTTGCGAACTACTGGATCCACGCCCGGTTCCTGTTCGTGGAAAACGAAAAGATGTCCAAATCGCAAGGCAACTTCTTTACCGCCCGCGATGCATTCGAAGGCCGCATTATCGAAGGTTCCAATGTGCGCCCGGCAACGTTGCGGTACGAACTGATTAAGTCGCACTACCGCAGCAACATGAACTTTACCATCAAGTCTCTATCTGAAATCGACAAGCTGGTCACCCGCATGCTCGATTTCGAAAAGCAACTGGAATCAGACACCGGTGGTGAAGCAGCCGAAGTCGATTTCAATCACCCAATCCTGAAACAGTTCGCGGAATCGCTCGCTGACGATATGAACATCGCCAACGCCTTGGGTGTGGTCAATCCGTGGGTCCGCTCCAACGCCGACGGCGAAGACCGCCGCGAAGCGTTGGGAGCCTGGCGAAAAATCAATTCTGTCCTGGCCATCGAGGACCTTGGCGAGATGAGTCAGGAAGAGGAAGCGACGTTTGAAGAAGTCCAGAAACTTTGCGACGAAATGAATCAGGCCAAAGAGCGCAAAGACTTCGATGCCTCTGACGCGCTTCGCGCAGAAATCCAGAACCACGGCTACCAAGTCAATCAAACGCCTGAAGGGGCGACAATAAAAAAGATCCTTTGATCGCACCCAGGTGCCTCACTTGGTCATAATCGTACTACCAAAACAGAGTTCGCTCAACGAACGCATGCGAGCGTTACGGAACGCAATGGATTCTTCAC
>CAZXLW010000031.1:3657-10774 GCA_964641465.1 uncultured Pirellulaceae bacterium | reverse complement strand
ACGGAACGCAATGGATTCTTCACCGGTAAGTGAGCTCTGAATGTTTGGCTGGTTTCGCAATCGTCGTCGCAAAAAGATCTTGTCTCAACCGTGGCCTGAGGCTTGGGATTTACATCTCAATCGCAACGTCAGGCTGACTTGGAATTTGAGCGTCGAAGAATCGGCCCGGCTGAAAAGCCGCGTCAAGATTTTCGTCGCCGAAAAGAACTGGGAATGCTGCGAGGGACTTGATCTGACAGAGGAAATGAAAGTCACGGTCGCTGCTCAAGCTTGTCTGATGTTGCTCGGCGTCGAAGGCTTCTATTTTGACAACGTCAATTCGGTTTTACTCTACCCGGAAGCTTTTACCCGCAAGACGAGCGATGGCACGAGTCAAAATCAAATTCAACATCGCTCGGGAGAGGCTTGGCAAGACGGCCCCATCGTCCTTTCATGGCGAGATTCACTTCTTGGAGGCCGCAACCCTGACGACGGGAAGAATGTCGTAATCCATGAGTTCGCCCACGCTCTTGATGGAATCGACGGTGAGATGGGCGGCAACGTTATGTTCGATGATGCTGCAACAACGGCGCAATGGTCGCAAGTGGTCAAGCGTGAGTTCGATGTACTGGTCGAGGCAAAAGAGCGGGGAAGACGAACGTTGCTCGATCACTACGGAGCGACCAATCCCGCAGAATTTTTTGCCGTCGCCAGCGAAACGTTTTTTGAACAGCCGGAAGAGCTCGAGCAAGAACACAACGAGCTGTTCGACTTGTTAGAAAAATACTACCGCGTCAATCCAACGAGTTGGCAGAGTAAAAAGCGAGTAAAACGGCGACGCTAGTCGCCGGATTGCAATCGCCGGTCCGACGATTAAATAAACCGGTCGATGAACCTTGGATCCAGTGGAATATCTGCCACTTCGATCGGTGCAATCAAATCCTGATGCAACTTCGATTCCTTTTTCATCATCAGCTGACCGATGTCGGCCCATTGCTGTTGTAGCTGGGCCGAGCATTGCTGGCCCTTCATGCGAATTGCCGATTCCATATCGAGTGCACGGGCGACAGCCAGGTATTCCTCGTTCTGATCGTCCAGCGACAACGCAAAGCAAATCGAAGCCAGGTTATGACAAAGCTGATCGAATACCCCACCCTCGTCGCCGAGTAAAAATGACTGGTCCATAAACGACTTCTGATACTTGGCAATGATCGACAGGATCCGACGCCCGAGTACTCGATTGCGTTTCATACCTCTTGTCACAATCGCACGTTTCTCAGGAAACAGATTTTTCACACCTGACAGATCCGGAGAGTACAACCAGGAACCGAGGAACGTCTTGGCCACGAACCAGCCGAACTTCGCCTTGGGCATCAACCCAAAGCTTCCGTTGACCTCGGCAACACCAATCGGCTCCAGAAACTTGTTTCGCAAATTACGCGTCATCGCATTGGGAGCACCCACATCGGACAGCACCGGATTGGGTCCTTCGTAAACCGTCGCGATCGTGAACTCGTGCATATTCTCGCCGATGTAGTTCTCGATCGGATTCTCAGGCATCTCACTAGTGCCAAACCTGGCCTGCCAACGTGTGTGTTTTCGCAACTCGTCCGAATGCACCGACCGACCGCCTTGAATTTGGTACCCATTGATTGCCGTCTGCAACAGTCCCTTGGTCGCGTACACCTTGGCAATCATGCCTTGCGTTTCATCGCGAACCCCGTTGGCGGCCAAGCGGAAGCAAAGATCGCCCAATACGCGTCCCGCCAACCCGTGCGTCGCTGCCCGACCGATCCAAGTCTTGATTCGGGGAGAGCTTCCGATCGGCTTGCCAAACGTTGAGCGGAACGAAGTCCAGCCGCCGCCCGAGGGAGCATCCGAGTCCTTTGATTCAGGCGATGCTTCGGACCCTTCGCCACCATTTGCTTTCTGAGCTTCCGGATCAAGGATAATGTGAGCCAGAATCTTGAACGACTTGGCCGCACTATTTACACCGATTCCACCACGGCCTTTCGCCAAAGAACTGAACGCTTGAGCCAACCCTTTACCGGGCGGTCCCAGCAAGCAGCCTGCGAGCACTGGACAATCCGTCAGGCGGAAGCGTGCGTTCCACAAGTAATCGAAGGCCACCAGGTCATTTCGTTTCATGCGAAACTGCTCGGTATCGGCCGCCGGCACTTCGAACACGATCATGCCTGAATCGCGTCCCGGCTTCAGATCATGCCCTTGCAATTTGACGATTAGCACACAGACGCCGCCATAAATCACATTCGTAATCGGCCATTTGACTCCGTTCAAAATATACTTATCACCTTCCAATCGGGCCGTCATGGAAAGTCGACTCGGGTCCGCACCAACTCCTGGCTCAGTCAATGCGAACGATCCGAGCAGCTCACCTTTGGCCATCCGCGGCAGGTACAATTGCTTTTGCTCATCCGTGCCAAAATCCAGAATCGGAGTCACCGGACCAAGGAAGTTATGCACTTCGAACATCACCGCCAAATCCGGATGCACAAACGTCAATGCTCTGAGCAACGGACCCAAGTCCCCCAACCGAGCACCACTGCCGCCATATTCTTTCGGAATCGCCAGCCCAAAGAATCCGGCATCGGCCAAACCGGTAATGATCTCTTTGCGGAACAGCATCCGCTCGTTGTCAACCAGCGTTCCGGCCTTCTTGTTGGTCACCAGGAACTCCAGCGACCTCCCCATGACATCGGCAACTTCTTTGCTGGGCGAAAATGTACCGGCATCAAACTCGCGGGCCTTCCCTTTGCCAAACAACGAGGCGATCGTCGGAGCTTCGCCGGAAAATTGACCTTCGGCTGACATGTCGGCATCATCCAGCGTCGACAACGCGGCAACTTCGTCCGCAGACTTGCCCGCCTGTTGCAGGATCAACGCCATGGCGTCGTCGCTCGTTTTGGTCTTGGCTTGATTTTCCTGGGGCCGTTCGGTGGCTTCTTTCAACATGGCTTTGCCTTGACGTAAGGTTCTACAAACGCAGATGGGTAAAATGGCTAGATTGAACTATATGACTAACCGCAAGTCGCGATCGGCAGATCACTTTTCAGATTGTAGTGCATCCAGATTGTAGTTCAGTTAACTGGGTAGCTGAAGAAGCGAAATCCCGACAAGCTGCGATCACACATTGGAATCCGCTGCAATTGTTTATCGACTTTTGGTCGCAGGGACGTGAAACCCGGATTTTCGGTAAACTTTGTCAAGGCCAGAATGTTCTCCGGCCGCTTCGATTTGTCGCACTTCGATCCGCGAGATTTTGCCAGTAAATACGTTGCACCAAATTTTTAATCCACAAGTGCGGCAAACAGCGTGTTGGTTCAATATTGGCATGAAAAAACTGATCTGCTAGTCTGTTTGCTTGTCAGTGAAGTGCTTGCGTGCCAAGGAATTAATTCACTTACGATTACAGAAAATGGCGAAAGTTGGCCGATTAAGAAGAGGTCAATGAAGACATACGAAGGCCACCGGTATCGAATTATCCGTACCAGTTGGTTTTTGCCCTTGAGGAATGGAAGCCAAGTCGCTCGTCGTGGCGGCGATGACAAAGGAAATTGTCAATGAATTCAAATTCGGATTTCGAAGTCAACGTACACATTCGGTGGATGATCCGCCGGGATATGCAGGAAGTGCTCGAAATTGAAAAGAGCGGTTTCGAGTTCCCGTGGTCGGAAGAAGATTTCATCCGCTGCCTGCGGCAACGTAACTGCATCGGTATGGTTGCAGAATACGACGATCGCGTGGTTGGCTTTATGATCTATGAGCTTCACAAGAACCAACTGCATGTGTTGAACTTTGCGGTTCGCCCAGACGTGCGTCGGCGAGGTGTCGGGACTCAGATGGTCGAAAAGCTGAAAGGCAAATTGTCCCAGCAGCGACGAAACCGAGTCATGCTCGAAATTCGCGAGACGAATCTTGCCGCTCAATTGTTCTTCCGCAACACTGACTTCCGAGCAGTCTCGGTATTGCGTGATTTCTATGATGATACGACGGAAGACGCATACGTTATGCAGTATCGCTTCAAGTCAACCAGCAAGCCGCTGGAGCCTGTGAATCGGATCGCCAAGCTGGCGGGCTAACCCGGCGAATTCGGCGAACAGTCGACAAGGCAACATAAAAACAAACTAACTCGGGACGGCGGATGAAACGGCCGTCCCGAGTTTTTTCATGCGCAAGTGAAGTCGTTTGGCGGCATCAACCAACGTTTCATGCACTTCGTCGATTGCTTGGCGATTGCCGCCAACACGGGCATTTCTGTCAACGCGGCTCTTGGCAAACAGCGTGGTCACCGGTGCTCCTGGCGCGATCTGGGAGTCGCAATTCGGGATGTCCGCGCACCCGATGAAACCATCCGCGGCATTCAGATCTCGTGAATTATCCATTCGGTTCGCGACAAACCAGTCGAACAGTTCCCTGGAAACCTGACGCACGACGTCACATTGCGAATACACGCTCGCTTTGCCGTACAAAATGTCCGCATGGCACGGTTGGTGCGATGAAGCTCGAATTCCACATTGCATTCCAACTACGCTATCAACTTGGCCGGCCAATTCGAATATTTCACACGAAGAAGTAATCCGCGGATTCACTTCAATGATCCAGATCTTGCCGTCCGCACCAAGAACCCAGTCGACTCCAAAGACCCCAGCCAGCCCTGATTCCCGTATCAGCTCAGTTGCGACGTGAATTAAAATCTCGACTTGATCGCGTGAGTGTTCGATCGGCCCGATGGATCCGCAATAAGCAAACGGTCTAAACGGCGAAACAAACGGCTCGCTGCCAACAAGCTGACGTGTCGAACCAATCAGCCGGACTTCGCCCGCATTCGCAAAAAAGACAGAGCTATACGACTCGCCTATTATCCGTTCCTGCAGAAAGTGACAATCATCGACTGGTTTAGCCGAGCTCGGATCGAAGTGAGCGACCTGATGACCACCAGCAGATTCTTTTGGCTTCATCAACCAATCGGCACCACGCATCGTTGCGTCGAATCCTGATTTCGTCCTCGGAAACCCAACTTGCTCGGCCTGACGAGTCTTCCCAAAACCCTGAACAACCTTTTGCAGGAAAAACGGGTCATTGGTTTTCTCAACCGCATCCGCTGATGATCCAACGATTGGAAAATGTTGATCCAGCTCGCGGAGCAAGCCAACCCGCTTTTCCATTCCACCACAGATCACCAGATTACAAACTCCCTCCCGTCTTGCATTGCGGACCAGGCTGCCGATTTCGTCTGGCCCCCAATTCGAGACCTGAATCGCAATCTGCGAGGAAAGTTCAGTATCCCAGTCGCCAAACAAGTCCCCCGCAACACACCGCATGCCCGCACGCCGCGCACTTTCCGCCGCGTATCGCACACTCGCGCCAGCCAGCAAAATCGTTTTGTCCGATTCAGATTTGCCGGAGCTGCGTGGAATGTCGGAGATGCCTGAGTTAATCAATTGAGTACTCGATGCCTCGGTTTTGACTTTTTCGGTATCGGCTTTGGTATCGGCTTTACTTGGGTATTCTCGGTCCGTGTAGCCAAAGGGCTGCTAGTGGTAGTTGGCACTGAAACATGAGTTTGATAGTCTAAGCGTCTGACCGACGCCAGTGAATGGCCGGCTCAACTCGCATTCAACGCATTCAAATTACATAGCTAACGACAATTGGAGAAATATTATGTCGATGCATATCGGTGAAGCCCTGGCTGGTGACGGAAACGAAATCGCCCATATCGATTTGATGATCGGAAGCAAAGACGGACCTGTTGGAACCGCATTCGCATCCGCACTCGCCACCCAAAGCGAAGGCCACTCAAACCTGTTGGCCGTTATCACGCCCAACCTGGCTGTTAAACCGGCGACTGTGATGGTTACCAAAGTCACCATCAAAGGCATGAAGCAGGCGGTTCAAATGTTTGGACCAGCTCAAGCAGCAGTCGCTCGAGCCGTTGCCGATTCTGTCGAAGCCGGCGTCATCCCTAAAGACCAGTGCGAAGACCTCGTATGCGTTTGCGGTGTGTTTATCCACCCCGGAGCGGA
This sequence comes from uncultured Pirellulaceae bacterium, assembly GCA_964641465.1. Classification (GTDB taxonomy): domain Bacteria; phylum Planctomycetota; class Planctomycetia; order Pirellulales; family Pirellulaceae; genus Mariniblastus. The sequence goes on along the minus strand of CAZXLW010000031.1, from coordinate 4,751 downwards.
AGACGACAAAAAGATCTACGAATACAACCACGAAGCAACAAAGATGGCAATTGCGAACGCAATGGGACAAAAACCATCTGCCGATGAAATGGTTGCCGGCAAAGAAGAAGTCCACCCGTTTCGTGGATTCTAAGCGATTTTGGCATTTCCATTTTGTTGACCGTCCATTTACCCGCAGCGATTTCACTGCGGGTTTATTTTTTCAATAGTGATATTTTGTGTCATGAAAAAAAAAGTGCTGTTGCAAATTGATCACGACGAGCACGCCAGTTCGTTTGACTCGCTGGTTGCGATCGACTCGTCAGTCGACCACTTGTTGACTTACTCCAGCGTCACGCCAATCCAAATCCAACCGATTATTCACGGTGCGATTTTCACACGTGGCCCCAAAGACCTGAACAATACAGCTGCGTTTTTTGGCGGCAGCGATGTTGGCCGCTCGATTGAACTATTCGAACAGGCGCGGAAATGTTTCTTCGGGCCGTTGCGGATTTCGATGATGTCCGATCCCAACGGCAGCAACACGACGGCGGCAGCGGCAGTATTGTGCGCAATGCAGCATACGGACTTGAAAGACAAACATGTCACCGTCCTGGCAGGCACCGGCCCCGTTGGGCAGCGAATCAGTCGACTGGTCGCCAGTGCTGGAGCGAAGGTCACGGTTTGTTCCCGCCGAATGAATCGAGCTCAGCAAGTCTGCGATCACATCGAAAAACAAACAGGAATTGCCGCCATCCCGCGCGAAGCAGCGGTGCCAGCCACGGCGGCTGCCGCTACGGAAGAATCGGAAATCGTTTTTGCGGCCGGAGCTGCCGGGATCCAGTTACTAGATGAAAGTTGGCTCGAAAGCAACCAAAGTGCCGAACTGGTGCTGGATATTAACGCCGTTCCGCCCGTCGGAATTGCCGGGATCGAGTCCATGGACAAAGGAGAATCGCGGCATTCCAAGATCTGCTACGGTGCGATCGGGATCGGCCAGCTGAAAATGAAGATTCACAAACGCTGCATTGCTGCGCTGTTCGAATCCAACGAGCACTCGTTGGGCACCGATGAGATTTTTCAAATTGGCGAGCAGCTAATCAGCGAATCCTAAG
>CAZXLW010000031.1:0-3557 GCA_964641465.1 uncultured Pirellulaceae bacterium | reverse complement strand
TCAAGTTGACAGCTGTGTGGGTGTAGGCCAACTCAAAATAACGCTTCCCCCCAACGTGGCAGACGAGTCCGACGAAAAAGGCTACGTACCCCCTGTCGATACCTCAGATCAAAACTAACAATCAGTTCTTAAACAAATTTCTTGTTTAAGAATCGCCGTTTTCAATAAACCGCAGCGACCAAAGTCGAAACAGGCCGATCGCAGCAACACCAGTAATGACCAAACCAATGATGTGCACGACTCGAATTGGTACGGATCGCATCGCCGCATCCCATGGCCGGATTTCCGCGTCGCCGGACTGAATTTTGACGATCAGGCCCAGAATTTCAGGAAGTAAATAAGCGATTCCAAGGCCAATGAAAATCACTGTCAAAGCTCTGACAATTTTTATTCGACGAGTACGATCCAACGACGTCATTTCAGTCCTGTGATTTGATAGTCCGAAACAGAATCAGCTCCAACTCCGCAACATTCTCGCTCTATGAAGCTGAATGAAGTCTCCGATTCTTACGCGAAAAATTTTGATCGCAACCCGGGTAAGGGACCAAATATCGTGATTCCAGGACAGATGCTGATCGGTTCCAAATCGGCTCGCATCATTCGACCAAAAATCAGGCCAACTGAATCAAGTCGGATTCCGATTCAGCCTGTTTTTGGGATACCCATTCTCGGTTTGCCAAAACTGCCTTCCGCTCAAGCTCTTGGTCCATCAATTCATAATGAACATTACGCTGGCGAGGTTGAAATCCCAGCTCCTCGATAGAATCGCGGATTTGATCAAGCGTCAAATAATGCACCGTCCCGGCTTCGGCGACGACATTCTCCTCGATCATCAGGCTTCCCATATCGTTGGCACCGTAGACAAGCGACAACTGCCCGACTTTCAGCCCCTGAGTCACCCAACTGGATTGCATGTTCTCAAAATTGTTCAGATACAACCTCGATACGGCCAACATCTTCAGATACTCCCACGACCCAGCCGGCGCGATGTGTGACATCTGGGTATTGTCGGGCTGGAATGTCCAGCAGATAAACGCCGTGAATCCACCCGTTTCATCCTGAAGCTCGCGCAATCGCTCGAGATGCTCAACCCGCTCCTCGAGCGTTTCCACATGACCGAACATCATCGTCGCACTACTGCGTCCGCCCAGCTTGTGCCAGACTCGCATCACATCCAGCCAGTCGTCTGTCATCACTTTCCCACGAGTGATTTCGTCCCGGACACGATCGACCAGAATCTCGGCACCACCACCCGGCAGGCTACCCAGCCCTGCATCCTTGAGCCGCGTGAGTACTTCCTCAAGCGACATATTGTTGACCTTGGTGAAATGATGAATCTCCGGCGGACTGAATCCATGAACGTTGACTTGCGGGAATCGAGATTTGATATCCGCTAACAGCTGTTCGTACCAGTCAATCTTGAACTTCGGATGCAAACCGCCTTGCATCAGGATCTGATCTCCGCCCAGGGCAACCGTTTCCTCGATCTTCTGCAACAGCTCCTCCCGCGGCAGCACATAGCCCTCGTCACTCTTCGGCCCACGATAGAAAGCACAGAAGTCACAGACCGCAGTACAAATGTTCGTGTAGTTAATATTTCGGTCGATGTTGTATGTGCGAAAAGACTCTGGATGCTTGGCCCTGGTAACCGCATTGGCCGCCGCTCCCAGGACTGCCAAGTCATTACTTTGCAGCAGCTCCAGGCCCTCGGCCGGTGTCAATCGTTCGCCCGCGACGGCTTTATCCAGCAGTTTGGCAATCATAAAACTGTAAATCCAATTTTGAGTCCAATAAGTTGTGACGTTTGGCGTGTTCGAAAAACAGCTGCAAGCCACGTTTTTCAAGTTCGCCAAGGTAAAAGTGAAGGTTGTTGGTCAAGTAATCCCGTGCCTCTGTTTTCTCGAATCCTCGCTCGGCGTACGCGACATCGCAAATCGTATCCAGACTCGCCATCCCTTGATCCCGGGCAGCCGTCAACACGGCATCCACGGATTGCAGATCGACCGACAACTCCGTCGCCGGCCTGGCCGCCCAAACCGCAAACACAAACGGCAATCCAGTCCACTCGTTCCAATACTCGCCCAAGTCCATCTCGAACTCGAATCCACGGGACGCCAACAATTCATGATCGAGATTATGCATCGCTCGATCACCAATCACGAGTGCAGCCTCAGCCGAAGTCTCAGTCCACTCTTGATCAATCAGTAGCGGTTCACAAACCGGACTGACACCGAATCGTTCCCTCAAAATGATTTTCGACAAAATCACGCTTGTTCTGGATCCTTCATCAAGCGTTAGCCTTTCGATCTTCTCAAACGGCACTCGGCTGAATAACTTGACGCTTCCAACCGGACCTCGACAGGCAATACAGGCATCCGAAACGATGGTGTAAACCGGGTTAGAAACCGCTTCGACAACTGGCACCAAAGCAACATCCAGTTCTGCGTTCGCCAATCTATCCGCCAGCCTGCTCGGCAAATCCAAAACCACTTCCAGCGGCGGCGAAGCCTGGCCCAAGCCGTAAATCAGCGGCATCGTATTCAGGTAGGAAACGGCTCCGATTCGAATTTTTCGGTTTTCTGGCAACTCTGGCAACTCAGTCATTTGCTCGATTTTCTTACGTAAACGGAACAGCTTACGCTACCCAATAATTGTCTCCAAGCCAATCTCTACTTTCCTCTACCAAGTAAACCGCGGGGGAAAACTGCGGCATAACCAATCAAACCAAGCTCTGGCAAACTTTGCTGCCACCGGCAACTCTAACAGTCGAACTGAAAATGCTCGATCTGGCGATTCTGGCGGTCGATAGCTCTGATAACCGATTGGTCGCCAATTTGTCAGGAATTCGTAGCTATGCGTCTCACAATTTTTGCTTGGGCATTCGTCCTCGCCTTCGCCTTTTCATGCCCGCTTCCCGCGCAGGATTGCTGCGAGTGCTGTGAAGTCGGCAGATGCTCAGGCATTCCGAATACGCCAGATTCACCTTGGACACGAGGCAGATTCTGGCTCAGGCAAACCGGGCATTTCGGTCTATTCTACAACTGCGATTGCGAAGAGAGAAAACGGTGTTCACCATTCCTGTGCTGGCGTCCGTCAGACAGCCCTTGGCCCGGACAGCGACTCCGTGATTGCATCTATTGTGACATCAAGAATATCAAGCAACGAATCCTGGACGGATCGGCGTCTTGCTGTGGGGATCGAAAATCGAGGCAACCTTGCAAGTCCGCACATTGCCAGTGCTGCAAATAACGGACGTAAACAGAAACGAAAGAACCCGATCAGGAGCAACGGAAAGGGATTTTGTTGTTGGAGTGAATTTCAATCACATCGAAGCACGAAAAAACCCGGCACTGAAAACAGTACCGGGTTTCAAAATCAATGTAGCCAATTTTGGCTCACGCAAGCTTAGCGTCGACGGCGAATGCCCGCGATACCGGCCAAACCAAGAATAACCAAGCCAGTTGCTGGCTCAGGAATTGTGTTGAAATCAATAACGATCTGTCCGATTGAAGTTGGATCTCCACCAGCTGTATCGTCAACCGTAAATGTCCAAAGGC
>CAZXLW010000030.1:49125-53784 GCA_964641465.1 uncultured Pirellulaceae bacterium | reverse complement strand
TACGACTCGGAGAATCGTGCTACTTTCGTAAAATCGGTTTTGAAACCGCTTCTAGCGTTGCTGGCCGACCGGCTGCTTGGAGATTTTCGGTCTGGGCAAGAACAGGCTGCTGAAGCTTTGCTGCCCGAACATGGCTTTGATTCGCACGTCAGCGTCTTGTTGTTCTGCAAACGTCGACATGCACTGTTCGCAGCAGAATCGAACCTTGAATCCAGCGACCGAATGCGTGAACTGAGATTTCGAACTGAGCCTGGCTTTGGAGATCGGGCATTTGTTCTGGATGTATTGTCCAGTGACCGCCAGCTGGTGATTTGCTTTGGTGCGGAAATCGCCTTTGGATGATTCGAATTTCAATCGGCTGCTGTTGCAATCGAAAAACAGTTTGCCCTGCTTGTACGTTACCTGGTATCGCGAGCTAACTGGCTTTCCAGTCACGATGCACTTTACGCCTGAGAGCTGGATGGTTTCATCTTGTTGCGCCGTTTCCTGTGGCGCGACAAGTAGCATGCTGATCAATAGAATTGACTGAATCACGACTTCTCCTCATTTGACGTTCCAGAAGTAACATCGGAAACCAGAGCGTCGTGGGTTCAGGATTCGTTGGATTCCGGCGAAATTGCCGGCGACGGAGGTGGAATGTGTCTCGGTTCTACAAGCCTAAACGTTAAAGTCCAGCCAATGAATACGATTGATACCACGATCGTGAAGACTGCTTCGAAGCTGACGATATCAGCCATGGCACCGACGATCGTTGATAACAGCACCACGGGCAGCGCCATGATGGCTCCCAGCGTGCTGAGATAAATTGGCTGCTGGTCCCGATTGGCAATTTCCAAAGTGTAGTTGTTGAAAATCCGCATCGTTACCGGCATCAAGCCGAGCAGAAAGAAGACTGAATAGAAACCGACTTCCGGGTTCTTCGTCGGAAAGTAAACCATCACGATCGTAAGTATTGGAGCAATGCACAGCAAAAACATTGCGCATCGAATTGCCAGTCGGTTACCGAACTTGTCGGCAAAGTACCCCAGTGGAACACTGAACACCGCTGCGCCGATATTTTGTGCGATTACCCATGACACCAGGGCTTTCAAATCAAGCTGCAGGCTTTGCTTCGCGTAGGCCTGGTAATGCGGGAACAGAGTGATGCAGGCACCGAAGCAGGCGGCGATCAACGCCAGCAAGCGGAAGTTCCGATCGGTTTTCAGGATCAGCAATGCGGAGGAGAAAATTTCCGACAATGGTTTTCTGGTAACTGGCTTGCCGTCGTCGTCGCTTTTTTCCGCCAGCGTCAGGCCAACCAGTGACGCAGTTAAAAACAAGATCCCGGTAAAGAGAAACAACAGATTGAACTTGCCGGATCCTTCCGACAACCATTCACGCATCAGGAACCAGGCGCTGAAAACAGCAATCACAGCGCCGATGGTGGTTGCGATCAGTAACAGACGGCCCCGTAAAGTCGCGTTGACCAATTTACCGTACAAGAGACTGATGCTCAGATTGTGCAGGCCGACGCAAAACCAAAACAGGGAGTAGACGATCAGGAAGATGGCCGGAAGCCACTTGGGGACGTCCCCATCGAGCACACTCCAGATGGCTGCCAACAACAGGAAGCAGGAACCCATCGCAGTCAGGCAGGTAACGGCCACCCATTTCTTCTGGCCGACTCGACGAACCCAATCGGAAAGCAGCATTGGCGGGATACTTTGCCCCAGCCGATTCAACATTGGCAAGCAGCCTCGCAACCAACCACTTCCCGCGATCGAATCCATGATCGCAGGCATCACGATGCTTTCAGTCTTGAACACCCACCCGATGCGAACGAAGACGTTGTAGACAATCAGGACAATGAAATTTCGTTGACTGATCGGTTCTTCCGGATTATCTTCTTCGCCTGTGGTTTCCAAATTGCCCAGCTTGCTTGCATCCGAGATTTCGATAATTGTGCCGCCCGGTGCAATTCTACCAGCTTTTGGGATAATTCAGAGGCATCGGGCCCGAATGCTTGCCAACTAGCGCTGACGAACGGTGGAATAGCTCGTAAGGTTGCGAGCGATTGAGCGTCGTAAGTGGGCGGATTGGCATCCTGCATGCACCGCAGGAACGGAACTCGTAATTGAATTTAGCCGGAGAGAAAATGAAAAGCTTAGCCTACCTGACCGTCGTATCGACAATTTTGTTGCTGGTTATCAGCCAATCACAAGCAGTTCCACAGCTTCGACAAGTAGGTCAACGTTGGCCAGCCAATCAACAGGTTTCGATAGATCAAGTCGACCATAGTCCGTTTACACAATTGTTGGGAAAGTATGTCAACGCTGACGGCGAAGTTAATTATGCCGGCTGGAAGAATTCATCGGCGGACCGGTCAGCATTGCAGAACTACTTGAAATCACTTTCACAAGCGAACCCGAGGACTCAGGCTTCTCGCCAGGCCATCATGGCGTTTTGGATTAATGCCTACAACGCGGTAACTTTGGAAGGCATGCTGGAGGTGTATCCAACCAGTTCGATTCGTAAACATACAAACAAGCTGGGATACAATGTTTGGACTGACCTCAAGCTTCAGGTCGGCGAGCAGCAGATCAATCTCGAAGACATCGAGCACAAGGTGCTGCGGAAAATGAACGAGCCAAGAATTCACTTTGCGATAGTCTGTGCATCGGTTGGATGTCCGCGACTATTGAGTGAAGCGTATACAGCTCAAAAGCTTGAGCAGCAGTTGGTCGTCAACACCAAGGATTTCTTCTCACGCCAACGCAATTTGACTGCATCCAATGGTCAAATCGGGTTGAGCACTATCATGAAGTGGTTTGGAAGTGATTTCGGGCCTGATCAGAATTCTCAATTGCGAGCTGTCGGTAAGTACTTTCCGCAATCCGCTCAGGAGGTGCTGCGGCGTGGCGGGTTCAGCGTGCGGTACTTGGACTACGACTGGAATTTGAACGAGCAGCGGCGGAAGTAGTCTCCGGATGTTCCGGTTGGAAGTTTACGGGAATTGCTAAACATGTTTTTCATGAAGCGTGTAACCAGCCCGTAATTCTTCCGACGAGAGACGTTGTGATTCGTAAGGTGGTTGGAAAGCTTGCTGAGCCGCGAAGCTGATTCCATGCGGCATTCCATCGCTGCCAAAGATCAAATCAACTCCTGGCTGAAAATCGCATTCATCAATCAGCATGCGAAACGGATTGTTTCCGGCCAGGAATTCTTCCGGCAAACGATCTTTATAACTTGCGCTGTCATCGTTGAAGTTTGGCTGCATCGATAAAACGATTCCCAGCTCCTTGGCCCTGCTCGCTTGGGCTTTGCTGATTAACTGAACGTGCTCCAGTCGAATTTCACGGAACCCTGCCCTGTCAGGACACGCCTCGATCGTTGACAAAATCTGGTCGATTGCGACATCACCAATTGCATGAACCGCGATTCCGATCCCGTGCTGTGAGCATTCGTTGACCAGCGACTGGAGTTGCTGGTCTTCGTACATCAGCATCCCGAAATTCTCTGGCTCGCCAACATACGGCTTGCTGACGGCAGCAGTTCTGGCGCCGAATGCTCCGTCGGTGAAGAACTTGAACCCTGCTACCTGTCGCTGTTGGACTTTGCTCAGGCGTTCGAATGTTTCTGGCGCTGCCCAAAAACGAGTCCGATCAGCCAGGCCAGTTTCCTGGAACCAGTCAATCTCGCAGCCATCAATCAACAGCATTTCCTCGGCTGAGTATACTCCGACCGATTCCAGGTAATCGTAGAATGCAACTAGTGCTGCTGGCGACCCACCCAACAGCGCGAACCAGTTCAAAACCTGCCGTAAATTTTGTTCGAGCCAAAGCTGGTCCTTGATGCGCTCGACGTCCAATCCGATTTTCTTCTTCAGTTCGATTTCGCCGGTGCGATTGACCAATAGCCCATGCAGCGACAAATTGAAAACGGCACACGGCGGCAAACTGTCAAAGACTTCGCTTTCAAACTCGAAGCGATTACTCTTCCATGAATGAGCAATCGTCAGCCGCTCTCCATCAGCGTTCGCCGCGATCAAATCCGCTGCTTGCTTGAGGTCTTCCACGTCTGAAAGATCGACGCCTTGCCGAAACGTGGCATAGAGCAGTGGATGAGTATGGTGGTCGTGCAGCAACGGCCAATTTTCAGTCGGCGCAGGTTCGTGACTTTTCATGAACTCGATGATCCTGTGAAACTGACAATCAATCGGTTCATTTTACATCAGTTGCTGTTGCTTCGCGACGGAATCGGATCGCGTTTAGCACACACATGACAGGCTCGCAGGCCAAACGTTAAGTCAGTCAACACCTGCGTCGCTTAGTCGGCGAATCACGAGCCACTGATGATATCGATGAAGGAATTGACGTCGAGTAAATTCACTGAGCCGTCGAGGTTAATGTCGGCCTCGGCTTGAAATTGTCCATTGCCAATCAAATCGACAAACGGATCTACATCCAAAAGGTTGGTCACGCCATCCGTATTCACGTCGCCCAACAGGATAGTCGTGATGTTTACTTCCCCAAACGTTTGAATGACGGGGGACACGTTCAAAATACCAAGATTGTTGGGGCCGACCAGAAGACTGACAGTGCAGCCCGCTTTAACTCCTTCTACATCGACGGAACCGTACAGAAAAGCATCTGCTGTCGTATCGTAACCAGCGTCAATTAG
>CAZXLW010000030.1:10793-49025 GCA_964641465.1 uncultured Pirellulaceae bacterium | reverse complement strand
CGACGGAACCGTACAGAAAAGCATCTGCTGTCGTATCGTAACCAGCGTCAATTAGCGTCGCCATCGGTGCCGTGGTATTGGCAAACACCATTCCGTTCGTGTCCGGACAAAAGCTAAAAGCTGTTAATCCAATTATCAAATCGTCGGCCACTGACAATGGGGTTCCGGAAAATGATCCTTGTTGCCATCGGTTGCTGGCAACGCCGCCAATCGTGACAACGGGGTTAAACGTTTCACCTGCAGTGAACTTGACGACGCCTGGTGTTGATGTCGCAACATTCAGTGCGACTCCAGTGTCAATATCTTTGAGCATTGGTGTAGCTGCAGGTGCCAAGCTAGTCGTGTAGTAAAGGTAAATCTTGCGTGTGACCCCAGCAGGCACATTCAAACTCAATGCTCCGTTGAGAGCAGACATCCCAAACCCATTGGTTGACCAGAAAAAATCGCTTTGACCCGCGACAGTTGCCCCTGGTGTGAAAGTAGCGGTTTGTTGCGACGACAATATGATTGCAAAAGGTTGAACGTCCTACAGATTAACAACGCCATCCACATTGATATCTGCTTCGCAAACATATGGGCCCGTCGTCAACGCCGTGCAAAACGGTACGATGTCGTTAAAGTTGATTACCGTGTCTTGATTTACGTCTCCAAGCAGCGGGCCGAATCCAATCGCCTTCCCGGTAACGCTAGAGTTCGCAAAAAAAGAAACCAGTCCTGCCAAAATACAAGTAAAGATTAATCGCAAGTTCATTTGAGAATTTCCGGAGAGCGCTGGGCGAAATGCTGTCAGATGCTTAGCGGATTCTAATGGTTTCAATACTATTGCAACGAATTTCAAAACATTTGCGTTGCTATTCTCAAGCAAGTGGGATTTGTTTCGTCATACGCCTACGGATAACATCCACTGCAGCAATTGGTTAGAAGATCTGCAGCCCGAGAATCGACCTGGGCGGGATCCATCGGTTCAATGACCAGAACTTCAAACACTTTTCGATCGAGCTCAAGCCTCCCATGATCAACCAATCAGCCGCATCGACCATGAACAGGAAACGTATGAGTCCTATCGCAGACTTTATCAGGCCGGCTCAATCTCCATGCTCGAACTCCGCCGCCAAGCCTACCGCGAGTCCGTTGCTGAAATCGTGTACCGGCGAACGGTCGGTGACTTATCAGCATCCGGTGCGCACAAGCTGTGACTGCTGTTCATCTATCGCCTTTGGAACTTGTGCACCATGATGCTTGGCGTGTTCAAGAAGTGTCGTCACATTGAACTGACTTTTGAATCGGTGCAGCATTTCCATCGCAAACGCGACTTTGGCTTCTGATTTCATACCCATCGCTGGAAAGAATCCGAGATCCGAATCGTCGTCAGCGCCAAGAAAATCGAGCGGATGGAGCAGCAGCGAAGGCTCGACGCGAGCGATTTTGCACATCGTCAACGCCATGGAGAAGTACGTCCGGGCCAGCGTTTTTGAAAACTGAGCCAGATACATCACGTAACTCAAGTGAATCGGAAGCTTGAAAAATGGCATCGTTGTAACGGGTATCTCAAGCATTTTAGTGTCCGGCAAGCGATGCGGACGCAAGGTGCGAAACCCTTCACTGAACTTACCGAACAGTTGATCTCGTTTCTTTAGCTCTTCCTTGTCCAAATCTGCCGTCATGAAATAGTAGGCGCGAGCGACGGGGCCGAGGAAGGTCGGGAACGTTGACGCGTCGTATAAATATCCCATGCTGTTGAGCACAGAAATGACGGTTGGTGAAACGCTGAAGCCAGGACCGCGAAAACCGAAAGTTCGCTGACCAGTCGCTTGGAAGATCGCGTCTTCTGCCCGCTGAAGCTCGTCTTTGACTTCCTGCTCCGAATAGAGATGCAACCACGGTTCGTGATGGAATGAGTGGTTGCCGATCTCGTGCCCAGCATCGGAAAGACATCGTAACGCATCGTGATTCTTGCTGAGGGCCGCATCCTGACCGACCACGAAGAACGTAATCTTTAAATCGAGTTGTTCCAGGCAATCGACGATGCGAGGGCAAATGGTATCAAGGTAGCTGGGGAATTCTTCCCAGCCGGCATCGCCGTGCGTTTTTAAATAGGACCACTTGTTATCGAGGTCGAGTGAAAGACTAGCGAGCAGCGACATGAGGTTTCTCGAGGGTGGGTGCGTCAGGTTGTGAGTCGGTTTGTGGGTCTTGCAGGATTTCCCGGACGGCAGTTTCCGCCAACCCGATCGTCTCGTTAACGTTAAGGGTTCCGTTGACAATTTGTGCAGAGTTCACAACGAACAGGCCTGGGATTGAAGTCTTACGCCCGGGAACCTGCTGAGAGTAGTTCAACGTTGGGATCGGCATCACTTGTTTGACTCGCGAACTGCGGAACGCCAACACGTCTTCTCGTTGGAATTGCGGGTACATCGACTCGATGCCTGCCAGCGATTGTTCGCGGATTTCCTCATTGGAGACTTCAAACAGCGGATCATTCTCTGGAACATAGTATGGCAGATAGACCAGATTCGATCCACCAAATTCAGCTCGGTCGACCAACGCCGTCATCTCAATAACGCCAGTAAACGGCACATTCCCGTCAGTAATATTGGTAACGTAGTAGCTGGAAAGTGGATTCTTGAGCAACAACGAACAGCAGACGATGCCTTGATATTGAATCGACTGGTGCGACTTGATTTCTGCTGCGGAAAGATCTTTTACCAGACGAGGAACAATGCGACTGGGTACCGTTAGCAAGACGTTATCGAACGAACCGATCGGCTGGTCGGCGTCATCGGCAACCAAAGTCTCGTTGCCGACTCGCGAGATGTTCCCCACTCGCTGCGACAATTGAATGTTGACGTCCAGCCCGTTCAGTTTCTCAGTGAATTTGTCAATCGTTCGAGCATAACCACCCGGCAGGTATCCGAACATTTCTTTCTTGAGCCCGGTTCGCCGCGCCGCGTACAGTCGCTGGATCGTCGCCCAGATGAAAGCGGCGGAGGTTATCTTGTAATTCTCACCTAGTTTTGAACGCAGCAATGGGAGCCAGATTTTTTCGAAGGTTTGCTTGCCGGACCACTTCCGTAGAAAATCGCTAACCGGCATTTGCTCCAACCGTCGCCAATTTTTCATCCGCGCCGCAGCAAAGATCGTCAGCCCCAATCGGAATTTTGCGATTAGGTTCAGCGGCGGGAAGAGTAGAAACTCCAGGCTGCTGGACATGGAGTGCAGTGAGCCGCCGGTGAAGAATCCTGTCTTTGTTTCAACCCACTCCATCGCCTGATCGAGATCGAGTTCCTTTAAAATCCCGCGGGTGTTGCTGTCCGACAGCAGCGTCACATGGTAGTGTCGATCCCAGGTAGTACCGCCCAGTTCCCAGGCATCGGCCAAACCACCGAGATGGTCAGCCGATTCGATCAAGGTGACTTGATGCCCCGCTTGCGCAAGACGCAGGGCTGCAGTCATGCCAAGGAAGCCGCCACCGACGACTGCCCAGCGTTTGCCGCTTTTGCTGCGGCTATCGGAGGAGTTCATATCACGCTTCCTGGACGGAGAGGCCGTCGATGCGATACGCTCGTTCGCATTCCGAACAGCGAACGTCTTGTGGTCCGGAGGCATCGAGGTCGGCGAATTTGGCGACCAGTGGTCCGCACCTGCAGACGACTCCAACGGGTCGAGCTGGATTGCCCAGCACCAGATGGAAATCGCCAACTGATTTGGTCACCACGGAGCCCATACCGATCATCGCGAATCGACCAATCTCCAGGTCGTTACCGATCGTGCAACCAGCACCAATGGTTGCACCTTCGCGTACCAGTGTCGGAAGCGTATGTTCGTCTGGATCGGAGCCGCGCAGTTCGCTCAAGTCCGGGGTCGTCGCACGTGGGAAACGATCGTTAGTGAAAATCGTGCCGGCGCTAACCATCACGCCATCTTCAATCGTCACCGCGTTACAGATGTAGACCATCGAGTTAATCTTCACGCGATCGCCGATGACGACCTCGTAAGCGATATAGGTCTTTTCGCCGATGATGCAATCTTTGCCGATTCGCGTGTGATGCCGAATGTGGACGCTGTCCCAAACGGAGCTGCCATCCCCAATTTCGACATCATTCTCAACAATTGCTGTCTCGTGGATTCTTGCAGCCATAAAATTTGGTCCTGCCGCTGGGGCAAATCGCATGTTGAGAATTAGGTGCAGCCTAAAGCGGCCTCAAGGAAGCGGCTAAGGGAAAACACGCTTTCGCGTAAAAGGAAAACGGTGGAAAAGTGAGCGGCAAGGCGATAGCCGCCGGTTTCTGTGATTGACCGGCGCTAAAATACTAACGCTTTTGTCGCTTCAAGTATTGTTAAAACGAAACGATCGAGACTAACTTGCCGCGACCGCTGCTTCACTGGGCTGCGAATCGGTGATCGGCATCCAGGTGTTTCGCCACATCGCTTCATACGCGACTTCGATCGTGCGGACGGATGCGAGTGCGTCTTCCGGCTTAATCAACAGAACTTCATCGCCCTTAATCGCGGCCGCGAAGTTATCAAGCTGAGCACGGAAGGCGTCAAATTTGTTGTAGCCTGTTCCAAACTCGAGCCAGTCCTGATCAGAATTTCGTCGGTATCGCGATTCTTGCCAGCCGATCAAAATCGTGCCTTCGGAACCGTAGATGCTGATGTAATACGGCTGTTGCTTGTTCAAGCTCCACGACAAGTCGATACTGGCCATGACGCCTTTATCCGAACGAGCAAAAATGCGAACCGTGTCTTCGACTTCGAGGTTCTGGATCCGCTTACCTTCGACCGCCTGGATTTCAGCGAGAGGGCCGAGCAAGTATCGGGCGATGTCGACGGAGTGCGTACCGTTGTCGATCATGACTCCACCGCCGCTGATCATTGGATCAGAATTCCAGCGAGTCGACATGTCGACATGGCCGGCGAACGTATTTTCGAACAATACCAATTCGCCAAGGATCCCGGACGTTATAATTGACTTCGCCTTGATCACATCTTCGACGTAGCGAAACTTGGACGCCATCGTCAGCAGCGCTCCGTTTGCTTCCGCACAATCGACCATCGAACGGGCAGACGCCATATCAATCGTGATCGGCTTTTCGCAAAGCACATGAACGCCCTGCTCAAGAAAGTAGTTGCAGATTTCCAGATGCGAGACCGGAGGAGTACAAACCAGTACCGCGTCGGGAGCAACTGTGTCCATCAGTTTCTGATAGTCGGTTTCGACCGGGCAGCCATGTGATTCGGCAATCGCTTCGGCTGCTTCCTTGCGAACGTCGACGACGGCTGCCAGTTCAGCATTTTTGCACTGCAGGAAAGATTGCGAATAGGCCTGAGCGATCCCGCCGGCGCCAATCATGGCAATTCGAGTTTTCTTTTTATTAGTCATAATTCTCTACGCTTTCTTCAGATTAGTTGCAACTTCACGAATCGTAGTCGCGATGTATTCAAGGTGTTCTTCGTTGTACTTCTCGTTCCAGGGTAGAACAAGAATCCGCGACAGTGCGGCGTACGTACCAGGGAATTGAGCTTCATCGTAGTCAACCGCTTCCGGTCTTGCTTCGGTGAACGGCCAACGGCTGTTTCCGAATGTGACTTGGTCGCGGAATACCTGGCAACGGAACGCAGGCTTCTGGATATAACGAGGGCCACAGAAAACGCCTCGCTCTTTCAAGCCGGCACCAAGTGCATCGCAACCGCCTTCAATGATCTCCGGATCAACATCCAGGCAGTACTTCCAGAACGTATGCACGTCTCCGTCATGAATCTTGGGAGCTGCGACGCCTGGAATTCCTTCCAGCATCTTGTGCATTTTGTCTGCCAATCCAGAACGCGAAGAGACGCTCTGGTCAAGCTTCTGAAGCTGAGCCAAAGCGACGGCGCCAGTTAACTCGTTCATCCGATAGTTCGGAGCCAGGAAGTAATGGTCCGGATTCTTGTCACCGTAGCCCCATGCTTTGTTAATAAACAGGAAGCTGCGTCGTCCCAGTTCCGCGTTGTTGGTGACAACCAAACCGCCTTCACCGGTCGTGATGTGCTTGCCCTGCTGTAAGCTGAAGCAACTAATATCGCCCATCGTTCCGATCATCTTGCCATTGTGCGTCGCGTTGAATGCCTGGGCACAATCTTCGATGACTGGGATGTTGTGTGCCCGAGCCAGTTCCATGATCTCATCCATTTGGCAAGGATTGCCGAACAGGTGCGTAACCATGATCGCTTTGGTCTTGGGGCTGATTTTCTTTTCGATCTCTTTCGCTGTCACGTTGTAAGTCAACGGATCAACGTCGCAGAACATGGGAATCGCACCTTGGTACAGGATACAAGTCAAAGCTCCCATATCGGTAATCGAAGTCGTGATAATCTCGTCGCCAGGCTCCGGGTTGACCGCCGCGACAGCTACGTGCAACGCTGCTGACCCGGACGAACATGCGTATGCGTGCTCCATGCCAAGATGCTTGGCGAAATCGGATTCCAGTTGTTTCACGAACGTACCTTTGGTACTCGTGAGGGTGCCGCTCTCAATCGCCTCGGTTAAAAACTTGATCTCTTCGGCATCGAAAGTACGGCCAGTAGAATTTTGGTCCGAAGGGAGGGTGATACTAATTTGTCCGCTACTCATTTCTAGTCCTATGAAAAGGAAGGTTGGTGTGGTGTCTAGTTGCAAACATCCTTGAATGAGGCAAACGAGCCTCGACATGGATCGAACGATCTATGCGTTTGCGCTCCGTCTCGACGAGATGTCAGGGTGCCTCGATTTCGCCTTTGCGTTACCGGGTAAAAAGGGTCGACAAAGCCGGTAAGACATTGCACGACTCAATAACCTCAAGTGCTGCAAGGTGACTTGAACGATCCGCATCTTCGATTGTCCAAACTTCCGCACGTCCAGCGTTGCAGGAACTTCGACAACCTTTCCATCGCGACGACTGACTCGCCATAGCATTTCTGCCACGCCAACGAATCCGCCATTCCGCAATTTCAAATCGGAAACGCTCTTGCGTCGATAAACTCGAAAGCAAGAAGTGTATGTATGTAATTTGTTTTTCATCACACGGCGGTAAGCCCATGATGCGCCCCGGGAAAAGACCAATCGCCATTCCGGGACGTTTTTGACTTCGCCGTCCGGATGATAGGGAGACCCCGTAACGACGTCGGCCTGACCAATCATTGGTAGCAGGTCCAGCATCTGAGTTGGCTGGTAGGTGCAGTCGAAATCCATTGATGCAACCAATGGGGTGTCGGCATGTCGGATCCCTGTCATGATCGCGGCGGCAACACCTTGATTCTCTTCGTGGCGTACGATTTCAAAATTTTGCCATTCGGAAAAGACTTCGCCAACCTTCGATACCGTGTCGTCTTGACTGGCGTCATCGACAATGACAAATTTCAATTCGTACTGACCAGCAGATTGCGTTTTGAACTCGGCCAGGCAATCGGCAAGATGCGTCACCGATTCTTGCTCATTGTACGCAGGTATAACGACAGTAACGCGCCGCTCTGGCGCGTCGTTTGCTGTTTCGTCGTTAGGGATTTCTGAACTCATTGGCCTGTAAACCTGCGGAGCCCGACCTTAGCATCTTGTTGATGAATGATTTGTCGGGAATAAACGTCTCGATGTTTGTAGCCTTACAGCATATCAACAGACAATCAGTGCGCCTCAGACATTATTTGCATTGCAGAAATTTCGCTTGGGAATTCCGGGCTTTTGTTAAGAAGGCCGCAGGGGGGTGGTTGCTTCAGAATTGAGACCAAAAAATGGAATTTCGGGATCTGGTCAGGTGTTTTCAGACTGAAAGTTCGGCCACGGGCAATGTGGGATTCTGCACATTGTAACGATTAGACTGACTTTGAGGCCCCAATTCTTGTCGACTGCTCGATCAATTCATAGCGAGGCAAAACCCTGAACGATCAGAATGGTTGGGGTTCCCAAACCGGGCTGAATTCATTTCATCGCTACGACAGAACGATTGAATGAGAAGTCACGTTTGCGAGCAGACTGAAATATCTGGCCGCTTGAACTACGATGAATCCTGTACGATTGTCATAATCTATTGATGCACATTTCTAGCGATGCAAATCGGACATTTAAGAAACATCGCTCATCGCCTGAGCATCCTAAGCAGCGAACACGGACCGAGCCATTGAGTTCAGAAGATTCAGAATATCAAACAACTGATGCAACCAGCGGGCTGGCAGGGCTTCGCGGGAACCGGTTTGCCGTAGCCGCGATGGTCCTGCTGTTTTTGACGTTGGTCAGTTTGACTGCTTGGCGGGCGTATAGCAATCTTTCGCCTCCGTCGGTGGAGTTTGATTGGGGGAATCGAGGATTCAGCGATTTCCACAACGGCACTTACTTTCCGACGAAAGCTTTTATTGACGGAAAGTCGCCGTATTCAGGTGCGGTTGCACAGGAGTATTCGCTTGCCAGGGAGACGCCGCCGTACTCGCCCATCGTCTTTATCATTCACATTCCGTTTGCCTTGCTGCCGATTGAGATAGCGCGAGGAGCCTTTTTTGTCTACAGCCTTGGCGTGCTCGGGGCGCTGGCTTTCTGTAGCTTGCGGATGGCTCGGCAGCCATTCAGATGGTTTGACTTCCTCGCGATCTGGAACTTGTTGTTGCTATCTCGGCCCGGGCATCTAACGCTATTCACTGGGTATTTCACAGCAGAGATCGTTTTGGGGTGTGTGTTAGCTTTACACTTTGCGACCAAAAAGCCCTGGCTATCTGGACTGGCGCTGGTGCTGGCTTCGATCAAGCCAAACTTTGTCCTCCCGTTGATTCTGATGATGCTGTTTGCCCGCAACTTCAAAGCCGTTGCCTGGGGGATCCTGTTTTGTGCGATCACGGCGGGCGCCGGGGTTGGCTGGCTCAGCCATGAACGAGGATTCGCCAGTGTTTTCGAAGAAGTTCAGTCAGGGCAGAAAGCGTTGCATGTCGAACCGACGGAAATGCCGGTAAACACTTGGACCCGTCTCGATCTGACTGGCATGTTCGCAAAAGTCATCAATTGGGCTCCCGGCGACTCGGTTTACCTTGTAGTGATGGCGATCATGCTGGTCGCGGTCGGGCTGCTCGTTTTGCGGAAATCGCCTGGAAATTTGCGGGGTGGAGCGGCGAGTCCGCAATCTTTGTTCATCTGTGTGGGGGTTTTGCTCAGTATCTATCACCATGTCTACGATTGTCTTTTGATCGCCGTTCCCGCCGTCGCGCTGGTGTTGTATCGCGAGAAATCGTATGACCAAATGCCGGCTAAACTCCGTGGGCTGTTGAAAATTCTGGTGGTGGTTCCAGCCGTGAATTACTTGTCTACCTTGTCAGTTATGGGATTGTTGGAGATCGAAAAACTGAGTTTCGCTTGGCAGGCAATAACGCTGATCAACGGCATTTGCCTGCTGATGGCGTTTACTATCCTGGCGTTTTACCTCGTTTCTCAAGGTAACCGTGAACAGTCACCGCCGAACTGAAGATAACGACTAAGCGGAATAGTCCAGGTGCAATCTAGCGGCGTTCACGTTCATTAAGCTAGCGACGGTCAATTTACCGATAGTAAAAGAACGGTAATGCCCCGGTTCCAGTGCTGGTTACACAGACTTGGAATTTTTCATGGGGCGAGCATTCTGAAGCCCCAGCCAGTTGGAAGAGAATCGAAAAGTATGTGGTGCCCGGACTGTAAAGCAGATTTTAAGTCGGTTGCTGGTTCGGAAGTGCAGGTCTGTCCAAGGTGTCAGGCAGCGGCAAAAAAAGGTAAGCGTAAACGGCGGGTGCCCAAGCTGGCGGCATCTGAACATCCAGCCCGGGTCAAGAAGAATCCGAAATCCGCACCGAAGTTCCGAATCGACGCGGCGCATCAACCGGCGCCGGTACGAGTTGCTGACCAGACCAGCCGTGGGAATCGCACCGATCAGGAATGGATCGCAGTAGCCGGATCCTGGCTCAAGACGAAGTCGATGACTCACGTTGTGCTGTTTGGGTTGTTGCTGTTCCTGCTGGGGCAGGCAATGCAAATCGGCTCGTTCCTGATTGGCCATTTTGTGGCTTGGAGTATCGGCAGCCTGGTTTCCATCGCTGGGGTGGTTCTGGCAACCTTGGCAGTGGCAGCGACTTTGCATAAGTTTGATAGACGGCTGAATAATCTTTCGAAATTGGTTGGGAAGAAAAACCGGCCCGCCAAACGTCCGAAGACTGAACCTACCTCGTCTCGCAAATCTATTCGCAAATCGCTTCGTCAATCATAATGCCTGTCAGTGCGCTGCCCGAAAAAGTCAGGACGATATTCCTGAGCGATTTGCATCTCGGTTACCGATTTTCTGTTGGGGCGAATTGCCTGAAGGTCCTCAATCAGATTTCGGCCGAACAGATCTACCTGGTCGGCGACTGTATTGACGAAACAAGATTGCAATTAGGCTGGACCTGGACGGCGGACGATCAACGGGTGGTCGACAAATTCATTGAGTTGCAATCGAGCGGGACTCGCGTTGTCGTCTTGCCGGGGAACCATGATCCATACTTTCGCGAGCAAGAGCTGCCGTCGCGAGCGTACTATCCAGAACTTGCCATGTTGCTCGAGTCCATGAGCCATTTGGAGTTCTCGGAGCGGGTGGCCTACACGTCAAAAAATGGCAAACGTTGGTTAGTGATTCACGGTGACCAATTCGATCAAGTAGAAACGCATTTGTTTGGGATCCCAAAACTTGGCTCCCGTATTTTCGATCGTATTAATTTTCTGTTGCCCAGATCGTTCGTTTTGTTTCTGCGTGATATCTTCAAGAAGCTGTTCGCGAAACCGAAAGAAATCGAGTCGGGGCTCGTTGAACATGTGCTACAAGAGAACTGGGGCGGAGTCATCTTTGGCCACCTGCATGATCCCAAATTGGTGCGAGAGCAGGGAATCGTGATCGCGAACTGTGGAGATTGGCTTGAAAATGAATCTTTTTTGGTGGAAACACTTGAGGGAAACCTGAAACTGTTTAACTTCGAACAGGTGGTTGCTGAACTGTAACTTTCGGCAAAAGCGGTGACTGGCGGATTCCGCTTCACGTTTACAGACGACTTTGCTCAAGTCCTGACACCTGGTTTCAAGATGCTTCGCAATTACGTTTTTGTACTGTTCGTTTTCGTTTTGTCTTCGGCACTCTATGGCCAGTCTCGCGAACCGGTGCTTGATGCCGAACAGCGGTTGGCTTGGCATCAGCAGCATTTGGAAATGCGAGACGAATCTCCGTTCAATGATTTGAAATGGAAGCACCTTGGTCCGCAGTTAATGTCAGGTCGAGTGACTGATATTGCGCGGCCGCAGGATCAGCCGTTTACTTTCTATGTTGCCACTGCGTCGGGTGGGCTTTGGAAGACGACGAATGAAGGAACGACTTGGCGGCCAATCTTTGACGATTCCCCAAGCGGTTCGGTGGGCGCGGTTGCGGTTGATCCTAACGACTCCGATGTCGTTTGGGTCGGACTGGGCGAATCGAATATCTTTCGCAGTACGATGTCTGGAACCGGTGTCTATAAATCCGAGGATGGCGGTGAGACCTGGAAGCATCAAGGGTTGGCGGAATCTCATCACATTGCGCGGATCGTTGTCGACCCGAACGATTCGAATATTGTTTTTGCAGCGGCTTGTGGGAAAGAGTATGCGGAAAACGAAGAACGCGGAGTCTACAGGACCAAAGACGGCGGCGAGACGTGGGAGAAAGTTCTCTACCGTGATCCGATGACTGCTGCGATTGACCTTGCCATGGATCCAACGGATTCCCAAATTGTGTATGCGGCAGTTTGGCGACGAATCCGAACGCCTTGGAGCGACCCGCTGCCGGATTCGGAGAATGGGATCTTCAAATCGACTGATGGTGGTGATACTTGGACGCGATTGACGGAAGGTTTGCCTTCGTCGCAAAAGACGGGACGGATTGGGATTTCAGTTTCAAAATCGAATCCGCAAGTTGTTTATGCATTGGTCGACAATCACGAGATCGCTCGGAAGGCAAAAGAAGGTGAGAAAGATGCTTACGGAAATTTGCGTAAAGACGTGATTCGCGGTGCGGTCGTTTATCGCAGCAATGACCGCGGAGAATCCTGGGAACAAGTCAGCAAAGATAGCCGCATCATGCAAAGACTGTTTGCGACTTACGGTTGGGTTTTCGGGCAAATTCGAGTCGATCCCAATGACGAAAATACCGTGTATGCGTTGGGCGTTCCGCTCTTGAAATCGACGGACGGTGGTAAAAAATTCAAGGCATTGGTCGGCCGGAAGCTGCACGGAGACCACCACGCACTTTGGATCGATCCGAAAAATTCGAACTACTTGATCAATGGAAATGATGGCGGGATCAATATTTCGTATGACGGCGGCAAGACTTGGAAAGATCTGGATAACTTGCCGGTCGTTCAGTTCTACAACGTTGCTGTCGACGAGGCGACACCGTTCAACGTATACGGTTCCATTCAGGACAATGGAAGTTGGAAAGGGCCGTCCAACCATCGACCGGGCCGCAATGAAGAGATCAACTGGCGGCGGATTGCCGGCGGCGAAGCAAGTTACATTCAGGTCGATCCGCAGGACCAGAACACATTGTATTCCGAGTCGTTTTATGGCGCGATTATGCGCACGGACATGGAGACCAAACGAACAAAGCGAATTACTCCCAAGGCGGGCGAAGACGACGAACCGTTGCGTGGGCAGTGGTTGGCTCCATTTCAACTTTCGACTCATAACTCCAGCATTGTCTATCACGGCATGCAATGCATATTTCGTTCGATGAACCGGGGCGATTCGTGGACGCGAATCAGCCCGGACCTGACGCACAATGATCCGGAGAAACGCGGCAACATTTCGTTCGGGACGATTACGACGTTAAGCGAATCGCCGCAGAAGTTTGGGTTGTTATACGCGGGTACGGATGATGGTCGAGTTCACATGACCCGGGACGGTGGAGAGAACTGGGCGGAGCTGGAGGGAGACTGGCCTGAGTTCAAATGGGTTTCTCGCGTGGTCGCCTCCAAGTTCGACGAAGGGACGGCTTACCTGGCTCTGAACGGGAAGCGAGACAATGACTTTCAGGCCTATCTGTATCGAACGGCGGACTTCGGCGAGACCTGGGAAGACATCGGCAACAATATTCCCGGCGGTCCGATTAACGTTGTCTACGAAGATCCTTTCTCGCAAAAAGTTATCTATGTTGGCACGGATTTGGGCGTCTATGTTTCTACGGATTTTGGCTCGAAATGGGAAGTCCTTGGCAGTGAGTTGCCAGTGACGTTTGTGCATGACATGAAGATTCAGACTCGCGAAAAAAAGCTGGTGATCGCAACACACGGTCGCGGCATGTTCATGCTCGACATCAAGGATTTGCCGAGAGAGTTGTCGAAGTCCGAGTAGCGATCGCCAGTTGCAGCGAACTCGGTCGCGGTCTGCCCGCTGAACGTCCTTTTTGGGCACCAACTAATCTACCACCTGATCGTTGGGTTGGCACGAAAAGAACTCGTATTCGTCTTTGCCAAATTGCTCCACGATACTACGCAAGTAGTCACGGCCTGATTCGGTCCCAATCTCAATGTAAGAAGACTTCGTGTCATGCACTGCAATTACAGTGGTCAGGCAGTTTCCATCATTGTCGGAGCCGGAATGAAGGGGATAGCGAAGAACATTGTTGATGGTATCAGGACGCTTCAATGGATCAAATCCACG
This sequence comes from uncultured Pirellulaceae bacterium, assembly GCA_964641465.1. GTDB lineage: Bacteria > Planctomycetota > Planctomycetia > Pirellulales > Pirellulaceae > Mariniblastus. Next base: position 35,347 of record CAZXLW010000030.1, on the reverse strand, counting down.
GTTGTAACTGGCTAGATATCCCAAGTTGCAACTGCGAGCACCTAAGTTTTTAAGCCATGCATCTCGAATTGAACTATAGTTTGAGTTGGTTGCCCAGGTCCCATATGTCGATAGTACATTTGGAAGTTCAACTAGGGACAACAATCTTCCTGTCAATTGCAATGCATCAGCGATGCTCTGCTTTCGGAATGAAATGGTTTGCGATTTTCGTGACTCGGAGAAGTTTCTCACCTTTATGCCGTCTTCCGTTTTTCTCGGCTCTAGGACAACCACATTCTGAGCTCCCCACCCGAAATCCTTCCAATCAAGATCGAATTTTTCAATTAAGTTCGTTGCTTTCAATGCATTAACGACGGCTGTCGATAGATAGGGGATTTGCAATGGATTGCGGATGGCACTTGTCTTAATCGAGACTTGGGCCCTGTTACCATTTTTTGGCGAACACGAAATTTTTATATAACCCGGAGAAGGCTGTTCAAGATTGGTCGCGAAGAAGAATCCCAGCGTCCCTCCTATTCGCAACATTTTTTCGTAACCGTTAAAGTGATCGCTCAAATCCTTTGAATGATTGCACAGATATTCTACTTTGCGGAAATGAAAGTCCGCAGGAGCATCAATTCTTCTCTTTACTTGGACAGACTTTGTGACATCTGCCAAGTCAGGTATATCACTGCGAAGATGTTGTTGCCAAAACTCGCCTTTATCGAACCATAGACCGTCAGCGAACTCAAACGAATCTTGGTTTTCAAGCGACGAAACCTGCTCACGTAAAGAAGTGTTGTCATTCGCAAATATTCTGGCAAATGAATACTCTTTCAAGAAAAACATTAATCAACCCACAGATAACAACGATATAGCGGGAGTGGCACCGTCAAAGCAAAAGCATCAATGCAAATTTGAACTTGGCGATATCTCTAAAGGAATACATTCACTCATCAAATTTGCCCCATGATTTTACGGACGGTCGTTGGATCTGTCGAATATTTCAAAACTGAAAAATACCCCAAAAAGCCGCTTTTCCGATCAAGACCACGACCGGCAATTGGTTTTGAACAAATATTCTTAGCGATTTCCCGAATGGACTTTTGGAAATTCAAGTCAACGTTTTGGGAGAGTAAATGGAAAATGTTTTGGTCGTTACAATCGGTGGAGGTGTTGCTGTTGGTTTGCTGCTTCTACTAGTGTTCATCGCCAATGGGTTCATGTTTGTTAAACACAACACCTGCGCGGTCATTGAGCGATTTGGGAAATTCAACAACATCAAGCATTCGGGGCTCCGGTGGCGTATTCCGCTGGTCGACTGCGTTAAAAAGACGGTTGGTTTCGAGATGCAGAACCTGCCAACGACAGTTCGCACGAAACTCAAGGACAACGCGTTTGTTGCCGTCGAGTTTGTGCAGCAGTACTGGGTCGCGAAAGACGATGCAACGGTGGTTCGTCTGGTGTACGAACTGGGTGCGAACTACGAAGACCGAATCGCGGAACGCGTTCACAACGAAGCTCGATCCGTACTTAACCGCTTGGATCTAAACGACGTCTATGACAAAAAAGATGAGATTGGTCACGACGTTGAGGTTGAACTGAAAAAGTGGTTGACCAATTACGGTATCGAGCTGGAAAAAACGTTGACCAACGACGTCAACCCGGCCGAAAATGTTATCGACTCGATGAACGAGAAGAAGCAGGCCGAGTTCGATCTGCAAACGGCGGAGTTGACGGCTGAAGCGGAATACCGCAAAACCGTTCGAGCGGCGGAAGCCAGGCGTGAAGGTAAGATTGCCGACGGTGAAGGTATCGCCGGCCAGCGAAACGCGATCTTTAGTAACATTAGTGATACGGTTGTCGCGATGGATTCAGCCTTCCGAGGTGAAGTCCCTGTTGAGGTCATCTTGCAGCATGTTCTGGAGCTGCAACGCCTGGACACTCAGGAACAGATCGCCAAGAACAGCGCCACAACCACCTTGTTCGTACCGTACAAGGACGGCAACGACAGCGAAGACATCGGTGAGCAAATCCTGCGAGCCAACTTGGCTTCCCAGAAGACGATCGAACTCGACTCTTCAACCGGATTGATTGAAGAAATCGACGAAGAAGATGAGAATCGTCTTAAGGCCGGATAGTTAAGGCCGTTGAGACGGAATGGGTTTTCAAAACCGATTTTACGAAAGTAGCACGACTGAGTCGTAAACATCGTGATGAAACGACTCGGAGAGTCGTGCTACTATGGTTTTGAAACGCCTTCCAGGCTGTTGATCACAGGGGCGTGAAAACACGCCCCGTTTTTTTTCGCAACAACCTCCCGTTTGCAGGACCGCAAAAACTCCTGCCTTTTGCCACAGTCTTGGCCGCAAAACTGGTAGTACGCTCTGCCTGGCCACTGGGGAACGGAATGATATAACAGAACCTTCTATTATTTGGGCGGATGATGATATGGCTTACATGAAGTTGGTTTCTTGCTTGCTGGCTTGCCTGGTTTTCACCGATGTTGGTCGAGCCTGGGAAGAAGTCGAAGACGTTCCGAACCCCCGTAATCAGCAGGAGTGGGTGGTTGATCTGGCCGGCACACTAAGCGGTGGGGACTTCACCAGAATTGATGACTTGTGCGAGCAGGTGCACGTCGATCATGGGTATCAGGTGACTGTCGTCGTGATTCGCACGACTGGTCGCAAATCTGTTGAACAATTTGCCACGCAGTTGTTTAACCGATGGGGAGTCGGAGACGCCGTCAATAACGATGGTGTGCTGTTCCTGATCGCAAAAGATGATCGGAAGATGCGAATCGAACTGGGAACCGGCATCGACGACAGACAGAATGAAAATATTGCCAAGCGGATTCTGGACCAGCAAGTGACGCCACGGTTCCGGCAAGGCAATTTTGGTGGTGGCATCTATCGAGGGACTTCCGACATCATCACGAAGATTTTGACGGTTCCAGTTGGCGGAGCCGGCAACGAGGTCGGGGCCCAGGCGGAAGGTGTGTTGGTGCCGGCAACTGCCTTCAATGGCAAAGACAATGCCGCACCTGCTGGAGATCGTAAGTCGGCGGCGACGCGGAATCGTAATTCGGCACCTGCACGAAATCGAGTTCCGGTGCGGCAAAGAGATAATTCGAATCCTCTGCTACCGTGGCTGTTTGGTGGCGGTGCGGTAGGCGTCGGAGGAGTTTCGATTGCGGCTGTTCGGCGTTGGATGCGATATCGCGATCGGAATTGTCAACGATGTAATAACGTGATGGTCCTGCTTGATGAATCTCAAGAGGATCAGTTCCTTGAGAAGCCGGAAATACTAGAAGAGGAACTTGGCAGTGTGGACTATGACGTTTGGGCCTGCCTGTCATGTGAGGACGTAGTGAAGCTCAGGTACGGTGCATTTTTTACGAAGTATTCCAAGTGTCCCGATTGTCGGTACCAGACGAAGTATCAGATAAAAAACACGATTCGCCGGGCCACGAGGCACAGTGGTGGGCTTGTCGAGGTGCAAGAGCAATGCGAGAACTGCAAGTTCTATAATAATTACCAATATCGAACTCCCAAGTTACCGAAGAAGTCCTCGTCCAGTAGTTTTGGCGGTGGCGGAAGCGGACGCAGCAGTGGTGGTTTTGGTGGCGGTCGCAGCTCTGGGGGTGGAGCGTCCGGCGGCTGGTAGTTTCAAGATTCTAATTTGCGGCCCCCTGCCCTGCCGATTGTCTGTACCTGTCGATGAACCAACCACTCACTTCTAAAGGTCGCTTTGCCAAATTTCTGAGTAAATTCAAACGCGGAGAATTGAAATCCGAGTTCGATGAATCCAGGAAAGGTGAAGATTCAAAGAAGAAAAAGCCCACGGCCGAAGAGAAAAAGAAACGCCGCAGTTACCTGAGGCTGTATATCAATCGCCTGTGGCCGCATTGGCGGCTGGTCTCGTTTCTGGCAATTCTGGCGGTTGCCGTTTCGGTCCTGGAAATCATTCAACCGTTATTTGCTCGTTATATCTTTGACCAGGTTTTGCTGGCCGAGGGGTTGGAACAGGCGGATCGGATTTGGCGTTTGAATGAGGTCGGTGCGGTTTTCCTGGGGCTGGTTGCATTCACGGTCTTGCTCGGAATGATTCGCAACTGGAATCAACGGCTGCTGAATGTTCGCGTGATCTTGACGCTCCGGCGAGCGTTGTTCGACAAGCTGTTGAAGCTTCCGTTGGATCATTTGTCGGATATGAAAGTCGGCGGGATCATTTCGCGACTTACCGATGACATCAACAAGACATCCGGGCTGATGCAGATGGCTGTAATTTCGCCAGGAGTCGCGATCCTCAGGTTGTTGATCGCGATGGTGATCCTGTTTGTGATCAACTGGAAACTTGCGTTGACGGCACTTGGTGTGATTCCGCCACTGATGTTGCTGAGTTTGTTTTTCGTCCGCCGCATTCGACCGATTTACCGGGCTATCCGCAAAGATGTGTCGCTGGTCGATGGACGTGTTGGCGAAGCGTTTCAAGGCATCCGGGCAGTGCGTGCGTTCGGAGGGGAGCATCGTGAGGATTCCGAGTACACAGTTGGGCATCACACGATCACGCGGATGCGTATGTATGCCGCCAAGCGAGAGATAATTATCTGGAGCACGTGGGGCTTCATCATCGCTCTCAACACCGTGGTGGTGATGTGGGCAGGTGGCTACTGGTACATTCGCGGTGAAGCAACCATCGGAGACATCGGTGCGTTTCAGGTCTACGTTTTGTATTTGTTGAACCCGGTTTGGCAGATTGTCGAATCCGTCACCGAATTGCAACGTTCGTTGGCGTCGATGGAGCGTGTGTTCGAAGTGTTGGAGTCACCGGTCGACAAGCCGGACGATCCCGATGCAATCGAATGCGCTCCTGTCGTAGACGAGATTGCTTTTGAAAACGTAAGCTTTGCGTATAACGAAGGTGAGCCCGTGATCCACGATTTCAGTCTGACCGTCAAAGGCGGTTCGGTCGTGGCTCTGGTCGGACGTAGCGGCGCGGGGAAGACGACGATTACCGATTTGGTGGCTCGTTTTTATGATCCGACGGAGGGGCAAATTACTCTCAACGGGACCGACTTGCGAAAATGCCGTTTGTCTTCTTACCGTGATCTGTTGGGGGTGGTGCAACAGGAAGTCTTTTTGTTCGATGGTTCGGTGTTTGACAACATTGCCTATGCGAACCGTGACGCGACACTGGAACAAGTTACGCGGGCTGCGATGCTGGCGAATGCGCACGAGTTTATTGACGAACTGCCAGATGGTTATGAATCAATCATTGGTGAGAGAGGTGTCAAACTATCGGGTGGGCAGCGGCAGCGGTTGTCGATCGCCCGCGCCTTGTTGGCGGATCCCAGGATCCTGATCCTCGACGAAGCAACGAGCAATCTGGATACGGAAAGTGAACAATTGATTCAAAGTTCGATGACTGAGCTGCTCCGTGATCGTACGACGTTTGTGATTGCTCACCGGCTGTCGACGATCACTCACGCGGACGCGATCGTCGTGTTGGACGAAGGCAGGATCGTGGAGTTGGGCACGCATGACGAACTGGTGAGGCTCAACGGCGAGTACGCAGAAATGATTAAGCGACAAAGCGAATCATTGAGCCTGGTATAGAGGATCCAAACGTTCGTTCAGTCTGCAGCCAGGCGTCTGCGTCGGGACATGCGATAACCAAAGGTCCGCAAGAGATAGAGTACGCCAATCATGATTGCGACCATGGCTGCATGACCAATCATGAGCCCGATGGTAAATTCCTCCTTGTCTTGACCTGGCCCGCCAAGAAAAAAAGTAAAAAGTCCTACTTCGACAAGTCCCAGGATAGCCGCGATACCAATCCAATAAAGGGAATATCGCTTGATGCTGGAAAACGGAACTGCCAGCGCGATCCAGATGCAGGGCAGTTTTACAATCAAACTTATCACACTAAAAATAAACAGCGCGGTGAGCGGGCGATAGTCATTGAGTCCGCTATTGCTAACCACGTTTTCCCAGGAAGGCGAATCTCCAGGCAGCAGTATTCGACCGATCGAAAGTGTGGCTGCCAGAATTGCTGTACCAATCATCATGTCGCGTATCTGATAATTGGCTTTTGATTTCGAAGAATCCTCGTCACCTTCCATATATATTCGCCAGCCAAAGCCCCAAGCGGCAATTTTTAACGGGATGTAGCTAATCGCAAAGGCATAGAACCAAATCAAACCCAGTGCCAACACTTCAGCGGAATCGGCGGTTCCATGAGCGAGATACACGCCACGAGCAAGCGCCGCCCAGGAGATGACCAGCATCAAAATAGTCCATGGCAATCGAATCCAGAACGTTCCTTCGACCAATGTTCCCCAGACACAAATGAGAGTCAGCTGCCCCACCACCAGATTTATCATCAAAACGAAGAAAAACGAACTGCGTAATTCGAACGCAGTCGGCAACACCAAATCGAGCAACAGGAAAGCAACAAAAATGCTTCCAATGACTAGCAAGAGCTTTTTTCTGACAGGCAAACGCAGCTCCTTGGTTTTATCGAGTTGATCAGCACGGATTCAACAAGCGATTGGGGCCATGCAATCAACTCAGCACAGCGATTGAAATTTTAACTGGTAATACTACCAGTAGTGGTGGGCGCCGGCAGTTGGCCTAACCACTGAATCTCTGAACGCCTATTGTAAACTAATTATAGTTACATTGAGTGGAACCGCATGACAAGTAGTGCATGTCGCACGGCCCGCTGGAAGGACACTCCTGCTCTTCTTTTGGGGCAAGAAGGCCGGTTGCGCTTACGAGTGCCCAACCTATATTTCTTAGACGGCAAGTGCATAAAAAAAGCCGGCAGTCAATAAAAAATGCCTGCCGGCTTATTGTTCTTCGTGCCGTTTCAATTGTTTTCAACGACTAGCCCGCCAGCAGAATTGCAACGAAAGGCGCGACGTCCAATAGATCGACCACTTGATCTTCATTAACGTCCGATTTTACAGAAAACGTTCCTGTTGTGATTGCGTCAACGAACGGTTCGATGTCCAGCAAGTCGACAACTCCATCACAATTAACGTCGCCCAGCAGTAGCTTTTCTGGCGAAAGTTCAAACGAGTCAATTTGAATGTTGTCCCCGTTTACGTTCATGAAAAGATTGAAGTAATGCAAGGCAATTCGGCCTTGAGTCGGTCCGTCCAGTCCTGTGATCGTTGCCTGATAATTGACCCATTGTCGGATGAAAACACCCTCTTGATAATCAGGATTGATGTCCAAAAGGATAGTTCCAAAATCGCCGACATCCATTGGGCCTATTCCGACATCAAGGCTCGCACCGCTAGTACTCATTCGAACGAGCAAACGGTCAGGAAACGCGCTATCAGCTGAGATCGCATAGAAGGAAATGTTGTCACCGTTGTTGAGAGTTACTTCCGGTGACATCAACCAGGTACTTGTGACGTCATTGGCACTAAGTTGGGCGTTATTGAAGTTCATCGAGACGAGTGAAAAATCACCCCCTTCGAAGTCGCCCAAAGCCGGAAGGCCGAAATTAAAGATACCGGTTGACCCAATAGTATCACTTCGTAACGCACCCATCCAGCCATTGACGATTTCGCCATCCGTCTCGGGCGGACACAAATTGGTCGGATTGTCGAACCCTTCCGTCAATTGCGCGTCCGTCGAATTCGGGCAAAACGAAAAGATAAGTGAAAGAACGACGACGCCTGCAAGAACTTTTTTCATTTTAGAAATCCAACGGTACATTCAAAACAATGACTTAAATTTAATCGTGATGCAGCCGGCCAAGGTAGCAACCGGCCGGCCTGCTAGTTAGTGATTACTAGTTGCCACTCAACGCAGCGATAAATAGATCAACGTCGAGCAGGTTAACGGACCCATCCTCATTCATGTCAGCCTTTTCAGAAAAGCCTCCGCGACTGAGAAGTATGACAAAGGGATCGACATCAAGCAGATTGATCAGGCCATCGCAATTTACATCTCCAAGTAGCGTCTTTTCGCCCTCGACCACAATGGTTGTAGTACCGAATATCTCATCCAATTCTCCATCCGGGTTAATATGGGTGCCCACGATCAAATCAGAGAATGCCAGGGTGGTTACGGCAAAATTTGCGGTGACAGAATATACAAATTCATCGCCGGTTAGAAACGCTATAGACGAATCCGGCGGATCGTCACCGAGTGGAGTATCAAAATCTATGTCGTCGTTTGTCATTGCATCTTTATCGACGTCGAAGCTTTGAATGGGGCCAAGCTGTCCCGTTGTCAGGTTGTCCAACGAACCGCTAACCGTGTCTGCAGAAATTTGATTGTTACCAACAGCCTCAACCAGGAAATCAGTCGTGAAATTGTTGAGGTCCCAGTCAGCGGTCTGTCTGTCAGCGCTTGCAAATCCCGAGCCGGTTCCTACGACATCGACACCTCCGTCCGCTGCTTCGGTGAATACGAAATTTATGTCTGCAAGACAATTTAATGAAATGCAGACGATTCCAATCAGGGCCAGGAATGAAACGGAGTATTTGTTTTTCATAAGTTCATCCAGTTTGTGATATAGGCAATGTTCAATATGAATTCATCCACGCTTCTTGGAATTCAATCTGTTTTTTTCGTGAATCAGCTGGTGCGTATTCCAAGCCCCAAACCACTTCTAGATCGCAGGAGCGTTACATCAAAATTCAACCCGTTGTTTACTATTAAGAAGACGCCTTTTGCTGAGCGCACTCGGCGGATTGGCCTGATAGGCAAGCCGTCTGCCTATAGAAGATTGACGAGCGATGCACGCGAATCCGTTGCTGCATCGAGACTTACATCAAATTAGTGAGATGTGTCACCAAGTGTTAGCGGTGACTAGCTGATTCGCTCGGTAACGAGCGCCTTGGTTTTCGCCGTTTTCACCGCCGCAATCGATCAATGAAGTCATCGGTGACTTCGAAGGCAGGCCCTGGATATCCAGCCAGCTCCCACCGCACCCTCCGCTGCCATCTGGAAATTGCCAGCGAGCCCAAGCACGACGTCTTGAGCGCTCGTTAAAACAATATCGAACTCAAGTGCTCAAGCGATTAGGCGGCATTAAATCGGATAATCCCTGATGTTGATGTTGCTATGTCAACTCCGCAGCCAAGAGCGATGTCGGAATTCACTGGAGGTTTCTTCAACATCAACATCCGATGGGATTCGTAGAACTTTACGGGAAATTGATTGCATCGATGAAAGGCTGTACGTCGAGCAAGTTAACGGCTCCGTCCTGATTAATGTCTGCTTCAAGCTGAAACGTGCTGGTTGCCAGCAAGTCGACAAAGATCGCGACATCCAGCAAAGTAACGACTCCGTCGCCATTAAGATCTCCAAGTAGCAGATCGCCTTCAACGATGATGCGGGCACCGCCGATGGACGGAGAAAGTGCCATACCGTTGTGTACGATTCCTGTCGAACCAATAGTAAGCAGGATTTCCGTTTCACCGGGCTCAAGTGCTTCAAAAGTGACTTCCCCTAGCAGAAAAGCTTCGGCATCAATGTCATAGCCAACATCGAAAAACGCGCCCATGCCGTTGTTGTCGAAAATCATTCCATCGCCTCCCACAACAGTCCCAGCATTTAAGCCGAGAACAAGATCGGGGCTAACCATATACGCAGGGCCGAAAATATCACCCCAACGTTCGCCCAGGGCAATATCAGGCGCAGTCGTTAGCACGACATCGAAACAGAATGTTTCCGCACCCGTGAAACCGATTACTCCGCTTTCGGTAGTCGCAATATCAAGGCCACAACCAGTATCAACCTCAATGCTGTTGTAGAGGTACAGCGTTCCCGTATCGCCGACAGAGAAAGTCTGTTCAGCGAACGAATTGGTTGCTCCAGAATTTAAAGGGGAAAAAGACCAGAATAGATCCGTTTGCCCAAACGCCGAGATTGCCAAAGTGAAGGTTAGTGTAAGTGCCAATGCTAAAGTACGATTGTTCATAGGTCGTTTCCGTTTGATGAATTAAGTATCGGAAAGAGGCTGCCGTATCCTGTGCCGATCCCACCTTGCCCAGTCAGGGCATGCAGCCAGTGGGATCGAGGTTGTTGTTTACGGGAAATTGATTGCATCGATGAAAGGCTGTACGTCGAGCAAGTTAACGGCTCCGTCCTGATTGATGTCGGCTTCAAGCTGAAACGTGTTGGTCGCCAGCAAGTCGATAAAAATTGCGACGTCAAGCAAAGTAACGACGCCGTCACCGTTAAGGTCTCCAAGAATTACGTCTGACTCGACGATGATGCGGGCACCGGCGATGGTAGGAGAAAGTGACATGCCGTTGTGAACAATTCCGATCGACCCAGGAACCAGTTGGATGTCAGTTTCACCCGGCTGCAAAGCGACAAAATCTACTTCGGCAAAATGGAAAGCGCCGGCTTCAATATCGTATCCCAAATCCATGAACGGCCCGGAACCGTTGTTTTGGAATACCATTCCGTCTCCGGAAACGATGTTGGAGGCCCCCAAATTGACAATCAAATCTGAATCGACCTGCGATGCCGGCCCGAAAATATCGCCCCACCGGACGCCCAAATCAAAATCTGGATTGGCGGTCAGGGCGATGTCGTAACAAATTGACTCGGCGGCTGTGAATTGGATGACGCCGCCCTGCATCGTGAAGATGTCAAGTCCGCATCCGGTATCAATTTCAACTCCAACGTACAGGTGTAACGTGCCAGACTCGCCAACCGCAAACGTCTGTTCAGCGAACGAGTTGTTGGCTCCAGTGTTCAGCGGATTGAAAGACCAGAACATATCGGTTTGCCCTGATGCGGGTGTACCAAAGCAGCTAACCAGGCACAGGAAAAGCGGAAGGAAATACTTGATCATTTTGGGCTCCGAACAAAGACTCCGAACAAATTATGGATGCTATTTAGCAGTCTCCACGTTGAAGTACCCAAAATGATGCGGTACTGTGAATATTCTTCGAAGAAAACTTGCCAAATGGTAAATTAATTGGTTTTCCGGCGTTTTTACAAATGATGAAGCAGCCCACAGATCCGCTACCCGCTTTGAAACGGCCGCCGAAGTTCGGTGTATACCTGTGGTGGCCCGAGGAAGGAACAAGCTGGGTGCATCCGGAGGATGTTGGATTGGCGACGTCGATGATCCCGGGTCCAAGAATCTTCAAGCGGACAGACTTGGACGAGGACTATTCCAAGCTCGAATATGGTGAAACGCAAATTCGTGTGCGACCAACGCTCTGGTTGGAAGTCGATGCTGACGGATACGAGCTCGGTGATTTCGTCGAAGTGAAATCACGGATGGGTCAGGACGAACCTTTGGTGGCAGAGATTTCCGATATCTTTTGGAATCACCACACTCGGATCATTGAGTACTATCTTTCATCGGCAAAAAAGTCGCTTCCTAATCCGTATGAATTTGCGCAAATTCAGCCGGTCCAGAAACTAGATGAACCAATGAGCATTCGGCAAATGGAATTGGCTGCCAAGTCTCGTTTACGATAAACGAAACTCATGCAGCCAGCGGGATCGAGGGTATTGTTTGCGTCTACGGGAAATTGATTGCATCAATGAACGGCTGGACGTCGAGCAAGCCAACGGCTCCGTCCTGATTAATGTCTGCTTCAAGCTGAAACGTGTTGGTCGACAGCAAGTCGATAAAGATCGCAACAACAAGCAGAGTAACGACCCCGTCGCCATTTAGGTCTCCAAGAATTACGTCTGACTCGACAATGATTCGGGCTCCAGCGAGCGTGGGAGAAATTGTCATGCCGTTGTGTACGATTCCAGTCACTCCGGGTGCATAGTCAATTTCTATTTCACCCGGTCCGATCGCGTCAAAATCAATCTTGGAGTGCAGAAACGCCTGCGCCTCGATATCAAATCCTGAATCCAAGAATACGCTGGAACCGTTATTGCTGAAGACCATTCCATCACCAGTAACTACGGTAAACGTAGTTAAGTTATCGACAAAATCGGGGGTCACGTTGCTTGCCGGGCCGAACGCGTCTCCCCAGCGTACGCCAAGGATTTGGCTCGGGTCGGGTGTAAACACAATGTCAAAATCAAAAGACTCGGCAGCTGTAAAAGCTATGACGCCGCTTTGAGTAGTGAGGACATCGAGTGAGCATCCCGTATCGATCTCGATCGCAATGTAGAGATACAGCGTGCCAGACTCGCCAACCGTAAACGTCTGTTCAGCGAACGAGTTGTTGGCTCCGGTGTTCAACGGATTGAATGACCAGAACGTATCCGTTTGCCCGGATGCGGGTGTTCCAAAGCAGGTAACCAAGCACAGAAAAAGCGGAAGAAAATACTTGTTCATTTTGGACTCCAGACAAATTTTGGATGGTATTTATGCAGTCTCCACCTTCAAAATGATGCGGTCCTGTGAATATTCTTCGAAGAAAATTGCCAAACGGTAAATTATTTGGTTTTCCGACGTTTTTACAAATGATGAAGCAGCCCACAGATCCGCTATCCGTTTTAAAACGGCCGCCGAAGTTCAGTGTGTACCTGTAATGAACAAGCTGGGTGTGTTGAATGGCGTTAAGTGTTTGATGGCAAGGCTTTATTGATGCAGGCAACCTATTAGCTGACGAGCTTTCAGCGGGAAATGGCTGACAATCTGGTTCGCAAGGTTGGTTGAAATTCACGTCGTATCCCTTAAACGAATACCAGGCGTTAAAATTCGACTCCGAATTACTTCGATTTGAACGGGAACATCAAAAAATGATCAGGCAATTACTGAAACTATCCGCATTCTTTACCATCGGTCTGTTGTTGGCTGGGCAGCTATTTGCTCAATCGTCAGACCGCGGGAGCACTGCTAAAAACCAACCCCAGTCAGTAACACCAGTTCCGTTTCAAAACGGAGTGGCGACTTTGGGACCACAGAATTCCAAAATTGAATTTGTCGGAATTCATGTTGGTGAGAAACCTGATCCTCGATTGGGAGGTTTCGAAAAGTTTAAAGGAAGTGTCAAGCTTGGAGCTGACAAATCTGTTCAGGCGATCATGCTTGAGATCGATGTCAATTCCATTTGGACTCAGTTTGATAAACTCACCGCGCACCTGAAGAATTCCGATTTCTTTGAGACGGATAAATTCGGCATGGCGAAATTTGTCAGTAGCAGTATTACCCCAGCGTCCGGTACGCTGCAAATCAAAGGGACTTTGGAGCTACACGGTGTTGCGAAAGAAATCTCGTTCCCGGTGCAAGGCAAATTGGACGACGCTGGAATTCTGATGAAAGGTGAGTTCAAGTTGGACCGCACCATGTTCGGGATGGATAAGATGACTAGCGGAGTCGACAAGTCCGTTTCGGTGAAATTTGTGGTTGGTGAAAAGACGTCGCCTTCGAAAGCGATGCCTGGACCGGGGACCACGAAAAAAACTGACTCCAAGGGATCGGAGAGCAAGGGATCAGGCAATAAAGGATCTGATGCCAAGGGTTCGGGCTCCAAAGAGGCTCCCGAATTGTCTTCGGTCTCATTGAGCGCACCCAACATGGAGTGAACTGGCTGTGCCGCTTCCGTGCGAAACGACCTGAAAGCCAACGAGTTTATTAACGAAGTGACCACCGACGTCGACAACAAGACCGTTGCGATCAAGTACCAGTCGGGAGCAAAGATTGAGTCGATAATCAACGAAACTGCCCAATCAAATGATAAGTTGCAGGGCTGGGCGTTTATCGACGATTAGAAGCAGCGGCGAGAGCACGTAATAAGAAAACGCGGAGCGGCAGTGTCATTGGATGATGCTTGCCAGCCTCCGCTGTTTTTTTTAGCTACTGCTGTTTGTTGGCACGACGATGTCGAGCAGTTCGCTGTCTGCTTCAGGAACGATGTTTACGTCTGTGCAAGAGGCTGGAATCAAAGCAGTTTGTCCGACTCCCAACGAAGTTTCGCTGGGGTCGCCGGTGATGGTAACTGCACCTTTTGTCACGGCGAGAATATGCAACTGGTCATCGGCGACGGCAATTGGTTGATCCGATGTCCAACGGCTCATGATGAATTTAGAGCTTTCGACGATCTTCATTGCGTTCGGATGATCGGTGGGTTGAGGCGTGACTGCGTTGATCGGGCCGATGTCAAAATTGGATGCTTGTAAACTATCTTCGATGTGCAAGTCTCGTGGCTTGCCGTCTTTGTCCACGCGATTCCAGTCGAAGACTCGAAACGTTGTGTCGCTGGCTTGTTGGATCTCGGCGATCAACAGGCCAGCTCCAATTGCGTGGATCGTACCTGCCTGGATAAAGACGCAGTCACCGGCGGTCGGTTCGAAGCTGTGCAGCAAGCTTTCTGTTTCGCCCTGCTGGATGGCTTCTCGCAATTGGTCGCGCGTGACGCCTTGCTTCAACCCGGCGTAGATCTTGGAACCCGGATCGGCGTGCATCACGTACCAGGCTTCGGTTTTGCCAAGATCAGGTGGGGTCAGTGTCGCCCCCATCTTGTCATCTGGGTGAACCTGTACCGACAAATTTCGGTTGGCATCCAGGAATTTGAGCAGCAACGGGAACCGGCCTCGCAATTGTGGCGGGATGTTGGGTTCGTTGAGGCTCTTCAGCGTTTCTTTGCCAAGCAACTCTTCGCCATGGTTCTCCATCAGTTCGCGGAGTGATTTTCCGGCCAAGTCGCCGAATCGAACGACGCTTTGATCGTCGTTGTGGTCAACGACTTCCCAGCTTTCGGCACAGTCTTCTTCACCGATTGGCTTGTTCAGCACGGATGCCAGCCGCCGTCCGCCCCAAATGTATCGACGAAATGTTGGTTCAAATCTTAGTGGGTACATTGGGTCGCTCAAAAGTTGTGGGAGAATAGTTGAGCCGGATTTTACATTTTTCCTGCCATTGGAATCAATTCAGATCTGGATGCCAGAAATCCGCTACCGCGACAATTCGTTGCAGATCTCAGGCCCGAGTTCTGTGTTCAGAATGAGGATTTCCAAGTAAATTAGATGATCAGCTCGAATGCCCGGGGCCTGGATGGCTCTGGCGGCGTTTCATTGCTGGATGAATGCTTGCCCAAAGATTCCTGAACGTTAATTGCCAGATGCCATTTCGAAACGACAACGAGAGCTTGTTCGAAGAATCGAGGATGAGCTTCGGCCAGCATCTTGAAGAACTTCGTGTGGTGCTGATCCGTTCATTGATCGGTGTTGCCATCGGATGCATTTTCGGATTTCTGTTTGCCGAACGCGTCGTCAACATTTTGCAGCAACCGTTGGAGCAGGCGTTGACCAAGTTCTACGTCAACGATGCCAAACAGAACCTCCGCGAAACGCATGGCTACCTCGCGCCGGAATGGCAACAGATGCTGGAAGAGAATAAGCGTATTCCAGAAACGGTGATGATTGATCCAGCGGAATTGGTCGGCGTGCTGAAACAGGTTGATCCAAACTTCATGGCGGGCGGAACGGTCGGTGCGATTGGCTTTCAGGCTACGGAATTGAGTTCTGAACAGGTCATTGCGATTTGTGATGACTGGGCCAATCTGAATACGAAGGACAAGGATCGAACTGCGCAACTCAAGTTCCTGTGGAGTGGGTTGAATAGTTCGGAACAGCAGCTGATAACCGGCTACGGTGGTAAGCAGGAACTGACGTTGCCGGAGTTGGCAAAGTTCGCCGAGATCTTGAACGGGCTGCTGGCTCGCCAGGAGATCTACAAGAGCAAGGTGTTTGAGCCATTGATTGCCAATCCTGGCGGAAGCTGGCTGGAGTCGATTAGAGCGAACGAACCAAACGCGTTTGCCGAGTTGAAAGAACGACTGGATTCAACTGAGGAAACGCAGGAAAACACGAATGAAGAGTTGGCTGATAAGCTGAACCGGATGTTAATCGCTGCCGTTTTCGAAAATCGAATCCCGGCTACTCGGGACACGATGGTCGAGTTGCGGATTTGGAAGCCCGCTCAGTACCGTGCCCAGTCTTTGGGAGCGACTGATCCGTTTATGATCTGGCTCAAGGCGGGAGTCGTCACTGGACTGCTGTTCGCCAGCCCCTGGGTGTTCTTTCAGTTATGGACTTTTGTTGCGGCTGGACTTTATCCGACGGAACAGAACTACATTTATTTCTTTTTGCCGGTCAGCCTGCTGCTGTTTTTCTCCGGTGTATTGTTGGCATTCTTCTTTGTGTTTGAACCGGTACTCGATTTCCTGTTCAGCTTCAATGCGAGGATGAAGATTGCTCCACAACCGAGGATCAACGACTGGTTGAGTTTCGTGATGTTCCTGCCGCTTGGATTCGGGATTGCTTTTCAGCTACCGTTGGTGATGTTGTTTGTGAATCGCATCGACTTGGTGAGTGTAGAAAGTTATCTGACCAAATGGCGGATCGCGGTGGTCGCGATCTTTGGTCTGTCGATGGTACTGACACCAGCCGACCCGGTGAGCATGATCTTGCTGGCTGTGCCCCTGAGCGGATTGTATTTCCTGGGCATCTTGCTTTGCAAATGGCTTAACAAGCCTACAAACCCGTTTGCCGCAGCGGCCGAGTAGTTTATTCGTTCGTAACGCTGCTTGGAAAGGATCGCTACGAACGGCCCGGGGCGGCCTGCTTTGCTGGGCGGTGGTAACATCAGCTTTATAGACAAGCTCAGCTACCAGCTGGATATGCTGGAATGATCGTTTTGTTTGCAAGGCAGGAAATTACAGTTATCCTCTATGCGATGAACGAGACGTTTTTTTCGTTTTCCTTACGCGGAACTACTTCATGTTGATAAAGAAAAAACTGACAACAACCGCTGTCGCATCCTTTGGTGCGGCAATGGCTTCAATTCATTGCGCCCCGGAACTTCAAGCAGACATCGTAGATTTAACGTTTACTCCCGGATCGGTTGCGGTCGGTTCGTTAGGATACATTTTCATCGATGAAGTTGGTGCTTCATTTCTTCAGTGGAATGATAGCGTTGGGCAGACTCTCTCTGTCGGTGTCGTTGGTACGTCTACCTTCCTCGATGGTGTTGGCGTTGTTAAGTACAGCCAAACATTGAACGCTTCGACTTTTCCAACTGTTGGCGATGATGGAACAGTTCTTGCCCCATACGGTAGTGGAACTGCATATTTCGGTTTCCATTTCCAGGGAAATGTTGGTTGGTTCTCAGCTAACCTGGGCGGTGGTGGCGCTATCACTTACCTCGATGGTGAGTTTGGCACAGCTGGTGAATCAGTCCATGTTGGTGGTACGGACGCTATTCCAGAGCCAGCGACATTTGGTGCACTTGCAGCTTTGGCACTCGGAGCGACAGGTATCCGACGTCGTCGCAAGTAAGCTCAGCCTCAATTGAGTAAATTCAAAAACGTCGAGCAACCGTGCTCGGCGTTTTTTAATGCGCATGGTGTTTTGTTCGTTCATTGCGACTAATGGAACGCGTGTACTTCGTTCGCAACCGCGTTTCTTGAGCTAGTCGATCTCAACCAATACAGCCAGATATCGAAATGATGAGCAGCATCGTTTTGTCACAGTACAAACAAATGAACAATGCTGTCAGAGTTCTGGATCTAATAAAGGCCCGGAAGTCGATGATTAAAAAGTGGCTCAGGTCATTGAATCTGAATTGACTCCGATTGTGTCTATCCTAGCCTTTGGAACGAGTTCGACCGCAATTGCCGCATGATTAGAAGGGCTGCAAGAGGAGAATTCTGTGCAGGCGCTTTAACCAAGTTCCGAAGATTTAAATAGTACGACGATGGCGACAATCGTTGACGGTAGGAGTGGTCCAGACTACAAGGGTTAGTTGGGATATTCTTTACCCAAATTGTGAGCTTCCGAACCCTCAATACGCTGAAAATAGCGTTTAAAACCTATGTCTAAACCTGGAAAAGTGATGTTGGTTGGCTGGGATGCCGCTGACTGGAAAATCATTCATAAATTGATGGACGAGGGACTGATGCCGACGGTGGCATCGATGGTTGAAAATGGTGTCATGGGGAATATGAGGACGCTATTTCCAGCGTTGTCACCGATGCTTTGGACCAGCATTGCGACCGGAAAGAGGCCGTACAAGCATGGGATTTATGGATTTACCGAGCCAGCACCTGATGGCAAATCGGTCCAGGCGATGTCCAATATGTCTCGGAAATGCAAAGCGCTCTGGAACATATTGGGGCAAAACGATCTTCGTTCGCTGGTTGTCGGCTGGTGGCCTAGCCATCCTGCGGAACCGATTAAGGGGTGCATGGTATCGGATTTCTATCATAAGGTTCCAAAGCGTCCGGATCAGCCTTGGAAGTTGATGAAGCATGCCATACACCCGGAATCAATGTTCTCGGAATTGGAGCAACTGAGAATTCATCCAAGTCATTTATCACCGGAAGAGGTCTTGCCTTTTGTCCCTTTTGCACCGGAAATCGACCAGAAAGTAGACAGTCGATTGTCTACGGTAATGAGGATGCTATGCGAGTGCACTTCGATTCATGGAGCAGCAACGCATTTACTGGAAAACGAGGAATGGGATTTCTCGGCGATCTATTACGATGCGATCGATCATTTCTGTCATGGTTATATGCGCTACCATCCACCTCAACAAAAAGGGGTTTCTGACGAAGATTTTCGGATGTACAGCAATGTAGTATCAATGGGATACCAATATCATGACATGATGTTGGCGCGGTTGATGGAATTGGCTGGCGAGGACACGACCGTCATATTGATGTCGGATCATGGATTTCATCCAGATCATCTTCGTACCCAGTTTATACCAACTGAACCTGCCGGGCCGGCGATTGAGCACCGCGACTATGGGATCTTTATCGCTCAGGGGCCCGGGATAAAAAAAGATGCGATCGTACATGGGGCGGGATTGATGGATGTCGCTCCCACGATTTTGCGAATGTACGACTTGCCGGTTGGTGAAGACATGGATGGTCGCGTGTTGACTGAGATCTTTGCAGAACCGCCCGAAGAGAAGTTCATTGATAGTTGGGAGAATGTCGCTGGTGACGATGGGCGGCACCCAGACGATTTTGAATTTGATCCGGTCGAATCGAAGGAAGCGTTGGAGCAATTGATTGCTCTTGGCTATGTGGAACGTCCCGACGATAACTATGAAGTTGCTATTCGGAAATGCACAGATGAATTGGACTACAATCTGGCCCGTTCCTATATGGATGAAGGACGATTTGGCGAGGCAATTCCGCTGCTGTTGAATCTGTACAATGACCAGCCGCTCGAATTTCGTTTTGGCATTCAACTTTCTAATTGCTTGAATGCGATGGGCCGCCGGACTGATTTGGAAACGCTGGTAAACGATTTGAATTCTCGTTGGCGACTCGCGTCCGAAGAGGCGAAAAAGCGAATTAGCGATGTTGCTGCCGTCGCCAAGCAGCGGCGAAAGCAATGGAAAAAGCTCCAAGAGCTGGATAAGAAAAACAAAGAAGACGGAGTGGAAAACGTGGCTCGCTTAGCCCAGGTCACGCCCAATGGTAAACCGAAGCTGTTCAGTGAAATCGAAGGTTATGAAATACGGAAAATTCGCTCAGTCGCCCGAGGAAACCCACAGACTCTCGATTTCTTGAATGCCACCATTGCGATTTCCAAAGGAGACTTTGAAAGTGCCCTCGACTTGATGGAGCAGGCAGAATTTACCAAGTCTCGAAACCCCGCTTTCCAGTATCAATTGGGCAATGTCTATCTTGGGATGGATCGAGTTGAAGATGCGGAACGAACTTTCAGTAAAGCTTTGGAAATTGACGAGTATTATCCCGAAGCTTTGTTTGGACTATGCCGTGCTGCCATCAAGAATTCCAAGCCCAAATTAGCAGTTGATCTGGGGCGACAAGCTGTAGGGCTAAAATACCATTTCCCGCTGGCTCATTATTTCCTTGCTCAGGCCAAGACAAGAAACGACGATGTGGAGGGTGCTGTAGAGAGTTTCAAAACGGCGATCGAGCAGAACCCAAACTTTTCTGAAGCTCACGAAAAGCTGGCGGAATTATACCGTACGAAGCTCAATGACGAAGAACTTGCTCGAGAACATCAGGCTGCGGTCAGAGATATTGAGTTGGATCGCGAAGAGTATCAAGAAGAAACTGTCGGGCTGGAAATTATTGAGTCTGAAACGGTTGACTACTCGGATGTGTTGCCGAAATTTGAATTGAAAGATGAAAGCGGCAAGAATGCAGAGTTTGTTACTTGTCTTGGCCAGAGGCCTATCCAAACGGACGAGAATGAAACGGACATTCAACCAGCCGACGGAAAAGAAATTGTTGTTGTGGCCGGGCTACCAAGGTCTGGCACGTCGATGATGATGCAGATGCTTGTCGCCGGAGGGTTGGTGGCACATACCGATAGCCGCCGAGAAGCGGACGAAAGCAATCCCAAAGGCTATTTTGAATCGGAAGACGTCAAGAAGCTGGCGCAATCCAATCACTGGTTGGATAATTGTGGAGGCAAGGTAATCAAGGTTGTCGTGCCTCTAATCCCCTATCTCTCGCAACGTAATCAGTATCGGGTGATCTTGATGAATCGCGATATCAAAGAAATCATCGCTTCTCAGGAAAAAATGTTGGAACGACTTGACCGAGAGGGAGGAAACTTGGCGGCTGAGAAATTTGATCAGCTCTTCCAAGCACAAATGCGCCACTGTCGGCAGCTGTTCATGATCCATAAAATTCCATATTTAGAAGTGAAATACTCCGAAGCGATTGAGAATCCAGCAGCTATTTGCCAACAAATTCGCGAATTTATGCCGCAAAACATATCCGAAACAATGATTGACCAGAATATGATTGATGCAGTTGACCCGAAACTGTATCGAGAAAAGCGAAATCTCTCGTAAAACCAGTCTCTTAAAAGTTTTACAGATTTGACGGTTATAATAGTTGTGGCCGTAAATCTGGTTGGTTAGACTAATTTTGATTGTTTTACTGCAATAGAAATTCGTGTTTACTCGGAGATGCTTCTAATGGTTAGCAAAAGAAAGATCGCGACTACGGCTGCTGCAACATTTGGTGCTGCAATGGCTTCGATGTACGTTGCCCCTGAACTACAAGCTGATGTCGTGGACATCACATATAATGGCGGAAACGCTACCGCTTCAAACCCATTTTTCGCTGGTTCTGGAGTTCCGATTCCTCAAGACATCGACCAAGTCGGTGGCTCAAGCGATTTCGCTCAATGGAACGACACTTTCGGTGGTTCTGGACGAACATTCGCGGTCGGTACTGGTATCGTAAGTCTTGGCGAAGTGTTCTCTGGTGATGTTCTTGATCCAGGTACTTTCACTGGTGCTGGTGCTGGTGGTGGTAGTCAATTCGATGGTAGCGGATCTGCTTTCATCGGTTTCCGTTCTGCCGCTGGTAACGTAGGCTATTTCGAGATCAGCTTCACACAAGGCGGAGCTATTATCTACGGTGCTGGTGAGTATGGATCTTCTGGCGGACCAGTAACTGTTGGTGTTCCTGAGCCAGCGTCAGCAGCTGGTTTGGCTACTCTTGCACTAGGCGCTGCATCAATTCGCCGCCGTCGCAAGTAGTCGCAGCTTAACGCTCGCAAAAAAGACTAAACAAAAACCAAGGCTTCTATGCCTTGGTTTTTTTGTGCGCATTTCAATCTATTCCAGAACCAGCGACATTTGTTGCACTTGCAGCTTTGGCACTCGGAGCCAATGGTATTCGGCGTCGTCGCAAATAAGCTAAGCCTAATTTAAGTAAATTCAAAAACGCCAGGTAACTGTGCCTGGCGTTTTTTAATGCGCAGATGGTGTTGTTTTTTGTCGCGACTCGCGTATGAATTTCAAATAGGCTTGCCTCGCTGTACAATTCGACCATGTGAATTTATGCAAATGAAAGGTTAGCGATGCGAGCGTTTGTGAAGCAGCTTTTATTGAATTCCTTTTTATTAATGGCATTGGCTTCCGGGTTTTCACAAAAGCCATTGACCGCGCAGCTAACGAAAAATGACCAGCAAATTCTTGATTGGTACGACGGGCTTAAACTGCAGGATTTCTCGATGCAGCCGTTGGTCAAAGTCGATACCGGTTGGTGGTCACAGAGCGGCAACGAGCTTGCCAAGAACCGCTCGATTCATGCGTTTCTAGTTGACGAATCTGGGGATGAATTCTCTGTGATGACGTTGGGTTTGGAGAAGCGTACGTTCAAGCGAACGGCAGACAACACACCGGCCTATGGGAAAGTCGACTTTCAAAAAGCTGACTTGGCTGAATTTGCTGGTCAGTCAGCAACGCGGATTGCCAATGAAGGACCATTTGAACGTGTATGGAGTGGCTCCATGGTTAGCCCCGCCGTGGAACTGCTTGTGCTGGCCCGCGCCTGCGTAGCGCAATCTTTGGCCGAAGTTGCCCACGATTTACTCGAAGAATCCGAAAGACTGATCGACCGTTCCCGGGATGTGAGTGCATCGGAAAGTAATTTTCAGCAAAAACTGGCTGAAGATCTCGCGCACTATAAAACATGGACAACCGTATTGAAGCTGGATGACGCTGAAATTCCATGGGCGGAAATCAAAGGGGACTTCGCTTGGATTCAAAAACACTTTCCTGATACGACTCACACCCAACGTTGCAAAGATTCCGCTGAAATGCTGGCTGACATGATCGCCAAAAACAAAACGCATCAAGCTCCGGACGATTTCAATTCGTTGTCGGTCCCAGAACAAGTAACGGAATTGATATTCCAACTGCAAAACCAGGACGGGGTTCAGTTGACACAGCCTGGTTCGTGCGACATTTTTTTCACTGACAAAATCGGCGGTTGGAAAGCCGAATCTTCAGGGCCAGACACTGGCCAGATTCCCCAAAGTCCTGCCAGGCAGTTGGTGGATTTGGGCCACTTGGCAGTCCCGCAGTTAATCGAAGCATTAGGTGATCGAAGATTTACTCGATCGGTAGGATATCATCGAAACTTTTACTTTTCACACCATGTCTTACGCGTCGGTGATTGCAGCCGAATCATTCTTGAACAAATTGCGAATCGCAAATTCCGTGCTCGGGGAGGCTTGGCCAAACAACAAGTGATTGACTGGTGGGCTGCTGTCGAATCCAAAGGCGAGAAAGCAGTCTTGATTGAGGCTGTTGAAGCGGGTGATCACAACTCCGTTTACCAAGCCGCCCAGTTGATCGAAAAGTATCCGGATATCGCACTGCCCTCGATCATCAAATGCGCAAAAAAAACGGACTCGCAATACGTTCGAAGTCAGATGGTTGAATTTGCTGGCAAGTTCAACGACCACGCTCGGGATTTTATTATCAATGAACTAAAAACGGCTGACGGGATCTTCATTAAATTTGCCGCCGGTAAAGCACTATTGAAAACCGATCAACGACAATTGGTTGTCGACTATTTCATCGAAAACTGGCCAGCGTTGTTAAAAAAGAACTGGATTACGCCAGAACCGATGGGCGTCATGGTGATGGGCCCCGAGCAAATGATCGAGTTTGTAGCCGGTCTTAACGATCCCGTTGCCATAAATTCTTTTCGCGATTCATTTCCAAAAATGAAAGTACGGGTTCGAATGGCGATGACGACGGTCTTCTACCCCAAACATCGCGGTGGATTTTATTCGGGCGGTGGAATTGCATCGTTGCCCGACGTTGAATTCAGTGGGGATTCGGAAAAAGCGATTAAGGAACTGCTGCTTCAGGCAATGGGTGACGAACAGCGGAATTTTGAAGCGAACGGAACATGGGGCGATACCGAATATCACTCACCCAGAATTTGTGATCTTGCCGGATACGTGTTGGCCGCCCGTTATCCAGGCAAGTACGAATTTGATTTTGCCGCGCCTAGGATCGTTCGAGAGCAGCAACGCATTGCAATAATCAATCAGTGGCGCGCACACAATCAAATCGAATTGTTGCCATTACCCAAACCGCGAACCGTAACCAAGTTCGACGCCGACAATTTGAAAACGATCGTTGGCTCGATCGGTAATGCGAACACAGGAGCGAAAGTTAGCGAACTGATTGACCAATTGAAATCGTTTGGACCAATCGCATTCCCGACGCTACAGAAAGCTGTTCAGGAATTGCCACAAGAACACTTGGCCCGCGAACGTCTTGCGAAACTTGTCCAACAACTGCCCAACCAGATTTCCTTAATCGAAATTTCCAGTACTTCTGCCCCGTTGAATGATAGATGGAAACAGCGAATCGAATCTCTGAATCAATCGACGCTCTCGGCAGATGTGCTCATCGAGCTTGTGCAACAAATGGCGAAACAACAGCCGGAAGGCGTTTCAGGAATTTCTATCGTTTGCGAACGGTTCAAGCAGGAACAAGGTTTCGGTATTTTGATCGAGTTGACCAACCAGTTTCATTCCCGCGGAGGCACTCAACAAATGTGGAACGGATCTGGCTACGTGGCAATCAATGGAAAGAGAGTTCATTCAAGCGGACTCGGGTTCTCATTGGATTACGCTACGACTGGTGAGGCGTACGCCGAGTTGCATGAAAAATTGCAGAATGCGCTGGAAGGCTCTCCAAATGATAGGATTGAATTTCGCATTTCACTGGTCAAAGATAAGTAACAAATACATTTTCAGGAATCGGCAGACAACCATCCGCAAACCAGCTAACTCGTGACTCACGGGTTATGTTATGGCGAAGTGTTTATGGCGAAGCATTAGCTGAAGAATCAGAGAGCGTGTTGC
>CAZXLW010000030.1:0-10693 GCA_964641465.1 uncultured Pirellulaceae bacterium | reverse complement strand
TTATGGCGAAGTGTTTATGGCGAAGCATTAGCTGAAGAATCAGAGAGCGTGTTGCGAACACACGCATCTGAGACAACAGAAAATAAATGGATCAGGCAAGCGACCGACCGAGCGGCTAGCTAGCGTGTGCTGCTGCCGCTGCCATTGGTGCCGCTGCCGTTAGTGTCACTGCCGTTGGTTGTGTCGCTACCTTTTGCTGAGGAGCCACTACCGTTCGACGAATCGCTGCCGTCGATTGATCTTGGGCGGAACTTTTGAATCTTGGGGTTGCCACGTTCGATGGACGCTCGATTGTGACGCCCCATCCAGTTCATCATCTTGCGGGTGTCGATCACTGGAACGGATTTGTCTCCTGCCAATTTTTCCAGGTTTCGCATGGCACTGTAGATGTTGCCTTGAGTTACGCCTTCCGGACCAGGTTGAGGCGATTCGCCCAAAACGAGGTACCGAGTCGACGCATCGATAGTTCCGTTGACGTTGCCTTCTGAGTCATGGAATGCGACGACACGACCTCCGTTGTTCTCAATCATGCGAATGAACTGTGCCTGATCGGAGTTGCCATCGTTGTCCAGATCGAAGATACCAGCCAATGCGATGGGGACTCGATATCCAGGATCCCAAGTCGGGGTCACGACGTAGTCGAATCGAGTGATCGGATCGACGGGGTTTTCTTCGGTGATTCGAGCATCAGCGGTATGAGGACCCGTTACACGAATGACTTCAATCTTGGCCTTTTCGGAATCCTTCTCGAAATTGTTGACATGGCGGTCGTAAACGGCGAATGTCTGATTGCTGCGAAGTCCATCGGCGCTTCCGATGTCCAGAAAGACCATGTTGCTGCCCCTGGCGACTCGAACGATCGTGCCATCATGCAGGTCAAAATTCTCGGCTTTCAAAGCAATGTTCTCAGCTTTGAGTTTACCATAGTCCAAGTCCAGCTTTTCATTGGCTGATCTTAAGTTGTTGTATTTCAATTGCAGTTTAGCCAAGTCTTCCGATGTCTTGCGGTTGTTGGCTTCGATATCCGATTGAGCTTGTTTGAACTGAGACATCAACTCAGCAATGTTGTCCGAACTCAATTTCTTGACGCTGGCGAGCTCTTCCTCTTTCTTTTTGAGGGCCATTTCGTTTTGGGTCAGTCGTTCCTGGAGGCTTTGCTTCTCAGTCTCCAACCGCTTCATGTCTTCTATGTTTTGATTCTTTTCAACATTCAGTGCGTTGTGACCTGCGGCCGTTACCTGAACCAGATTTCGAAAGACTGCCGTCCAGGTTTGCTCTTCGGATTGATCGTCCGAAGTCCGAGCAACGAATTGTCGCATGTCGCGATTGTAGGCATCGCGGACTTCGTTAGTTTGCTCCTCGACAGCCTTGATCGCTGAACGTTGAGTTTCCGACAACGAGTTATCGCTTCTGGATAGCTGTTCGAGGCTGGCAAACTGAGTCGGGACTTCCGCTAAAGTCACGTCAAGGTCGCCGATGTATGCGCGAAGAATCTCCGCTTGAATCTGATTCGCTTTGCTGACTTTTTCCGAAACCGACAATTCGTTTTTCAAATTTGCCGACTGCTCTGAATACTCATTCGCCTTGGAAATGCCCAAGAACGCGAGTAAGCCAAATACAAGCACAAACAAGACCAGAATGATTACTGCGATCAAGTAGCCTTGGTTTTCCCTTGCAGCCATAAGAACTCCTGAAACCTTTTCAAATTGGGCAATGCTCTATTAGTTATGAACACCGCCCCTGCGTGGCTAAACTACCAAATGCGGACGTGTACGTAATTATTGGACAAGGTTGGAAATCGGTGGGGATGCCGTCCGTTTCTTGATCTCTGTCCCTACTTCGATTTTAGATAGGCGAAAAAAAGTGTCAAACAAATGTTCATAGCCTACTGCACCGAATTCGTCTAATTGTTACGGTTGTCCCAGTTTAACGGATTGGGATGACCTGAGAATTGGACGTCATAGAAGTCTAATTCGGAATTGGTGACTTAAAGCCTCAAATCGTCGAAATTCTCAATTCGTCCAGCAGTTGCGATGAAGGTTTTGACGCCGGTCACGATGCTGCCGATCGGGATTCAATATCTGGGCGACAGAAGCAGCGGTAGATTAGGGTGAATACGGTGCCCCGCATTATGTTGGCTCCAACTAGTGGATTTTGAAGCCGGGGCAATAGCTCAATTTGCGGCCCGGTTAGGGGGCAATCTTTGAAATTATTTGGCTCACGGCAAAATACAGCGGTGGAATAAATTTGCCCAAAAGACTAACATTGTTGAAGGCGGCAATTGCTTGACCTTCGGGTTATTGATTCTTGCATCGAGATCTACTCGTTGCGACCATGCAATTCTTTATGTGAGCAATCGTTCAATTGTTGCTGATAGACGGCGAATAATCATTCACAACTAGAACAGTTGGGCGTCGCATTGACACGACCAATCACGATTGGTTTGACCGGTGGCGTTGCTAGCGGCAAAAGCACAATTGCGAAAATGTTTTCGCAGCTGGGCGGAGTCGTATTGGACGCAGACCGAATAGGTCACGATGTTCTGGATGACGAAGGCGTTAAGTCGGAAATTCGTGACCTTTGGGGCCTCGAAGTTATCGACAGCGACGCAACGATCGATCGCAAGGCACTAGCAAGTATCGTTTTTGACGATCAAGACGAAGGGAAACAACTCGAGATTCTGGAGGGTATTACTCATCCTCGAATCAAGAATCGGATCCAGCGTCGAATCGAGAAAGAACGAGAAAATGGTACTTCTGCTGTAGTCTTGGACGCTCCGTTATTGTTCGAAGCTGGTTGGGACTCAATTTGTGATCATTTGGTTTTCGTCAAGACGCCGGAGAAAATTCGCCTACAACGCGTGTTGCAACGTGGATGGACACAGGAACAACTTTTAGATCGTGAAAGTCATCAATTGGATTTAACGGAAAAAGAACGTCGATCACATCACGTCATCGACAATTCAGGAGATGAACTTTCGGCCTTCAAACAGGTCGAGCGAATTTGGAAGTTGCTGGAGTTCTAAGCAGAGTACGAGATCCCCCCATAGTCACCGTAGATACCTAATCGATACCCCTTCAAAAAGCGCCTCGTGAAGTAAAGCAAGCTGGGAGCAAGCAAACTTATCCGAGTTAGACGACGGAGAGCACATTTAGAATGTCCGAACAAGAAAACAAACACAGCCGGGGACAAACGACCGCGCGACAATCGCATCGCAGGCCGATGCGCAAGCCGATGGGAAGGCGACCGCACTTCAAACTCGACCCGGACGTTGATAAACGACTGCGCGAGTTGGAAGACAGTGGAGAGCCTTTGTCATTCGCTGAGCAGATTTCTCGCAAGGACGGGAAGCCGCCGATGGACAAGGATTCTTTCAACATGGAAGACGGGATCAACGTCACTGATCTTCAGAAAATGAAGATAGAGGGCGTCATTGAACATGCAGCGACTGAAGGTATCACGGAGATCGAAGGGCTGACCAAGCGGGAAGTCATCACGCTGATCATAAAAGAGCGGGTCAAGAATCGAGGGCTGATGTATGGTGAGGGAACCTTGCAGATTTTGCCTGATGGTTTTGGCTTCCTCCGCAGCCCCAACCAGCACTATCTCAGTTGTCCAGATGATATCTATGTGTCGCCAAGCCAGATTCGCAAATTTAATTTGCGAAACGGCGCGATCGTAATTGGCCAGATTCGCCCCCCCAAAGAAAACGAGCGGTATTTCGCGCTGTTGCGGGTCGAACAAGTCAACGGGCAGAATCCAAACGATATCGCGCGGGCCGTTCATTTCGATGAACTCACGCCGTTGCATCCGGATACTCGAATCATGATGGAGCATGATGCTGACAATATGCCAACTCGTGTTGTCGATATGATGGCTCCGATTGGATTTGGTCAGCGTGGTTTGATCGTTAGTCCTCCGCGAGCTGGTAAGACCATGTTGATGCAGAACATGGCTCGTGCGGTTCTAATTAACTACCCGGAAGCTTACGTCATCATGCTATTGATCGATGAACGTCCGGAAGAAGTCACCGATATGGAACGCGAGGTTCGAGGCGAACGTTGCGAAGTGATCAGCTCAACATTTGATGAACCTGCATCCAGGCACATTCAGGTCGCCGATATGGTGCTTGAAAAAGCCAAGCGGTTGGTCGAAGGTGGCGTCGACGTGATCATTTTCCTTGATTCGATCACCCGGCTGGGCCGAGCTTGGAATTCCGAGTGCCCGCAGTCTGGCAAGACGCTTTCTGGCGGCTTGGATGCAAACGCCTTGCAAAAGCCAAAAGCATTCTTCGGGTCTGCACGGAAAATCGAAGAGGGAGGATCGCTTACGATCCTGGCAACTGCACTCATCGACACCGGTAGCCGGATGGACGAAGTGATCTTTGAAGAATTCAAAGGTACCGGCAACATGGAGATCGTGCTTGATCGAGCTCTCGTTGACAAACGAATTTGGCCAGCAATGGACATCAATCGCTCGGGAACGCGGCGTGAAGAAAAGCTTCTGGACCCGGATGAATACGATCGCATTTGCCTGATTCGTCGCGCATTGAGCGAAATGAATGGCCCGGATGCGATGGACATGTTGACGAATCGGCTGCGTAAGACGAAAACGAACGCTGAGTTCTTGATGAGCTTAAAGGGTGGCTCGCTGTAACTTGCCACATGGATTTAGATCCATCGTGGTTAGTTGACCAGTATGTCATCGAGCAATACTCGTAATATTCGTATGCAGGAAGTTCTGAGTGTCTGGCAACGTCGAAATAGTTGATGGAAAATCCGGAAGCGTCAGCGACAAAAAATTTGCGGTCGCAGTTTCGGAATTCAATAAACAGGTAACCGAAAAACTGCTTGATGCGGCGCTTGAGACGCTTGCCAAGCATGACGTGCCTGCTGAGCAGATCGAAGCGATGTGGGTTCCCGGGGCTTGGGAGCTGGCGTTGGCGGCTAAACGCGTTATTGACCGCTGCGATGCGGTTGTCTGTCTGGGAGCCGTTATCAAGGGTGAGACAACCCACGACGAGCATATCAACTCGATGATTAGCCAAACGCTTGGGAAGCTTTCCGTGGAAACCGGGAAGCCGATCGCATTCGGGGTCCTGACCTGTAACAACGCCGATCAGGCAATCCAGCGCAGTGGCGGCAAAAAAGGCAACAAAGGTGTGGAAGCCACGATGGCCGCTATCGAAATGTTGCAGCTATTTGATCAATTGGAAAATTCGAATTAACCGAACAGTTCGTTGGGTTGCGAGTTTGCCGATTCCTTCTTGCGAGCAGGTCATCTAGAATTCGGATCGTTAAACGTTCGCAAAACATATTCCTGATCTTTCCAAACTTGTCCTATGTCCAGTCGCCGGCGAGCCCGCGAAGTAGTCGTACAGATTTTGTTTCAGCGTGACCTGAATCCAGAAGGTGATGTTGATGTCGAGCATGACTTTCTTAAGGCAAGACTGAAGGGAGATCCTCGCTTTGTCCCGTTCGCGGAGCAGCTGTTGCGTGGGATTGAGTCGAACCGCGAGCGAATTGACGAAGCTCTCAAGGCAACGACCCAGAACTGGCGATTGGAGCGGATGGCAGCGACCGACCGCAGTATTCTTCGGTTGGCCGCGTTTGAGATCATGTTTTTCGATGAAACTCCGGGCCCGGTTGCTATCAACGAGGCGATCGAGCTGGCGAAACGATACGGGACAAACAATTCTTCTCAGTTTGTGAACGGGATTCTGGACCGCCTGTTGAATTCAGATTCGCCGGAGACTCCCGCCGAATCTTCAACCGAACACCAAGAAGCTGGCGATATCAACGAATAGTCAGGTCTGTCGGCCTGCTGCGGATGGACTCGGTTGGAGACGGATGCTCGGCAATGACTGGCTGCAATGCCTCTGTTTGGCCAAGATTGCCTGCTATTGGCTGTGATTGGCCTACGATTGGCAATGACAAAAAATCCGCATCCGATATCATGCAGCCTTCCCGGAAAAATTTCTGACGCACGAATTCGAGACTGTTATGGCATTGTGGAACCCATTTAGCAAGAAAAAGGATCCAGCAAAAAGCGATCAAGAAAAATCCGCTGGTGATCAGCCGCAGTCCTCGACCACTGCACCTCCACCGACTGAACCTCCACCGAATGAATCAACTTCGGAGCCTGAACCCGCTGCTCCTCCAGTAGCTGAACCTGCGTCAGCTGCACCCGAGCCAGCTGCACCTGCGCCAGTCGAAGAGAAGCCCAAGGGGCTATTCGGCCGGCTCAAAGGTGCGTTAAAGAAAACGGTTGAAGTCCTCAACACGGACATTCGCGATATCGTCGGCAAGGAAGGCCGGCTGGTTGACGACGAGTTTCTCGACGAGTTGTTTGCTTCGTTGGTGAAGACCGATATGGGAAACTCCACCGCGATGAAGATCCGCGATGAGATCGGCAAGAAATTCCGTGCTCGCAAGATGATGCTCTCGGATTTGGTCGAGACCGCACAGGAAATTATCTCTGAGATCATGTCGCAGGAGAACGACGATATCAACTTTGCGGCTTCTGGGCCAACGGTCATCATGGTTGTCGGTGTTAATGGTTCGGGGAAAACAACGTCGATTGCTAAATTGGCCAACCTGTTTATTGAACAAGGCAAGTCAGTCGTCCTGGGCGCAGGAGATACTTTTCGCGCCGCGGCCGTCAGTCAACTGACGGTGTGGTCCGAGCGACTTGGTGCTGAGATCGTAAAGGGCCGTGATCAGAGCGACCCGGCCAGTGTGGCGTACAAAGCGGTCGACGCAGCTTCGACCAATAACAGAGACATCTGTATCGTTGATACCGCCGGTCGACTTCAAACGCAGACGAACTTGATGGACGAGTTGGGGCGGATCAGAAAAGTCATCAGCAAAGTCATCCCGGACGCTCCGCACGAAGTCTTGTTGGTACTGGACGCGACCGCCGGGCAGAACGCGATTAGCCAGGCACGCGGGTTCACAGAAGTCGCCGATTGTACCGGTATCATCCTTGCGAAGCTCGACGGGACGGCGAAAGGTGGCGTGGCAATTCCGATTCGACAGGAGTTCGGGTTGCCGGTCAAATTTGTTGGCTTGGGAGAAACTCCGGATGCTTTTGCCAAGTTCAGTGTCGATGAATATGTTAAAGCATTGTTCGACGATCCCGGCGAATAATTGATTTGAAGATGATCTGAAAGAAACGCGACTATGAAACTGATTATTGCGATCATCCAGCCGCACAATCTAGAGTCGGTCAAAAATGCATTGACCGACGTCGAAGTGTTTCGCCTGACGATTATGGATTGCCAGGGCTTTGGTCGTCAGCAAGGCAAGTCTGAGATTTACGCAGCAGACGAATTCGCAATCAACTTGCGTCGCAAAGTCCAATTGCAGATTGCCGTGAATGAAGAGTTTGTCGAGCCGACTATTCAGGCGATCATGAAGGGTGCCAAGACCGGCGAAACAGGTGCTATTGGCGACGGTAAGATATTTGTGCTGCCGATGGAAGATTGTGTGCGAATTCGTACCGGCGAACGCGGTTCAGCCGCAATTTGAGTACTTTACACAGAGCGATTAGAATTGTTTGTGATCGGTACGGACCATTCCGGTCATAGCCCCAACCCCATCCCCTCCTTTCAACCGGTTTTCTTATGAGCAACAAGAACCATCTTGTCGTCTTGATTTCATGCGTTGTATTCGCTATCTGCTGCGCGCCCGTGACGGCTCAATTGGAATTGCCTGAAGATATTGCGGAATCCATGCACCTCAGTTCGGGCTTTATGCTTGAATTGGACATCGATGCAGAGGCTGGGCAATCGTTAGTTGTTGATATTGAATTCGACGGTAGCGAATATGAACTGGAGTTGCATCCCATCAACGTTCGTTCTGACAAATTTGTGCTGAAGGAACAATTGGCGGATGGATCACTGCGGTCGATAGCTCCGCCTGCATCGCGAACGGTTTCTGGTGCGTTGCGCGGCGACAAAGGAAGCAAGGTCGTTGGTTCGGTGCTCGACGGTGGTTTGGCCGCCAGGATCTCGATGTCTGACGGCACGATCTATTTTGTCGAGCCAATGGTTTTTGATGACATCGATGTTCAAGGAGCAAACGTAACTCCCGACCACGTGATGTATCGTCCGGATCAGGTTCGCCCCGTTGATACGATGTGCGGTAATGCCGGGTTGCGTCTGGAACACTACGAAGCGATTCAACTCAGGAATCAACGCGCACGCCGGGATCGGCTCTATCGCCGGAATTCTGAAGCGGATGATTTCGCTTTTGGCACTGCGGGGCCGGGACCGGGAATTGCTTTGGCCGAGATCGGGATAGACACCGACTTTGAGTTCTTTTCGGCTTACGGCTCGACGCAGGCAACGATGGATCGCATCGAGTTGATAGTCAATATGGTCAATGACCAGTTTGAAGACGAAGTTGCAATCTCACATCAAATAACTGCCATCATTATTCGTTCCAATTCGAACGATCCGTATGTGACCTCGGACTTTACTCCTTTGCTTGCAGAAGTTTCCGAAGAATGGTTGACGAACCAGACAGATATTCCTCGCGACATTGTCCATATGTTTACTGGGAAGTTCACTCCGGGAGTCGGTGGTGCTGCCTTCCTTGGTGGCATTTGCAGTTCCACTTTTGGCTTCGGTTTTTCATCGGGCGAGGCACTGGATTTGCCGTTAAGCTGCAACGTCCAAATTGGCGCTCATGAGTTGGGGCATAACTGGGGTGCGAATCACTGTAGCTGTCCTGACAACACGATGAATGCGTCGGTGAATTGCTCCAGTAGCTTTTCCGCTGAGACGAGGGACGTGATCACGACCCTTCGCAACACGCGGCCTTGCCTGGAGTTTACTGCCCCAGCCAATGATCAATTTGAGAATAGCATCGAAATTGCCAGCCTGCCGGCATCGATCACTGGAGCTAATCGAGGCGCCGGGATCGAAGGTGGCGAACCAGATTTGGAAAGTTCCGGGGCGACCGTTTGGTGGAACGCCGTAGCGCCAGGTACCGGGCTGATGCACATTGATACAGCAGGCAGCAACTTTGATACTGAGTTGCATGTCTTCGAAGCAGGCGCATCGAGTGCGGTTGCAGATTTGCTTCCTGTTGCCTCGAACGATGATTTTCAGGACACACTGCAAAGTGGAGTGACATTTCCTGTCGTCGCCGGTCAACGGTACGAGATTCGTGTAAGTGGAGTACTTGTTGGAGTCAACAATGTTCCGCGAATGGGTGAAATTTCCATGTCAGTTGGCTTTACCGATGCAGGTCCAGTCGACTTTTTCTGGTCGTCGATTGGTTTGGATTCAGGGGCTGCCAATGAGTCCAACGCAGCCGGCGATTTTATGGCAGGATCCAGTGGTTCCTTGTTCCTGTACTACGACGCAATGTTAAGCGACATCGCTACCGGTGCCTTCATCGACGTCGAGACCTCGGAAGACGGTGTGATTGAATTTACTTCGGCCGAGACCTTGGAGTTCGACATTTTGGTTAGTGGTAGTGTCGTCGGGCCTCGGTGGGGAGACGCCGTCGGTAGCACTGGTACCGTTGAGCCGAATTTTATCGACGAGCTCGGCGCGTTTACGATCGTTTCCGGGTCGGGCATGACGGCGATGAATACAGGCCCAGTGTTTTTCGACCAGGGTTTCGACTTTGGCGTCAACGCATTCCTGTTCGCGAGGATTGATTTTGATGTGGTCGGAGAAGCTGGTGACACGGTCAATCTGACGACTGGCCCGGGAGCCACCGGTATTGTCCATGAAGGGCAATTGCTTGCCCCGTTGATCGGCAGTTACACAATTGGTGTTTCTGAATCGAAAATTCTGGTTGGTGACGTCAATTGCGATGGTGCGATCAATCTTTTGGACGTGGCTCCATTCGTTGACTTGATCAGCAACGGAACGTTCTCCGACAAAGCAGACATCAACGGCGACGGGCAAGTGGATCTGCTGGACGTCGAACCATTCATCCTGCTTCTGAACGGTTAGTGGTCCATCCAAGCTGGACCAGTTTGTATGGGGGCCATGCAGTTTGTATGAATGCCATGTTCACGCTCGCGTGAGCATGTTCCGATAATGACTCGCGTTAGATAAAGACGCGGTTTCAATGTTCTATTCATGGCTATGCTGCGCGAAATACTTACTAGTCTAGAAGGCGTTTCAAAACCATAGTAGCACGACTCTCCGAGTCGTTTCATCACGATATTTACGACTCGGAGAGTCGTGCTACTTTCGTGAAATCGGTTTTGAAACCGCTTCTAGTCTAGTGCTTCTTCTCGGAACCCTCAGTCGCCTGATCGGCTGTCTGGGAATCGCTAAAGCCAGATTGAATTGTTCGTCATTTTCGTTCTCAAACAAGTCAAGGGAATTGGTCAGCAAGTCATTTCTGATGAGTTCGATCCGTTGGCAATGCGTTCCTTGTTCGTACTACTGTTTTTTCGATGGTGTTTACGCAATAGAAACCAGGATTGCAAAGTTTTTTTGTTTCACAATTGCTCCACCCCATAAGGAATCGCCACTTCCACAACTCATTGCACTGTCAATATAGGCTCGGGAACTCGTTGAGTAGACGAGTCAATTTCCCAAGAAACGAATTACTGTTACTGCTCGTGAACCTACTAAATACTTCGGTGTGTCGGACCGATGCAGTTATTGGCCCTGTCCCCGTTTTCGTGGCCACACCGACGCGGTGAGAAGTGAACTGAATGA
>CAZXLW010000029.1:15589-55075 GCA_964641465.1 uncultured Pirellulaceae bacterium | reverse complement strand
AAACTTCATGTCAGCTCCCTATATTTCGCCGCCGATATGGAATTGCTGGAAGTGGCGATCTGACAGGTCACGACGCTAACCTGAAATTTCAAAACAGAGGTGAAACGATAGTATCAAAACGCACCAAGGACGTCAAATTCTTCCACTGCAAGAAGCTACGCAAATACCTACCATGATTCAAGTAACAACCAAAACCGCAGTTAGACTTTGATTATCCCACCTGGGCCCAGTCGTTTGGGATCGGAACGTTGAGAATTGATTGCGTGCCCGAACTATTGCGAACTCAAGCCCGAACGGTTGGACACAGCTAGTGGTCCTTGCAAGCTGAATTGAATAGTTTGTGTCCCTAATTTTTGGGTGCCATGTTCACGCCTTTCCAGCAATAGGCCAACTCCCAGGAACGGCATGCTTACGCTAAGGATGAGGCATTGGTCAACGCGGCGTGAGCATGCTTGGTCGAACGGCACACGTAACCATCACCGCTCGCGTAAACTTGGCACCCGTCAATTCAGGTCTGACGAACAACTATCTACCTCCGCCGCCGAACAAACATAACCGATGCAATCACCAACGCAAAACATGCGCCAGGTTCTGGGACGGGCGTGAAATTGATGTTATCGACAAGTGGATCAGGATTCCCCAGAACGGCGCCGGTTGTCGAATCCGTTACCTCTGGCGCGAACAGCTCAAAGAACTCGAGTGAATTGAATCCGATGAGGTCAAATGTCGTAAACGTGTTTTCCTGGATGACCAGCGATTGCTGAATTGTTTGGCCACCGACCTGATGGCCAACAACCTCCAATGTCATTCCCGGCACAAAACCAAGAGGCGTTCCGGCTGGGGCTAAATTACCGGCATCCAGAGAGTCCAAGTTGAATACACCGCCGTCGATCGCTTCAACCGTTACCAACTGCGTTCCGCCACAGCCAGACCCACACCAAGCAAACGTTTGCGTACCATTGTCAGATGCCACTCCAGCACCCGGCGGCACAATTGTGTTCTCTGCGAATTCCGAGGTAAAAGTCAGCCCACCAGAATCAAATGGTGTGCTGGGGATTATTAACGGATCCAGTCCTTCGAAATCCGCAGTGTCCGCATAGGAGGTTGAAACTCCGAACAACAGAACCAGTGACAATACGTTTGTCAAAACTAGATGAAGTCGACTCATTGATGTCTCCGTGGGCTTGCCAAATTTTTAACGAGCAAAACAATTTCCTCGTTGCGAAAACAATCTACCAGAGCACTCAAGCCTTTAAATGGCGGCGAATGAAACCTGACGCAAAACTGAATGAGCGACCGGAACCTGCCCACCAACTCGATGCGGACGCTGGCACAATGTCTGAACAAACCTTACCCAAAGACAATGATGCAAGTTTCGACAAGACGAAAGATTTCTCAGGCCAGCCAACGAAGTTTGTGAAGGAACGGATTTCGGTACGCAAAAGACAGTACCAGGTGTTTGACAATCCGCAGCTATCCATTTTCAATTTAATGGCAATCACAGCCATCTGCGCACTGACGATCACTTTGGTTACGGCTGTTGGGTTTTTCGGAGCGCACGTCCTATTTATAGCCTGCGGTATCGCGAACCTGATGTTGGTTGAACGGCTTTCAGATCGTCCTGAGCTTTTTCGGTTTTGGAATCAGTTTTCGTGGCTGGTTCTGTTGCCTCTTGGCTGCATCTTTGCCGACCCATTTGTGTTTGGATATTTCGAGCTCGGAAAAGTTGTGTACATCACAACCTATGGAATTGGCTGCTATGCATTTATTGGCTGGCAAATCGCCGTCGTGGCTGTCAGTTGGTACGCGCCCAGAGAAAAGGTGTTCTTGAATCATTTCCTGGGCGGCTCCATGGTCGCGGCGGGTACCTTTGCGTTTATCGTCGGGATACTGATCCTGCCAATGACAGTAATCGGCACGCTTTTCCTGGGGGCGGGGTTGCCTGGATTCGCTCCATGGATCACGGGAATGGTGTTCTTCAAGAGTGCAAGCTGGCATTTCCATCGTCCCGATACACAGAACGTATCAGGCATCCCCATCGCCGTTGGATTTATCCTGGCTGTCGGCATTGGATTAGCGGCCTACGCTCTGGCCGTCCAGTTTGACCTGTCAATTGACCGTCCCGAATGGCTTTCGAATTTCTAGGTGATACTTTTTCGCCGACAATCCGGACACCAGCCATATCTCAGGTTTGAAAATTCTTGCCATCGGATAACCTATTCGTTCTTCGTTGTATTGAACCATTATTGAAGTGATATAGAGGCGAGCAAAATGAGTGAACAGGAAATTGACTTGACGCAATTTGTTGAAGGCACCGATGGAATTTCAGTTATCCGCACCAAGGAAGCGATGGGTGGCGAGAACTTTCGCGGCTGGAACGGTATCCGATACAAGGCTGGACTGAGTGCCAAGAACGTCAGCGCGAAAAAGCTATCGATGAACGTTGCTACGGTTGCTCCCGGAGCAGTCGCATACGCACATATCCACGACGGTTTTGAGTTGATGCTTTATATCATGCAAGGAAAGGTACGACATATCTTTGGTGAGGACTTAAAGCATACCGTCGACAACGAAGCCGGCGACTTCCTCTACATCGAGCCCGGTTGCCCGCACGAAGTTTTCAACTTGAGTGACACCGAACCGGTCATCGCGGTGGTCGCTCGGTCGGATGCAAACGAGTGGCAAAAGATCATCCCTTACCCCAGTGAGCGGCGGGACAAGGACGGAGTTCAGGGTTAACGGCAAGATGCAAGACAAATTCGATGAGCTATGCCAGGTGGTCCGCCAGGATCAGTACCTGAAAGCGTCAATGGCGCTACTGGAATGGGATCAGCAAACAAAGCTCCCGGAACAGGGTGGAGCTTACCGCGCTGAGCAGATCACTTTTCTGGCTGGCGAGATTCACAAGCGTCAGACTGACCCCGGGCGCGGTGAGTTGTTGACGGCGCTAAGTGAATCGGATTTGGCAAGTAACAAGAACTCGGATTCCGGATCGACGATTCGCGTTTTGATGCGCGAGTATGAAAAGAAAACCAAGCTGCCGGACGAACTGGTCCAAGCGTCGGCCCGGGCGGCGGCGGTTGGACAGCAAGTCTGGATCGCGGCCAGGAAAGATAATGACTTTGCCAAATTCGCTCCCAGCCTGGACGAAATATTTCGGCTCAAGCGTGAACAGGCCGATGCCATCGGTTTTACCGACGAGCGTTATGATGCGTTGCTGGATGACTATGAACCGGGCGCATCGACGGCGGAGGTGGCGGGAGTTCTTGAGGCGTTGAGAAATGATCTGGTTCCGCTGCTCGAAAAGATCGCGGGAGCAAAACATCAAGTCGATACGAGTTGCCTGAGACGCGAGTTCCCGGAAACTCAACAGCGGAAATTCTGCACGTTGGCATCGGAACGGATCGGTTTTGAATTTGGTCGAGGCCGACTGGACACGACGCATCATCCGTTCTGCACGGAACTGGGGCCGGACGATGTAAGAATAACAACTCGCTTTGATCCGAATTTTTTCAACATGGCTTTTTTCGGCACGATGCATGAAGCCGGACACGGGATCTACGAACAGGGTCTGCGTGCTGATCAGTACGGGTTGCCGCCAGGAAAATATTGCAGCTTGGGCATTCACGAATCGCAATCGCGACTGTGGGAGAACCTGGTTGGTCGCAGTCGTGCGTTCTGGGATTATTTCTACTCGCCAGCCCAACAGCATTTTGATTCGTTAGCCGATGTCGATGTGGAAGAATTCTACGCGGCTATCAATGCCGTCGGTCCGTCACTGATTCGTGTGGAAGCGGACGAGGCGACTTACAATCTGCACATCATTATCCGGTTTGAATTGGAACGGGAAATTTTGAACGGAGAATTCACCACTTCGGAATTGCCAGAAGCCTGGAACTCGAAATATCAGCAGTACCTCGGGATCATGCCCGATTCGGATTCCAACGGAGTGATGCAGGATATTCACTGGAGTGCGGGGCTGTTCGGGTATTTTCCGACCTATTCACTGGGCAACCTGTATGCGTCACAGTTCTTTGACGCCGCTGAGGCTGAGCTGGGGAATTTGCAACAGATGTTTGCAAAAGGAGATTTCGCTCCACTGAAAGAGTGGCTCAATACGAAAATTCATCAGCAGGGAAGTCGGTTCCCAAGTGACGAGCTTGGATTGCAGGTTTCCGGGAAAAAAATAGACCACCAGCCACTGATTAAACACCTGACGAGCAAGTTAGCCCCGATTTATCGGATCTAGGCCTTGTGCTCCCAGCCGGGCAGAGAGCATTGCCGTGGCTTTCGGATATTCCGAAATTTCGAATTATGCCCGCTCCGCGACCCGCATAATCCGGAGTTCATCGAATAAACCCGCTTAGGAAGGAAACACTGGGGAAAAGCCCCGCAATTTGGCGGGAGCTTTGCTATAATTGACGAACTTCTCCGCCCCCGGCTGTTTAACAGGTTGAAATGTTGAACCAGAATTCCCGCCAAGCCGATTTCGTATTGGGAACTTGCCCTAGTTGCCAAAAGGTCGTCCGCATTCCGGTTACGGCTGTGACTTCCCAATCGAAGTCACAAGTTGGCTGCCCGATCTGCGAAGCCAATTTCGAGATCGCTGAAATATTGGAAGAAACCATACCTGAAGTTCATGTCGTCGATACCGAACCGGTCAGCAACAAGAACGGCAGCAATAAAACTAACAACAACGAAGCAGCTGAATCGCGGCCCGACCGCATCAATGCGATTGATACTCCTGAACTGTTCCATGTATCCAAAGACGACTACAAACCGACAACGGAAAAGAAGAACGGCAGGTTTGTTGTGCCGAGTTTGTTGTCCAAGGGAATCAAGAAAAAACGTAAACGAAAGCGATCGCGCCGACGACAAAGCGATCCGAAACTAGCGGAAAGCCTGGCTAAACTAAAAGAGAACACATCGACAACTTCGCTGCCTGAATCGCGGTCGGACGAAACCAGTCGCTCCGATTCTGAATCTCGCGGCAGATCATCATCGGGATCAAAATCACGAGACCGCGATCGCGAACGTAGCCGTCGCAGCCGTAGCAAATCAAGCTCTTCAGCCAGTTCGGATTCTCGCCATTCCAGTTCGGGCAATGGCAAGAAAGATTCCGAACCTAAGCTGAAGCGAGAAAAAACGTTCGGCAACTGGTTACGATCGCTCCAATCTCAAACAAAACAAAGGATTCAGAACTTCCGATCGTTTGGAGTCGGCAAGCCTGACTCGAGATTCGAGTTCGTAATGATTGGTCTGGGCGTGCTGATGGCGATTCCGTTGTTGCACGTGCTGCTTTGGTGGTTCGCCGGGATCGACCCATTCAGCTTAGCCAAACCAGCCAGCCGCATCGCGCCGTTCATCGTCCCCAACGCGATGAGAGCGGCAGAAGAACCTGTTGAAGAGGAAGAGCCAGCGGCAACTCGAAATTATCGAGAAACAAAGGTTCCGGAGTTTCAACCTCCTGAACGGATCAAGCGAGATTCAAGTGGCAAACTGCCCAAGCCGAAAATTGATCCGTCGTCGATTCATAACAACGACGACTTCTAGTGGTCCTTCCAAGCTGAATTGAATAGTGCCTGGTTTTTGTTTGGGTCATGTTCACGGCTTTCCGGTAAGAAGCCAACTCCCAGCAGCATGCTTACGCTAAGGATGAGGCAATGGTCAACGCGGCGTGAGCATGCTTGGACGGTGCGGCACACAACCACCTCCGCTCGCGTAAACATGGCACCCGTCAATTCAGGTCTGACTGCCTCGTTTCGTGGCCTGAAAAAAGACTTATTGCTTACCTTGGGTATTTTCAAATATCCTGCTTGCTCCCGCGAATACCTGGTAATTAACTGACCACAGGCATGGAGTAACAGGGAATGACTAGCGACGAAGTTGAATCGTCCATCGAATCAGGAACCAACCAGGATCAACCGGAAACCCCGGATGTTGGCTCCGTTTACAAATATATGGTTTACGGGCTTTCGCTGCCGGAACGAACGCTGCGATCGACGGCGGCCATGGTTGGCGGCGTCATCAGCGAATCTTCTGAGCTGCTGGTTC
This sequence comes from uncultured Pirellulaceae bacterium, assembly GCA_964641465.1. Lineage (GTDB taxonomy): Bacteria > Planctomycetota > Planctomycetia > Pirellulales > Pirellulaceae > Mariniblastus. Next base: position 49,021 of record CAZXLW010000029.1, on the reverse strand, counting down.
CGCAGGCATTTCGCGATAGTAAGTCGTACCAGACGTTTGTTCAGCAAATGTTGGACGTCGTTGTAAAAGATGTCGGGCGGGTCAATGCTGAATCCGATGAAGCCAACGAGGATGATGTCGAGAACTTCGTCGCACGGAAAACCGTTGGTGGCTTTGTTGACCTGGCAGGTATGGCGACGCTTCACGTTTCACCGATCGTTCTGCTGGCGGTTGTCAGCGACTTGGCGTACGGTTCCAAGACCTATCTCAACGAACTTGGCGAGCAACTAAAAAAGGAAGGCGTGATCGCCGAGGATTCAGTCATCGACGGCGCGCAGGATTTGTTGGATGCGGTTGGCAGTGCTTCTTCAGAAGCCGCAACTGTTTTCGATACGCCTCCGATCAGTATCGAAGGATTGCGGGAAACGATCGAAGCGACTTCGGATAACATTGCCAGGATCGACCCCAGCAGTATTCTGCCAAAATCGGAGCTCGACCAGCTGTGGGGCGACATGCAACAGATTGCCGACCAGGAAGATGTCAGCATGTTAAATCTTTCGACTGCCTTGGCGATGTATTCGCTGAACCAGGTGGAAACCGTCACTCAGGGTGCGCTGACGACGATCCAGGTAACGGGCAATCTGTTTGATGTGCACGTTCTGAAACATTATCGAGACGGTCTGGACGAGATTTCTGAGCGTGGGCTCTATCCGATGTTGCTGGAATCTTCTCAGCCGTATTTTGAAGCAGTCTGGGACAACTTTTCTACGGAATCCGAAACGGTGACCGAAGATTTGCTATCAGGAAAACTAGTTGGAAAAATCTGGGGAGGTGTTCGCGGTTGGCTTGCTCCCGAATCTGATCAATAATTGGTTGCTTGAATCCAGGCTGTTGGTTTGACCGATCGCCGCCAACAACTGATCAATTTGCAACCGCGATGCCCAATTCTTCGATCGACAGACAAACGATTTACCATTTCCTGGTTGCGTTGATTGCCACGTTGTTGGTAACTGATTGCGGTTTGTTGATCGGGGCCGAGTTCGACCGGGAGTTTGAATTACCAGCTACCGATGGTACGAACTTCCGACTGGACCGATTGGACGGACCGGAAAAAGAAAGCGAACAGGTCCGGGTACTCTATTTCTTCGGAGTTGAGTGCCCGTTGTCGAAACTATACGCCCGTCGGCTCAGCGAAATCCAGGCACAGTTTCGTGACGAAGGCATTGAAATCGTCGGCATCAGCAGCAACCAACAGGACTCGATGGATGAGTTGCGTGATTTTCGAAAATCGCTTGAGCTGAAATATCCATTGCTCAAAGACTACGACAATCAGGTTGCCGACCAGTACCAGGCACAAAGGACGGCGGAGGTGATGGTGGTCGATGGCGAGCTTGAGGTCCAATATCGTGGAGCCATTGATAATCAGTACGCGCCAGGTGCGACGCGTGCCCAGGCGACACAACATTATCTTAAGGACGCTTTGCAGCAACTGATCGCCGGGAAGAAAGTAACACTGGCAAAAACCGATCCGGTCGGCTGCCTGATCGGACGCCGCAAGAAACCGGTCGCAAATCCGACGGTCACGTTTACGAAACACGTTTCGCGGCTGATCCAAACGCATTGCATCGAATGTCATCGCGATGGTGAAATTGGGCCATTCGACATGGCGGAATACGACGAAGTCAAAGGCTGGGCCGAAATGATTGTCGAAGTCATCGACAACGGACGGATGCCGCCTTGGCATGCAACGACTGGTCACGCCGAGTATGCGAATGCGCGTTCGATGTCGGCAGCGGATAAGCAGGTCTTTCGCGATTGGCTGGAACAAGGAACTCCATTCGGTGAAACGGCAGAACTTCCAGCACAACGAAAATTCGCCGACGGCTGGGGCTTACCGAAGCCTCCCGATAGAGTGATCGCGATGCGAGACAAGCCGTTTCGAGTTCCGGCGACCGGCACTGTCGAGTACCAGTATTTCGTTGTCGATCCGGGTCTTGAACAAGATACCTGGGTGACCGCCGCCCAAGTTGTGCCGGGGAACCGATCCGTGGTGCATCATTCGATTGTCTTTGTTCGACCGCCGGATGGAACGGGGATGCGTGGGATCGGGTGGTTGTCGGCATACGTTCCAGGTCAGGGAGCGTTACCTTACGATCCATCGCAAGCTCGATTGATTCCTGCCGGTTCGAAACTTGTGTTCCAGCAGCATTACACTCCGATTGGCGAAGAGCAAACCGACATTACCAAGATCGGCTTGGTGTTCGGAAAACCGTCCGAGATCACTCACGAAGTTTACACACTGGCTGCGTTGGCTCAGGAGTTCGAGATTCCGCCGAACGAGTCAAGTCATCCGGTAGCAACGTGGTTGAGCGACCTGCCTGAATCAGGAAAGTTGATTGCCTTTACGCCACACATGCATTTTCGCGGCAAATCCTTCGAGTTGTTTCGCCATGCGGGAGAGCAGCGAACCCAGTTGATTGATGTCCCGATGTATGACTTCAACTGGCAGCATACGTATCAATTGAAATCGCCGATCAACCTTGCAGATGCAGGCAAATTTGAGTGCCAGTTTCAATTTGATAACTCAGAACAAAACCTCCTCAATCCCGACCCGAATGCAACGGTAACCTGGGGCGACCAAACCTGGGAGGAAATGGCTGTCGCGTTCTTTTCTATTTCCCAACCGTTGGATCATGAATTCAAAGACCCCGCCGACAAGCCAAAACAAATAGCAAACCAGGACCCGGATGTGGAAGCGTTCGTCGATGATTACTTTCGCAAATTCGACGCCAATGGTGACGGCGTTTTGGTTCGATCCGAGCTGCCGAAAGTTGTTCGCCAGTTCCGGTTCCGCCAGTTCGACAGGGACCGCGACGGATATGTCTCGCGAGAAGAAATACGAGTGATCGCGGCTGATCGCGACTCGAATCAGGATCGCCGATAGTGTCACGAATTTTTAACCAAGGCACCTCCTGGATCGTTGATCGGCCCTGGATTTCGATCGCCTTGTTGGCGTTGATCACGGCGACTTCGATTACTGGCTACATCGCACCGGATCTGTTCGAACCAGCGTTCGCTGAATCTAACAGGGAGCGGGACGACGAAATTAAAGATGGTGAATCGCCACCCGAAGTGCAACAAGTCGCCTTGCAAAATGCTGACGCGGTCATCGTGGCGGAATCCGATTCGTTTTTCACGCCGCAGGGATCGGCGGCTATTCGCGATATTGTTGTTGAATTGGAAGCATTGCCAATTGTCGATGACGTAGTTTGGCTGGACAACGTTCCGGTCATCAACATCTTTGGACTTCCCGAACCGCTGTTGCCGCGAGAGTCCGCGACGGCCAGTCGATTCGAAGCCGCCAAACTGAAGGCACGAAATCATCCGCTTGTGAAAGGGCAATTCCTCTCTGAAGACGGCAAGATGATGTTGTTGATGGTCAATTTTGATTATTTGATGATTGGAGAAGAAACGGCCTGTTCGAAATTACTGGACGAGGCGGTGGCTGAGGTCGCGGCGGAACATGAAGAATTCGAATGCGAATTTCTGGTGACTGGCCGAGTGCCGTTCTTTGACACCGCGACCGCGACGCATGAACGAAACCAGGTGACTTATCAGCTGATCGGCTATTCCATGATCGCGTTGATGAGTGTCATCCTGTTTCGCGGGCTGACAGCCGTGTTCGTCGTCGGACTTGCCCCAGCGCTGGGTGTTTTCTGGACTCTTGGAATCATTAATTTGTTTCGGTTCGGCGAAAACCCATTTATTGACGTCGTGCTGCCGATCCTCATCAGCTTGGTCGGACTGACCGATGGCGTCCATCTGGTCGTGCAGATTCGGCGAAACCGAGTCGGCGGGATGTCGGCCTTCGAAGCGGCCAAGGCCGGGATCCGGCAAGTCGGATTGGCCTGTGGGTTAACGTCATTAACAACAGCAATTGGATTCGGCTCGCTGGGACTTGCTCACCACGAATTAGTCCGGGACTTTGGCGTCGCCTGCGCGATTGGCGTGATCATCACTTTCGTCGCTGTGATTACTGTTATCCCGCTGGCTTGTTCATCCTGGCTGGGACGGTGGGTTCATGTTGGTCACGACAAGGGATTGGTCGATACGAATTTGAATCGGATCTCCGGCGTGATTGATTTTGTGTTGAAGCATTCGGTGGTTTTCAGTGTACTGGGAATCCTCTGCACGGTTGCCCTGATTTCGATCTCACTGACTTTGAAGCCCGACGAACGGCAAGCGAATGCGGTGCCGGAATCGAGCGACGTTTACGTTGCCATCAAAAAGATGGACCGAGCCATGGGTGGGTTGGAGTATGTCACGATTTACATCTCGTGGGATCAGCAAATCGCTGAAGATGCCCCGCAGGTACTCGAAGCCATCCGGTCGACTCAGGAATTCCTGGAAGAGGAACCACTGATCGGACATCCAATGTCTATTCGTAATATGCTGGACGCATTGCCGGGTGACGGCAGCGATGAGGACAGGATGTCGATGTTGGAGTTATTACCGCCGCCACTCAAACGAGCGTTCTACACACCGGAACATCGACGCGCGAAAGTTGTTTTTCGGGCGCAGGATTTGGGGACTGCGAAGTACGCACCAATATTCGAACGTTGCGAGGAATATTTAACGCAACTGGAAACACGATATCCAGGCTTCTCATTCAAGATGGAAGGTGAGCCGATTTGGCGGTGGGAGAATCTGTATCAGATCGTTGTCGATCTCGCGACCAGTTTGGGGACGGCGAGTTTGATTATCTTCTTCGTGCTCTCGTTGACATATCGGTCGCTGCGAATTGGATTGATATCCATCATTCCTAACTTGTTTCCGCTGGCCGTTGCGGGAACGTACCTGGTATTTTCCGGACAGAACCTGGAAGTCGTCATGGTGTGTGCGTTCACCTGTTGTTTGGGAATCGCCGTCGATGACACAATCCACTTTTTGACACGGTATGTGGAAGAGCTTAAAGAGAATGATGACGCCCACGTTGCCATCCGGAACGCATTCACCGGAGTTGGGACGGCTTTAATCATGACGACGATCGTGTTGGTCGCGGGATTCTCGACGGTGCTTTGGAGTGAGTCTCGCGATCATCGTATCTTTGCATCGATGGGTGCGATCACGGTCGCGGCGGCTCTATTTGGTGATCTAGTTTTCCTGCCCGCATTGCTGGCTCGATTTCATCGGAAGTAAAATTGTTTGCGTGGCCGGGCCAGAAAAAAACTGTCTGCCGTTGCGAAGAATGACGCATCAATTAGCTTAGTGTTCTCAGCACACAAAATCAGAATGTAATGGTAACTCGAATGGACGTTTCTATTTTTAGTGGGTGCTTGCCGGCGTTGATGACGCCGTGTAGTCACGACCGAACTCCCAACATTGACTCCCTGGTGAAAAAAGGGCAAGAGCTGGTTTCGGCTGGAATGCGGGGAGTGATTTATTGCGGTTCGATGGGAGACTGGCCGTTGTTGACTGATGATCAGCGGAAAGCTGGAGTCGCAGCACTTTGTGAGGCGGGCGTTCCAGTGGTTGTTGGTACGGGAGCGATGAATACTAAATCCGCCGTCGACCACACCGCGCACGCAGCTTCGGTCGGCGCCAAGGGACTGATGGTGATACCTCGAGTGTTATCGCGTGGGACATCGGCAACTGCCCAACGACATCACTTCGACGCCATCCTTTCGGCGGCTCCGGAATTGCCGGCTGTTATCTACAACAGCCCATACTACGGCTTTGAGACTCGGGCGGATCTGTTTTTTGACTTGCGATCTCGGCACGCCAACTTGGTCGGGTTCAAGGAATTCGGCGGCGCGGATTCGCTGAGCTATGCGGCGGAGATGATCACCAGTGGCGACGACGCATTGACCTTGATGGTCGGCGTCGATACGCAGGTTTTTCACGGCTACGTACGATGTGGAGCTAAAGGCGCGATTACGGGAATTGGAAACGCGATTCCGGAGCCTGTGCTGTGCTTGGTGAAGCTATGTGAACTTGCCGCCAACGGAGACGCGGAGGCTCGCAAATTGGCGGATGAACTGGATACCGCGTTGACGGTCTTGTCGACGTTTGACGAAGGTCCAGATTTGGTTCTGTTCTACAAGCACTTGCTGGTGCTGAATGGGGATTCTGAGTATGAGCTGCACTTCAACGAGACGGATCGACTGAGCGACAGCCAGCGGGGGTTTGTCGAGCAGCAATATGAGCTGTTCAAAGCATGGTGGAGCAATTGGCCCGGCAAGGATTATGCTGGAGCCAGTCAGGGTTAGCCGATTGGCAGGAAATTTCGCCCGTGCGAAAATGCCTGTTAACGTGGCCAATAGCGACGATATGTGCTGATTTGGCCGGTTTTCCTAGCTTCCGATCGAAGGCTTGTGACTCTCAGAGAATTTTCTTAAAAATCCGCGGAACTCCTTCGCTATCCTGTGGTTAAACCATGTGATGCGTCTTATACCCGCAGTTTTGCGGGCTGAATATAAAATTACAGGAGCGGTTCGTGATGAGAATTTCATTGTTTTTGACAATTGCGGTATGTGCGGTTTCGCTGTGCATGGCTGATATTGCAAGTGCCCAGAGAGGTGGCGGAGGTTTAGGTGGCCGAGGCACGACTAACAGTTGGCTAGGCCTGCTTCGCATGGAAACGGTTCAGGATGAGATTGAGCTGGTTCCAGACCAAATGGAAGAAATTGAAGGGCTCCAGGAAGAGATGTGGGGCGAGATGCAGGAACGAATGGCGGACCTGCGTGAGCTCGAGCCGGCAGATCGCAGAGAGCAATTTGCTAACTTGCGTACCGAAATGGAAGAGCGTCAGGGCGAATACCAGACAAAGATCGAGGGTGTTTTACTCCCGATGCAGCTTAAGCGACTCAAAGAACTGCACATCCAGAGCACAGCTCGCCGTCGCGGCAATGATGGAGCTGGCGCTACTTTGCAGAACGAAGACCTGCTGGAAGAACTTGGAGTAGACGAAGAGCAAAAGAAAAAGCTCGAAGAAAAGGCCAAGGAACTTCGTGAAGAAATGCAGGAGAAAATCAAGAAGCTGCAAAAGAAGGCAGAAGAAGAACTTCTTTCAGTTTTGACTCCTGAGCAGCGAGAGATGTATCGTGAAAAAGTTGGCGAGACATTTGACTTCGGCAACGATCGCGATCGAGGCTTCCAGCGAGGCGGTGCTGGACGTGGCGGTCGTGGCGGTCGCGGCGGAGCGCGAGGCGAGCGAGGAGGACGCGAAGCCCGGCCTGGCCGAGATTCGTAGTCAGGAATACAAGTTTGATTGCAAATGAAAAGGGTCCGATTTTTGTCGGGCCTTTTTTCATGCAATCACCTGAATTGGCCTCATTTCGCCTAATTTGGCGAAACCCATCGGGAAACAGCGGGTTTGATTGATAACTCGCCTGCGATTGAATCGTGGCTGTGAGCCAAAAGAAACGCATCGTTGCATGTGCAAGACGCATCACCTCTCATCCCAACACCGCGGTGCGTTTCTTCTGGTTCACCGCTATAATTGGCATATCTGTTGTGAACAGATTTTGAACTGACGAACGGAGCTCGTTGTGTCACTTTTTGTCTGGGGCAGGCGACAACTGGATCGCCCCGCCAATTACCATGAAATTTGCCTGTGAATCTATCTCTATTGAGTTGATGCCATCGCTATGGACCTTGCCGAAATTCTTCTACGACGTGGTTTGATTAACCAGACTCAAGTCCAGCAGTCTCAAGCTGCTGATGGTGAGTTCGTGGAGTGGCTGATCAACAACCCTGCGATTGACTCTGATGCTGCGCTCCGCGCGGCGGCCGAAGAACTTGGCGTCGACTTTGTTGACATCCCAAACGCAGACATCGACTTGGCGTTGCTGGATAATTTTCCACAAAAACTTATTTACCGTGAGGCGTTGTTCCCGATCGAACGGCACAACGGTTCGATTCGCGTGGCGACTTCTAATCCACTCAATTTCTATCCGCTTGACGAAATTGCCGAGGCCACTGGATTACAGGTCGAACCAGTTTTCGCCGATCCGCACGAGATCGCCAAGTTGATCAAGAAACACCTCGGCGTCGGTGGCGAAACGATCGAAGATTTGATCGTACAGAAATCAGAAGAAGGTGTTGAGCTTCTGGAAGATATTGAGACCGACGGCAGCGAACTTTCTGAGATGGCTCAGGAAGCGAGTGTGGTCCGACTGGTCAACGAAATTCTGCTGGAAGCAATCGAGACCAGAACCAGTGACGTTCACATCGAGTCACAGAACGACGGCTTGGTAGTTCGTTATCGAATTGACGGTATCCTGCACACGCAACCGGTGCCGCCTGAGATCAATCATTTCCGCGCCGCGATCATCAGTCGCTTGAAGATCATGGCGAGACTGAACATTGCCGAAAAGCGGCTACCGCAAGACGGTCGAATTAAACTGAAGATCCGCGGACGTGAAGTAGACGTGCGTGTTTCGGTGATCCCGATGATCCATGGCGAAGGACTCGTCATGCGTATTCTCGATAAAGGTTCGATGAAGTTTGACCTTCGAAACCTGGGGATGTCAGAAGAAACATACGGTGCGTTCAGCCAGATCATTCGACAGCCACACGGGATCGTGTTGGTAACGGGTCCGACTGGTTCTGGAAAAACAACAACGCTGTACAGTTCGTTGATTGAGATCAATGATGCGGCAACAAAGATTATCACGACTGAGGATCCGGTCGAGTATCAGCTGTCGGGAATCAACCAGATTCAAGTCCATTCCAAAATTGGCCTGACGTTTTCTCATTCGCTCAGAAGTATCTTGCGACATGACCCCGATGTGGTGCTCGTCGGTGAGATTCGCGACTTGGAAACCGCAGAGAATGCTATCCAGGCTTCTTTGACTGGTCACATGGTGTTCAGTACTTTGCATACAAACGACGCGGCTGGAGCTTATACGCGGATGACCGATATGGGCGTTGAGCCGTTTCTGGTTGCGAGCACGGTCGAAGCTGTGATGGCTCAGCGACTGGTACGACGGCTGTGCACGCATTGCAAAAGGCTAAGCAAGAAAAAGAAAGCCGATTATCCGGAAGATTTCCCGCACGAACTGGCCAATGCCAAAGAGATTTTCGAACCAGTCGGATGCCGCGAATGCAGGAACGTTGGCTATCGTGGTCGATTGGGTGTTTACGAGTTGTTGATCACGACCGAGCGCATTCGTCAGATGGCTCATGATGGTACGAGTACTTGGGAAGTTAAAAAAGCAGCCAAAGAAGAAGGCATGGATTCGCTGCGAGACGACGGTTGGCTGAAAGTCATTGCAGGCGATACGTCCGTTGATGAAATTATCAGAATCACCAAAGGGGACCGAGTCGTTCGCTAGTTCAGCTGGTTTACAACTAACCAAACCAAACAGCGGATTTGATTGAGACAGATAGATAAATGGCAGACTTTACTTACATCGCGAGAAATGCAAGTGGCGAACGGGTCACCGGTTCCATGTCGGCGGCTACGGAACGCGATGTAATCAATGTGCTGACGGGAAAGTCCCTGTTCCCGGTTTCGGTAGAAGCAGAAAAACAAAAAGCAGTTTCGTTCTCGTTTGGAAACAGAGTCTCCGGTCAAAAGATCGCCGTCTTTTACGAGCAACTCGCTTCGTTGCTGAAGAATGGTGTGCCATTGATTCGTTCGTTGACGGTTCTTCGTGAGCAGTCTTCAACGCCCGTATTGACGACGGCTTTGGACGATGTGATCAAGCGAGTGGAAGAAGGTGAATCGCTTGGCGAATCGTTCGGCAAACACCCAAATGTATTCAGCGACATCGCGGTGAACATGTCGCGAGCGGGAGCGGAAGGTGGTTTCCTGGAAGACGCGTTAGAGCGTGTCGCGAGATTCACGGCAGAACAGGACGAATTGAAATCAAAGACGATCGGTGCATTGATCTACCCGATGGTGCTCGCTTCGGCTGGAACTCTCGTCGTCGGCATATTGCTGATCTTTTTCGTGCCCAAGTTTGAAGAGATGTTTGACATCATGCGATCAAAAGGCACGTTACCAGTTTTGACCGATTGGTTGTTGAACTTCAGCGATGCGTTGCGTAGCTGGGGCTGGTTGGTTTTGATTTTCATGGCTGTCATCTATTTTTTCGTCCGGCTTCAGCTTAACACTCCTGCCGGGCGACTTTTCGCTGACAAAATGAAATTAAAGATTCCGTTGTTTGGCGGGATCATTCGAAGCCTCGCAGTGTCCAGATTTTGCCGTGTACTTGGTACGCTAATGCACAATGGAGTGCCCATTTTGCGGGCGCTGGATATTAGTAGCGAAGCGAGTGGAAACAAGGTGCTGGCAGAGTCAATAACGCAGGCCACAGACAATATTACGGCTGGTGAGTCACTTTCGGTGCCGCTGGAGGCATCTGGTCATTTCCCGCGAAATGTTACGGAAATGATCAGCGTTGCTGAGGAATCGAACACATTGGACTCAGTTTTAGTCAATATTGCAGAAAACATGGAACGACAAACGACCCGTCGTTTGGAATTGATGGTTAAACTTATTGAGCCTTTACTTTTGATGATTATGGCAGGTGTGGTTCTGGTCATTGTGATCGCGCTGCTGATGCCAATCGTCAACGCTGGCTCAGCTTTTCAGTAAGACAGTAGACAAAGACAAAAGTAACTAAATGAAATTGAAAGGATAATGATGCGAGTTCGAAATCGACACATGAATCGTTCTGGTTTTACTCTGATGGAGCTGTTGTTGGTCATGGCGATTCTAGTCGTCATGGGTGGCATGGTTTCATTTGCGTTTTTGCAAATCCAGGGCAATTCGATGATGGACCTGACGCAAACGCAAGTCAATACTCTTGAGGCAGCCTGTATGCAGTTCAAGTTGACTCATAATCGCTTCCCACAGCAGCTGCAGGATCTGTCGACTACTCCATCGGGCATGACACAGCGTCAATGGCGCGGTCCGTATCTGGAAGAGAACATTCCTGCTGATCCTTGGGGGAATCCTTACGACTACTCGAAGGATGAACGTCAGCAAAAGGTGTTTATCCGAAGTGCTGGCCCAGACGGTCAAATGAATACTGAGGATGACGTTCCAGATCCGGAAGCGGCGCAAAGACAAACAGCGCAGCGCTGATTTGAACGGGCTGGATTTGTTGTCTGATACTGAGGATCAACCATGAAGCGTCGATCAACGATTTTCGAATCTGAAGGTTTTACGCTGTTTGAGTTGATCGTTGTGTTGGTCATCCTGGTCCTGGTCACCGCGTTGGTGCTACCGACGGTTCAACGTTCGTTCTCTTCACGGCGAACAGTCAGTGCTGGTGAGTTTGTCCGGACGGAATTGAATCGGGCTCGGGTTGCAGCGATGCGAACCGGGCAGATTCATGCATTCTTTTATTTTCCGCAGTCCGCGAACTACAAAATTGCTCCTTTCAACGATGAAGTAGTTCGTTTGCTGCGGGATAGTCGCAATCGCGAAGATCGGCGTTCGTCAAATTTTGATTTCGGCGACACGCAACTTCCCAAAGGCGTGCTGTTCGTCGATGGTGAGACTCTGGACGATGCTCGTTCCGAACAAGCCTTCGAAGACAATTCAGCAAACGTTCGAGACATACAACCCGTGCTGTTTTACCCGGACGGCTCGTCTCAGTCCGCGCGGTTGTATTTGCGTAGCGACACGATCGACGAAGACCTGGTCGAGATCAATTTGCGAGGGATGACGGGGACTTCGAAATTGCGAACCATTGACTCGTTGAATCAACGAGGAAGGTAGGAGGGCTACGATGCGTACAATACGAAAACCAATGAATCATCGTCAGGGCCTCTCGTTGCTTGAAGTCTTGTTGTCAATTGCGATCCTGGGTGCGTCGCTGGCAGTCATCGGATCGTTGGTTCGAATCGGCATCATTAGCGCGTTGGATACTCGACTCCGCAGTCAGGCAAATATCCTGTGTGACGCGACGATGGCCGAACTTTCGGCTGGCGTGCTGGAACTGCGACCATACAGCGAAACTCCAATCCCGAACGAACCGGATTGGTATTTTTCGGTGGACGTTCAGGACTCACCGCAACTCGGTCTGCTTTATACCTCGGTTACCGTCGGTCAGACCAACGTTGAGGACCCCTTGATGGTAAAGATTGACCGGTTTCTGCCGGATCCAGATTTCGACCCAAGCGAGCTTGAGGAGGAAGAGCAATGATCAGGAAACTAACACTCAAATTTGAGACAGGGTTTCGCCGCAGCGCTGGACGACGTGGCTTTTCTCTGTTGGAACTCATCCTCGCCCTGGGGCTGACGGTCATTGTTGTCAGTGCGATTACGACCGCGATTCGGTTGTACATGTTTCAACTGCAACAACGGCAAAAGGAAATCGAACAGAAACAAATTTCCCGCGGCGTAATTCGGATGGTCTCGGACGACGTGCGGGCCTCCCTGCAATACAAAGCGGAAGATAATTCGGCGTTGGAGAACCTGGTCGCTTCTCAGAGCCTATCGGGACTCGGTGGCGGGTTAGCAGAAGTTGAAGAGGAAGACCTGGACGCGGATGAATTGGAACAGACAATTCTGGATGCTGTCGCCGCAAACGGTGGGGCCGGTGGTGATGGTGAGGTGCAGCAAGACGGTGCCGCTACAGGCGAAGGTACGGAAGGTGAGGAAGACGAAGAGTCGGAGGAAGAAGAGGAGGAACTTGGACGGCCTACTTTGATTGGCAACAACCACTTCCTGCGAACCGATGTCAGTCGACTTCTGCGATTGCATGAATACAACCCGTTAGTGGCTCGACGACAATCCGAAGATCGCTTAACGTCGGACGTAAAAACGGTGACCTACTTTTTCTCGAACAGCAAACCGTTTGCGACTGACGATTTCCAGGATGAATCGTTTGGACAACAAGGTGGACTGTATCGGCGGCAGATTGATCGCGCGGTAGAATCCTTCCAAAGTGGTGACGAAGACATTGATGTTGTCCTGCAACCGGATGAGTACTCGGAATTGGTCTCCCCTGAAATTGCAGCGATCCAGTTCCGATACTGGAACGGCGAAGAATGGCTTGCCGAATGGAACAGTGAACAGGAAGGTGGCTTTCCGTCAGCCATCGAAATCGAAATCGTAATTGATCCGGAACGAAGCATCCAGCAAGTTTCGGCAGACGGCCAGAGGCAATTGGAAGTCGAGACAATTCGCTCGGTGATTCATATTCCAGTTGCGGAAATCATTCCGGAAGAAGATGAATCCGAAGACGAGGAGCCACAGTGATTAATTCGCAACAGACGTCTGATTTGATTCGCAAGGACAGGTTTGCTTCACGGCGAGATGGCACCATTTTGCTTTTGGTGTTGGTCGTCATCGTATTGCTTTCGCTGTCTGCATATAGTTTCACGACGCTGATGCAGACGGAACGTGAAGCCGCTCAGCTGATGACTCGGCAGATCCAGTCGAAGTATCTCGTCGACTCCGGCGTTGATTACACGAGGTTGTTGCTCAGCTACGACGACCTCACGATTAGAGAAAAAGGCGGGCTGTGGGACAACGAAGAGTTTCAAAATGTGCCGGTGACGCTCGACCAGGAAAATGACAATTCGATCGGCCGCTTTACTATCGTCGCACCGAACGTTGATGATGCTGGAAATCCTGAAGGGCATCGGTTTGGACTAACGAATGAGTCCAGCAAATTGAATCTGAATGTGCTGCCGATTCTGGATAATTATCCGCCGGGTGGTGTCGCTCGCCAGCTGCTGATGGCTTTACCTGAAATGACAGACGAAATCGCCGATGCGATTTTAGATTGGCTGGATGAGGATGACGACGTTCGCGATTTTGGTGCCGAAAGCGATTTCTATGCAGGCTTGCCAACTCCTTATCGTTGCAAGAACGGTCCGATGGATAGCCTGGACGAGCTGTTGTTGGTTCGCGGCGTGACTCCCGAGCTGTTGTTTGGTAAAGACATTAATCGCAACGGGATTATTGACCAGGTCGAGAGCCAGTCGGATACGCTGCTGGAAGCCGACATGCAGCTTGGCTGGCTCAATTACGTGACGCTTTACAGCAAAGAAGACAACAGGAATAGTGAAGGCCTGGTTCGTGTAAACATTAACAACCCCGATCTCGAACGGCTGTACGATGACCTTGGTAGTAGTTTCAACGAACACTGGCGTTTGTTCGTTGTTATGGGTCGAGTGAACGGATTGATGTCGGAAGACGATTTGGAGGACGATGCAGAGCCAACCAGCGAACCGCCGTTGATCGATATCGACTTTGAATCACTGGAACCCTCTTCAACTTACAATCAAGTTTTGGACCTCGTGGGGACTTTCACCACGATGCCGGACGGGAATGGCGGATCAATAGTGTTGGCCTCACCGCTGCAACCCAGTCCAACATTTGGTCTGGATTTGTTGACAGCGATGGAAAATATGACGACCTTCGAGGGGGCGGCGATCCCTGGACGGATCAACATCATGCAGGCCTCCCGTCGTATTTTGGACGCGATTCCGGGGCTGACTGAAGAAGTGGTCGACGAAATCATCGTCAAAAGGGAGGATGATTTCGAGCTTTTGGCTCCAGAAGGGGCGGACCTGAACAGGAAGTTCGAAACCTGGCTGTTTACGGAAGGTTTAGTTGATCTGACGACCATGCGGCAAGTCACTCCGTTCATTTGTACCAGTGGTGCCGTTTATAAGGCGGAGGTGGTCGGATATTTCGACGACCTGGTTGGTACTTCTCGCTCAGAAGTGTATTTGGACACTACTCAGCCGTTGCCCCGGATACTATTTTGGAGAGATAAGAGTCACTTGCAGGCTGGTTACGATATTGACGTACTTGGCCGCGACCTGATCGAAGACGAGACCCGATAGATGCCGAATTTTGTAGCTTTAGAGATTTGCGACGACAAGCTGTTGGTCGCCTGCGCCAAATCGGCTAGTGGTGGGTTGCAAGTCCAACAGTTGTTTGAGCTGGAAACTTCCGACCTTGAAACAGACAGTGAGATCGGTGCAGCATTGAAAGCCATGCTGGCCGATAAAGGCGTTGGCCGCAGCGAAGTCATCGGAGTTGTCGGCCGGCACGAAGCCGAAATCCGTGAAGTCTCTGTTCCGCCGGCGCCGGATAATGAACTTCCCGATTTGGTTCGCTTCCAGGCCCGTAACGTGTTTGCGTCGCTCAGCGACAGTTGGCAATTGGATTACGTTCCTTTCGAGCGAAGCCCGGGTGAAGAGCAGCAACGCGTTTTGGCCGCAGCGATTGCTCCACAAGTAAGACAAAGATTTGAGGATATCTCAGAAGAGCTGGGCCAGAAGCTGAAGCGAATCGTCTTCCGCCCGTTCGCGTTGACCCACCTGTTTGAACGACACACGTCTAGCGGGAACAGCAACCTGTTAGTGGTCCCCAACGGATCGCGGTTTGATATTGCCGTGACTGTCGGCGAAACCCTCGTCGCAACGCGATCATTCCAATCCGGGCCCGATCAATCGGCGGAAGTAACACACAATCAGCTTATCGGCGAGATTCGCCGAACAATCGCTTCCACGAACAAAGCACTGGCTGGCAAGCCGGACAAAATCCTGGTTGGCTGCCGCGCGAATAAATTTGAGAACTTCGAAACTGAATTGAGTTCAAAGGTTGACGTACCGGTTACTTTTGTTGAGCCGACGAGGTGCTTGAGTTCAACGTCATTGACAGCACCTGAGGTTCCGCAGGACTCCGAACGGTATGCGGCTCTGATGGGAGCTTTAGTTCGAGAGTTTTCAAATCAGAAGCAAGTCATTGACTTCAAGAACCCACGAAAACCAGTTGTCAAGAAACGGGATTTCAGCAAGGTTTTGATCGGAATTGGAGTTGTGGCACTACTGTTTCTGGTAGCTGCCTTTGTTGGCTGGAATATGCTAAGCAAGCAATCCGCATTGATTGCGAAAAAACAAAAGGAACGCGACGAACTGCGTTCAAGGAATGATGGAAACGGAAATCGCCCTGGCGTGGCGAGGATTATTGGCGAAGTAACAAAACTGGATCGATGGAAAGCCGACAAAGTTAATTGGCTGGACGAATTGGCCTGGGTTAGTGAAAAGATGCTCACGCCTGACGATGTTCAAGTCTCCCGGTTTCGTGGGGTTGAAAAGTCCGAAGGTTTTACGATCGACTTGACCAGCCGGATGACCAAGGAAAAAAGCCAGGATTCGAGTTGGAAAGAGCAGTTTGAGGCCCGGTACCAGGCGTTCTTTGGCACCACAACTGAAGATACAAAGAACAAAGAGTTGCCGGTATCTCGTCCATTCACGCTGACTTGCAAATCGGATTTGGAAAAAACGATCGACGAAATCTCGGAGATCGCTTATCAAAATCAGGAAAAGGCTTTTGCCGAAGAATATGACGCTGAAGCGGAGCCGGAAAACGAATCCGAAGACAACGACACCGAAACAGCGAGCAAATAACCCAGTCGATGTTTGAGAATCTTTCAGAACGCGAAAAGAAACTGGCCTTAGCAGTCGTTTGCCTGCTGCCAATGTTATTGCTGTTCTTCGGTTGGTGGAGCTTCAACAGCCGATATATTAGCGGCAAGACTAGCTTGACTTCCCTTGACAATCAAATCAAAGCCGAAAAGCAAAAGTCACTGGATGCAATGTCAGCCGGAGTACGGCGGAGTTTCTATTACACCAATCATTCTTTCCCGACCAACAAAAAGAACATCACCCGTTACCAGGATTGGCTGGAGAAATCGATTCGTGACAACGGGCTGGACTTCAAGACAATTGACAAGCCCAAGCAGTCGAAACTAACGTTTCGCGGCGAGGATGGTCAGGGGCTCAGTACTGTTGCGGATAAATTCGACTTTAATTTTGACGCTACCGGGACGCTCGATCAGATTTTGAAGTTCGTTTACGAATTTGAGCAGGTTGACCTGTTACACAAGATAAAAACATTGACTATTACACCGCTCGACTCCAGTGAGGGCCCGGTTCGTTGTAAGGCAGCGCTCAAGGTAGAAGTCTTATCCTTGGTCGAGGCTGAAGCTTCACGGGACTTTCTGGAACGGACCCGAGAACTGCCACGCAAGCTCGATAGCTACATGGACGTGGTCCTCTCAAGGAACATTTTTGGTCCGGCGAATACGGCTCCGACATTGAAGATCGGGAGAAAGACGTTTCGTGAAGATGACGAAATATCGTTTCTTTTGTCCGGGCGTGACAGCGACAAGTCCGATACATTGAGCTACGAATTGCTTGATGCGGGCGGAATTGAAGGCGCCAAAATTGAGGTTAGCAGTAAGGGCAAGGCAACTTTTGAGTCGTCCAAGTTGGATATCGGCGAATACGAAATCAAAGTCGCGGTCTCTGACAATGGATTGCCTTCGAAAACCACTGAGGCGATTGGCAAAATAGTTGTCAGTGAAAAGAGGAAGTCTCGAGAAGATACTCCAGAAGAGCCTCCACGCAAGAACATCGGTGAAACAGCAATCACTCGGGTTGCCAAGAACAAGGACGCTGTAGAAACCGTTAAGATCAAAGTACGCACAACGGGTGAAGTGTTCGTACTGGGAATCGGAGAGGACTTCGAACTCGATGGGAAGACTTGGACTGTCCGAGAACTTGACACTGTCAAGGCTACGGTAACTTTGGCTACGGACGGTAAGTTGCTGGAGTTTCGGCCTGGTAATTTCTTGAACAAACCGCGCAAAGAAAGCGTTGACACCAGCTTTGAGGCGGAAGCCAGCGGAAGCTAGTATCACGAACGGCAATTGCTGTTCCATCCACTACTCTAGAGCAGAACAACTCGTCCTCGTGGTCCATCAGACCTGAAGTGAATAGAAGCTGCATTGGCTTCGCAAAACCCAATGCTATCTCGTGTCGACGCCCTGCGACCTGCTACTGCTTCGCCACTGCGAGCACCACCTCGGCTTCCTGGAACCGAACGGAATGAACTGAGCATTATCCATATAAAAAAACCGCAGCCAAAAACTTGACCGCGGTTCACTTCTTGATTGGATTGTGTGACAGACTGCTACCTTAGCAACTGTCGGATTCCGAAGGTGAAGAACGTTGTCAATCCGAAGTTGACGAATTCTTCTTGCGGCTTGAACCTCAAGATCAATGTATCTCCAGGCTGTACAAGTATTCTGGAAGCGGGATCGTTAATCGCATCAGTCAGGTCAACGCGAATAGCAATCTGCCGATTACCTGGTATACGTCGCAACACGATCAGGTTGGTCGGTGGAACACTTCCACCAGCGGCACCGATAGCTCCACCAGTCGGCCGGCCAATGCCAACGTTGGTACCGGACAAAGACACAGCACCGAGTACGTCCAAGTCAAAGTCACGAGGCAGCAGGAACTCACCGCCGCCGAGCAAACCGCCAGTGTAGTACACTTCCGTATCTCGGTTGTCGACGTAGACAATATCGCCGTCGCGTAGCTCGATGTCTTCCTTGCGAAAATTGGGCACTTGCCCGGGACGCAGTCGCAACGGAATCTTCAGCGAGTTTGAATCATCAGGCACGTTGGGGACCAGGCCGAAAGGGAAATCCTCTGGCTTGTTGGTCCGGTAAAACTCACGTATCTGAGAGTCACGATTCGCGACGCTGACCCGGTCTCCTCTCAGAACCCGGATATCCGACTTCGCGTTGACGCCAGGCAGTCCACCCGTAAGTGACAGAGCATTCAAAACATCGTTTTGGTATGCCGGCAGTTGCAGTACGAAACCTCGGCTACTCTCATCGGAACGAGCGGAAATCCCCTGCCCTGTTCGGCCTGTTCTCGCTTGAGCATTTGCCAACTGCAAATCAGATCGTACAACAAACACCCGATACGTACGTTCTCGGAACAGCGATACGATCACCCTGGCTGATTCTCGCAACAGTGGCTGACTGCCTCCAAAGTAAGCTCGCTTGATGAGCTCTTCTGCCTGTTGAACCGTCAAACCGCGTACTGGAATCGGATCCACAAACGGCAACGTGATGGTACCGTCCTCACGAATCGGAACGGGGAAACCAATGGCCGGCGGCAGATCGCTGGTAGGCAGCGGAAGTTGAACTGGCGGTACACCATCAAACTGCCCAAGTACACCGTCGATGAAAACGCCAAGCACGTCTTCAGCATCGAGGATGTAGAACTCAGGACTATCGATTCGAAGACGTGACACGTCGATCGGCGTTTTGTTGGCTTGTGGTTCAGCCAGGAAAGCGCTCGGGACACGGTTCGCAGGAATCGTTTCGATCGGTGAAAGGAGCGCAGTGCAACCGGATAGCGACAGCCCTGCGAACAGGAACGACGTCACCACCAGTCGTCTCAGCATTATATTCAATTGGTTGTTTTGACGAGTATTCATCAGTTGAAATTCCCCCTGCAACTTCTGATTCATGCACCATTCAGTGCGGCTGTTAGCAGTGTTCGTTAACGGAAGTGCTTGCGATAGAAAAATGGCGTTGCCGTGCGGGCATCAGGACCGGTCGCATTGAAGCTGGGGTCGTTTCCGAACGGTTGGTTTGGTCGACTTTCGTTTTCAGGCGTGACCACTGGAACATCGTCCGGCAGCACATGGTCGGCTTTGTCCTGGACGATGGCAGACTGGATCATCTTGGAAGTGTAGACTTCGTTGAATGAACCACTTCCATCTTCACGAGCTGCCTTGACGCCCAGTGGATATGCTTTGAACCAGGTGTTCACGCATTTCGCGCCTTCCTGACACTGGTATTGATAACTCCAATAGTCATTTGGTGGCACCGCTGGAACATATCCATCACCACCATCACAGACATCAGCGTATCCGTCGATGAAGCCTTGTTTGAAATGCTCTGGAAACTCGCGATCGCAATTTCCGTATCGCAGATTGTAAGCTCGGTTTGCCCAGACGTGATTGCGATAATCACAGATTGGGCCTTCCAGTATTCCGCCGGGCTGAGTTACGCAACCAACGCTTTGAACGGCGAGTAGGATAATCGCAACGGCAGACGCGTACCGTGCGAACGATTTTTGTCGAATTGAATTGGCGTTCGTCTGGTCGAACCCAACAACTTTGACATGATCAATGAACATGTGTTCCCCCTATAATTTCCTTCCAGCTTCATCACTGCAAAGAACAAAACCGACGCCACGCCTCTGCATGACCTCACTCTGTAGATCGCCCATCCGGATATACAGAATTTAACGAAGATCGCGGTTATTCCCGTTTTCGCGAAAATTTCCAATTTGACACGTCCAACGAATGTAAGTTCTGCCGCTAGCTCTGCCGTTTGCGAGCTACACCACCAACATTGGAGCTTCCAAGTGCATATACGCTGCATTTGGCTTCAAAACAGGACTAGCCCGTTGTCTAATTATGGCGACCGGTTTATTCTCGATGGCACTACGAAGTCCGCTTCTTATATGGAGTTTTCCGTTGATTGCCCCCTCTCTGAAATGCTGGCGTTCCGCACTGTTACTTGCGTTTTTGCCGATTGTCCTGGCAAACGTTTTCGTCGATTCCGTTTTGGCTCAGACTCTGCGAATCTGCAGCTACAACATGGAAGACCGTCCAACCACGGCAGCGCAAGATCAAGACATGCGAATCGTCATGCAAGCGGTCGGGAACGCTGGCGGCCCATTGGGAAATCCACAACCAGTCGACATCCTGGCGTTTCAGGAAGGCCCCGCAGCTGCGGCGGAGTACGCTGATATCGAAGCCAACATGGAAGCAGCGTTTGGCGGAAATTATCAGAGCTCGATTTCTTCGCCGGACTTTTTCGGCTGCCGAACCGGGTTTGTGTTCAACACGGACCGAGTCCAGCAACTTGCTTCCACTACGCTAACCGGCGCGCTGACTCACAATACGCGGCGAGTTTTGTTCCGGCCAGTTGGCGGTACAGCGGCTGACAACTTTTTCATATACTCAACTCACCTGAAGGCAGGCACGACCAGTGACGACGAGTCACAAAGAGCCTTGGAGGCGAACATTATTCGCGGTAATGCAGCCACTTTGCCCGCAGGTTCTGCGATTGTCTATTGCGGTGACTTCAACATGACCGGCAGCGATGAGCAAGGCTTTCAGAATTTGTTTGCCCCCGGCGATGACACAACGGCTGTCGACACACTGAACTCGCCGTTTGGTTTTCGCGACGCTGTCAATTGGCGAGACAACATTGCGTTCCTGCCGTTCCATACGCAGGATCCGGGTGCCAGCATGGACGACCGCTTCGACGCGATTTTCATGAATGCAGCGTGCGTCGACGGAAACGCATTTGAGTACATCAAAGGGTCTAGCGCTACACTGGGAAACAATGGCTCGCACAATTTGAATGCGAACATCACGACCGGAACCGGGGCCGTCGGGTTCAGCAGCGAATTGCTGTCTCTCAGTGATCACTTACCTGTTTTCACCGACTGGACGTTTGGCCAAGTCGCAGTGAGATTTAATGCACAGCTTTCTGTCGATTCGATCACGTCCAATTTTGTGCGACCGGCAGGACCAGTCACGGGTACATCTGGCGCAAATGAATTCCAGATTGAGGGGACTGGCAATCCGATCACTTTCAGATCGTTCGGAGTTATCGACTTCAACCTCGACGGACAACTGGCGGTCGGGGAGAACGCCAGTGCGGCAACGAACGTTGTGCTCAATCTGTTTCAGGACAACGCTCCGTTTACGGACAACGGACCAATCGGAATTTATCTTGCTTCAGCTGCTGCTGCTCAAGTGTCGATCGACAACTCAATACAATACCAAGCAACTCAAAACGGACTGGCATCTGTGCCATCCGCGTTATCCGATGGAGCTGTCAAGGTCGCCACGTACGCTGCGGTTAATGTTGACGGCGGGAACCTGCCGGACGGCACGATGGATCCAGTCGGACTATTCGGCCCGGAAATTGATCAGGCAGTAGCTGATGCTTTGAACGGAGCTGGGGTTTTGCGA
The DNA here is from genome assembly GCA_964641465.1 of uncultured Pirellulaceae bacterium. Taxonomy (GTDB): domain Bacteria; phylum Planctomycetota; class Planctomycetia; order Pirellulales; family Pirellulaceae; genus Mariniblastus. The sequence continues at coordinate 27,198 of CAZXLW010000029.1, read as the reverse complement.
TTCCTGATTACACCTGATCATCCGCAAACGGCAGCAACCTACACCGGTTTCGCCAGCGTCCTCGGCGCACCGAGCCTGACGGCTGATCTAGTCGTCGACGACGGTTCGGAAGATGTTTTTGTCAATCAGATTTCGATCTCCAATGGTTCACAAGGTGCTGGAATCGTACTCGCGACGCAAGCCAGCGATGATGATCGGGTCAGCTTTTTCTCTGCTGCACCGACAGCCAGCGACCCACCGCTGCGGCTTCAGGCGAGCGGTATTTTACCGACAGCAATTCCGCAAACGTTGTCAGTGACACTGGAAACGCAATCGAATACGCCGAACGTGTTACAGACTGTCGAGCTGTTCAATTTTGACAACAGCGCGTGGGAAGAGATTGGTTTGGCGAAAGTTACTTTGACAGACAACTCAATCACCGCTGATGCCACTGGCGACGTCTCCAGATTTGTCGGTTCTGGCAACCTGATCTTAACCCGAATGTCATGGTCTCCGTCCGCACCGGTTCTGTTCTTCCCGTGGTCGATCGGAATCGACGAATTCAAGTGGACGATTTCGCAGTGACGCAATAGAAAAACGACACGCCAAGGCCCCGGCTTCTTAAAGAAGAGAATATTTCGGGAGGCGGAGCCGCCTCCACCTCCCTTTGAACGGGTAACCTTCGAAAGTTACTGGACGAACTAACTAATTCGCACGCCGGTAGCTCATCGCTTCCTTAACGCGTTCTTCAGCCAGCTTCAACGCGGCGTCACGTGGAGTCAGATCCTTTGCCTTGGCCAGCTTGAGAACATCGACCGTGTTCTCTCTGATTTTCTCTTCAATTTCAACGAACGCACCGGACTTGGTACCGCCGCGGTACTCGACGCTACCACAGATAACTCCACCCGCATTCGCAACAAAATCCGGAACCGAAATGATTCCATTCTTGTGTATGATTGCTTCTGCTTCCGGAGTCGCCGGGATGTTGGCACCTTGCAGGATCAATTTGCATCGCAAGTCATTGGCATTGGCCGCCGTAATCACGTCTGGCTGAGCTGCCGGAACGAAGATTTCGCACTCGATGCCAATGAATGCATCCCGGTCCAACTTTTCGCCATCGCTATAGGCAGTAACACCTTCGCGGTTTTTCATGTGCTCGCAAAGTCGCTCCACATCCAATCCGTCCGGGTTGTAGATCGTACCGTCTATGTCTGTAGCCGCGACCACGACTGCTCCCCGTTTCGGCTCAACCAAATAACGGGCCGCGTGTTGCCCAACGTTACCAAAACCCTGGATACAAACCCGCGCGCCTTTAAGTGGGAACCCAGCAAACTCCTGAGCCGCTTCCGCGCAAATGGCAAGACCGTATCCAGTCGCCCCAACTTGATCGAGTGGAATACCACCCAACACGCTACTGAGTCCAACGCTTCGCCGGATCTCGTCACGAACCCACGCCATACATGTTTCATCCGTGCCCATATCTGGACCAGGGATGTATTGGTTCAAGTTCTCGAAGCCACGGGCGAACTGACGGATTAGCGTTTCCTTTTGTTCGATCGTGATCTTGCGAGGATCGGCAATGATGCCAGCCTTGCCGCCACCGTGCGGGATTCCAGCCAACGCGTTCTTCCACGTCATCGCTCGGGCAAGTCGGAACACTTCCTCAGTGTTAACCGTTGGCGTCATGCGGATCCCGCCGATCGCCGGCCCGATACTGCTATTGTCTATGACAACAATTCCACGCAAACCGCAGCGCGGCTCATGGATATAGACAATCTTCTCGGGGCCAAACTCATCAGCATACTTATCAAAAACGCTGTCCGTGTTAGTTGTTGAATCAATTTCCGCAACAGACATCTTCTTACTCCTACTATTCTATTTTTTAGCGTCGCTTTAACGACCTTTAAATACGCGTATTGCACTTCGAATTGACATTGTAGCTTTGCTGGAATGTTCTATCCATAGGCAAAGTCCGTGGGCAGTCCGCGACAAATTGGAACGCCGACTTCGAGGAGCATTCCGCCATTGCCCGCCCCTGCCCGTCATATCCGCCCTCGTCCAACATCCGAATCCCCCGGTTATTCCGAATCTTCCAATGCCTCCCGAACAAGAGGCGTCGGTTTCGCAAACAACAACCCGCGCCCGACTTCCGTATGTCCCAGCACGGATATAATGAAGATATCCCCCCATAACCAACAATGTAAATGAGCCAGAAAGTCGAACCGAGTCTCGAAAACAGCGTGGGCCTGACACATGATGCGTCACCGGTCGAGAATGCTACACGGCCGTCTTCACCGACTGGAAAAGCTTACCCAATCACGGTGTACAGTTCCCAATCGGAATTGCGCAACCTGTTCGGTTTGCTGAAGAGCATTTTTCGAGGCTTTATTGACGGCCGTGAATTGGCTTGGCGAATCTTCGTGCGAAACTTGAACGGTCTCTATCGCCAGACATTGCTTGGATTGTTTTGGGCGTTCCTGCCGCCACTGGCGAACACAGCCATCTGGATTTTCTTGAAGTCGCAAAATGTGTTCGAGATGGGCGACACCGGAGTCGACTCAACCGTCTACATTCTGACCGGGATGATTCTCTGGCAGTCGTTTATCGAAGCGTTCCAGGTTCCGTCCAACTTGCTAACCAGCAATCGCTCAATGATCAGCCGATTGAACTTCCCGCGCGAGTCGTTGCTGCTGGTCGGTTTTGGGGAAGTGATGTTCAATTTGATAATTCGGCTCCTACTGCTGATTCCTGCGTTCCTGCTATTCAAGGTCGCCATCCCGGTGACTGCTGTTCTTGTCGCACCATTGGTCATCATTGTCATGGTCATGTTTGCGATCTCGCTCGGCTTGTTCATCATGCCGGTCGGTTCGTTGTACAAAGACGTCGGCCGTTTCATTTCGATGTTCATGCCGTTTTGGATGATCATCACGCCGCTAATCTACGTCGCACCGAAAGAATACCCCGGGACTTTACTGAACTGGCTCAACCCAGCCAGTCCGTTGCTTCTGGTAGCCCGCGATCTGTTGCTGGTCGGCCAAACAGACCACGCATTTTTCGGAATCATCTTTGGTGTACTGACGATTCCGCTTTTGTTGTGCGGACTTATTGTTTATCGTGTTTCACTACCGATCCTGATCGAACGGATGCCCAACTAGTCGGCCTATGTCAGCCAAACAAATTCACTTTATTGTCAGCGCTCCACGATCCGGTTCCACCTGGTTGGCTCAGGCACTCAATCGGCATCCGCAAATTTTTGCCACGGAGCATCGACTGTTTGGTGACTTTTGCGAAATGTGGCCTAACAACAACGGTACACATTCGCCACGAATGACTTTTGACGCGTATGCGAAAACGATGGGCACGCATTATTTTCACCCGGAAACCTCAGACAGCCGACTGGGGTTTATCGACGACTTCATTTCAGCCTACGTAGAATTTCTAATCGAGTTTGCGCAAAAGAAATCAGGCAAGTCAATTGTCTTTGACAAAGTCACACCCTATCCAGGGACTTGCGAGTTAGTGATCCAGAAGATCAGGCAATATTTTCCGGCAGCAAAAATTGTGCGACTAATCCGCGACGGACGCGACGTTGCGACTAGCGGTGCATTCGACTGGCTGCTGAAGGATGGAAAAGGAACACCGCGGCATGATCATTTCGTAGCGCAACAGTCAGATTCCAGATTGGACCGGTTTTTTGACGATGCAGTTTTAAAGAAGTGGGCCGGCCATTGGGCTGAAGTTTGCGATGCGGTTCCTGCTGAAGCGTACGATGTTGCAGTCAAGTACGAGGACATGTTGCAGGACCAAGCCACAGAGCTTATGAAGATCCTGGAGAGCGTTGGCGCGGATGCGGATTTGCAACTGGCCCGCGAATGCGCGACCGCTGTAACATTTGTCGAGCAGGCCGGCCGAGAACCCGGATCGCTTGAACCAACAGCCAAAATGAGAAACGGCACCGCCGGTGATTGGAAAAACTATTTCACTCGACACGATGCGGAATTGTTCGAAGGTATCGCAGGTGAACAATTGCGAAGCACAGGTTACGAATCGGATAAAGCCTGGCCAGACAAACGAAACGACAAGCTGGAACTGGAAGTCGCATTAAACAGGGAGCGGGCGGAGTGAATTTGGCTCTCGAAGATTTGAAAGTCTATCTGCTATGTCGCTATGCTCTCGATAGCGGTCTGTATTCGAGCTGGCATGATCGCTTATCGCATGGCGTGGAAGTCGTCCAGCAATGCCCAACCGATTGGCAGCCACCGGATGATTGTGGGATCGTGGTAACTCACGAACACTTTCGCTGGGAAGAAGCCAGTGCCCTGCGTCGGATCTATGAAAGCGAATCCGTTCCCGTTTTGATTATTGCTGACGGCGTGCTGGAGTACCGAAACACCTGGCAGAACCCGACGATTCCAGCTGGCTCAATCTACCAGCCGTTGCTTGGTCACAAGATCGCTTGCATTGGTGCGTCTTCCGCGCGAATGATTGAGGCATGGGGCAACCGTGGAAAAACAGAAGTCATCGGGTTGCCAAGATTCGATTCGCTGTTGCAGGAGCAGGCAAAAGAACAGGCTAGCGACGACAACGAGATTCGCATCCTGATAGCCACCGCAACCACGCCCGCTTTTAATGACGAGCAACGCAAAACGGTCGTCCGTTCCTTACGGGCACTGCAAGAAGGCTTGAACACTTTAGGTAACAAAGGCGATGTCGAAGGACGATCGATCAAAGTCAACTGGCGGCTGACTGATGGTTTGGCGGATGAATTGGGTATCGACTCTCAACCGGAAGACGACGAGGAACAAGAGTCGCTGCACGATGCGATTCGCAATTGCCATGCAGTCATCACTACTCCGTCCACGATCTACTTGGAAAGCGCGTTGCTGAATAAGCCGACGGCGATTCTTGATTTCCACAACGTCCCGCTGTTCGTTGCACCCGCATGGTCGATCGCTGCACCGGAACATATCAGCCCCGTCGTTCGAGAACTTGCTGCTCCTCCGACAGCCCGGATTGATTATCAGAATTTTGTGTTACACGATCACCTGCGATGCGACTCACCAGCGACGCCACGCATGTGCCAGTTGATTTCGAAGATGATTCAAGTTGGCTTTGAGCAGCGTCAGCAAAACCAACCGGTGTGTTTTAATTCTCGCTTGCTGGACAGCGCCGGTAACAACGATAACGCACCCAATGTTGCCGCCAACAAACATCACGAAGGATCAGTTGATCGTTCGGCGGGAGAACTGGACCGATTACAAGCCGAACTAAACCAGGCGGTTCACCGATTGGGAACGATTCCGCGTGAGTTGGCTGAAAAGAACAATCAGATTGCGCAGCTGCAAACTGCGTTGGACGAATCACGGAGGCGTGTCGCGGACGTCCGAGTACGCCTGTTTAAACTGAGGAAAATACTTGGGATCGGAAAAGAGAATCAGGGCGAGCAAACTGCGGAAACGCCTTCAGAATCCTGAATCGCAAAACTAACGACTGTCACGACGCTCAAAACACTGAGCAAGCGCTAACGACTGGCCAGAAATTCACTGTTCGGGCGATTCCCAACCTGCAAAAGCTGCCGATAATAAACACCGTCGACATCGCCGATAAAAGCCACCGCACCTCAAACCTCAACTAACTTACTGAATGTTGCTTGAATATGAGAACGTATGATCCATCCAGGCCAATCATTTACACGCACATTCCAAAGTGCGCTGGGACGAGTGTCGTACGACTGCTGAAACACTGGTTCGGTGATGGATACCATAAACTGAACCAGGATGAGACCAAAGATATTGTTTTGCCTCGAGTCCATACCCGGGACGAGCAGGGCAATTGGCTGCCCAACGTGAAATGCATACACGGCCACTTTAATCATGGACGAGGGTACGGGCTGCCGTATTTCTATCCGGAGATTGATCAATACTTTTCGATCCTCCGCGATCCATTCGATTTGGTCTGCAGCATGTACTTCTTTGTGAAGGGTCGCAGCATTCGCGGGGAGTTTTGGTTTCGAGGTGAACAAGTCGACATTCGCGATCAGTTTCCGACCGTCGAAGACTACATCAACTCGTATCCTTATTGGTTGTTCCACCATATGCCGCAGGACGTAACGCTGCAAAACTACGAACAGAAAATTCGCGAGCGATTTGTTTATATCGGTGTTTTCGAAGACCTGCAAACGTCGATAAAGAACCTTGGCAAAATCCTCGGTAAGGATCAGTGGGAAATGCCACACATGAACGAATCGAACTACGACGAGTTCGTGCCGGAACAATTGCGAGAGAAGTTCTATCACGACTACCCGTTACTAAAGCGGGTTTATGATTTGGCAAAAGCAACCTATGATTGAACCAGAGTTAGCTTGGTCGCGGTTGACTGCGGTTGATTGAGGAATGGGCTTCCAGCCTGTGTTCGTGTTGTCCAACTCAATGACTGGCAAGATGCCTATCCCACTTTTAACTTTTGACAAAACACTAGCTTGATGTCACCACACCTGCGGCAAAGCCAACCGCAAACTAAAGCCTCATACGGAACGTTTTTGATTTTGGAGTCACCGTGAAGATCGGATTTTATTCTTGCATGTCAGGAATGCCGTGGGGCGGAAGCGAAGAACTATGGTGGCGGGCTGCGCGTCGACTGCAGGATCACGGCCATCAAGTCGCGGTCAACTATAAGTGGTGGCCGGAAACTGCCCGGCAGCTTACCGAACTGGAATCCAATGGCGGTGAAGTCTGGTTGCGGGAAAAACCCAAGTCATTCTGGCAAGCAAAACGCGAAGGCTGGATGCAGATGCTTTCATCCAACGGGAAGGGCGATGCCTGGCTGGAGACAGCGAAGCCGGATGCCGTGTTAGTAACGTTGGGCTACCACCCGGACAGGATCAAGGTAGCTGACAAGTGTCTGCAGCTTGGGATCCCGTACGCGATTAACGTCCAGTGTGCCAGTTCGTTCTTCTTCTTGCACAGCGACACGCTGCCGCGGTACCGACGATGGTACACGAAAGCCGCGAAAGTCTTTTTCGTTTCGGAAGAGAACCAGCTAAAACTTGAAAACAACATTGCCACGAAATTAGAGAACGCTGAGATCGTCGCCAATCCGTTCAACGTCGACGTCAATGCGACTCCAGCCTGGAACTCGGACGAGTCGGTTTACAAGATCGCCTGTGTTGGACGAATTCACTTCCAGTCAAAAGGACAAGATCTGGTTGTCGACGTGATGAAGCAGGCGAAGTGGAAAGATCGTCCGATCCAGATAACGTTCTACGGACACGATCAAGGGCAACGGGAACAGCTGGAAACGCTGATCAAGATTTACGGACTGCAGGATCAACTGAAAATTGGTGGGTTCGTCGACGACGTTGAACAGATCTGGGCCGACAACCACGCGCTACTACTTCCGTCCCGCTACGAAGGCGCGCCGCTGGTTGTGATCGAAGCGATGCTGTGCAGTCGGCTTGGAATCGTGACTGACATCGGTCGCAATCGCGAACTGATGGATGACGGAGTCTCCGGTTTCGTCGCGGACGGCGCGGTTGTGAAATTGATCGACGACGCACTGGAACGCGCGTGGGCCAAGCGAACGGAGTGGCAGGCCATGGGAAAACTTGCGGGCGAACAGATCCGGCAACGGTACCCGATGGATCCAATCGGCGAGTTTGCCAATTGCTTACTTCAACTAAACAGCTCTTCGGCTGCAACCGAGAGTGTGCCCCTCAAAGCATGATCGTCGAAATCGCAATCTGCACCTGGAACCGGGCCGAACTGCTGCAACAAGTTTTGCAAAAACTTGAATCGCTTGAGGTCCCAGCGAATTGTGAATTGCGAGTCATCGTGGTCGACAACAACTCGGCCGACACGACTGCCAAAGTCATCTCGCGATTTCAATCACGATTGAATCTTGTAGCTTGCAATGAGAAACAACAGGGCCATTCGTTTGCCAGGAACCGGGCCGTCGAAGCGGCCACCGGTGATTTGATGATTTGGATCGACGACGATGTGATCGTTGGCGACGATTGGCTGACCGCCTACATTCGCGCCGCCACTTCTCAACCAGACATTTCATTCTGGGGCGGTCCGATTATCCCCAGGTTCCTGGCCGGCAAACCGCGCTGGATAGAACAGAACTGGGAAAAAGTATCTGGCTGTTTTGCGTATCGAGATTTTGACGCAACCGGTGAACAGAAAATTGAATTGAACTGCGAACGTCTGCCGTACGGCGCGAACTTTGCAATCCGTACCGCAGTTCAAAAACAGTTTCTGTATGACACAACCGTTGGCCGATCGGGCAAGGGTGTCGTAGGCGAAGATGAATTGCGAGTGTTGCGTTCCGTTGTCGCCGCCGGTCATCTTGGAGCCTGGGTTCCAACGGCAAGTGTGGAACACCAGATCGAACCGGACCGTGCGACTACCGACTATGTGCAGCGATACTTTGTCGGGCAGGGCAGGGTGCTTTCCGAGAACGGAACTGGCTGGTCAACGGATCCTGAAGAGCTGGATCGTGAAGCAAAGCATCAGCTGTTTTGGTATCGAGCCAAACGCTGGTTCACACAATCCGAAGTTTGGGTTTCACACCTGATCCGTGGTTCACTGGCGCAGGGGCAATGCCTCGCGATCCAGGAATCGACGGCTGATGCAGACGAGAACCACTCTTAGTCTTTCAAGTCGTGACTATGCTGTTACTGTGAGTGCGACTGTGTTGTGCTCACCGCGCGCGGCCGCTCCCCGAAGGAACTTGGCGTACCTGCGCACATTCAACGACACTTATCCCAACGCGGCCCAGATAAACTGAACTGCGAGACTCACAAACACTTCAAAACAAACCAAGCAGACCTAACGTTCTTACTAACGGCGTCGGCGACATTGGTCGGCTGATGTTTTTTTGAGTGAATGAATAAAAGGCTGAGGACACGGTTGGCGTGCCCTCAGCCTGATCGGCCCTTTGATCATCCTGAATGTTAAGGGTCGACTGGCTTCGGCCCATACTTACTGGCCAAAGTTTCTTGGTGGCGTACCTGGAGCCGGTGAATTTGGCTGAGGCTGGCTGTAAGTGGACCTGAAGCTGGGTGGCGTGTTGGTGGCAGACTGGGCAGGCTTGGGAACCTGCTGATTCATGTGGCCGACCGGTTGCTGCTGGGGCTGAGGCTGCGCTTGAGGTCGCGTCGCTGGCTGCTGCTGCTGAGCCAACCGCTGGGCGATCGCCTGCTTGGTGACGGCTCCGCTGTCAATCAGGACCTGCAAGAGCTTCGAGATACAAAGCTTGTTCATGCTGGTATTGTGATCTGCCGCTTCTGCCTTGAGGGCTTCATGCAGGCTCTCGGGCAGACGGACGGTAATTACGCGAGTCGGCTCATTCCCGCTGCTGCCAGGGATCTTGCGATTTCGCAATGCCAGCACCATACCCTGGATCTCAGAGTACTCTCGGGACTTCTCAAATGCGACGTAGTCCTGCTGGCGTGGGAAGACATTTCGGGCAGCTCCGGAGACCCCCAATGTCTCGCGGAAGAACGTTACCCAATCTGGTTTGCTTTGAAAGAGCTCCCGGGCTACCTGGAGGACCTTTTGGCATCTTGTCGAGAATCCTTCTTGAGACTGTACCATTGTTTCGTTCATGAGTTGACTCCTTTCGAGTGTCTGTTGCGGTAAGGCCGCGTGGGGCTTTCTTCGTGTGGGCCTCTGGCCTTTGTTTCGCTACCATTCTCAACAGCAGGCAAACGAGTCCTGTCATATCACTATTGTGCAAGCACTTACGTCGATTTCACCAAAATGCAAATAACGCGTGCACCACTGCACTCAAAACGTGCACGAAAAACATGCACAAGAATTAAGCAGTGGGACCAGTTGCAATGTCCAAGTGTCCTTTTGCGGGACTTTAATCAAATACTACGAATTCGATCACAAACAGGCAGTTTTTTGGTCGCAAACAGTGCCTGGCCGGAAGGACAAACGACTTAGTTAAACTGGGGTGAATTTGGCAACCGAATCCCAAAGTCATACTCCGCAGCCCGGATTGGATTCGCGCGATCACAGAGGTATCGCCAAAGTTCATTCTGAAGAATCGACTGTCTGACTTTCAGCGGACGAACTCTCGGCAACCCGGAACCGGTAACTGAACGCACCCAGCAGATCCCCCGCCTGGGTCGCATGACACCCCCGGCAACTGTCGATCGTCGGTATCGCTCCCAGCACCCGTACTTTGCCCAGTCTATTTTCCGAGACCAGATGCTTTCCGCCCCTCAATTCGGCCAGCGAACTCACCTCGAATTCGTCGAGCGACCGGGTCTGAATGTCTTCACCAGAGAGCTGGTCCATACGAGGCAAATGGTCGAGTAGGTAAACTCGGGGCTCCTCGTATTTCAACAGGCTGACCAACTCCAACCGCTCCAATACTAGCTTGCTTCCGCCATCGCCGGCGACAACGGATGCCGGCCAATGGAATCCATGCGGCACAAACCCAATTCGCCCACCCTGGATCTCGACCCCCAAAGTGCTCGGGAGCACAAAATCGAACAAGCGCTCAAAGTGAAACCCCTCCTGATTCGGGTCAAAACCTGACTCCACCTGAACCCAGCTTTCCGCCTCTGCATAACGACCACCAAACAGGTAGCCGGGGATTACTTCCGGCTCACTTTCCGTCTGGAATGGAACGTCCCGCAAACTCATCCCTAAATCCAGCCGAGCCGGATTCGGTAGCGGCATATGCATCCGCCCAACCCCAAATCCTGAAGTCTTGATGAAGCTCTCAACTCGTTCGTTGTGCAAGAGCTCAAGCATGGAAAGCCGCCCCCGCCATGTGGAACGCATGCCACCTTCATGTTCCAGCACAAAAAGTTTCAGGTTCGCGTCGATTGGTTGCGGAACATCGGAATCTGGCTGATAGTTTTCTGACTCGTAAGCCAATCGAGGAGAAAGATCGACGGGAGTAAATTGCCGACGCAACCGAGCAAGATCTTGACCGTCCTGAAAACCAGGATACAGGCCGAGGCAAAACGAAACGAGAGTTATACAAAGCGATGCATAGATGACTGTTTTGGTTTTCGGCGGCTTCGATTTCGAAACCCCAAACGTCCAGAGCAAATGAAGCAGACAGTTAGCCATGGTGGCGAAAGAAACCATCATTAAGCAACCCATAGACGCCAGCCCAAACAGCACACTCAAAATCCTCGGCGTGGCCAACGACCTGCGCGGCAGCCCAACTGCGTAAACCGCCGTCTGAACCCCCGCTGCAATACAACAGTACCAGAAAAACACATTCGGATAACGAATGTAACTCAGAATCCCAAAGAAGCCCGCCGCGATCGCAATCACTAGCAGCAACTCTTTGAGCGACCAACGAAAACCATCTGCGGTACCAGCCGTCAACTTTTCATTCTGCATCATGCCTTCCCCTCCACTACACGTTGAATTCTAGACAATGGAGCCGCCGGTGGCGAATTTTTTATAGGCACCATCGCTCAGCACAGAGAAGTTGCGCAGACATAATCTCTGCGTCCTCTGCGTTTCTATCTTTTCACACACGGGTTCATGATGACTCCTCAAAGTTAGCAATCCGGCTAAACCATCGACCAATTCGGCGCTGCTTTCATTTTCCGGACACAAGTTACCAAGCAAGAGCAGACAGCCAACGTTTGCGTG
>CAZXLW010000029.1:0-15489 GCA_964641465.1 uncultured Pirellulaceae bacterium | reverse complement strand
TGATATAACGAGCCAGCCTCTCGCATCCGAATCACGTCGCGCAACTACACGACGATTTCATACCCCTTGCGTTGCTCGCGAGCAACAAAGCTGTTGGCGACTTCGTCAGAACCAAAGTTTCTGGCGGCGGGATCGTAGGTCAGCGTGCGGTTCAATCGCAACGCGATATTGATCGCATGGCAAACGTTCAACATCAAGTTATGCGAAGGCAAGTCCGACACCGGTGACTTCCGATCGCGGACACATTGAACAAAGTTGTCGATATGCGAAGCCGGTAGCGGCTGCCCGAAGACATCTTCATACCAACTTGCATTCAGCGGATTACTCTTCAACTGATCTACCGGCTTCCCGACGAGCTTCCCGCGGTTCACCAACATCCGCCCTTTTTCGCCTTCGAACATCACTCCGTTGTCGAAACCTTTGTCTTCTTGAGCGGAATGCTGAACATACATAACGACCCCGTCTTCGAAAGTCAGTTTCACTTTGAACTTCGTAGCACAATTGAAACGATCGTCAGCTTTCGGCATCCCTTTCTCGTCGAACTCGACCGGATGTTCCACCGACTCAACTTCTATTTTGATTTTTCCAATGTCTTCGCGCAATTTGTTGACCGCAGTCAACGCAATGTCGAGATGATGCGCACCCCAATCAGTCAGTTTGCCACCGGAGTACTCATAGAACCAGCGATAGTAACGATGCGTTCGGCTGAACGGGTGGCCTGCACCCCAGCCTTGTGTATCAGCTACTTCCGCCGCGGCGCGGTACTTGTGTTCTGGCGCAGGGCCTTGCCATAGTTCCCAATTCAACGCGCGAGGAACGTCGACTGCAGGAAGCGGGTCGCAAGTTCGCGAGCCGCCGATCGCAGCAGTAATTGTTTTGATCTGTCCTAAACGATTCGCCCTGACAATCGCAGCCGCTTTGGCGAACATCTGATTAAACTCAGTCCGCTGTTGCGTTCCAACCTGAAAGACGCGATTCGTTTCCTTCATGACTTTTTCAAGTTGAACTCCTTCCTGGATCGTCAACGTTACTGGTTTCTCACAATAAACATCCTTCCCTGCACGCATCGCATCGATCGCTTGCTTGCTATGCCAATGGTCAGGCGAAGCAATGAAGACAACATCGACGTCTTTGTTATCGAGCAACGCGCGGTAGTCTTCATGCCCTGCGATTGTAATCGGACGCTTGTTCGACCGATGCTTGTCAACCGCCACCTGAATCGCACGCCCAAGCTGCACCATGTCGACGTCCGCGATTCCCGCGCATGGACCGTATTTCAATCCCCCTTTACTCAACGCAGAGTGATATCGAATCCCAGCTCCGATGTACCCAACACCCAATTCTTCGTTAACATTGCGGCGGGTTAGCGGCCGAGCGTTTACGAGAGAGTTACTGCCAATGAAAGCCGCCGAGCTGGCGGCCGTAGCTTTAAGAAAATTTCTTCTGTTCATATTTCCTGATCCGATTCGGCCACCACCGAATACAGCCAAATGCAAGTTAAAGATCGAGCCCCATAAAAAACAAAAACAACTACGCCAGTTTGCTGCGGCACTTCATCAATAGCTCTTTAGTCGCTTTGATACCATCAAACTCATTCTTCTGACCACCCTCGTATTCGATTCCGACGTAGCCACGATAGCCCGCGTCTTTCACGATCTTCAACATCTTCAGATAGTCGGTACGCACTTCATCACCATCGTCGTTGAATTCATGACTCTTCGCGCTGACAGCTTTGGCGAATGGCATCAATTCCGTAACGCCTTTATAGCGATCATACCACTCGTCTTTCTTCACTCGGAAGTTCCCAAAATCGGGCAGAGTGCCGCAGTGATCCATACCAACCTTCTTGATCACTTCAGAAAGCCAAGCGCCGTTCGAAGAAAGCCCGCCGTGATTTTCGACAATCACATTCAGGCCAAACTCTTTCGCATTTTCGCTCAGCTTCGCCAACCCGTCGGCTGCCAACGACACCTGTTCTTCGTACGAGCCAGCGGACGCGGCATTCACCCGAATCGAATGGCAACCGAGAAACTTGGCCGCTTCCAACCAACGGCGATGCTGATCAACTGATTTCATCCGTTCTTTATTGTCGGGATCGCCAAGCTTGCCTTCGCCGTCGACCATGATCAACACCGACTTCACTCCCAGATCTTCACAACGCTTTTTCAATTCGTCCATGTATTTCTGATCGCCGACCTCTTTCTTAAAGAATTGGTTCACATACTCGATCGCATTGATCCCAAACTCTTCTTTGGCAACCCTGGGAAAATCAAGGTTCGTCATTTTCTTGCTAAACAGAGTCTTGTGCAGCGACCATTCAGCCAAAGATATCTTGAACCATTCCTTACCCTTGGCGTCCTCCATTGAGTCTTCTTTGGCTTCTTCTTGAGCCAGCAAATTTCGAGGTACAATCGTTCCGGTCGCGATGGCTGCAGTCGCAGCAATGAATTCTCTTCGGCGCATATTTATTCTGAGTTATTCCCAGTCCTATTCCAACGAAAATATTTTCCTGCAATATAGACGCTAAAGACACGATTATCAATTCGCAGCGATGTTCCAAACCACCAGTATTGGATAAAACCGTGGAACGCACCCAATGATTTGCACCAGCTGGAATGCTCGCGCGACAATCTGACAGACAACATCTTTATGAACGATAGCTCCATCGAAATACAAACCGTTAATGGTGACGTCGCGTTTGAAATTCAACCGCCCGGTTCCAAGAGCATCACCAATCGCGCACTGGTCTGCGCCGCGCTGGCGGATGGGCAGTCGATACTGCACGGCGTTCTCACAAGTGATGACTCGCGAGTCATGATCGAAGGCCTCCGGAAACTCGGTGTCACCATTGAGCACCGAGACAAAAAAAACGAAAAAGGGCAGGGGACCACCGTCGTCGTCGATGGAGCCTCAGGTACGCTGAACGACCACGCTGAAATTTTCGTCGATAACAGCGGAACGACAATTCGATTTCTGACCGGTGTGCTGGGAGTCCATGGTGGCGAGTTCCGTTTGCACGGCAGCCCACGGATGCATGAACGCCCGATCGGCCCGTTAGTAGATGCGCTGAATCTGATCGGTTCGCAAGTCGAAGCGGAATCGGACGGAGGCTGCCCGCCGGTCAACATCACAGGTAAGCGGGTAACTCACGGGCAAGCAACAATTGCCGGCAATGTCTCCAGCCAATACTTGAGCGGCTTGATGTTGGCTTCTCCGTTGGCTGAAGAATTCAACATTGAGCTAACCGGTGAATTAGTCTCGCAACCTTACGTCACGATGACCCAAGAAGTCATGCGATCGTTCGGTGTCGAGTCTACACTTGACTTGAATGCGACGCCTAATCGTTTTTCCGTACATCCGAACAGCCAATACCGGGCGTGTGAATATTCGATCGAACCAGATGCATCGGCGGCCAGTTACTTTTGGGCTGTGGCAGCAATCTGCGGAGGCCGCGCAACAGTGTTGGGGTTGAGCAGAAATTCGTTGCAGGGAGACGTTCGATTCGTCGATTGCCTGAAAGCCATGGGATGTGAACTGATCGAAGGCGACAACCAAATCACGGTTGCCGGCCCTGCCAAACACGGCATCGACGTGAACATGGAAGACATTAGCGACACGGTACAAACCTTGGCGACGGTTGCGTTGTTCGTCGTGGGCGAAACTCGCGTCCGCGGAGTGGCTCACAATCGCGTGAAAGAAACCGATCGGATTGGAAACCTGGCGATTGAGTTACGAAAACTTGGCGCGGAGGTTATCGAACACGAAGACGGAATGACGATCGTGCCCGGAGTGACTCGCCCCGCCACGATTGAAACTTACAAAGACCACCGGATGGCCATGAGCCTGGCACTCGCGGGCCTGCGACAAGAAGGTGTCGTCATCAACGACCCAGGCTGCACCGCCAAGACATACCCGAACTTTTTTGCCGATCTGAATCGAGTGCTAGGTAACTAAGGCGCCTAGCGTTTCGAAATCAGCCGCAACGCGTTAGTGTCGGGTTTTGTTGGCGAGCAACCGCATGGCGACTGATAATCACCATTCATTAAAGAATTGCGACCTGCTCTAAATACAGTCACCGATTTCGCAAACGATGTTCGCGTTCTTGGGGAAGTAAATCTCAGGCTCGCTACCGAGCAGATTATACGTATCCATGCACCCGATCGGCGGTGAATAGATATGCAACGTTACCAAGTCAGTTCCCTTGGCTTGCAGATTCGAAACCTGATGAACATCTGCGTCTTGCGAAGTGCAAATGTGGCCGGCGGTGTAGTCCGTAGAACCGACTGCCTTAATCTGACCACAATCGCTCGATTCGAACAAAGTCTCAGTTGCCGTTCCTGTAATAATCTTCAGACCACAAGTCGACTGAGCATGATCATGAATCGGACTGCGTTGCCCGCTCCGCCAACAGATGCAAAGCAACTCGTGCCACTTGCCGGCAGAAATTAAATTGCGACGATACGTCTTGTCACCAAACTCGACGAACGAACGAAGACTCTCGAGCGTCGCCGTATTCTCGCCAAGCAACTCATTGAGTCGCCCGACATCAGCTCGTTCTTCCAATGAATCCAGATAGCCGACCAACTCGCGCAGTTCGACGGGCAGTAATTTTTGTTTGATATCCTGTTTTGCATTCATGCTTTTATTTTCGTCATGGCTTCAATTTTGTCAATTTTGCCGTGGCAGACACGAACTTCCTTACTGACATTTTGTCGTCTTTAGTAGGCAATGGGAGGCACATATCGTGGATTTGTGCGGATTTTTACTACGGGAATTTAAAGAATTCCGGCTTATTCAGGCATTGCGACGTACGGCACGCGCTTTGCGACCCGTCTACTAATAGTCAACTACTAACAACAGCTGACAATCGACACCCTGTGCAATTGCGTACGGATCGCCAAACTGCACAACAACGGCTGTCAACAAACTATTACTTGTCGAGACCCAAAAAGTATTCAATGAACGCAAACCGTTTCAATTTTGGATCAGAACAGAATTCTAATGCACAATCATTTTCTTTGAAGGGCAAGTTATTGGTCGCCACCGAGCGGCTAAGTGGATCGCGGTTTGAAAAGGCAGTTGTCTTTATGATGCAAGACGACGAGCGCGGAACGTTTGGTGTCCGGTTAAACAAACCCGCCAATGACAGAGTGCGGAAGGCTTGGACGAAACTTACCGGCTCCGATATCGAAGACGAACATTCGATTGTTGCCGGCGGTCCACTGCAAGGCCCCGTGTTTGCCCTGCATCAAGACCCCGATTTGGGTGACGTCGAAATGCCAGGCGGACTGTATGTGTCAGCTCAGGTGGAAACGCTCCAACAATTGATGCGACAGTTTGACAACCCGTTTCGGATTTTTGTCGGAGTCGCCGGTTGGAAGCCAGGCCAGCTAGGAGCAGAAGTTCAGTCGGGCCACTGGTACGAACTGCCGCTTGATATCGAGACCGTATTCGACGATCCAACCTGGATGTGGGAATTCTGCTTGCAGGAGTGTGGTTTTCAACAGATCGCCAGCCTGGTCGGCGAAGACAAAATCCCGATTGACCCTAGCTTGAATTAGTCAGTTGTCTCGGCGATTAACATTGCGATCTGTGCTAGTTGCCTTCGTGGTGCTGGGAATTGTATTTGGAATCTTTGCCGCTTTAAGAAACTGGTGGAACACGCCGTCTCATCGCTCGGGCTTCATCGTAACAATAGCGATATCACCCGATGATCGGACGATCGCGTTTACCGGCCGAGGGAAAGGAGGCCAAGACATCTATATCCTGAATGTTGCAAGATCCAAAGTAAACCGTCTTACCAACTCATCTTCGTTTGAATCATTCCCTTCTTTTTCTCCGGACGGAACGAAGATCGCGTTCTCAGTTGGCTTAGTGGGCGAGATCGCGGACCACATTGCAATTATTAACACCGACGGAACGAATCCAAAACAGCTGACACACGACCGGGCCAACGACAGTTTCCCAACCTTCTCACGCGACGGAACAAGAATCACATTTACTCGTGACTCGGATTACAAATGGGGCGGACTAGCTTCAAACTGGTATAGTCATGGTGAGGTGCATGTGGTGAATGTGGATGGAACAGGTTTAACCAACCTTACGCCAGGTACAATCGATGGACACAGGCCCGTTTTTTCCACCGATGACCAATCTGTTTTTTACTTTACGAATCGTGGAGTCAGCACAGTTCCAACCGACGGCAAGGGGCAAGCAGCACATGTTCTTTCATTGGGCGATTCCTATTCAAGGTCGCTAACATCTGATCGTTCGCAGGTTGTTTTTGTTTCTGGAGGGACTATGGTCAAATCGGAACTCGAGATCGCAACGCTGGACGGGCAAAAGAGACGGCAGTTGACTAGCTACACACCTACTGGCGGATACGAGGAACCTGTAGTCTCGAATTCTGGCCAATATATTTACTTCATCAAGTCAAACTTCATCAGACAAGCGATGGTCAGGGAGCTTTGGCGAATGGACTTTGATGGTGGCAATCCAATAAAACTGGCCGGCCAAGAACTCTTTGACGACCCAATGGCTTGGAACGCGGCAAATGAAATCCGCGAATAGCCTATTTTTTCTTCTTGCCGCCAAACAGTTCCCCGAAGCCTTTGAATAGATCGAACGACGGCAAATCGGTATTGCCGGATCTCTCTACGTCCAGATACCCATGAACGGCAAACTGTGATTGATTCATCAACAGTTCCAATTGCCAGCCGCGGAACCAACTCAACAATGGTGATGCGTAGTCCTCCGGCATTTGCGGATTTGCGAAATCCGGCCAGGCATCGGAACACCAAAGCGAGCGATTTTGACAAGCGTTCAATTGGTACTTGCCTCCCAGCGAACAAACCAACTCCACGTCCAACAGATCCTCGACTTTATCCTTGGCTGCTTCCGGAGCCAGATTGAATTGCTGTGACATCATGTTCAGCAATCGAGCGTTGGCAATCGAAGTCTCCCAACTGCGTCGATAATTCTGCGCATTGGCCCAGCCACTCAGCTTCGAATTGGCAAGGTCACCCACATTGACACGAACTTGCGCCGGCCGTTCAGACGGCACGACTTGTAAATGCTGCTGCAAATCCTGCAACCGATCGCGATCAAACGAAACGGCGGAAAAGTTATCCCACTGCAACCGCCACAGACCAAGCATCCTAGAATGCGTGAACCCGTATTGGTCCGGTTGCCCGCCTAACTTCGGCATCCAATCGATGTACCCTGCCTTCGGCCACGACGCCACGTACCCGGGAGCATCTCGCAACAAATCCAACGTTCGAAAGAATGACCTCGGTCGAATCGCGTCTGACGTTTCCTCGTCTTGGATCGCTCCAAACACCTGGTGCGCGCCGATCCGGCGGCTTACCGCACCGCCATCCAAGCTGGCCTGGAACGAAACAATGTCACTGGGCGAGCCTTTGATCTCCTGAGTTATCGGAGGGCCCATCATAGAAAACAACCAATCGTATTTCTCGCGTCCGAACGGCGCGATTCGGGCGTCGTAGACAATGCGTTCGATGTTGTCTTCGTGTTTGTAACGCTTCAAGGCAACAAACATCGGATCGAGTTGCGAGAGATTGTTTGTCAGGAATTCCCGGCGTTGCAGGTACCAGTCGATTTCCTGCTGTGTCACTCCGCTGATTTCGATGTCCAGAATCGGAGCAAAAAAGCCGCGGCGTCCGCGAATAGAATCGAGCCAATAATCATCTTCGCGCGTCAACTGGCTGCCGTCCGGGCGGTTACCAAATTGTTGCGGCAAAAAGCCGTGCTGGATCAAGCTCTCCTGATTCTCAACGTCGAATCCTTCGTTCTTGGCAGCCAGCGTAGCCAGTTCGCGGATCTGCATATCAGTAATGCTTCGGTTCCGGCGGGCGAGTTCAATCTGGTAGCTGGGCCCAAGCAAATTGTGCAACAGTTTCGAAGGAACAAAAATGAAAACCGTGTCTTCGCGAGAAAGCGGCATTTGCTTTCGCGCGTATTTAAATTCAAGACTGGTCGCCAGCGCCCGAGTCCCTTTGGAAGACTCAATGAACCGCCGCGCCAGCACCAACGAGCTGGTTACCAGATGGCAATCGTTCTGAACCAGATAGAACGATCGGTAACGGTTGTTTGGCGTCTGGATGAACTGCACTGAAACTCCGTCGATTTCGAAGTCTTTAACAACGCAACCAATGTCCTTTTGTTCCTCTGCGAATTTCTTGCGTTTGTTGCGGAGGTTGCGATCCAGCTGTTTAGAGTTCTTCGCATGCAGAACAACTCCAATCGCAGCGCCGTCTTCAAAGAACATATCGCTACCAATCAGCGCGACGTCGTCAATCAAGCTACCGCCAAACAAACGATCAAACTCGGTCGAACGAATCGCCAACTGGTTAAGGAACTTGGATTTGATCCGCGCTTCATAGCCACGCAGGTTCACCATCCGTCCAAGGTTCCCGCCGAACTCTTCCATCAAGTTGCGTAACCAGATCTGATTATTCCAGGTCCCGAATCGAAGGTAGAAACATTCTTCCGGAACACAACTGGCAAACGGCTCGACTTCGACGTCCGTATAATCGGCTGCGTTCAGATTCGCATCGCCCCACAAAACGTCGGCTGGCAGGGGCTGATTTGCCGGCCCAGTATCAGCCAGCCCAAGCATGCTGCGTTGGATGGTTTCACTGCGCAGTGACTCATGATCAAAGATCAGTGCCAGAGTCTCGGCCAACTGGTCCTTGTTACGATTTCGCTCGGTGGGAAGCGACAAACCCAAACGGTTGCTGAGCATCGATTTCAAATACGTTTCGACCAACGGCGGGTAGTCAGCCCAGTCGAGTTGATTCTTAGTGACTGTGTTCAGCTCGCGCCACCATTGCGTGAACAATCGGTTGAACTTCTTCTCGCGAGTGAATTCAACGGGCACAACCTGTTTCGCTGAACCGGTACCTGCCAACGAGATTTCCAGCGGTTGATCTCCGCGAAACAGAAAAATGACGTTGTGCATCGACTCCGGATGCGGTGTCGCGTTGCCAATCAGTCGCTGGAAGAAACGGTTGACCGCTGGCTTGGAAAACACCGGGTAGAAAACCCGATTGTTCTTTTCTCGAATCAGTGTCCCACCGGTCTGGTCGATCATTTGATCTTCCGCGTTCATCCGGTACTTGATCATGCCAACGCCAAACGGCTGGCCGGCAAATGCTTCTACCCGATAAATCAGCGGAGCATTTTCACCATTAGCTGTGCCAGTGACTGAGCCCAATTGGTTGTGTTGTGCAACAACCTGGCTGCTTGTTCCAATCACAAGACACACGAACAGCGTCAAAAACACAATCGGCGCGAACGTTATTTTTCCGGTTGGGCAAAGCACCCGCGGCACCCGCGCATTTATCCGTTCGATTGGTAACAGTCGTTTGGATTGAGGCATGTTGAGTGGTCACAAAATCAGGTAAAAATATTGGACGATATGAATTGGATCGCTGCCACCAATGGCATCGTACCAGACAGTGTGGTTAGTCCAAAGGAAGCATTGTTGAATAATACGGTAGAGCAAGCAGTAGAGATCGTCGAAAAGTCGACTGCAATACTTATTGGAGCGGGTGCAGGCATGGGCGTAGATTCCGGCTTGCCTGATTTTCGGGGGAATGAAGGTTTCTGGCGAGCATATCCGCCGATGAAGAAGCTTGGGCTATCCTTCTACGACCTCGCGAATCCAGTTTGGTTTTCGCAAGATCCGGAACGAGCCTGGGGATTCTACGGACATCGCCGTAATTTGTACCGCGCAACTGTTCCTCACCACGGCTTCGAAGTACTGCGGAAATGGATCGCGTCAAAGTCGGGTAATGGGTTCGTTTTCACAAGTAATGTCGACGGTCATTTCCAAAAGTCAGGATTCGAACCTGAGCAGGTGGTCGAATGCCACGGTGCGATCAATTTTGACCAGTGCGTTCAACCTTGTTGCGGTGAAATCTGGGAATGCGATGGCACGGATGTCGATGTCGATCTTAGTCTGTTTCGAACAGCCGGAACTTTGCCCGCCTGCATTCACTGTAATGAGCACGCGCGCCCTAACGTCTTGATGTTTGGCGATGGAACCTGGAACGACGCCAGAACCGGAGACCAAACCAAAAGATACCGGGAATGGCTTAGTCAGAATCGCGGAGCGAAAATTGCGATCATCGAGTTGGGCGCAGGGACGGCTGTTCCAACGGTTCGATATCAGTGCGAGCGAATCTCTGGGCAGTTTGATGCGGACTTGATCCGAATCAATCCGCGTGAAGCACACGGAACGGATGTTTTGTCAGTTGAGATGGGCGCGCTGGAGGCGCTACGGTCAATGGATGATCTGATGAGTTAGTGGATGACTTGGGGTGACTTGATGAGTTAGGCGATTGGTCAGTCAGGAATGAGTTGACGGGTGCCATGTTTACGCGAGCGGTGGTGGTTAGTTGTGCCGCACCGACCAAGCATGCTCACGCCACGTTGACCATTGGCTCATCCTTAGCGTAAGCATGCCGTTGCTGGGAGTTGACCTCTTGTTGGATTGGCGAGAACATGGCACCAAAAAATCAGACACACGAAATGCGTGAACATGGCACCCACTGGCTTCTCCGAGCCGTATCGGCTCGGCAAATAGCGATTCACAGAGGCTGTGATTTTATTTATTGGCAACCCGACGCGTGAGCGAGGAACTCTGGGAGGCTTCGACGCTCCTCGCTAACGCTTCGGGTTACCATTTGCACCTATCGCTCCAATATCGGGGGCCTGTGCGTAAAAAAGGTGTCTGACGAACCGGACGCTGATACAGGACCGTCGTTCAACCAAAACTCTAACTCACGCCCAGGATCTGTGAATAGAACTCGATGACTTCTTCGACCGAATTGGTGACGAGGATGTGTTCGAGGATCCATGCGGGGACGCGTCCGTCTTCTGCCATAATGATCAGCTGCTCCAGCATATGCTCCCAATACAACGATCCGGATTGCTCGCCAAAGAACACAATCGGTGATGGCGACGAAACACCCAGCTTCATGTCCGTCAACGTCACACCGACTTCTTCCAACGTCCCGACGCCGCCAACCAGGAACAAATGGAACGCAGAGATCTCAAACCATCGTTGTCGGCTGTGTCGCGAATTCTCCTGGAAGACCTGGAAGTAGTCCGCGATCTGGTTCGCTTTTTGATCCTCGATTTCCAGATAGTTGGCCCCCACCAACAACCCGTGTTCCTGCGCACTCTCCGACGCCGTCAACATCGCGCCCGGGCCACCACCGGTAATGATTGATAAGTTCTTACCAAGGAACTGGTTCAACGATGTCAACAACTCCGTCACAGGTTCGGCGTTCTCTTTCAAGTCTCGGGATGATCCGTACACCGCCAGCACGGTAGCTCGCTTGAACTTTTCCGCAATTTCCGCGCGGCAGAAGTAGCCTCTATTCCCGCGATAGGTATGCACCAACAGCGACTCGCGTTCGCGGTTCAGCCAGTAAACCTGCACGCCCAAGTCGCGGAAATCCGCCAACCGACTATGATCCCGCGCCGACATGTAGCCTTTGTGAGTAAACGAGGCATGCTCAAACACGATGCCTTGCACGTTCTCTTCGGAAGCGAGATTCAAGATATCGACATGCTCGACTACGTTCGGGAAAAATCTCAGGAAGATCACTTTGCCTTTATCATCGTCTTCGATCTTGATCTTCGACGTCGCGAATTTGCTTTTGATGAAATCATGGTTGTAAATCGGACGTCCCAGTTTCAACTGCGTGATCGCGTCCCCTTTCTTTTTGTCAGGGCTCAACCAATTGACATCCAGTTTCTCGCCGGACTCAAGTTTCGCCTGATCAACCACAGCCACATGTCGATCGAAGTAACTTGATTTATCTTCGAACGTAAAATGGCGACCAATTTGTTCGTAAGACGAACTGTCAAGCTTCATCCGATGAAACGTTTTGGCTGGACCAAAATGCGGGAACTGGGGAGCATTGTAAATGGACGCATTGATTGTCGGATTAACAACCACTTCGTCGGTATTATTGAACAACTCGATAATGATCCGGTTCCCCGAAGTCAAATACGGATCGAGGACTGTCGAATTCAAGTGCTGACCGAACTGCTGCGAACCACTGTCGATGACAACCAGGTGATCGAACAAGAACATGGAGCAGGAAGTAATCACTCCTTCGCCAGGCTTGATCACCAGATCCTGAACTTTGCGAGGAACCATGATGCTGTTCAAAAGTTCCTTGCCGTCTTTGCGGAGCGTGATCGACAGGAAGTCATCCAGGTTCAACTTCTTGGAGATTCCGTAAACCTGGTCGTGCGGTCGAATGATGATGTCTCCATCACGATCAATCGAAAAACCAGCCGGCAGCTTGATCAAGTTGTTTTGATACGCATCAAAGACCTCTTTCGAAGTCAGCTTTTGCGATTTGGGGCAGTGCACCAAGCGCCCGATCGGAAACCCTTCGACCATCGCCTGCGGGACGAGTTCGTCAACTTCATATTCACCGACCAGACACCGGATCGAAACGCTGAGTTCCAACTCGAGATCTGAGACGCGATCAAGCTCCGATGTTGGCCGCACGTCGATACCCAGACGAGCCAACCGACTGCGTCCGGCAAAGACGTAACTGGCGTCTTTGCCTAACAAGGTATCAATAGGCTCCGATTCGGAAAAAGAAAACCGAACACGGGCTTCAAGAATTCCGTCCGCGTTCGTATCACAAGAGACGACGACACCATCTTCTGTTTCGAACGGCGTGTTCTGCAGATCAGTAATATTGTTTGCGCTTGACATATCGAATCAGTGAAATGTTGAATTTTGAATTGCGGCATCTTAGCAGGTTATCGTCAAGATGCGGATGCCACTGTACTGCCGATTCAACCTCAACAAAACAGCAGAAAGAAGGCCGACCCGGCAGGCCGATTGTGGCTCAAAATCCTTGACGAAACCGTCGCCACTGTTTAAACCACTTTTTTTTGGCAGGCACGAAAAAAGGCGACCCGCATAGCAGGCCGCCTTTTAACTCATTCCTACAGACTGGTCGTTCTGCAGTCTATTCAAAAAATATCGCTTGATTAAACGTCGTCATCGCGCTCAGGTCGTCCGCCGCCGCGACGTCCGCCACGCCCGCCTTGGCCGCCACGACCGCCGCCACCACGAAGCTGTGACATGTCGGGCATCAATTCTTCTGACGACACAACGCCATCTTTGTCTGCGTCTAACTCATTGATCGCACGTGCAGCATTCTTGATTTCTTCGCGAGACAACTCACCGTTGCCGTCTTTGTCGATCGCTTTCATGATCGGAAGCAAAGCGAGCATGCGAGAGATTCCGCCAGCTCCACCGCCGCCACGACCACCTCGGCCACCAGCGCCCTCACCGCCACGACCACCAGCGCCCTCACCACCTCGGCCGCCACGACCGCCTTGGCCACCACGGCCACCTTCGCCGCCACGACCGCCTTGGCCACTGAACCGCCGCTCAACCATTTTGGTAATTTCATCTTTCGTCAGGAAACCGTCACCGTCTTCGTCCATTCGCTCCATCATTCGAGCACCACGGTCGCCCATCTCTTCAGCAGACAATTTACCGTCGCCGTTTTCGTCTCGCTCAAGCATCCGCTCGATGAAGTCTTCCGGTGAACCAGCTCGGTCGCCTCGCCCTTCTTGAGCGAAACAGGTGCCTGACAATAGCAACATGATTGCAGCAGTGGTAATTAACGTTCTCATTATTATCCTTTTTTGAAGTGTGTGTCTCAAAATGTGTTTTAAAAAAGTGGTCGTCTTTATTCTTTCACGCAGTACAGCTTTTTGTTGGACCGGAAAAATATCTGTCCATCACAAATTGCTGGAGATGCGCTAAATTCTTCTGCACTGTCCGTAACACGATTCACGGCGAGTTGTTTACATTCCTTGTCCGCAGACAGAACATGCATCTCTCCGTTTCGTTTCACGTAATAAATTTTATCGTTGGCAATTACTGGCGATGAATAATCTAGACTTCGCCCGCCTCTGCGCGCTCGCCGAGGTGGCTCGGTTTCTGCTTTTTCTGAATCTGCTTTACCTTCACCAGTTTCTTTGGAATCGCTCGGATCTTCGACCGTTGACTTCAATCGAAAACGTTTGATTCGCTCGCCGGTTTTTGCGTCAATAACATTCGCCACGCCACTGGAAACGAAGAACATAATGCCGTCGTGAATCACAGGAGTCGCATACGTGCATTGATCCCGACCTTCCCAGACTTTGTGAGTCTTGCTCGCGTCGTCATCGCCACCCGCCTTAACCGCAAACGAGCAACCGCCATCGCGACCACCGATCGCACCGTAGACAATGTCGTCTTTCGCAGTCACGCTGGTGTAGAACGAACGCCCTTCGACCGGGAAGTACCAACGCAACTTACCAGTGGCCGGGTTCAGTCCCCAGACTTCGTAAGGGACGCCGATCACCAGGTCGCTGCGATCTTCTCCGACGTTAACCATTAGTGGAGTGCTCCACGAACCGCGCAGCCCGTCCGCTTCCTGCTTCCACAACTCTTTGCCTGTGTTCTTGTCGAGTCCAACCAACGAACCACTTTCGGCGATGGCTGGAACGATCAACGTGTCCTTATGCAGGATCGGGCTGGAAGCACTGCCCCAACGGCGGTCATCCGACTCAGTCCCGACGCTGGTGTTCCACAACTCTTTGCCGTCCAAGTCATAAGCATAGACGCCGGACTTACCGAAAAAGCAATAGATGTTCTTGCCATCAGAAACCGGAGTGTGCGACGCGTACCCATGCTCAGGCACACCCATGCCTGCGTAACGATCCTCAGGAGTTTCCGAATCGACACTTCGCTCCCACAGAATTTTGCCGGCCTTGCGATCCACGCAAACGAGATGCCGGGCGAGATCTTCCAATTCCCCCTTGCCCCGTTCAACGCCGTAGCCTGAATAGCACGTCACAAAGATTTTGTCGCCGACGATAATCGGGCAGGAAACTCCAGCACCGGGAAGATCCGCCGTCCATGCAATGTTTTCTTTGGGTGACCATTTGACAGGGGCCGCCTTAGCGCTGAATCCGCTGGCACCGTCACCTCGAAATCGCGTCCAATCCTCGCCGGATACTTGAGAGGACGCGATCAGAACCACCAAAGCGGCGGTTGCAACATTATAAATTGTTGGTTTTAAGCTCATGTATTGCCTCCTTGAAAGACACCGAGGCACCGGCACCCCCATCCTGAAGCACCGTCTCCGACTCTCGGCTTTCCGAGCTCGGCAATCATAATGCGGCCGCCCAAGTAACCGAACTGCTTACAGTCACCTGTTAGACGTACATTTTCGCGGCTATTCGACACATGCGGTGGGGGCATGGTCTCGGTAATCGTCTTTGAACCACGGTTGCCCGAAAAGGTGTCGCCGATTTCCAAACTTTTTCCCAAGTTTCTGCAACACACATGAGCACAACCTCCCGAATGGGCCTTTAACTCTTCACATACTCGCAAAAAACACGCTGAATCCAAAGATTTATGGGAGGCGA
>CAZXLW010000028.1:53588-56265 GCA_964641465.1 uncultured Pirellulaceae bacterium | reverse complement strand
CAGGCGGATCGTGGGCCGGTGGAGGATCGGTACAGTACGGTGCACCCAATTATTCGTGGCTTTCCAACGAGTGAGGAATTTCTTGTCGCCGTCAGGCGGGAGATGAAGATTCGCTGTTATCGGAAAGGCTCGATCAAACAATACATGAGTCGACTGAACTGTTTTTTGGATTGGTTTGGCCATCGTCCCAATCGGGTTACCGTCGAAACGGTTCGAGAGTTTCTTGAGTTGCTGGTTGATAGCGGTATTACTTCATCGACACTGTCGGGGTATCTGGCGGCGATTCGAATGGCATTTGACAAATTTTGCGGGCGGAGTCATCTGGTTGAAAACGGGACGGATGTCCGTTTTGTTCAGAAGTTGCTTGGCCATGCTCGATTGGAGACAACGGCGATTTACACGCGAACGGCGAGGCCGCGTGAACTATCGATTCTGAGTCCATTGGATGCGTTGCAGTTACAAGCCGGCACAACGTCCTGGAATTAATTAAATTCTGAAACGCAATTGCGTGGGGGCGTTTTAGATGTTCGTTCGCTGAGTCTTTTCCTGGGTTTTGGCGACGAAAACAAAAATGCGTTGAGCCGTTCAACGGACTCAGCCAACTCCTTCTCAAAAGTCACGCTGGTGGAGAAACTTGTGGTTAAAACTCCGCATCCATTGCATTGCTTCCGGATCTGTCCTCCAAACAGATCTCGAGAGTTTGTGAAATCTCCCGCCAGTTTCGCATGACGAACTTCGAAGCTTCTTCGTCGCAGTCGCCTTTGTGAATGCGGCGAAAAGCGTCGGCGAAACCGAAGTTACTACATCCAGTAGCTTGGTGTTGGCCGGTGGCAATGTCACGAAATTCACGTTCGCGTTCGTGGACGAATGCCCATTGAAAGTGCAATGCAAACAGCAGACTATCGAGCGAGTTGGCAGAGTGCACTGCCTCGGTCGAGCCAACATGCATGGCGGGTCGCAGGTAGATGCTGGCAATGTGTTGCGAAATGGATTCGGCGATTTCAGCTGGTGTTCTCATTGCGTCAGGCCGCATAACGGAAGGAGTATCCAAAACGGTCCCCGGCATGAGGAACGGAATGAATTAGCGATAATTCTACCTGCAATGAACGGGGCGAACAATCGACTGGGCGGGTTGAAAGCGCCTGGCAAATGGCCGGAACAACGGCCCGGCGAAATCTTGTGGCTTAAGACAAAACGGCTGGGCAACACGTGAGCGGTGATGTCTATGTGTGCCGTGCCGCCCAAGCATGCTCACGCCGCGTTGCCCATTGGCTCATCCCTGGCGTAAGTATGCCGTTGCTGGGAGTCGGCTTATTGCCGGAAAGGCGTGAACATGGCACCCAAAAATTACATGGCACCCAAAAACGAGGGACGCAAACTATTCAATTCAGCTTGGAAGGACCATTCTAATTCCCCGATCGCGACAACGGCGTGGCAAACCATGCGCGGCGATTCGATCCATCAGTTCATGCAGTCGCGCAATGGTCGTCGTCGGATGCGGGAGTTCTGCGACAATCGACAGGATTGGCGGCTGCCCAAACCATCGCATCTTGATAGCAAACGGAGGATCGCCGCCCGCGGAAGTCTGCAGCAAAACCACATCAGTGCCGGTATGCCACCAAACATCAGCGGATCGACAATCATCTGGCGACATTGACAGACGCGCGAGAAGCTCAGGTTCGTCAGCAAACGGGTGAACGGTAACGTATCGCCAGGCTCGATAGGTGCGGACATCTCGCGCATACGCTGCACGGGACTCAAAGCTCCGCAGTCGAAATTTTCGTTGCCGCGAGAATGTGGTCATGCGAAGGTGCCAAAAACAGAACGTTTTTCCAATACCGCCTGAGGAGCGAACGCGCCGGACTGGCAGCTTAGAAGCGGTTTCAAAAACCATAGTAGCACGACTCTCCGAGTCGTTTCGTCACGAAGTTTACGCCTCGGAGAGTCGTGCTACTTTCGTGAAATTGGTTTTGAAGCCGCTTCTAGTGTTGCCAGAGGCCGGATTCGATCCCACCTTGAATGAAGATTGCAAATTTGCCATGCCCTGGGATTTCCATTGGAGGAATGGCAACCTCGGCGCCTGCTTCCGCGGCGGCATCAATGGCCGCCTGGATATCGTCGACCAGAACGTAAGGTCGCACGACAGGATTTTCCGTCTCTCGCATGGGCGCCCGGACGCCGATCATGCCACCTCCTATCAGCTTGCCGGTACGAGCACCTCCAAGGCTGGGGTCTGCTTCTTTGAAAGTCACGCCGTGCAATGTCGAGTAAGTTTGACAGACTGCGTCGACTTCTGGAGTCACTATTTCGAGGTATTGAATTTGCATCGAATTCCCTGTGGAGTTTACTTCATTCATTGCTTCGTTCGCTGCCAGTTGGCTGTCAGAAGAACGTCCGGTTTCTGTTTCGCTTTCGCTTGTTTTGGATTCTTTATCGCTTTGTGCACGATCATCCTGGGCTGGCTTGCAGCCCAAGTGCAAAATAGTGCTTGGCAGCGCCACAAAGGCGAGGCCGACGCGAATCATGTTTCGCCGATCAGTGTCTGGCATTCTTTCTGTCTCTCAACGAAAGGGTTCTACAGCACCGCCGATACGATGCCATTCAAGTTTGAAAAGAGCGGAGTTTACCACCTGAGGGAAGCAAGAACAAACGATGACCGTCCGCCAAATGCCCAGTT
>CAZXLW010000028.1:0-53488 GCA_964641465.1 uncultured Pirellulaceae bacterium | reverse complement strand
TTTACCACCTGAGGGAAGCAAGAACAAACGATGACCGTCCGCCAAATGCCCAGTTTTTTGAATTCACCCTTGGAACGCTATCGACTAGCAGCAAACACAGAATTGATTGTCGCGGCGTTCTCGACGGAGCGTACGACGATGGTAACCGAATCCAATGGGAACCGATCAAGACCAGCGTCCACGAACGCTCGGGCGAACTCGTCAATCGTCATCGGGCCGTAGCCAGTTGCAAGAGTGGGCATGGCGATGGATTTGGCGCCGAGAGAAACGGCAAGGCTAAAAGCTGCCGTGAGTGTTTCGGTAACGAGTTGATGTGACGAATCGTAGAAAGGGTCAATTCCAACCGCGTGGATGATATGCGAAAACGGCAGAGAACCGGCGGAAGTCCGCACGACCGAACCAGCTGGAATCGCGGATTCACCAATGGATTCGAGGTGAGCTCGAAGTTCCGATTGGACGCCAGGTTCACGTTCAACGATCGCGCCATTGACGCCACCGGACATATTGAGCCAAGGATTCGCGGTAGAAATCAGAACGTCAGCAGCAACATCGAGGACATCGCCAACAATCACCGTTATGTCGCGGTTGTGCATAGCCAAATTTTGTTTGCTGCGTGTCTGCTGAAGAACCGCACATAAACGCGTTGCGGCTGATAACATTCCTGTGCCTGCTATGCTTGCCCCCGCGTCGCGTTCGGCCGGCAAATACGCAGAAAACGCTTCACGGTATTTTGGGTAAGGGCAGAACAAGCATTGTTTCAAAGGTTTTTACCAAGCTTTAGATATTTATTCCACAAGCAAAACAGCATGGTGGTTTCCCGGCAGATGTCGTTTATAATCTGGACAGACGGCATAACAATCTTTTTACCGCCCTGGCACTGCGTCGGTTGCGGTTGATCTCGTTCGAACATTTGGCGTAATTTTTAGCTATGTTTGAATTGCAAAATCGGTGTATCGATTTCACCTTTGGCGAGGCATGCTATACCTCTGCGCTGGCATCGGTAGATTCCAATATTCCGTTGTTAACTGCGATTTCATTTCCGTTGTTTTTCGGAATCCTGACGGCGGTATTGGTCGTACTCCTGCTGGTATGTGCGATAGCAATTCGCCGGATCATTTTTGATGACGGCCGCACCGACTTCAGCAGCCAGTTGGACCAGGAACCGAGAGATGATGACGATCAGAGTTCCCAGAAACCTCAGCCCAGTTTTCGTACTGA
The DNA here is from genome assembly GCA_964641465.1 of uncultured Pirellulaceae bacterium. Lineage (GTDB taxonomy): Bacteria > Planctomycetota > Planctomycetia > Pirellulales > Pirellulaceae > Mariniblastus. The sequence continues at coordinate 52,270 of CAZXLW010000028.1, read as the reverse complement.
GAAAACCATTGCTTCGGCTGACACGCTGACTGAAGACGTGCCCCTCTCAGGTGGAATGCATGATCGAGAGACGCTTGTTAGTTCATCTGATACTACCGACAACACGGGCTCCTCTGATGCTATCGAGACGGAAACCGAGACTCGATCTACTGGCAATGAATTAGATCAACCTGCCAGGGAACTGCGAGCTGATCCCTCACAAATGGAAACGGAAGTCTCAACAGACAATCATTTTTCTCACCGCCCAACTGTTGACTCGAACAACGATCAAAGCCTGACGAATGACGACACAGACGATGGTTGTTAGCAGCCGGTCACTGGCGGAAATTAACAGCCGCCAGTAGCTAGGGCTAGGCAGCCGCCCGGTAATTGCCGACTGGCGCAGATGTATCGTCAGAATCGCCCGGAGCGCTTCCCGATGCACTGTCGCTATCATCAATCGACTGCTCGAACTGTTCGTCTTCGTCAAAGCGTGGCGGTGCAACTGCATGATTGAGTTCCCACAGCCGAGCCTGCTTCATAAACGAATACATGGCGGCCATCCAGGCAGTTTGCAGTCCGACTTTGCCATCCAGGATTGAACCCTGCAGAATCCACTCGCGAAAGAAGCGAAACATCGGGCGAACCAGCAGCTTGAAATACGAAGTATCCTTGCCGTCGTCATGCCACTGTTGAGCCTGGAACGTCGTGTATCGATGGAACTTGCGGAAGTACGCGTCGTAATCCCAAACGGAGAAATGATCGAAGCTGTTTTTCAATTTCCCAACTCGCTCTGTTAAAATTTCAATCTCGCCATGGTCGCTCGGCCCAACGTAGCTTCCCAGGTCGCGTTTAAAGAGGCGAATCACCCCATCTGTCCTGGCGTCGCCAAAATAAAGACGCCGGCCAAAAAAGTGATTATTCCGATTGATCCAGTAGCCGTCGTGTTTGGGCATTTCAGACAAGACTTCCCAAATCTCGGCAGCCAATTGCCAGGTAACCCGCTCGTCAGCATCAACGATCATTACCCAGTCATTACGGGCTTGGGGGATCGCCCAATTTTTGAAATCACCGGAGAAAACATATTCCCGTTCGATCACACGAACCCGGTTGAACTTTTCGGCTATTTCACGCGTACCGTCGGTCGAGCCGGAATCGGCGATCAGAACTTCATCTGCGATCGCGTAGAAGCTCTCGATGCACGCACGAATATTCGTCCGTTCATTCTTGCAAGGAACAATTACCGTGAGCTTTTGCCTCATTCGATCGACTGCTAGGACCAGCTTTAGTTTGCAATCGACGGAAGTTATAGGAACCCCCGAAACAGGTCAATTCCGTTCCGCGTGTCGAGTAATTCACGCCCGAATTGTGCTATCAGATTAATTCGGAACGCAGCGGTTAAAGGCAATTCGGGCTAGAAAAGCTCGTCACCGGACGATTTCCTGGCGGCACGACCTTTTGACTTGGCTGGTTTCGCACCACCATTACCATCGGAAGTTTCGAAACTGGTCGTTTTCAGATTCCCGTCGGCATCAATTTCCGCAAGTTGCCGGATCTTCTGCTCAGCGTCGTTCAACGCCGCATAGCATTCCTTCAGCCGCTTGATTCCGGTCTCGTAGCTCTTGAGCGAATCACCGAGCGTCAGATCGCCGGCTTCCATGCGAGCCACTATTTCCTGCAGCTCAGTGAATGACTGCTCGAAAGAAATTTCCTTGGCTTCAGTTTTCGTTTTCTTGGCCATCACGTATCAGCGTTGCATCCGGATCAGAACTTTCCACTCGGCTGGCCACACTTCCATTGGCCAACCAGGTTCGAATTGTATCACCCGCCTTCGCATCGTTGCAATCGACGAGTGGGCTGCCGTCCTCGTTTACCGTCAAGCTATACCCACGTTTCAATACGGATTCCGGATTGAAAGCTCTCAACTTGCTTTCGTCCAACTCCAACTCCCGACGAGCGAGTTCCAGTTTACGTTCGATCGCGATTTTCAATCGGCCTTCCATGGCTCCGACCAAGTCGCGTCGTTTTTCGATAGACTCCAGTGGTCGGCCGAAACTCGCGCTCCCGGCAATTTTCGCCAGTTGCAACCGCGCAGCAGGGATCGCATTCTTGAGCGACAACTGCAGGATCTCTGAACTGTGCGCCAGTTGCTGCCTCGCCAATTCGAATCTGCGTTTGGCAATCTGGTGCAGCTTCGATTCCGCGCTGTCGACTTGCAGCTCTAGCCGGCGAACCAGCTCCAACGGTTGCCGTAACACCGGCCGGTTAGCCACCGACTCCAACCGCTCATGAGATTGGGTCCAAACCCGTTCGACCTGCCGACAGAGGCGTATCGAGCACGAATTCAACGCCCCGATTACTTCCTGCGCGTCGGGGGCAAGTTTCTCACCCGCTTCACTGGGCGTCAGCGCACGAACGTCAGCCGCCAGGTCGCTGAGCGAAACGTCGACTTCATGTCCCACCGCCGAGATGACTGGCACCGGGCATTTGTGAATCGCCCGGACGACGACCTCTTCGTTGAATGCCCACAAGTCTTCGATGCTGCCGCCACCTCGAGTCACGACGATCACTTCGGGGCGGAATCGAAAGTTCTTGCGACTGCATGTTCTCAAAGCCCTTGCGATCTGCCCGGCAGCGTCCGGGCCTTGAACCTGGACAGGGACGACCAGGATATCCAAAAACGGCCAGCGTCGCGTCGCTACCTGCAAGAAATCATGGATCGCCGCCCCGGTTGGGCTGGTGATGACGGCGACTCGCTTCGGGTACGTTGGAATCGGCTGCTTCAGCTCCTCGGCAAACAGCCCTTCTCGTTTGAGTTTGTCATGCAGCTTTCGAAACGCCAGTTGCAATTCGCCTTGCCCAAGCGGCTGCAAAGTACGGGCGATCAGCTGGTACGTTCCTCGCTGTGCATACACATCGATAAAGCCCCCGCATAAGACCTGCATTCCCTCCTGCGGTTGGAAACGAAGCTGCGCGGCATTGCTCCGCCAGATGACCGTCGAGAGTTGAGCATTTGCGTCCTTTAGCGTCATATAGATATGACCAGACTGCGGGCGAGAAAGCCCGGATACTTCGCCACTGACCAACACATCCACGAATTCATCGTTAAGCGTGAATTTAATTGATTCGGTCAACTGCGACACCGATTGAACCGAATCCGAATTCATAATTTAATCCAGTGGAATGGTAAGTCACTCTGATTTCCATAAAAGAGCGGCTAGTGTTGGGATCTCAAGCCATCAGATCTTAGCGGATTCTCTCGTCGATGTTCAGTACGTCAACAACCTTGCATTTGCCGACGTTTTTCGCATGCAGAGTCTGTTGCAACATTCGCTCATTTACCAAACAATTACGGCAAACCAATCAAATCAACTAACTTAAATAAAGCCGGACAATAAGATGAATAACATTGTTGATATTCGTGGTCGACAGATTTTTGATAGCCGAGGCAATCCAACCGTAGAAGTCGACGTCGTTTTGGCTGACGGATCTTTTGGCCGCGCTGCCGTCCCCAGCGGTGCCAGCACTGGTGCTCACGAAGCTTTGGAGATGCGGGACGGCGACAAAAGCCAATACATGGGTAAAGGCGTTTCCAAGGCAGTTGCAAATGTTAACGGACCGCTCGCGAACGCGTTGCTGGGAGTCGAAGGTACTGACCAGGCGTTGATCGATCAGACGATGATCGACCTGGATGGTACCGACAACAAGAAGATCTTTGGTGCCAACGCGATGCTGGGAATTTCCCTGGCGGCGGCCAAAGCTGGAGCGGATTTCAACAACCAGTCTTTGTTTCGATATCTGGGCGGTGCTGCAGGTGGTTTGTTGCCAGCGCCGATGATGAACATCGTCAACGGTGGCGAGCATGCGGATAACTCCGTCGACGTACAGGAATTCATGGTGATGCCGCTCGGGTTTGACCGGTTTACCGACGCTCTTCGCTGCGGGACTGAGATTTTTCATCACCTCAAGAAAGTACTGTCCGACAAAGGGCTCAACACAGCCGTCGGCGACGAAGGTGGCTTTGCGCCTGATCTGGGAAGCAACGGGGAAGCACTCGACTTGATTATGACGGCGATCGAAAAGTCAGGTTACACGCCTGGCGATCAAGTACAAATCGCACTGGACGTTGCAGCGACAGAGTTTTACGACGAAGCGAAGGGGCTGTATTCGATCGACGGCAAGCAACTCGATTCGGGTGGCATGGTCGATTTCCTTGCGGATTGGGCCGATCGCTATCCAATCTGTAGCATCGAAGACGGTTGCAGCGAAGATGACTGGGATGGCTGGAAGATGCTGACTGACAAAGTCGGCGACCAGGTCCAACTCGTCGGCGACGATCTATTCGTTACTAACACCACTCGGCTACAGCGTGGGATCGACGAAGGAATCGCCAACAGTATCCTGATCAAGGTCAACCAGATCGGGACGTTGACAGAAACCATCAACGCGATCCATCTCGCGCATCGCAGTGGCTACACATCCGTGGCCAGCCATCGAAGCGGTGAAACGGAAGATTCAACGATTGCGGATCTGGCAGTAGCTCTGAACACCGGCCAGATTAAAACTGGTTCGGCCTCACGAAGCGATCGAATGGCCAAGTACAACCAACTGCTTCGAATCGAAGAGGCACTTGGCGACACAGCCACCTACGCTGGTCCGTTGTTCCCATTCAAACAAGGAGCCGCCGCAGTGGCTGGTTAGTCGCACGCGATGAAAACGAAAGCCCTTCGAGCGATGGAAGGGCTGTTCAAGAAATTGATGGAACGCTAACGGGAGGTGGAGGCTCCTGCCGACACATTACGGTTTTGTGTGTCGGCAGGAGCCTCCACCTTCCATTTTTTTTGCCGCAATCAACAAACAGCCAGTCGAGTCACGATCTACTCACTTACTCGCAAACCCGCGCGTAATCGCTCATCGGCACCAGCTTGCTCGATTCAACAAACAACGAGCCACCATCAGCACCTGTGACGACGTTGAAATTCAATTTTGTTCCAGCTTGAATCGTTCCCAGGCTCGATGCCACCCCCAGGCCCTGAACTCCATTGGCGGTGCCGAGTTTCAAGATTTGTTTATCAGAGAGATCTTCAAACGCCTGTTTAACAAACTTCAGCTCGTCAAAAACGCTCAAATCAGGATTGGATGCTCGTGAATCGGTACCAACCGCAACATTGATTCCGGCGTTCAGTAGTTCGTGCAGAGGATACTTATCATGATCGAAATAAGCGTGAGTACGCGGACAATAAACCACTGACATCGAATCACGATGCCCCGCGATAAACTCGATTTCCGGTTTGCTCAAATAGTTGCCATGCACGACCAGCGATCTTGGGGACTCGGCTAGTATGTTCAAGTAATCAAGGATCGTTTGCCCTTGCTCGTACGTGTCCAAAAACCAAGCTCCGATTGACTGCAAAAAATCAACAAACGGGCCGCTTTGATTCGATATCAACTCTAACTCTTCACGCGTTTCAGCCAAGTGCATTGCAACCGGACACTGTGTTTTCTGCGATTGCAAAACCAACCGTTTGAGAAGCGACAAGCCAACGCTGTACGGCGCGTGTGGGCTGATTGCTCGAGTAATGCTGGACGAATCTTTGCTGCTCGGATCAGGTTCGTGATCAACGCTGCCCAGAAATTGCTCGCATTCACCGATCACGAGCGGCTCACGTTCATGATTCCGAGTCAGCCGCTCCAGAAATAAAACGCAATCCAACTCTGACTTGTAGGCTGCGTTCTCAAAAGGCAAGTTACCAATTTCGCCTATCGCGACGGTGCCGGCCGACTGAGATTCCGCTATCCCTGTTCGGATCGCTTCCGTTCTTTTAGCCGCCGTTGTCAACGATTCAAACCGCCAGGCAATCACCAATTTCAACCAGTCCGTAAACGCCATCCCTCGATTACCGAGTGGCTGCTCCAGACAACTGAATTCCAAATGCGTATGGGCGTTGGTCAGCCCGGGAATCAGAGCGACTTCGCCCAAGTCCGTCACATCAGACGAAGGAGATTTCAGCTTGCCGACTTCGACGACAACGCCATCCCGAACCGTGACCACTCCGTTATCGATAACGTGAAAGGATTGGTCGTCCTGATCCAACGAAGCGTAGATCTGCTTCGCTTGATACTTCCTGATTTCTTTTGTTTCAGTCAAAAATCCCTCGGACTCAGCTAGTCTCGTTCAAACCGAATCCAAGTTATTTCACTTCAGCGTTTAAGATGCAAGACGCTCAAAAAGAAACTGTTGAAAATCAACTGAACGCCCGTCACCATCGCCAATACTGATGGCAACACAAGTCGCATCGTCGAAGACGTATCCATCGCGCCAAAATCACTGTTGCTCCAACGCAATAAAGCGAATCCTCCGAACGCGATACCGGTCACGATGAGCGCAGCGCTCATCACTAACCCAGCCTCCAGGCTGAAGATCCGGCGTACGTAGTTCATTTTTTCATCGTCAGGTAGCAATCCTTCCCGGATCGCAAATGACTTGGTCAGCATCCCGAAAAACACGGTCTGCAATCCTAACGAGATCGCGAACAAAAAGTAAACCAGCGTGTGTACATCAAACGTAACACCGGCAATCGTTTTCGGCCCGGCAAGCAACAACCCGCTGACAAACAGCCCAACGACCATCATCAACAGGCCGGGATACAGAAACAACCAACGAGGACTGTATAACAACATGAACCGCAAATGCCGCCAGCCGTCTCGCCAGCTGCGCAGATGCGGAGCCCGAGTCCGCCCGTCTTTGTGCAACGTAATCGGAACCTGCGCGATCTGTAGATCCTTGAACGCTGCTTTGATAACCATCTCCGATGCGAACTCCATTCCGGTGGTATTCAATCCGAGGCCTTCGATCGCGGCTTTCGATCCGCCACGCAGCCCGCAATGAAAATCATCCACGTTGGAGCGGAAGAACAATCTCCCAATGAAGCTCAATACCGGGTTTCCGATCCAACGATGTTTCCAAGGCATCGCGCCTGGCATGATCGTGCCGCCGCCTTTGGGAAGACGGCACCCCATGACCAAGTCGTTACCATTTTTGAGTTCCTTAACAAACTCGCCGATGCGGGAGAAGTCGTAACTGTCATCCGCATCACCCATGATGAACCATTTACCGCGAGCTTCCTTAATGCCGGATCGCAGGGCGTTTCCATACCCTTTGTCAGCGACATCAATAACCCGCGCACCGTTCCGTTTCGCGATCTCCTGGGAACCATCCGAGCTTCCATTATCAGCGATCAGAACTTCGCCCTTGACGCCGGCCTCATTGAGCCCGTGAAATGCCTTGGTAATACAAACGGCCAATGTCTCCGCCTCATTCAAACAAGGCATGACAATCGAAAAATCCACGTCAGGCTGGTCAGTGCTTCCCGACGACAATCGTTTGTTTGGAGATTGAATCACATTCATGCCGTCAATTCCTTCCAATTCGGAGTTCGGAACATTGAGTTTCCGGTAGGATACCAATTACTGCCCAAACGATTAATCTGGATTTTGACTGTTTTTTGACAACACTTTACTCATGACTAAACAACTGAACAGTCGGTTATTGTTAGCGTTTCTAGCTGGATTGGTCCTGCTGCGGATGGTTCTTGTCAGCCACGACAGCATCATGCCGATCAACGCGGACTCGATCAACTACGCAACCCAGGCAAACTACTACCTGACGGAAAGTCCGTTTGCGAACCTGCCCAAGCAGACTCCAGGCATTGCAATCGTGGCGAGCATCAGTCGCAATCTTGGGGTCCCCTACAAGTTGTACCTCGACCTGCTGTTCATTGCAGTCACTATTCTAGCAGCTAAAAAGCTGAAAGACATTTCCGGCTCAAACATCATTGTTTTGTTGGGTTTTACGGCGATTCTGTTTTCCCCATGGTTCATGTTGCGCTCGCAAATCTACTTATCGGAACCTCTTACTGCGGTTCTGCTGCTGGCGCTGTTGATCAGCTCCTATCCGTTTTTCTTTAAGCCGCGAGCAGAATGGCGACTCGTCGACGCGCTTGGGCCGGGAGTTGTTTCGATTGCTGTTGTGCTAACACGGCCGGAACTTCCGATCGTTGTTGGGTTCTGGTTGGTCGTTGCGTTGCTCTCATACTTTTCGCAACGCAGCCTGCTTGTTAACTTGCGCGGTACAACCGTCGCCGATTCAAACCAGCCAGTTTCACATCCGCATCCGCGCTGGCATCGTTGGAGTTGGACGCTTGCTCTCGCTCCCGCCCTGATTGCCGTCGTTGGTCTCAAGACTGTTGAACAAGTTCACAAAAACCATTATGGAGCACAGGCGATTACCTGTACCGAAGCGCCCGGCTTTGTATCGCTAATGCAAGCGCTGTACTCGATAGAGCCAGAAGAGAAAATTCGGTTCGCTCCGGTAACGACTCAAAGCTTGGAGTTGGCATGTGACGCCAGTCCCTCACTCAATCGGTATCGCGAAAAACTGCTTGACACTCAACAACAGCCCTTCAAATACGCGAAGCAGAATCTCAATTTGGACGGACAGTTCGGAACATGGCTTAATTGGCACTTGATCGGAAATTTTCCAAGATCAGTTCACGTATCTGACAAAGCAATGCAAGCCGCCGCCGATGAGATTCAGCAAGCATTTGATTCGGGCGATTTGCCGAAACGATTCGCGTACTACCCGATCGACCCGCTCTGGAAGGAATGGTTGCCGGATTTGTTACCCGCTACCATAGCCCGAATTTCTCGCTCGTTCCTCCCAGGCTATTTTGACCTCACTGTGAACAAGAGTTATGCACGCAATCGAGTTGTAAGGAGTTCCGTTAATTATGGGACGTTCGACGATGGATTGATGAGGAAAAGGGGGGCGGGAAGCTTTCCGACAGTTCGCGTTAGTGGCGTTGCAAGCCAGACGAGATTTCGCCGAGTACAGCTGGTATCAACAAACAAATCAAACGACAAAATTCACCAGACAGTATGGATCTCAAAACACCAAGACAGATGGCGATTTGAAGTTAATGCGGAGCTTCGCGAGCCGTTCGAACGTGACGAGCAATTCCAGATTGATCTTATCCCTTCGAATAATTCAGGAATGGAACGCGTACGAGTTCCCGTCGGCGCGGAGGATTGTTTTAAGATGTATGATTTTTCGACGGCGAAAAATCCTAAGTTAGACCAATGGCAAATCAGCTCAATTGTCAGCAACCCAAAGCTGAAAAGACAATATGCACAGAAAACGCTGACGAAGTTTTACAACCGGATCTGGCTGGGCATCTGCGTCCTGATTGTCCTCGTTGGTCGGAAAAACCACAAACTACTGTCTCCAATCGTTTGTTTCGCTACGGCGGGCCTGTTGCTCGTCGTTGGCCGCGCGACCTTTTATGCATTGGTTGAAGTCTGGTTGAACTGGGGCGAGTGGCGATACGTTCAACCCAACAACGTAGTCGCAATTTTTGTTGCGATCTTAATTTCACTTGCGATCGGAATGGCGATTGGAAAATTGCTTCCACCGGTCAACAAAGAGCCAAGCAGTGCAACATAGGCTATCAATACTCGTGGTATGTCGTGGCGTTGTGCGATGAGAATTCGTCCTCTTGTAAATAAAAAAAGCCTCTCGAGGTTTCGAGAGGCTGTGAGTTTTTATTACTAGTTCGTAGCCAGCCTTGTGGGGCCGGCCATTCTATTTATTCGACTATTTATTCGAAGCCGGCGCTGAAGGGCAATGGCAGTGAAGTTGCTTCGTCGGCATTGGCAGCCGGTGCTTCGAACTGGAAATCTTTTTGAGTGATCTCTCCAGTCGCGTCGAACTCTTCGAAGACCGGTGCGACGTCCTGAGAGACTTCCAAAGAAGTATCCAGAGAACCAGCTAATGATCCGTCCAAGGGTAAAAACTGCTCAAGCTGCTCAGCCTGTTCGGGAACGCCAGCCGCCGGTTGTAGTTCTTCCCGCTGCTTCTCTTGCTTGCGATCAAGTTCTTCCAACGAAATCGTGCCGTGCAGGAAACCTTCCAGACACTGGCTGCGAACAGGGTTCTGCAGCTTGCGTACGGCTTTGGCTTCGATCTGTCGTACACGCTCGCGGGTAACTTTGAAGATCCGCCCTACTTCTTCCAACGTGTAGGTATAGCCGTCACCCAGACCGTATCGCAGGCGAATAATCTCTCGCTCGCGGAACGTTAACGTCTTGAGCAAGCGTTCGATCTGTTCCTGCAAGATCACATTGCTGGCCATGCGGACTGGATTGTCACTGGTCGAGTCTTCGATAAACTCACCGAAGCTGCACTCGTCGCCTTCCCCCACGGGACGATCAAGGCTGACAGGATTTCGACCAATATCCATCACGCGACGAACAGCGTCGACATGCATGCCGGCGTGAGTCGCAATCTCTTCCATCGAAGGTTCACAGCGACGTTCCTGCAGCAACCGGCGCTGGATGTTGCGGAGCTTGGTCAGCACGTCGATCATGTGAACTGGAATCCGGATCGTACGGGCCTGGTCAGCGATTGCCCGGGTGATTGCCTGGCGAATCCACCAGGTCGCGTACGTCGAGAATTTGAAACCACGGCGGTATTCGTACTTGTCGACCGCACGCATCAGGCCGGTGTTTCCTTCCTGGATCAGGTCCAGAAAACTCATTCCGCGGTTGCGGTATTTCTTGGCGATGGAGACTACCAGTCGCAGGTTGCAACTGGAAAGTTCCCGCTTGGCGTGTTCGAACTGCTGGAACAGTCGTTCGCAATCTTCGACGCGTCGCAACAGACTTTCCGGGCTCTCGTGGCAGGATCGCATCAAGCGACACAGTTCCGAACGAAAGCGTTGTTGTTCGCGAGCATTGACCGGCGAGTCGCCCAGTTCCTGGATCATCTTTCGAAGTGCGATCATACGGTCGGAAAGTTTCCGCATCTGTTTGATCAACGGGCTGACTCGTCTCGACCGCAGGCTCAGCTCTTCGACCAACTGGACGAGCTTGGTGCGGCGTCGCAGGAACCGTTTGCGGGCGCCCTGTTTTTCCGACTTGGAGACACTCTTGCTGATCAGCAAGGCGAAGTCTCGTTCGTTTTCCGCGATCAAGTGATCCATCGTGCGGAAGTTATGCGGCATCCGCTGTTGAATCTGCTCTTTGGTCAACTGCTCTGTCAATGAAACTTTGATCGTACGATCGAACGGGAGTTCTCCCTGGTCGACTCGCTTGAGCGTTTCCAAAGTCGCCTTCAAAGCAAAGAAGCACCCCATCACACTGCGGCGGTATCGCTTCCGCGAGATCTCGATCCGCTTGGCAAGCGCGACTTCTTCGTCCCGCGTCAACAACGGGATTTCAGACATCTGGCTCAGGTACATCCGGATCGGATCATCACTGGGCCGAGGCAGTTTGCCCTGGAACTGCATCGCCGATTCCGATTCGGCTTGCTTCAGTTCGTCGAGGGTCGGGCCGGGCGTCGCCGTTTGCGGGTCCTGAGCCGACAGCTCAATCCCGTGGCTTTCCAACGCGACAACCAACTGGTCCATACGCTCGGAGCCGGTGCATTCGTCGGGCAGGTATTCGGATACCTCCGCGAAAGTCAAAAATCCTTTTTGCTTACCTTTTTCAACAAGATCCTTTAGTCGTTGTTCCTGGTCAAACATCGACACCTCCTGCACATCCATGTGCTATTCATATATTTTCGATCGCGGCAAAATGTTGTTATTGAACGTTCGCGGGAATCGGCCGTCGGTTCGGTGATCGGGGTCACACGCAGGGGGTTACGGCTTCCATTCGTTCGTTCGAAAAACATCCGTCTTTGATCAATTTCAGCAACTGGTCGTCTACCTTCCGTGGCGGACTACAAACCATGTTGCTGTCTGGTTTGATTCAATAACTCTTCGAGCGTTGACAACTCCTCCTCTGCGTTCAATTCCTGTTGATGCAAACTGGAAATCGCTTTCCGCTTGCCCGAATCCAATTCAACTTTGCGAAAATCTTCGATGATTTCGTTTACGAGCGCTGTCATCGACATGCCAATTTGTTCCGGATTCGCCGCTTGCTTTTCCTGCCATTCCTCGTCCAGGAAGCACAATACGTTTTTCAGTTCCGGGTTTTCGATGACCAACATCAAGTCATCGAAACTGGTGCTGTTCCCATTTTGAAAACACTCGTCAATAAATTCGTAAACCTGTTTTAATGGCCCGGCGACAAACTGCTCGGGGGAGACACGTTCAACGATCGTATCGAGCTGCTCTGGAACGTTGAGCAGCACCTGCAGCAACTCGCACTCACGACGAACCAGCTTGGTAAAGTCGATGTGCGACTTCGGCTCATCCACTTCGTCTCGTCGCTGCGGGGCTTTCGACCGCAGTTGCAGCAATCTCGCTTTCAACTGATCCTTTTCGACACCGAATTGCCGCGCCAGCCGAGTCAGCAACTGGTCCTGCCGCAGGACCTTGTCGGCGGATTGTTCAAAGACGCTCGCTGGGACACGCGAGATCGTTTGCAATACTCGATCCAGTGCCATATTCGAATTATGGGTATCGCGGACCAGGTCGACTCCTTCGGTTTCGATCCGGATCTTGTGATCAATCGCGTCAGACGCATTGTTCACGAGTTGGTCAAACGCATCTTTGCCGTTGTCTCGGATGAAGTCGCACGGATCAGCGCCTTCGGGTAACGTCAAGATTCGCAAGTCAACATCGTTGGCAACGAACAGATCCAACACCTCGTTGGCTCGACGTCGCCCTGCATCATCGCCGTCCAAAACCAGAACAATTCGATCGGCAAACCGACGGATCAGTCGTATGTGCTTTTCATTCAGTGCCGTGCCCAAACAGGCAACGACGTCTCGCATTCCGTATTGCCACGCTCCGATGACGTCGGTGTAGCCTTCAACAATTGTTAGTTGACGGGTTTTGGAGACGCTGTCTTTGACAAAATTCAAACCGTACAGCGTGTCGCTCTTGGAGAACAAACGTGTCTCTCGCGAATTCACGTACTTGGCTTTTGATTCAAGGTTCACGCCTGGCACCAACCGTCCGCCGATTGCAATCGGGCGTCCCATCACGTCAAAAATCGGGAAAATCAGTCGACCGCGAAAGCGTTCAAAGTACCCGCTGCCTCGTTCCGATGGTGCGATCAGATCACACGCGGTCAGGACTTCGGGCGAGAACTCGGTCGATCGCGCCTGATCCGCCAGCCAGCTGAACTTGAGTGGTGCGAAGCCGATTCGGAACTGCGTTGTCAGTTCGTCGGAGAAGTTTCGCTCTGCCAGGTACTTGCGAACGACGCCGGCCTCTTCGCCTGCTGTCGAATCCATCAAGTACGAATGAAAGCGTTCGACGGCCCAATGGACGGCTTGGTACAGAGTCTGTTTGTCTTGCGGGCTGCCTTTGACCGCTTTCTTTTGCTTGATGTCCAGCGCGATCCCAGCTCGCTCAGCCAGGATCTTCATCGCCTCGAAAAATTCGACCCCTTCCTTCCGCATCACAAAGTCGAAAACGTCGCCTCGAATGTTGCAAACGTAACAAGCCCAGCTCTGCCTGGCCGGGTTTATCTGGAGACTTGGCCGCGTATCGTCGTGCCACGGGCAGCGGCAAACGTACCGCGCACCGGAGCGACGCAGTTGCGTGTAGCTGCCGATCAAGTCGACGATATCATTCGCCTGCTTGATACGATCTTTCGTGTCTGTTCCAAAACCGGAAGACAAAACGCTGCTCCAAATGCCGGGCCACGGCACTATTTCTGTGTGATATCGTTGGCTCAGAACGACAGGTCCAAGCCGACTTGATCCAAAGGAGGCCAACAGAAATTCACGCCTTAGCGTAAATTCGCGAATTCATAACCGATTCAGGAAGCCAATAAAATCTGCGAAGTCAAAGGCTCGTGTATCTAAATCGATCTGATGTCGAAAGTGCCAACGCGGTAAATGTCACGTCCTGTGACTAGCGGGTTTTCGTTGACACGTCTCAGCAATGCGGCTTAGCTGGTGCAAAATTCTTGTTCAGCCAAGCGATGATTTCCGTACCCTCCTTGGTACGGCCGATCAACATAATTTCTGCCGCAAAACTCAGTCAACCTCAATCGGTGATCAGTGCAAGCAATTATTCAGCACATCGCTGGCAGTACAAGCATGCGTTTATTTCCGGCTTGTTTTTACGGCTTGTTTGGCGACCAACACAGAAAAACCGCGTGCTCGAAGAACTTGCGAGCACGCGGTAAGTGGATTTTTCAGGTCAAAGAAGGGGGATCGACTAGAATCCGACCCCGCCAAAATTATCGAGATCAAAGATCAGCTGTTGTGGAAAAATGGAATACAACGTCGAGGTCAGGTACAGGTCAACTGCTTCTGACAGCCGTTGGATGGGTTTGCGGGGCACGACGATGATGTCGGAATCTCTCAGGAAAATCTCGTCGGAAGGCAGAGGACGCCGCCCAAACAATGTCCCGGAAAGGTCCAAACGTGTTGCCGTCAGCCGCCAGGCTTCGTCGCGGCGAAGCACAATGATGTTTCGAAGGTTGCCACCTTGCAGGTCGCTTTCCGCCAAAGCCAGAGCCTGCAACGCAGTCGTCGGGCCGACCAATTCGAACTGCCCCGGCTGATTGACTTGACCAACGACATAGATGAATCGCGGTGCACGCTCAACGAGTACCGGTGTGGTCTCCAGTCCGGGCACGCGGTCACGGTATCGAGCATTGATTTCTCGACGAATTTCGTCGAGCGTCAATCCGACCGCTGGGACCGACCCGATCACCGGGAGTTGCACCGTGCCGTCTGGTGAGACCGTTGCCTGGCGGAGCTGACCACCAACACCGCCTCGAGCATCGACCGAATCGAGGATGTCTCGAAGTGGCGTATCACCCTCGACAACCTGGACCAGAATTGCCGGGTCCGTCAGGAACTTTTCGTATAACTCGTTCAGCTCATCCTGCAAGTCCGCAATGGTCTTCTGAGCTGCGCGAACTTGACCGATCAGCGGCAAAGAAACCATCCCATCTGAAAGAACGGTAATTTCCGCCTGGTTGATGTCTGCATCTGTCGCGGAAGAAATTCGAATTTGGTCACCGACAAAAATTCGATAAGCTCTCATCGACTGGCGTCTGTTCAAGTAATAAACAAACTCCAGCTGGTCGTTGACTCGTAAGCGATACTCCGGCACGTGCGGTGTTCGATGCGGGCCGATGTATTCACCGTAAGCAAACATTTCCCAAGGCACCAGTTGCGAGTCGCGAAAGCCGGGTTCGCGTCCAAGACTCGCACCGACAAACTCGTTCACTCCAAGAATTGATTTAACGGGCCCTGGAGCCTGGCAAATCGGTGGGTGAGGCACCTGCGAAAGTTCAGGAGCACGGCGAGGAAAGATTTTTTTCCCGCCAATTTTGCAACCTGCCTTGCTGGGGCCAGCTGACGAACAAACGTCACACGCCATACCGGGGGCGGTGCAACCGCATCCCATATCAAATCCAGTTGATCCGATGGCACCAATCTGGCCGCCGCAGTCACAACCACCTGAATCACATCCACAACCGCCATCGACAAACTGGACGAGTTTGATTTGGCTGGCGGAGTCAGCGACCGTCGTGGCGATGTCCGATGCTTGTTGCATGGCACCATTGCGACCCGACGAACTGGAGTTCGCCGGATAGGCACGACGGACCTGGCTTGAATCCGGGTGGTTGTGATTGGTGTTGCTGTTGGTCTGGGCAACCAGGCATGAAGTCGCAAGTGTAATACCGACGACGATTATCATTCCTGTGAAATTATTGAGCTTCATCTTCTTTTCCTGAATCTATACTCGATCCGATGATCCAATTTTTAGAACATGCGTTTCAGCATGCCCTTGAGCGGGAATTGATTTGTACTACTGGCTGACCGCTTTGGTGCAGCTGCAGGTTGGCTGATAGCCTGTGCAGTTCTCAATTCTGCTGGTTCGTCAGACTGTCTGGCGAACTGTTCGGGCGACACCCACTGAATTCGATTCTGTGCTGGAGGAGCACTTAAGACTCGCTGATACTCAGATAGTGCCAATTGCGAAAGTTGAGTTTCGCCAAGCTGCTGATGTACGTAGGACAGGTTTTCCCAAGCTCGGGCGACCTGTTTTACTTTCAAGCTATGAACCAGCAGTTTCTTCGACTGCTCAAACCGTCCGGTCTTGGCCAGCAAGACAGCCAGTTCGTTAGCACTTTTGTAGTTTCTGTTGTTGGAAGCCAACGCTGCCCGGTGATGGACAATCGCTTTGGCGTTATCGAGCAGGCTACCATCAGCAAGACTCTTGCTTTGCATCACATAGAGCTTACCGAGACAGAACAATGCTTCACCGGCAACCACTGTGTGGCCTCCGCAAACAACGAACTGCTGCTGGACGTAGTCGTAGTACGCCTGCATGACATCGACAGCGGTCATACGTTCCAGTTGTTGTTCATTGACGATTTTCGTCTGATGACGACTGGCGACTGCTGCTACATCAACGCGGCCTTTGTTTTCGCCTTGAGCAAAGTAGTAGTCGTCCGCTTCATCCAATGCGATCATAGCGGTGAACAACCGATCCGAGTATTCGCTGGTGTTCAGCTTGTAGTCGATCGCTTGTGCAATCAGTCGCAACGCATTCTCAAATTCCTTCTTCGCACCGTGCATCGCACCTCGGCGGGCTAGTGATTTCCCGTATTCAATGTGTTGCACGACTTTGATTTGAACGCCTTCCGGAACCATGAATGGTCGAGACGGATTGAAAACATTTCCAAAACCAGTCGCCATATTTGGCATCGGCGGCACTTGATTGGTCTGCATGGAGCGATCAGCACTTGCAACTCGCGGCAACTGGTTCGGAGTTGCATCTGCAACCCGCTCCGGAGCCTGGCTCTGCATCGCTTCGGCATTCGAGAAGTACTCGTTCTGAATCATGTAGTCGTTGGCGAGTTCCGACTCTTCAGGGAATTCCTCGATCACGATCTCGTCATCCGCGAGGGAATCCGGCAGCGATCCATTCCCGTCTGAGTTTGGAATAGAGAACTCATCGAGTGAATCAATTTTGAACTCGTCTGCGACGATCTCTTCAACCTGATTCGCAATCGGTTGCTGTGAGTCCATGATCGCGCTGAGGTTCTCATCGCGTACCGGAACGCCGGTATAGACTTCGTTCTGCTTCAACTGGACTTCGCTTTCAAGACCCTGAGGGCGATTGAACGATTCCCAGCTAGATTCCGTGCGGTTTTGACGGTGGTAAGCAAATAGCGCGATTATTGCGACTATCAACAAACACCACTTTAGGCTTCCGTTATTGGGCATTACACCAGTCCGATAAATACTTCCGGTTATTTCGCTTCCAACTGATGTATCGTCCCAGTATTTCGTGCGGCAGTATCGGATTAGTCCAATAGTGCCGATTTTGACTTCGACTCCCGTTGGCTGACCCAAAAAACCGCTACAACTTTTCAATAGTGCCAGCACTTCGAAGACGAAAGTTCTTCAGGAGGCACCTGAAAGGGCACTCAAAAGAGGGGCGTGAGACTCTACGGTTTAACGCAGACGCAGAGTTAGTTAGCAGAATCAGGTGCTATCAGTTTTACGATAATGGCGTCGGCTTGATCGTGATCCAGCTCGTACCATTTACCGTCACTCGATATTCGCCAGGCGTTCTCGTCATTGGCGCGATCTCCAGCCACGACCTGCTGGCCGATCCTGAGACCAATCCCCTTCGCGCAATCACCAATCGCACAAATCTCAGCCTGATCTCCAAGCCGCAGGAGGCTCGATTTGAATTGCCGTGCGGTAAGCTGCTTCCCGGTGTCTTCGGGGATCTCGGATCCATGCGGATCGGTCAGCGGATGCCCCAGCTTGTCATCCAGATAATCAACGGTCGCATCGTCGCTGATATGCTCCAGACGATGGGCCCGTTGATGAATCTCAGTTTGCGGGATCCCGGTTTTGGTCAGGTAAGTCTCCCACAACCGATGCGCTCGCACCAATCTGCTGGCTTCCCGCGATCCTTTCTCCGTCAGCGAGATCGTTTCGCCAGACTCGCTGAGAAAATCCTGGCGGATCAATGACTTGATCGCCCGACGAATTCGGTGATTGGAAAACCCGACTTTGGCCAGCAATGCACGCACTCCGATCCGGTGCTCATCCGCGCGCCAGATGGCTCCTAAAACGTCTTCCTTAATCTCCTGCGGAACCGCTCGGCGACGGCGTAGCCAATCTGCCAGCAGTCCATACTTGGGAGCGACAAACAACACGAACAAGAAGATCAACGTCATCGTGACGACGATCGAGGATCCGGGGGAAGCTCCAAACACTACGGCGGCGGCAAACCCCAGCCAATAGCCAACGGCGGCAATCACTGCCGCGATCACGATCATGCGATTGAGTCTGTCGGACAACAAATACGCCGTCGCAGCCGGAGTAATAATCAACGCAACGACCAGAATCACTCCGGCGACTCGAACTCCACTGACAACCACCAGCGAAGTGCAAGCCGTCAGCAAATAGTCGACCGCCAACACCGGGACCCCGATCGAAGCCGCCATCACAGGATCGAAGCTGGTAATTTGCAAAGAACGGTAGAACAGGATCACGACCGACAGCACGAACGAGGTGACGATCGCAATCAGCCACAGTTCCGAGTTAGAAACCGACAATACGCTGCCGACAATAAAGTGATAGATGTCGATATGGATCAGTTCGCCAACGCTCTTCAAGGAAACCGCAAACGCGCCGGCAGCAAACAGTCCGGTATACATGATACCGATCGCCGTGTCCTGTTTGATTCGAGAGACACGGGTGACGAACCCGATCAAAGCCACGGTGACAACACCAGCGATAATCGCTCCAAT
Source organism: uncultured Pirellulaceae bacterium (assembly GCA_964641465.1). Taxonomy (GTDB): domain Bacteria; phylum Planctomycetota; class Planctomycetia; order Pirellulales; family Pirellulaceae; genus Mariniblastus. The sequence goes on along the minus strand of CAZXLW010000028.1, from coordinate 33,538 downwards.
CAACATCCCGCTTAAGTTCGCTTCGTCATCGAACAGGATTTTCATGATCAGGTAACCCGCGATCACACCCGCCAACATCGAGTGGGCGATTGCATCGGCGAGAAAAGCCATACTTCGCAGCACAATAAAACAACCGACAACGCTGCAGACGATGGAAACCAATGTCCCCACGATCAATGGCTTGATCAGAAAGCCATACTCAAGCTGTACGTTGACGAGTTGTTCGTAAATACTGTCCATATCCTTGCCCGTTAGCCGCCGCTATTTTGCGGCACCCGCTTCCTGGTAAGTTCCGCGAACACCTTCAAGTTACCTTCGTAGACTTCGCAGAGCAGTTCGGGATCGAGAATTTTGTCCGGCGTACCGAATCCGAACAGCCGCTGCTTCAACAACACCAACTTGTCGAAGTACTCGGCGGCGGTCGCAAGATCGTGGTGAACGACGACCAACGTTTTGCCGTTTTTTTTGGTTTCCTTGAGCACATCCAGGATCGCTCGTTCGGTAGCCGCATCAACGCCGGCAAAGGGCTCATCCAGCAACAGGATCTCCGCATCCTGAGCCAACGCGCGAGCGAGGAACACGCGTTGCTGCTGCCCGCCAGAAAGCTGACCAATCTGTCGCTTGGCAAAATTCGTCATACGGACTTTCTCCAACGCTTCGTCAGCGAACTGATAATCGCGTCGCGTCAAGCTTTGCCACCAGCGTCGATGACCGTAGCGACCCATCGCCGCAACTTCGCGTACCGTGATCGGGAAATCCCAATCGACAGCTCCCCGCTGCGGTACATATGCGACTCGCCCATGCGCGTTGCTGGCCTCCGTTCCGAACAACTCAACGGTCCCGACGTCGGCCTTTACGAATCCAAGTATCGACTTAATAAACGTAGACTTCCCGGACCCGTTGGGCCCAATCACCCCGACCAGCATACCAGTTGGAATCTCGACCGAAACGTCAAGCAACGCAGGAACCGGACCATAACTGACCGTCAGGTCTTGAACTTTGATTGCGATCTCGTTTTTCGTTTCCGTTGTCACCGCTACCCTTTAAAGGCTGTTAAGGCGAGTGGTCGTCATGGTCATCGTGTTCGTCAGGGTCCGCCGCGGCCGCCGGCGATTCAAAACTGACCGATTCTCGAAATGTAGTTTCGCCTTCACCAAGCCAAAATGATTTGTCAGCAACGACCTGGTATCCGCGCCGCACAACGACTCGCATCGCGTGCCGGTTGTCTTGCGAGGCAAAGTCAAAATCATCGAGTGTCGCGAGGTTCGCTTCGATGAAGATCTCGTTCCGCCCGCGCTCGACATCGCCGGGCAAGTCGAATGCAATTGTTTCGTCCGCGGCGATTTCGTCTTCCCTCCGGAAGACTTCCTGCCCTTTCAGCTGGACAACGAGCGCTAACGTTTCGTAATCAGGGTCAGGTAAGCATTTAAAAGTGCGCTGAATCTCCACTCGCCAACTGGCATCATCAAGTTCAACGTTGATTTCGGCAGGCGCTCGGCGGACGCTGTCTGCGAATTGGGTGTAGAAATACGTCCCGGCCAGCAAGAAAATCGAAATCAGAGCTGCCGCAACAAGTCGCATGTTTAAAGGCCCAGACTATTTCTTTAACGCGTTGACGATGGTAAGCACGTTTTCTCGCATCATACCGATGTAGGACTCACCGGCTGAACCCGCTGGGCCCATCGCATCGGAATACAACTCGCCGCCAATTTCCACGCCAGCATCACGAGCAATCCCCTGAAGGAGTTGTTCACTAGCCGAAGTTTCGACAAAAATCGCTCGAACACCTAGTTCCCGAACCTTGTTGACAACTTGCTGCCGTTGCTCTGGAGTCACCTCGGAAAAATCGGCAGTGGTCCAGCCAAGGGGGCTCATCGGTTGAAAGTTGAATGCGCGGCAAAAGTACCCAAACGCGTCATGATGCGTTACCAGCAATCGCTGATTCGCCGGGATAGCTCCGACTGTCTTTTTCACCCAGCCAGCCAATAGCCCAAGCTGTCGAACATATAACTCAGCCCGCGCTTTGTACTCGTCTGCGTGATCCGGGTCGATTTTAATAACCGCGTCACGAATATTGTTAACATAGATGATGGCGCTCTTGGGATCGAACCAGGTGTGCGGATCCTTGACAGTGTGTTCGCCTTCCTGCATTTGCAATGGCTCGACGCCTTCGACGCAAGTCACAATCGGCTTACCGGCTTCTTTGGCCAGCGTCTTCATCCAGTCATGACCTTCCAGGTTCCACCCGTTCTCCGCACACAAATCGGCTTTGGATACCGTGACGCTGTCGTCGGCACCGACTTCGTAGGTATGCGGGTCTTCGGCTGGGCCGAGCACGCAGATCACTTCCCAGCGGTCGCCGACAACCTGCCGGGCAAAATCGGCGACTTGTGTTGTTGAACATACGACCACTTTCTTGTCCAATTCATCAGCAAACGAAACTGAGGAACCGAACAACAACACGGCCAGGGCGCATAGCACAAAACCACATCTGGCAGGAAATTTGTAAATTGGCAACGTAGGCACCATGCTTATTGGTCCTTTAAGATTCCGACGATTTGTTAGAATAATTTGACAACACATTCGAAGTCTTCAAATTGTAGCCAATGCTACAATTCTGGCAATCACCACCCACATTCAGGCAATAACGATGAGTACCAAGATGATTCAGCCACTATTTACAAAAGATCTCGGGGCAAATGAGTTCGCGGAATACTTCCAGAGGTATCTCGATAAGGTAGGTGACGTTGATGTTATGCAGCTCTTGCACACACAATCGGATGAGCTGCATGAGATTTTCGATACCGTGGAGAATTCCGAAGCAGAGAAACTGCATGAGCCATACACCTGGACGTTGAAGCAAGTCCTGGGGCATGTGATCGATGTTGAAAAGGTTTTCGGCGAGCGGGCTCATCGAATCGCATTCGGAAAAGATCAATCGCTGCCAGGGTTTGACCACAACCAGTTCGTTAACGACGCGGACTTTTCGCAAGTCTCGGTCAGTGATCTTGCCAAAGAGTTTGATGTGCTTCGACAAAGCAATTGCTTGATGATGGAACGGCTGACTGCAGAGATGTGGGAGCGAACGGGGCTGTGCGACGACAAGAGCATTTCAACTCGCGCCATTGCCTGCCTGCTGGCTGGACACTTTATCCATCACGTTGACATTGCCAAATCCAGACTGGGCAAGTAAGCGTCATGGCATTCATCGAATACGTTTCACAGGACAAGATTCCGGAATCGGATCGGGTCCCGGACAAGGACAACATCATTCAGGTCCATGGCGTGCATTCGCGCATCATGAAACTGCACTACGACCTGTATATCGAAACGATGCATCGGCCTAGTCCGTTGTCCCGGACACAGCGAGAAATGATCGCGGTGATGGTTTCTGCAGCGAATGGCTGCGAATACTGAACGGAGCATCATGTTCGCGGTCTGCGACAACTGCTTTCCAAAAACGCTGCCAAAGAAGACAGCCAGTTTGGCACCGAAGAACAGATTGAGCATCTGATCGGTTGCCTGCGAAGCTCCACGGAAGAATTCAGCGGCCTGAACCTTCCTGCGCCTGATATCGCGATGCTGGAGTACAGCAACAAGCTTAATCGGGAGCCAGGTTCTATCTGTCGAACTGACGTGGAGCAGCTGAAGACAGCTGGCTTCGATGATCTTGCGATTCACGACATCGTTTGCTGCGTCAGCTACTTTGCGTTCGTGAATCGCATTGCAGACGGGCTGGGAATTGAACTTGAATCGGACAATGCCTGACCACATGACGCATGTTCGGCAGCGATTAGCAATTAGCAATGTGGCAACTTAGTAGCTACAGACTATTCAACTACTTGAGAGAAGCTACTGATTCGCGGATAACCAACTCCGTACTTAGATCCGAAACGGAAACAGGCTCACCGTCCAGCATTTGCACCATTGCTTTTGCAGCGGCGATGCCCAGTTCGTAGCCTGGCTGCTTCACGGTCGTCAACGGCGGCGTCATAAACGCGGACATCGGTTGATCGTCAAACCCAATGATTGAAACTTCATCCGGCACTTTAACTCCGCGACGAAACAGACTCAGCCGCGCACCGAACGCCATCTCGTCATTGCTGCAAAAGATCGCAGTGAATTCAACGCCTTGGTCTAACAGCTTCTCCATCGCATCAAATCCCGAGGATGGTCCGAAATCACCTTTAACGCATAATTTTGGGTTCAACGTGATCCCGCTATCTTTCATGGCTTGCCGAAAGCCTTGCTGACGTCGCTGCGAATCTTGTTGTCCGGCAACTCCGGACACGAAAGCGATTTCTCGATGGCCTTCCCGAATCAGATAATTCGTGGCCTCATAGGCTGCCTTGAAGTTATCGATGAAAATGCAATCTGAATTCCAGCCATCGATTTCGCGAGCCGTAACAATCAACGGCTTCCGTTCCTGAATCTGACGGACGTCTTCCGGTGGCATGTCGCCACCAATCAGGATGATTCCGTCGACTCTTCGATCCAGCAACGTATCGATCGCGGCCTCTTCGACATCTGCACTCCATTGCCCGTCGGCAAGGATTGGAAAATAGTCGGTGCCTTTAAGACCATTGGTTACGCCCAGTGCGACGACGTCATAAAACGGGCTACCGATGTTTTGCGTCAGGATCCCGATAGTCATCGAGCGACCGCCAGCAAGTGTGCGAGCCATCTGGTTCGGCTGAAAGTCCAGCTCCTCCATGGCTTCCAGCACAGCCTTGCGTTTATGCTCCTTAACGAGCGAACTCTTGTTCAACACCCTGGAGACTGTGCTTTTGCTGACATTCGCCTGATTAGCGATATCTTGAATAGTTACTTTTTTCTTTTGCATTCGTTGCGGATGCGGTTTCTAGTCAGTTGACCGAGAGAAGTGCAAATCGTTTGCCAGATTGTAGAACGCTTTGCGGGAACGCTTGCAGCCCAAAACTGTCGCAAAATGAGTTTGTTTGTAACATTCCAAAGAATATTACATCCAAATTGCCGGACCTTAGTTGACATTCTCGGCCATTATTCCGACAATTAAGGTAGTTTGAAACCGGTCCCAACAGTCCTAATTTATTTATATCGAGGGAATTATGAAAAGGGTCAAACAGAGAATTGGCTTTACTCTGGTCGAGCTATTGGTCGTCATCGCAATTATTGGCATTCTGATCGGAATGTTATTGCCGGCTGTCCAACAGGTTCGAGAGTCGGCAAGGCGGACTTCCTGCCTTAACCGCGTCCGACAAATCGGCATCGCAAGCCACAGCTTTGTATCTACATTCGGCGAATTCCCAACTGCCGGTGGTGCTGTCAATGAGTTCTACGAAAACGAGAATTTCGGCTATGAAAGCGCGAGCTGGATGTACCAGATTCTGCCGAATGTAGAACAGTCAAACCTTATTACGCTTTATGAGGGAGGTGTCGACGATCCTGGTACGGCATTCTTGACCACGCAAACTTCCGAGCTGCCAGTCGAAACTTTTAATTGCCCGTCCCGAGAAGGAAGGTTTGCTGTTTGGGGAGCTAACATTCTCGCACTTGGTGACTACGCCGGCGTGATGGGGAATATTAACACGTTCAACGGTGCAAGTTTTGAATGGCAGACGGTTGGAGTGAACTTTGCCGAAGTTCGTCAGGAAAAGGATATTTTCTGGACCGGAATCCTTGTCAAAGGTGGCCAGGCTGACACTGGAACTGGGCAGGCAATTAAACTGGGTGGAGTTGCGTTCCGTGACATTCTTGATGGTTCATCAAACACCATTATGATCGCCGAAAAAGCTGTTAACGCCAGACAGTACACGGTTCCAAATGTGCAAACCTGGCCTTATTGGGAAATGCTTGGATATTACACGGGCGCTGACTGGCCAATCATGCGTCAGTTCGGTGCTCCGGTTGAAGGGCAGAGCAACAGCACCATCTGGCGACCAATCAATGATGGTGAGCAGCCTCGAATCGAAGGTCCAGTGTCTGGCGAAATTACCCGAGAGTTGGGTTTTGGCTCAGCTCATCCGGGCGTGTTTAACGCGATTTTGGGTGATGCTTCGACACGGCCAATAAACCTGAACGCAGACCTTCGTTTGCTGGAACTGCTAGGTACTCGCTCTGACGGTGAAGCGGTATCAACAAACGACCTCTAAACATTGAACTGTTATTAACAAGCTCGGCCGAGTTCGGCCGAGCCGTTTTTTTGTCCTTCTCGATTTTATAGCCATGTTTGTCGATTATCGATTGATATCTGTTTTTAGCATTGTTGCAGCCTGCCTGCTGATGACGGGCTGTGGAGGATCAAACCCAGAAGACACCTTGCTAAAACAAAACGATACGAACCTGGAACGATTGGCCAGTATGTATACGCAGTACCAAGCTGACCACCGTTGGATTGGGCCGGATAGCGAAGAAACGTTTCGCCAGTACATCGAACAGGATGTTCCAGCATTCATCAAAGAGCGTATTGGAATTTCCGATACATCAGCTTTGTTTGTCAGTCAGCGAGATGGGCAACCATTCAAAATTCGGTTGAAAGTCCAAGGCAGCGCGCGGGGCTGTAGTGAGCCGGCAATTTTTGAAGCAGAAGGCGTTGATGGCAAGCGAATGGTTGGCTTCCTGAACATGTTTCAAAAGGAAGTTGACGAATCTGAATACAACGATCTGTGGGAAGGCAAGTACGACCCCGCTGATTTGGTGCCAACTGGCTAACCCGAAAGATTTTAATGGCATCAGGAGACACTCCTAACCAGCCGAACGGCGTTGATTCGGAAAGGCTTTCTGTCGTCGAGAAAGTTGGTTATGGGTTGGGAGATACGGCTTCGAATTTCTATTGGAAGCTGTTCGAGAACTTTCAACACTATTTCTATATCGAAGTGTTCGGGATTCCGGCCGCAGCCGCTGCCTGGATGTTTCTGCTGACCAAGTTCTGGGATGCGATTAACGATCCCATGATCGGATTCATCTCCGATCGCACAAAGACTGCGTGGGGACGGTTCAGACCTTACTTACTGTGGATGTCTTTGCCGTTTGCAATCACTGGAATCCTGGCGTTCTACACGCCAGATCTTTCTGACAACAACAAGTTGATATACGCCTACATCACGTACACTGCGGTGTTCATGGCATACACGGCGATCAACATTCCTTACGGTGCGTTGTTGGGAGTGATTTCCTCGAATTCACTCGAACGTACGTCGGTGTCGACCTACCGGTTTGTGCTTGCGTTTATGGGCGGACTGGTCGTTCAGCTGTGCACCAACCCGCTGGTCAAGTTTTTTGGTGGAACGAAGACCGTCGAAAAAGATGGGGTAACAGAAGTAATCGCCGCGGATCCGCAAACGGGGTTTTTCTGGACCGTTGTCTGTTACGCTTCCGCCGCGGTCGTGTTGTTTCTGATTACTTTCATGACAACACGTGAACGGGTGCAGCCAGAGCAAAAAACGAACACGAAATTTTCGTCAGACTTAGCGGATTTGTTCAGGAATCGCCCGTGGATCGTTCTGTTATTCGTCGGGCTGTTTCAAATCTTGTCCGCTTGGACGCGCGGCGGAGCAACCAGTTTCTACTTCAACTATTTCGCTGAGATCGAAGGCCGATATTTGCTCGATCTTGGTACGTGGGGCAAATATTTCGACATCGGTGATTTTGGCTTTTTCTTTTTCGCGGGCGGAGCCTTCGCAATTCTGGGAATGTTCTTCACCAAGTCGCTCGTAAAGATCTTTGGCAAGAAATGGCTGATGATTCTGGTTATGGCAGGCAACGCAGTCTGCATGTCATTGTTGCTGTGGGTGAAAGCTGGCGATGCGACTTCGATTTACTTCCTGCATTGCCTCGGTGCGTTTATTACTGGACCGATGCCTGTGCTGCTGTGGGCCATGTACGCTGACGCCGCAGATTATTCAGAGTGGTTGAACCGTCGCCGGGCGACAGGCCTGGTTTTTGCCGCCGCTACGTTCTCACAAAAACTTGGGAGTGCGATCGGTTCGTTCATCCCAGCCTGGCTTTTGGGTGCATCAGGATTTGTCGCTCCGATCGACAACGTACCCCAGGTGCAAAGCGAAGGCACCATTCAGGGAGTCATTATGATGATGAGCATCGTTCCAGCTGGTTTTCTTATTGCCAGCTGCGTTGCCATGCTCTTCTACAACATTGACGGTTCGTTGTTGAAGCGAATTGAGTCGGAACTACGTTTACGCAAACAGAGCTCAACAACTTAGGAAAGCATGAACAAATCCAAGATAGCTTCGCCAGGTACTTTAAGGTTCCTTGAAGGAACGGGGGACCATTGTGAATTGGTTCAGCTTGATGGCGAGTGGTACAACCGTGTCTCGAATTCGCATCTACTGCCTGAATTCATGATGACACTGACCAGCTCCAGCAATCACTGGATGTTTGTGTCCAGCTACGGCGCGCTAACGGCCGGGCGGCAAAATTCCGACCAGGCGATATTCCCTTACTACTCCGCCGACAAGATCCTCGATACTCGCAAGCAAACCGGCCCGCGGACTATCCTGCGTTTATCCAGCAATGGTAAGCAGACCATTTGGCAACCGTTTTTTGAAACAGCAGTCGACGATCACATTCATCGCAATCTGTATAAGAGCCCGCTGGGCAACAAAATCTGTTTCGAGGAAGTCAACGCGGAACTGGGGCTGATCTTCAGCTACCGGTGGACGACTTCGCATCAGTTCGGCATCGTTCGCACCAGCTGGGTGACCAATTTTGGCAAGCAGCGATATGAAATCAACATGCTGGATGGGCTGCAGAACATCCTGCCGTTTGGAACCGACGAAACGTTCCAGCTGCAGTTCGGAAACTTGCTGGACGCGTACAAGAAAAACGAACTCACCGAGACCGGTATTGGGCTCTACTACTTGAGCTCCGTTCCAACAGACAAAGCGGAACCCAGCGAAGGACTGCGAGCTTGTATCGCGTGGTCCGCCAGCACGCCTAACGCGACATTACTTTCGCAGGATCAGCTCGACCAGTTCCTCGCCGGCCACGAAGTCACCACCGAGTTGGATCAGCGTGGTAAGCGAGGCAACTACCTGTTGAATTTCAAGTTCCGACTCGATGCGGGAGACCAAGTCAACTGGGATATTGTCGCGGACACTGGATACGATCAAAAAGACGTAATCGACCTGGCTGCCAATCTGCAGGCTGAAGATTTGCGAGATCGACTTCAAGCCGATATCGCCACAGGCGAATCGAACTTGTTTGAGTTGATTGCCAAGTCCGATGGGTGCCAGTCTTCGGAACGTGACGGGAAATCGCTTCGCCATCAGTCCAACGTGATGTTCAACATCATGCGAGGTGGTGTTCCGATCGACGGATACGAGATCTGTTGTGAAGACTTACGGCAGCATATTGGCAACGCAAACATTTCGGTTCGCGAAAGACATGCGGATTTACTGGACGGACTATCCGACAAGATAGATCGACAAGCGTTGGTTGATTTGGCGCGAGAAACGGGTGACAAGGATTTGATTCGAATCGTGATCGAATACCTCCCGTTGGTTTTCAGTCGCAGGCATGGTGACCCGACACGACCGTGGAACAAGTTTTCCATCGATTCCGATATCACTTCGGACAACAAGGCGTATCACTACCAAGGCAATTGGCGCGACATTTTCCAGAACTGGGAAGCGCTGGCATTCTCATATCCGCACTTGATTCAGGGCATGATCAGTCGATTTGTGAACGCTTCAACTGCCGATGGCTACAACCCGTACCGTCTGACGAAGAACGGATTTGAATGGGAGAAACCGGAGCCAGAGAACCCGTGGGCCAACATTGGCTATTGGTGCGACCACCAGATCATCTACCTCTGCAAGCTGCTCGAATTGTCAGAGCAGTTCTTTCCATCCATGATGGATGGGCTTTTGGACGAGCAAGTCTTCGTTTATGCGAACGTCCCTTATCGTATCAAATCTGTCGACAAGATCCTCGAAACACCTCGCGACACAGTCGAGTTTGATTTGGAGCTATCCAACCGGATCGAAACAGAAGCGGAAACAACCGGTAACGACGCCAAGCTGCTGCGTGGCAGTAATGCGGAAATTCATTCAGCGACGCTTGCTGAAAAACTGATGTTGCCTTTGTTGGTCAAGCTCTCCAACTTTGTGCCAGATGGCGGTGTGTGGCTGAACACGCAACGTCCCGAATGGAACGATGCTAACAATGCACTGGTCGGCTCCGGACTTTCGATCGTAACGACATGTTACATGCGTCGATACATACAGTTCCTCGCCGACTGGTTCGGTCGTTTGCAGGACCACGAGTTTGAATTCCAGGAAGACATTGCCTGGTTGCTGGATCGAGTGCAACTGGCAATTTCTCCCTACGTCGTTGCAGACAAAATCGAGATCACCAACGAGCAACGACATCAAATCGTGATGGACCTGTCGAACGCTGGCAGCAAGTATCGCGGACGACTGTACGAACAGGGGTTGAGCGAGAAACGCGTGAAACTTTCGGCTCAAACGTGCATCGAATTTTTCGAGCATTGCACCAAGCTTCTGGACGCTACGATCGCCTCGAACAAACGAGCGGACGGGCTGTTTCACGCTTACAACCTGATGTCGATGGACGTCGAAGGCGAGATCCAAATCGAGCGTCTGTACGAGATGCTGGAAGGACAAGTCGCCGTTCTGAGCTCAGGATACTTGTCGGCGTCGCAGAGCATTGAAGTTCTCGACGCATTGAGGACTTGCAATCTGTACCGGGAAGATCAGGACAGTTACCTGTTGTACCCGGATCGCGATTTGCCGCGATTCCTGGAAAAGAATTTACTGAAACCTGGTTTGATCAAACAGTCATCGTTGCTGCAACAACTGATTGAGGATGGCGACGAATCGATCATTCGCAAGGACATTTTTGGGAACTGTCACTTCAATGGTGATTTCCGCAATCGCAATGATGTTGAAGCGGCTGTTGATCGACTGGCTGGACGCGAAAAGTATCAGCCGCTGTTGCCCGGCGCGAAAGAACAGATCGGCAACATATTCGAAAACGTGTTCTGCCATCACCAGTTCACCGGGCGTTCAGGCACCTTCTTTGCCTACGAAGGGCTCGGTTCGATCTACTGGCACATGGTTTCGAAGTTGCTACTGGCCGTATCGGAAATCTATGTTCAGGCTGAAGCAGCTGCTGAACCGGCGGAGACTTTGGAGGCATTGGAAAAACACTTCCATGCGATCCAGACTGGCCTCGGTGCCGAAAAGACGCCAGCCAATTATGGAGCGTTCCCGACCGACCCGTATTCGCATACGCCCGGCCACGCGGGTGCTCAGCAACCGGGCATGACTGGGCAGGTAAAAGAAGACATCCTTTCGCGATTTACCGAAATGGGTGTGCGGATCGAACAGGGGCAAGTTCACTTCCTGCCGTCGTTGTTGCCCGCCGATGAATTCTCGGAAGACGGGATCACGTTGACGATTTGGGAAAACGAAAAACAGACTCTGTCGTCGATTGAACAAGATGGTAACTGTTTCGCGTTCACTCTCTGCGGTGTTCCCGTAATTTATACGATCGGCAATGAGACGGAACTAAAAGTGCATCGTAGCGATGGTTCAACGGATACCAGCGCGGAAGCCGCGTTGAATGAATCACAAAGTCGCGACTTGTTCGCTCGTAACGGAGCCATTCGACGGATTGAGTTGAGCTTCAAGCCCGACGCATTCTGTTAAATAAAAAGTAGCCAGCCCCATGTTCGGTTCTCGAGTAACACTCCTGCTGACTCTCTTGATGGCGTTGCCATACGGGTTTGTTGCTGCTCAGCAAGCCCAACATCAACCCGCAGCGGCCAACCACCAGCCCATTCCGGTTAAAGTCCAGCAACACGATTCTAAATGGCAATTAACCCGTGCTGGCAAACCGTACTTCATCAAAGGCGCTGGGGGCGATAGCCATTTGAAGCTGCTGGCCGAAAAGGGTGGCAATTCGATTCGCACGTGGGGCGTCGGCGCTGAAACGCAACAGCTTCTGGACAAGGCGTATGCCAATGGTCTCAGCGTGACGGTCGGTATCTGGTTGGAACACGCGTCCAACGGTTACGACTACGATGACTACGAGCAGGTAAGCGACCAGATCGCGAAAGCGCTGGCAGCCGTTCGCAAATACAAAAACCATCCGGCGGTCCTGATGTGGGGCATCGGAAACGAAATGGAAGGCTATGAGTCCGGTGACAATCCCGCGATCTGGCATCATGTCGACCACCTCTGCCGACTGATCAAACAAGAAGATCCCCACCATCCTACGATGACCGTGATCGCCGAGATCGGCGGCAATCGAGTCGCAGCGATTCATCGTTTCTGTCCGAACGTCGATATCATTGGCATCAATTCATACGGCGGCGCGCCGTCTTTGCCTCAACGATACCGCGAAACTGGCGGGACAAAACCATACGTGGTGACTGAGTTCGGTCCAGTGGGTCAGTGGGAAGTCGGTCGGGATGCAAACAATGCGGTGATGGAACCTTTCAGCAACCAGAAGGCCGATCATTATCGAGCTTCCTACGAAAGTCTCACGGCCGACAAAACCAATTGCCTCGGAGCGTACTCGTTCCTGTGGGGGCAAAAGATGGAAGCCACGACAACCTGGTTTGGGATGCTGCTTGAAGACGGACGCCCTACCAACGCAGTTGACACGATGACGGAGCTGTGGACCGGGAACCAACCGAATAACCATGCCCCGGTCGTCGAATCATTTACCTGCGAATCCGGGCTGGAAGTTGAAGCCGGTGCGGAACTGGTCTTTCGGCTGAAATCTTCCGACCCGGACAATGATGAAATTACGGTCGAGTGGAGCTTACGACCGGAAGCCGACGCGTACATCACCGCGGGCGATTTCAAACCGAATCCAGCTCCGATCGAAAACGCATTCGCGAGTTCCGACACCGTTTCGGCGACGGTCAAAGCCCCTGCGGCCGGCGGCCTGTTTCGAGTTTACGCGGTCGTTGCGGACCAGCACAATTCCGTGGCAACAGCAAGCATCCCTTTCAAAGTGAAGTACCAGCCGTTGGAACAGATCGGCGCTAAGGCAACGTTGCCGTGCGTCGTTTATGACGATGAAGGCAGCAGCAAGACATTCTCGAAAATCGTCTTGCCGGATAACGTAACGAGAACTGGCAAAGACTCTGAGCTCAACCTTGCCTATCCAGAACAACCTAAATTCGGCATGCATTGCATCCGCTGGGCTCCGAACAATTCAGCCTCAAACCCAACGACTGTCGCATTGAACTGCATGGGTGGGTTTGCGGATCTTACGGGAGCGAAACGTCTGACGTTTTGGGCTAAGGGAACAACGGGTAAAGAACGACTTGTTGCGGGCATCGGGGCACCGGCTGGCGGTCACGAAAACGACGTGACCTTCGCCAAATCAAAAACTGTTTCGCTGACGAAACACTGGAAGAAATTTCAAATCGACTTTGCCAATGCGGACCTGCGCAAGATCCGCTCAGGATTCCTGTGGTCCGTAGAGCCCACAGGCGAGGCAACGGAAATTTTCATCGACAAGATTGAATTCGAATAACTCGCACCGATCTGCCTGAACCCGCTCGAGGCGCCACGCGTCCCGCCGCACAGTTGTAGGTCGATCGGCCGCCGGCCATTCGTCGTCGAATATTACTGTTTAACGGCCCAGCTAACTTGGTCGATATCAATCCGCCACGGGAAAAACAGTGTTGGCCCAGTCGGCGAATAAGACAATCGGTACACAACCTGATTGTCGGAATCGTTGACGTAAGCTTGCAGGTTGCCGTTGAGATTCGCCTCAACCACACTGTCACTTAGTCCAGCAGCTGCGGCTTCCAGTTCTTCGAACTGCCCACTATCAAAATTGAACACCTCAATTTTTGTTTCAACATTCGGCGTGTTCGATGAACCTTCCAAAGCAAACTGAATCGAAGTCGGACTCGCAGTACTTAAATTCGTATCGACGGTCAGTTGAACCGCCGCCTGTCCCACGTTCGCTGCCTTGCCGGCAAGAATCGAGTAGTCAACATCGTCGCTGGAAGCCATGTCGCTTAAGGACCCGGTTTCGTTTCCATTGGTCACGCTGACGTTATTCGCAGCGAGAGTCTGCGGGGCACTTAAATTTACCAACGCAACATCGTCAACGAAAACCGCACCACCCGCGAAACCAACCTGATGGAACACCACCGCTGCCCGCGCCTCAACCGCACCGTCAGGAACGGTAGACGTAAGCTCTCGTTCGATCCACTGATTGTTCGGTGTTGCAGCGTCAGCCAAAACGATCTCTTGAGAGGAAATGTACTCGGACGATCCAAACGCTCCGTAAATATCGTTGTAATAGTCGATCTTCAGTACTGCCGAGTTGCCCGAACCCGAGATACTGTCACCGGAATCAACAAACGAGCTTGCTGTTAGACGAAGCGTATCGCCCGCAGCGACTGTCATCCCTTGCTCAATTCCGGAAAAATTCGAGCCATTGGAAAACTGACCGAACAACTTCAACGCAGAACTGCCTGATTGAGCGTGTTGGTTGCTCGACGAAACGTTGGCTCCATTGGAACCAAACACGGTCCAGTTCGACAGCGAACCGTTGTTGATTTCGAAGTCTCCGTTTTCCACCATCAGTTCCGGATCACCGACCCGATCGTAGACGTACGCATAATCAACATCGAAGAACTGCGGCCATTGTGTGGTTGCATTCGGGTTCTGCAGGAAATTCCCACCGACAGCCGTGTTGATAATCAAACGCATCGGGTTGGTTTGGCCGTTGGTCAAAAAGTTATCAACACCTGAATTGCGAACGGTGTGGTAGTGCACTCCATCTACATAAAATCGAATTTGCTCGGGATCCCATTCCGTTGCATACGTATGAAACGAATCATGGAAGTTAACCGGACTGCCGTTCTTTTGCATCTCAAACTCGTTGTATACAAAGTCATGAAAGAACGGAGGATTGGTTCCCCAATGAAATGCACTGCTGGTCAAGTTTGGTTGGTTGCCCCGGTTTTCCATAATGTCAATTTCACCTTGGCTGGGCCAATGTGGTGGGCTATCGGGGAGGAGCCAGATCGCAGGCCACATGCCCGTTGACGTCGGCAGCTTCCCGCGAACTTCAAACCGACCGTATCGCTGCGTCGCAGTGCTGATGACTTGACCACTTCGATACGCAAACTGACCAAACGGATTATCTGTCGACAGAATTACCAGATTGCCTCCTGAAACCACAACATTGGAGGGCAAATAGGCATGAAGCGAGTTGTTGGTCGGACTCGTGCTGAAAATTGGAGTCCATTTACTGGTGTCCAGTGAATTGCCATCGAATTCATCAAACCAGTTGATCTGATAGCCCGAAACCTGGGGTGGCTGGGCCTCGCCCAAGTTTGTCAAAAATGTCAACGACAGCAAGGCTGCTAAAATAATCTGCTTCATAACACGGGCCTGATTGAATCTAGTGGCGGTATTATTCTTGCGAAAAGAGCATTTGGCGACCTGAAATCACCATCTCTAATTACTATATAACGGTAGTCCTGCCTGGAAACTGGGATCGGTTCCAGAATTTAGCCATTCTAACGCGTAGCCGCGTTGAATGCGTCGCCAATAACCTGTACGGGCGTTATTTGTCATGTTTTTTTGCGGATATTGAGCGGTAACCTTGACCAAGATCCGGTGCCTCAGTAGTATTTTTGGAACCGGTTTCACTGTTGTTTGACCGCTGTTTTTATCGTTATCAGATATCAGGAACGAAAATGAACAATTTTAAATCAGTGTCATTTGCAGTGCTGCTAAGCATCGCAATTGCCTATCCATTATCGGCACAGATCCCAACCTATGGCCTGCAGACTTTTGAGGCTTTGGACATCAACAGCCCTTCTGTTCTTGACGAAGAGGGCTGGCTAGTTGGCGCGAGTGTAACTGATAATGATGGAGTCTTCCTTTATCAGTACTTCGCAGACGACAGCGGCGTTCCATTTCCAGCGCCAAACGCTGAAGCTTTCTCATCAATTGCATCTGGTGGCGGTGGCGAAAATCAAGGCGAACAGTACCTGAACGTTTTCAGCGACTACAACAACCAGGAAGCGGGACACGCTGTTGGTAACATCATCACCACGTTCTTCTATCAGGGCGGCAACATTGCTGCTGACGAATTGAACGAAACGTTTCGCTTTGAGTTTGATTTCCGACGCGCAGACGATCCATTCGGTCCCGGCGCTGATGTAACCACCAACGCCTACGTTCGTATCCTTTCACCTGCTCCAGATTTCTTTCTGATTTTTGAAGACCTGATCGACACAACAGCTGCCACAACCGACTGGGTCGAAGGGGTAGCTCTGGAAGTTACCATTGCCGATGACTTGGAAGGTTTTATTTTCCAGTACGGATTCAGCACGAGTGCTTCGAACAACGAACCATCCGGTGTTTATTATGACAACATCCGTTTCGGTACGAAGTCAGATTGTCTGGTAGGCGATATCAATGGCGACGGCGTCGTGACACTGCTTGATGTTGCCGGGTTCGTGGACGCGATCAATAACATGGGTGTTACCTGCGAAGCCGATGTCAACGAAGACGGTTCAGTCGACTTGCTGGACGTTTCTCCGTTCATTGACATCCTCAGTGGTGCCTAGTTTTCACAAAGCCAAATTCCAAGTTTGCCAGCCGCAAGTATTCCTTGCGGCTGTTTTTATATACACAACACGGCAGTGCACGATGAGAATTTTCCATGCTGTTTCGTTCGTACTGATTTTGAATTTGCTGGCCGTAGCCGGCCAATGCCAGTCTCAAGACAAAGCGGATCAAAAACCATCACAACCAGATTCGCAAGAAAACCCGTTCGTACTGCGAAGCTTCTCGCCGGTTACGCCGAAGTATCGCGGCAATGGCATATCGTATGGTCCGTTTCGTGTCGGCCAACGTCCTGGCGGAGAAGGCCCAACCATCGAACAGATTCGCGAGGACCTCAAAATCCTGGCGGGTGATGGCTGGCAGATGATTCGTACTTACGGAACAGAGCCATTCGCTGAAAACGTATGCAAAGTGATTTCCGACGACAAGCTGCCGATCAAATTGATGCTCGGTGCCTGGCTTGCAACTGAAAAAGACAACCCAACACAAAAGAAAGCAAACCTGGGACAAGTCGAACGTGCGATCAAGCTTGCCAACCAATATCCCGACGTGGTTGTTGCAGTCAGCGTCGCGAATGAGTCGCAAGTATCCTGGTCCTTTCACAAGGTTGAACAAGCAACGTTAATTCGCTACGTCCGCCAGGTCCGCAAATCCATTAAGCAGCCCGTTACCGTCGCTGACGATTTTAAGTACTGGCGAACTGACGAGAGTAAGAAACTAGCTGCCGAGCTCGACTTCATCGTCACGCACGCCTACGCGATGTGGCTGGGGCAAAAGCTTGAAAACGCTGTTGATTGGACAAAACAGCGGCTCGCAGAAGTTAAGAGCAAACATCCGAAAAAGTTGATCGTGATTGGCGAAACCGGTTGGGCGACTCAGAAAGCCAATCACGGAGAGCAAGCCAAGCTCATCAAAGGCACGCCGGGTGAAGAGCAACAGAAGGAGTTCTTTGATGCGTTAACCGCCTGGCTGCAACAGGATCGCATTCCCTATTTCTATTTCGAAGCATTCGATGAACCCTGGAAGGGCGGCGACGATCCGGTCGAAGTCGAAAAGCACTGGGGCATCTTCAAAGTCGATCGCACCCGCAAACCCGCTGCCCGATCCATCACCAAATAGCAGCGTCGGCCGATCAATCCATAAGCCGCATGTGTCAAGATTTTGCCAACAACCGATCGGCCAAAGCGTCGCGGCCTAATTGTCGATGGGCCAATGCCAGGAACGGTCGGCGGTATTTGTTCGTGTCTTCTAAGTCGCTGCGAATCGTTGCAGGCCGGGTAGCACGAATGGCTCGTAGACACATCGAAGCGTTTAGCTCAGCCAACAGACCAAATACGTCAGCATATGTCCCGCAGGATTTGAAACACTTGCAATACTCGCAACAATAGTCTCGTTTCAAAAAACGTAACAGTGGCTTCGCCTTCAAGTCCGCCAGGAACTGCTTTATGAACGGCTTCAATTCCTGTTCATTGGCAAACGTCGCCAGCTCAATTCGCTGTCTCACTCCCAGCTCCGGTTCCTGTGCCAACTCCTGCAACAGGTCACGTTTGAATTCTTGACAATCGGCCTCACTGGCGAGGTGCAAAACCTGTTGCAAATGGTTCACCAATTCCTGTCTCGTAGCCAACGCAAGTACAGCCGCGAGCTTTCCCCCGGGTGGTGCTGCCTCGATCGCACGCTCAACAGCGCCGCCTGGCGCGAAGTGTCCGGGCTCACCCGCAACGGCACCATCATCGTACCATTCGCAGGCCACCAGGTTCCGCACCGGGCCTTCCGACCCCAACACGGTATTCATCTTCTCAGCCAACACTTTTGCGAACCGGTTTACGGCATCTTCAAATTGCGAAGCTTCGTCATGTTGGTATCTTTGGAATGTCAAAATCTGAAAACGATTGTTGAGCACGAACAAACACCTTCCGATCACCTTTCCATTAGCCGTCTTGCCGTACAGGACTTTTTTATTGATATCGACCGCATTGGCGATCGCAGAAAAGAAATTGACACTTCCCGGCGACAGGCAGGTGTCAAAATGAAATCCCATCAACAGATAGTCGAACACTTCGTTAGTGAATTCGAGTGTATACGGTTGGCCCGATTTTGTTTTTTCGGTCCACGATTCACCTTGAATCCACGGAGCAGGATTCACTCCCGCCGTCTCCATCGCTTCAACGAACTGCGTATTCGCCGGTTCGGTGTCAAAACAATCGGTCGTTCCTGCCTCGGTTTCAAACAGCAGGCGCAACCCCAGTTTCTGGTTGCCGGGCGTGAGTTGCAGAATTCCGGCGAGCAGTCGACCGTACTTGGGTTGCAGGAGTTTTTCCAGGACGGCATCAGCATTCGGCGAGCCGCGAAAACGCGAGATGGATATTTCACGTCCATGATGGACAAATTGCTCGACAACTTCGTGCCGCGTTCTCGCCGCAATTTTATCAATCAGGTTTTCCGCCCGCTGAAGTGAGACTTCGTTGGCCGTTTGCAGGAAGCCTTCAATATTCTTCAAACGTCCAGCAAGTCGCAGCGCCAGTTCCGAGTCAGGATTTGGCATTGCAGCCAGCTTGGATTCGATGACGTTTTTTTCTGTTTGCAACGCGTTTCGATTGGGAAAATCTTTGCCAAGTATTCGGCCTGCTGTTTTCTCTGCGGAACCGGAATGCTTCGCGAGTCGTGTTAAGGAATCGCGAAAAGCGTCGGGATAGCTGGCAATCCATTTTTGATCGGCGTTCTCATTGCATGAACATGCCGCCGCCATCTGGTCCAGGCAATTGCCGATCGAACCAAAATGTTTCAAGATCAGGCAAATCCAATGCAGGTGCTCAAGCTTGCCAAGTTGCTTGTCCCTGACTATCTGTGCAATCGCGGACTTAAGCTCGACGTGATCTGCTAACGGGCTAAGTCCTTGCAAAGATTCCCGGGATTCGTAATCCTTTGCAATGACTTTCAATATCGCACAAGAATCCGCAAACGATCTTGAAAACCGAATCGCCAACTCAACCTCTTCGGATTCAACGTACAGCTTGTCCGTGCCTCCCAGTTCCCTCATCATTTTTTCCGCCAATTCGATGTCTTTCGCACCTGCAAAGAAACTGGCAGTCGACTCCAGCATGCTCGAAGAGATTCTGGTGGGGTGAGGAGCAAGCAATCGACCCAGCAACCGAATCATACCGCCCAGAATTTTGCGGTCACCGGAGAAATTATCACATGCATTCATTACGAGATCGTCATTATTGTTACCGGAAAGCGATTCCCAGTGCTCGACCAGCGACTTGGACAACTTGTGCTTTTTCAGCAAACTCGCAAGCTGCCCGAGCGTAAACATCAGATCAGCACAACGCGTGAAATCACGCTCAACGTAATTAGTCCATCGCAGGAACATGCCAGTCCGCAGGTATACCGGCAATTGGCCGAGGATCGCGAGCCAATCAAATTCCTGAGTTTCGCGAAAGTGATACCTTGGTGAGATCTTCTGCAAGCTCGAACAAAAACGATCGACCGTTTCGAGGAACGGCTTGGCGTCGTTCTCTAGTGACTCGGATTCGGCTTTCAAACGGTCTACATCTTCTGTAATCCTCGCAGGCAATCGGCGTGCTTGGGCTTGATTGAGTATTCGGAGCCAACGTTTTTCGTTCGCATCCAATTCCTGTTTAAGATATGCAATGCTCGAAACGAAATCTGACGTTAGCCACATATCCATTAGCTGCAACAGTTTCTGTTGTCGTTTCTGCTTCACCTCAAACGATTGGATAAACAGATCGTGCACCATCTTGCCAACGACATTCTTTCGCGGTTTACGGCTCTCGGGAGTCCGCTTCTGGAGAGTTTCCTGGTAGTCACTTCTTCGTTTCAGAGTTTCCTTGACCTTGGTCTGATAGTCGTCGATTCGTTTCAGGGCTTTGGCTTTGGGATAATGGTAAGCGTTTGTGTTCGAGAACAATTCGGAGAGGTTGGCCAACAGTCTGGGCGGCATCACATGCCTTGCACGCCACATCGAATACTGGAGCGAAATCGTCTGCTTGGCATTCCATTGATCTGAAGCAGCAAGCTTGGAAAGAGACAGCGAATTTTCTTCGACCCATTGAATCGCTTGAATTGAAGGTGATTGCAAGCCGGTTAGCTCCAGATACCCCAAAGCCTCCAACAGACTGGACAAGCTGGGATTAGCTCGCATCGCCAGTCGCATTCGCCTGCTCCAACGGCGCGGCAGCACATCCGATTGAAGCACCGAATCGAAATTCGGGACTTGGCCGTCGTGAACCCAGCCCTTACAGATCTCCAGCACGTAATTCATTCGCGATTGCCATTCGCCAACGCTAGTGACTATTTCCGGCAAAGCTCGCGGGAACCGATAAACCAGTTTCTTGATGGCTGATTCCGCGATTCGAATGTCATCTCGCGAGATTCGTTTCTCCTTGATCTTTCGATCGTTGGCAAAGTACAGCCACGAAACTTTCGTATCGTCAGTTACAGGATTCGATTCATCGGACTGTTCGCGGATAACAAATCCAGGCAACCATTCGAGGTGCTGCTTAAGCATCATCCGCGCACGGGAAACCGCAGTTTGAAGCTTGAGTCGATTTCCGCTCTCTGGTTTCATCGCGTCAGGTCAATCATAAAGAGATACAGAGCCAACGGTGGTCGTCCGAATAAACGATGACACTCAAGAAGATAACAGGTTCGGTCAGTACATTTGCGATTAGGCGCGGCGGAGGGCTTCGATGGGGTCCATCTTTGCGGCTTCCCGCGCTGGGTAAATCCCAAAAATGATTCCAGTTCCAAGCGCAACGACAGTTGCGATTAGCGGGCTCCACCAGGTAATCCTGGTTGGTAATTCAGATGCCCAACTGACGAACGGCGGGACTGTCACGCCCAATAATACGCCAATGCCAGCTCCGACCGACGAGAGCACCACCGTCTCGATCAGGAACTGCGTGATGATGTCGCTGCGATTCGCACCGAGCGCGCGGCGGATTCCGATCTCTCGCTGCCGTTCGCTGACTGTTGCGAGCATGATATTCATGATGCCGATGCCGCCGACCAGCAAAGAAATCGCGGCCACCGATCCAAGCACGTACCGAAAGATCTGCTGCGTCTTGCGAGATTGTTCCAACAAATCAAGTGGCACGACAACTGCGTAATCTTCCTGATCGTGAACGCGGGCCAGCAGACTTTCCAACACCCGCGCCGTATCCTGAACATTGTCGCGATGATCGACTTCGACCGTAATCTGACTAAGTTCCAATTTCTCGGCATTAAACTGTCCTTGTTCCCGTCGATACAACACCTCGCCAAACCTGGCGTGATCCGTCGTCAACGGAACATACACGAACTTGTTGAAATCCTGCGCAGACAAACTCGACCCGACGCCTGCCGACGGAGTTCGCCATTTCGCGACACCGATGACACGAAAAAAATGTTCGCCGCCGATTTGAATACTGCTGCCGATCGGATCCCGGTACCCGAACAAGTCCGTGGCCACGTCCGCACCGATCACACAATTGTTGTGGCGGTATTTGAGATCCGTCTGCTCAATGAAACGTCCTTTCGACAATTCGATTCGGTTGAGTTCATCGTAGTTCGCTTGTACGCCTAAAACGGGTGTATCCAGTGCCTCGGAATGACGACGCACTTTTTGAACGAACTCTCGCATCGGCGTGACCAGTGTTGCCGAATCGACGGTTCGCTGGATCCGACGGAGGTCGCTGTAGGTCAAGCCGTACTCAACCACCCACGATTGTTCTTCGTTCTCATCTTGCTGCAGCGGCTTTTGACTGCGAACGATAATGTTCAGAACACCCAAAGATTCAATCTGTTTTTGAGCTTCGTCGCTGGCACCCTCAGCGACCGCCAACATGATGACCACGGAGGCGACGCCGAACACGAGCCCTAGGACCGTCAGCAACGATCGCAGACGATGCATCATCAGGCTTCGAAGAGCCGTGTTGAGTAACGCTTTGGTTTTTGAGTCGAGCAAGATCGTCAACTCAAGCTAGGTTCTGAATCGGAATCAGTTCCGTCACTAGGCGACGGAGATTCGAGCTCAGGCTGGGCAGGCAGTTTGGGCTCGGCGTCAGATTCACCGTCAGACTCAACTGCTGTCTCAGCTTCAACCGGTGTCTCCGACTGATTGTCGCTTGGAGATTCCGTATATTCCGTTTCTGGCTCGGGCCGCGTTTCCTCGGATTCCATCTCGGCAGCGTCCTTGGTTTCCGCACCTGGTTGCGGCTCATCAGTCGCTTCTGATTCCGTTGCTGGCTCTTTCTTTTCGGCTTCCTGTTTCGAACCCGCTTCTTCGGAAGCCAAGCCAGTCGCCGCTTCATCCGCCTCGGCCGAACCATCCTTGGAATCTTTGGCTTCGTCGGAATCTTCGTCTTCGGTTTCCGCCGCTTCAAACGCAGACTCATCCGTCGTCGGACGATCGAGTCCTTCCTCTTCGATATCAACCAGCCCTCGTTGATACGCATCCAGCGCGACTACGTCGCCCAACTCGATCCCGCTGTCCAACTGCAAGAACGATTCGTTACCCTCAGACACTTTGACTGGCGATCGCTTGAAACTATTACCGCGTTTCACGTACGCATACTCCCCGCCCGCGATTTGCGTGATCGCCTGGACTGGAACGGCGGCGACACCTTTCAGAGTCCGGATGTGAATTTCTACTTCCGCATTCATTCCCGGCTTGAGCTTCACTTTGTCCGGAAAGTCATCGATCAAGACAACGGCAGAATAAGTTTTCGCGTCCGTATTCCGATCGCTGCTCGCCAAGTCAGCGACTTTGTGCAGCTCACCCGTGAACTGATGGTCAGGAAACGAGCTGACCCGAACAATGGCTCGCTGACCGACTTTCAGTTTATTGATCAGCGATTCGTGGATGTCGATCTGAACCTGCATCCGCGACATATCCGGCAAATGAAATACCGTTTGACGGCGATGCACGTTGCCGCCTGGTCGGATGCGAAAATCTGGATCCATCCAGCGGTTATTGGCGTAAGCAACCGTCCCCGATTGTTTAGCTTTGATCGTCGCCTTGCCAAGCTGCTCTTCCTCTTCCTTCAACTCTTCTGTTTCAATTTTCAGCCGGTCTCGAGCTCCACTGAGCGTAAGTTTCGCTTTCGACATTTCGGCAGCAGCCGTCGCGCTTGCGCGGTCCAACTTCCGTGCCGCTTCTTCGGCTTTCGATTCAAGCTCCGTAATCTGACGCTTGTAGGTGAACTTCGTCAGCACTTCTTTCTTTTGGTTGTCACGATCCAATTGAAACTTCGCGCTCTTGGCGGCTTGTTCTATTTGCCGCAACCGCACAGGTTCACGATACCCTTTTTTGATCAGGACTCGAATGTTCTTGAGTTCCTCACTGCTCTGTTCGACAGCCGCTTTGCTTTCGGCAATACTTCGGTCGATATCGGCAAGCTCCGCCTTATAATCACCATCCTTGTATTTGACGAGATCAAGTTCAGCGAGGTCCTTTTCCAGCTTAGCCGCCGCAATATCACTCTCGTTCTTGTTCTTTTGCACTTCTAACTGTTGTTCAGCATCGTCCACCGCTGCCTGTGCATTACTAACCGCAACCTTTTGCTCGGCGATTCCTTTTGCGATCTCGCTGGCGTCGAACTTGACGACGACGTCACCTTCCTTAACCGCCGCACCTTCGTCGACAATAAAAGTGATCTTGTTCTGCCAGCCATGCAGCTCACACTTCCCTTCGACTTTGCTTTGGCTTTCCAGAGTCCCTCGTTCGATCACGGTATCGACCAGGTCGCGCTTCTCCACCAGGAAAGTCGCAACGCCTTCCGTCAGGTTTTCGCCACTGGAAGAATAATAGTAGACCCGCCCGGCGAGAGCTGCGAGCAACAAGAACGCAAACAGAAACTTAGCCAGCCGCCCAATGCTCGTTCCGCCCGATCCGCCCGATCGAACGGATGACGTCGCTGGACTCGGCGCCGAGTCACTTGAAGTAATTGAGTTCCGAAGATCCAGATGCGGGGCGGGGACGGAGGATTGGTTCGGGCGGTTCGTTTGACTCGATGGGTTCGGCTGGCTCGGGCTCTGGTGATTCGCTTTCGCCGAATTCGTCGTTCCCGTCGAAAGGTTCGATTTGTTCGTCGAGTCCGTCAGCGGCTCGGCCTTGTCGCGGGTTGTATCGCTCATTAATCCACACGCCTCCATCATTAAGATACAGCATGTCCATTTCGACGAATAAAGTGATTCGCGAAATCTCGTAGCTCACCCAGTTCGCAATCAAACTGTTGCGTGCATCCAACAGGTTCTGCAGTGCTTCCAACAGGTCACGCGTCCGACTTGTCGAAAGTCCTTCTGCAGGTGCCTTTAGATTCAGCTGGGCTTCATCAACTTGACGAGTGACAGCTATCAATTGTTGTCGGGAGATCAGAAAATTCAAGCGATTGATCTTAATTTGGCGAACTAACGAGCGCAATTGGTTTTTTATTGAATCTTCCAGCTCCATATAGTCTCGTCGGCTGCTCTGATAAGCGATCTGAGCCAAACGGTATTGGTTCCGTTCAGCGAACCTGTCCAGCGGTCCATCCAATTCCAAACCGACCGAATAACTGGCTGCCGAACTGTCGAAACGGATCGGATTGGTCCGCGTCGGATCCGTCCCCAGATTCGCACTGGCCGTTACATTCAGGTCACTTTGTAACTGGTCGGCAGCGATTTCAACGGCCCGGAATGCATCTGTGACAATCCCCCGCTGGTTCCGCAAGTCCAACCGATTGCGGAGCGCGGTATCGACTGCGAACTTGATATCAATCTCGAATGGCTGCAGTTTGATCAGGTGCAGTCGGATCTGGTTCTGCAACACGAACAATGTCGCGATTCGATCCTTGGTGACGCTGCCAATTTGTTCGTTAATGTTTCTCCAGTTTTCCACGGCCGAGTCGGTGGACATTTGTTCGCTGAAATCGTCAATCACCTGGTCGTCGTTTTCCAGTTCCGTTTTCAACTCATCCAGCGTTTTCTCGATCCGAACAATCAGGCTTTCCTGAAACTCTTGATCGAGCCTGATGTCTTCGTCCTGTCCGCCGTTCTGTCGTTCGGACTCCAGCTTTTCTTTCCACTGCTCAAGCTCATCTTCGACTTCCGGAATAAAGTCCTCGGTTTCGTCATTCAATGGCTTGATGTCCTTCAGCACGCCTTCGAGTAATTCCATCGGGGCTTCGTCTGGTGGCACGAACTCCCGCAGCCGATCGAATACGTCCTCAACATCGTCTCGCAATTTATCCAACCGCGGATCATTCAGCTGGAATGATTCGAGGATCGAGGTGTCGATCTCGATCGGCGACTCGGGCGGAAGCCCCATCAGGAATTTGAAGTTGTCCAACGAGTCCTGCAAACTCTGTTCAGCGGCCAATATCGACAGCCGGCCACTTTGCACTTGCTGACGAACCTGGTCTACCTGAATCTGCGCGGCCTGATTGGCGACTTGCAGTTGTTCCGTTTCAGCCAGGTTTAACCGCAATGCATCCAGGTTCCGCTCTTGATTTTCTAAAGCCTGCGTCGTCGTCAACAATCCCAGATATTCACTGACCACGCTGAGGTAGAACTCACGGCGGAAGCGAACAAAGTTTCGAACTTCGTACAGCAAGAACCTTTCCGCCTGCGTCAGCGCCTCCATCCGGATGTGTCGAAACGCTCCTCGCAAAAGCGGCTGGGTGAGCGAGAACAACAGGTTGGTCGTGACTGATTGCGAGTTCGGACCGCCGCCTAACTGCCAAACGAATGCGTTGGCAAGACTGGTCAGGAACTGGCCGCCGCCAACAAAGTCTCGCGTGAAGCCAAGGTCATTGGAATTGCTCAATAACCGTGACGCCGCCGCGCCATCGCCAGTCGCATCGAAATCGACTCCCGTTCCACCGAACCAGCGGGAGTGAAAATCGTATCGATTGAGTGACAGGGCCAATGCGTTCTGGTAGAGCCCTTCGTAAGCCGACTGGTAGTTTCGATTGTGCAGCAACGCCAGGTCGACGGCCCGCTGCCGATCGACTTGACAAACACCTTGCTCATCCAGCGGCAGGTACTCACTCCAATGCAGCTGTTCGATCGGAGCGTTCTCGGAAAACTTGTCCCAGTATTTCGAACCGCGGTAGCAGTACGAGTTGTGCATGTACTTGCGAGCCGCCGGATCGTCGACCGGGCGACTGCAAGGCAAATCGGGATGGTGAAAGTCTCGCATTCGAGAGCGAGGATCCGCTTCCACAGTGCGGCTGGGGATCTGCCAGGCAGGATCGAACTGGCGACTTTCGATCAGGCAGCGCGCATCGCGATCAGCCCACAGTCGATACGTTTTTCGACTGCAGCCTGATGCCAAAATGGCGGCCACAAAAATCGCTATCAGTACGAGTCGCATATATGTATGGTTTAACCTGTATAGATAGATCGGCTTGTTACAACGAGGCACTTTGCCACGGTAAGACCAAGGCGGCACTTTTGCGTAGACTCCCCGGTTTCCGGAACCGAGGTAAAACAAAGAATTTAGAGAAACGTTCGCTGGAATTGGCCCGATGATCTTGGCGGGACCGAAACCGCGATCATAATGAATGAAAAGTCCTATCTGAGTCGATTTAGTGGCCTTATCACGCACCCAATTCATTTTTGTCTTCTTGTCGCTGATGCTCTTGCGGATGGTGGTTGGTTTCCACTTTTTCAAGGAAGGCACCGACAAGATTACATCCGGTAATTTCACTGCGGCTCCGTTTCTGCAAGCTGCGACCGGGCCTTGGGCTCCGCACTTCCAGGCAGTCATCGAAGACCAGGACGGGGCCCAGCGACTTTGCTGCAAAATTGATCCGGAGACGGGCAAGCCGACAATCGATCCGGAGCTGACGCTTGCGATTTGGGACGACTTTCTGGACGAAGCATATTGGCACTACGAGTTTGACAATGAGGAAGTGCAAAAGAAGCTGGCCGAGCAACGAAAGAAGAAAGGCGAGCAACTTGCAAAACTTAGTGCGGATATTCGTCGAGCCAGAGTTGAACGGATGGAATCAGCAGACATCAAAGCATTGGTACTGCAACGAGAAGTAGAATCAGCCAATCTCGCTCTAATGACAAGTCAACTGGAGCGTGGAGAAGCGATCCTGGAATCACACTCGGACGAGTTGCTTTATTGGCTGAATGCCAACCAACTGGAATTGATGGCCTACTTTGGGACCGCCGATCGAGTCAACGGGTTTGACCGCGATGGAGAGCAAAAATCGAAAGTCGCGACCGACGTTGCTTCGTTGAAAGAGCAAGTCGATTACATCAAGCAGGATCGCAAGAAACAATTGTACGGTTGGGCCAGCGAAGTCGAATCGATCTGGGACTCCTACGAACAATCGATTAACGCGTTGGCGGTTGATCGACAAACGCAACGAGGGGCACTGGCATTGCACCGCCCGTTCAAACAACCCAACAGTCGCCTGCAATGGATCAATCGTATCATCCCCTGGTTCGACGTCATCGTCGGGGTACTGTTGATCGTGGGCCTGTTCACGCGACTTGCGTCTTTGGCCGGTGCGGTTTTCCTCGCTTCCATAATCGCGACGCAGCCACCTTGGATCGCTGACGCACAACCAACGATCTTGTACTCGATCGAGTTGGTGGCATTGATCGTGATCTTTGTGACGCTGGCCGGACGGATGGGAGGCTTGGACTTCTTCTTCTCCGGTCGCAAGAAACGAACCATCAACCAAGGCGAGACGCTGGCCCAAGCGGGATAATGCAGCGGCCAAAAACCGCCAGCCAACGAGCCAATTCGAATACAAATTGAGACAACAACTTTTTCCAACGAGACTTTCCGATGATTTATCTCTCTGATGAAGAACGCACAATCGGGCGTGATAATTACTACGCTGCCGTGTCAGCACACGACGACTTGACGCGGCGAGATTTCCTCGTGCGTTCGATTGCTGCTGGCGGTATGTCGGCGGCTGGAATCGGAGCCATGTATTTCGGCTACCAAAAACCACGCAACCCGGTGCGTGTCTGCGTGATCGGTACCGGCGACGAAGGCAACGTGTTGATCGGCGGGCTGAACCCTGACTATGTTCAAGTCGCATCCATTTGTGACATTCGACCATCAAGCATCCATCGTGCGTTCCATGGTGACTGGGCGACTCCCAACACAGCCACCGTTCGACCGGGCCTGATGAATGTGTACAAGTGGAGTTCTGAAACAGAAGCTCGCAATAACGTTCGCGTCCACAACGATTGGAAAGACGCGATCAACGACGCGGACATCGACGGCGTTATCATCGCGCTGCCACTGCACTTGCACGCGGAAGTCGCGATTGCCGCCATGCGAGCTGGCAAGCATGTGTTGTGCGAGAAGCTGATGGCTCACAATGTAATGCAGTGTAAAGAGATGGCACGCACCGCCGACTCGACTCGGTCGTTTCTGTCCGTTGGTCACCAACGGCACTACAGTTTGCTGTACGATAACGCAGTCAACTTGATTCGTTGGGGATTGTTGGGCGAGATCCATCACATCCGTGCGCAGTGGCACCGCAACAACCGACCCGGTTCGGATACCTGGGCACCTCCGATTCCTGGCGGTGAAGCTCGCGTTACTGATGGCCGGCACATTGACAAGATCGCGGAACAGCTGGGCAAGTTTCGTAACGCACTGGCCAAGACCAGTTCGTCGACCAGTCGTTCGCGATTGATGAAACAGATCGCCCAATGGGAACAGTGGGACGCTGACAAGACGGTCGCCGCTGCTCAACATGGGTACCTGGACGACAACGAGATCTACGGAAACGGTCGCGTTCGTTCGGCTTTGGAAGAGCTCGTTCGCTGGCGATTGTGGGACCGAACGGGTGGTGGTCTGATGGCTGAATTGGGAAGCCATCAACTCGATGCCGCCAGTATCTTTATCTCCGCGTTGAGCAAAGAGAAGGGCAAGAAAGTTCACCCGCTGACAGTCAACGCAGTCGGTGGACGGCACTTGTTCCCATTTGACCGCGACGCGGATGATCACGTCTATTGCATGTTCGAATTCCCCGGCCAGGGCTACGACTACGATTTCGACGTCGGCTACAAAGACATCATCAACGCCTGCCCGGACCCAAAAGCCGGAGTCGCTTCGTTCGATGAGAATAACAACAAGAAGATCGTTGTCTCGTACTCGTCTATCAACGGTAACGGTTTCGGTGGGTATGGTGAAGTCGTCATGGGCACGAAGGGTACCTTGGTACTCGATCGTGAAAAGGACGTCATGCTGTATCCGATCTCCGGTACGTATGCGAAGGCAGGCGTCAAAGCCAAAGACGATTCGGTGGTCCTCGACACATCCGCCAGCGGCGATGCTGCTCCCGCCAAGACCGCGGAAGGATCGGGGCCAGTCAGTCGTGGTTACCGCGAAGAGATCGAGCACTGGGCATACTGCATCAGCGAAAACGACTTCGCCAACCAGCCACGCTGCAACGGCGAAGTCGCCTTAGGTGACGCCGTGATTGCCTTGACCGCCAAGATCGCGATCAAGAATTCACAAAACCCCAGTATCGGACACGGGCACATCAAGTTCCAACCCGGCTGGTTCGACGTCAATTCCGACGAAACCCCAGAGTCCGACTACCGCGCCAGTTAAACACGACGTACTGGTAGTTCATCAAACCTGAAATGAATAGTTTGTGTCCCAAGTGGTCCTTCCAAGTTCGTGTCGCTAGGTTTGGGGTGCCATTCCAACAAGAAGCCAACTTCTCGCAACGGCATGCTTACGCTAGAGATGAGTCACTAGTCAACGCGGCGTGAGCATGCTTGCGCGGCACGGCACACTTAACCACCACCGCTCGCGTAAACATGGCACCCAAAGGCCGGCGCACAAACTGGTCAACTCAACTCGGACTGAGCACTAGTGAAAAAACTGAAACGAGTAGAACCCTACCGACTGCGCGGTAGCCTCTCTGGCATGTTGGCAATTTGTTCCGCGTAGAGGATGGCGAGGTCTTGATAACTGAGACCAAAGCACTCTTTCAAACTTTCTTCGGCGTCTTTGCCTTCCTTGATTCCCGTAAAGAATTGCCGGAACTGCAACCCCTTGTCGCGTCTCAGAAGTATTTCCACCAGCGTTGATGCGGCGCCGTAATGGTCAAAGCTGATTCTGGAGGTGGTCAGGAAATCGTTCCATGTGCCGGTTCGTTTGATAATGTTCGCAGAGTCGATCTGTTTGCGAGGCACATCATTGTTTTTCATAATTGTGTTTGCAATCCAATCTGACATGCCTTCGTCCAACCACGACGGAGCGGGAGCGCTAGATAAGTACCGGAACACAAAACCGTGTGCCGTCTCGTGCACGAGCACGCCCCCAAAGTAAGCGTCTGAATCACCCCGGAAGCCAGAAAACGCTACGTTGCCATCACTCAATAGATGGCATAACCCTTGAGCGCCATCGGTTTCAGTATTATTGAAGAATTCGACTTCGAACCGTTTGAACAGCGGTTTGTTCGAAAACGGAAAGACGAGGCACTTTCCGGCCCAAATATTCTTGGTGGGCGGGATGCCGAAGGCCATGCACAGTTCCCGGTAGATGAAGGACTGTAGCTTGCTTGAGTTGGCATCTCATATCTCCCTTGAGATTCACAAAATGACAGGTGCATTCCACAGGGACTGGCCCAACCTTCGCCGTCAGATAACGGAGCCCTTGTTGGCATGTTCTGCGAAATCCATGCGTTTCCCTCTTCTCGCAGTCATCCTGCATCCAGTTAATGCACATTTGAACACTATCAAAATATCATCCGCAGAAAGACATGCAAGCAGTCTGGCCCCAGAAACGCTCGGTATAAGCAAACGAAATGCCGGAGGGCAAATGAAATGCCCGAGGGCAATCAGTTGAAATAGCTTTTCGATTCGTCTACGATTTACGGACACCGTATAAAGTGCTTAACTCGCTAATCGTTTAAGTCCGTGAATACGCACTTTATTCTGGATATACATGGTTAATTAGAAAGTTATCCCGCTTGAATCATGAATTGGAAACGCATTCGAAAAGACGCAGGCGAGATCACTCCTTCCGACTTGCACTTATACACATCCTGGGAGTTTTGCCTTGATGAAGAGGGAGTCGAGGGGCAGACCGAATGCACGATGCGGCCATTCAAACATCCAGATTCGCAGCTTTCTCTGGGGGACTTTTGTCAGGTTGCTTGCGAGTTCACGTTCCCAAACCTCACCGAACATGTGGGATGGATCCAACTTGGCTGCTTGGAATTTGGGGCGGAATTTGAATCCCCAAATGACTTTGAGCCAGAGATCTTTCTTGAACCGGATGCTGCGGTAAAAATTAATGATATCGGGCAATTCGATTTGCTTACGCGTTGCGAGGGTGCGATTCGAATGAGCTTTTTCTTCCCGCCAAAACGAATAGTCAATGAATTAACGACAAATAAACTTGTTGAAAACGCAGCATCAACTTTAAACATGAAACCTGATTCGATGTTTCCGATCACAATCAATCCCTTGCAATCCATTAGAGACTGGGGCAAACTCCAGTTAACTGAATTTTATCAGATGGAATCCTGAACTTCTGGCCCGAATCGCGGGATAACAAAACGATGCACTCGAAGCCGGACTTGCGCGCGTTTTTCAATGTTTAGATCTCTCGTTCCGGCTCGGTGATCGTTGCCGTTATGTCGCTCATGATCCAATGACAAATTCACTGAAAAGATCAATTTCCGAATGCCTGGCAGATGGAGCGAAGTCGCTGGTTGTTCACGATGAGTCTCTAACTGACCTTTCCCCTATTTCCAAGCTCGTCGAGTTGGAGGAATTGACGCTTGATGCAGGATGCTTGACGGACTACTCACATCTCGCATTTCTTACATCTCTACGCAAGCTGAGCTTGCGAAGCGATGAACATTTTGATTTAACACCAATAGCTAGTCTGAGTCGTTTGGAAGAACTCTACATCTGTGATGGTCGAATTCATGATTTGAGGCCAATTGCGTCAATCTCTAGCTTGCAGCATTTGTCGTTGTCTTTTCTCAATGAAATCGACGACCTTGCGCCCCTTGGATCACTGCTGTATCTCCGGTCGATATATCTGGAAAACTGCGCGGGAATTTCTGACGCTTCGCCACTTTCGGCGTGCACTGGTATCGAATCAATCGAATTCATAGATTGTTTTGAATTACATGATTTGGCATTCTTGCCCAATCTAAAATCTTTAAACAGTGTAACGCTGGAGGGAATGTCAATTCGAAAACTTGACGATCTACGTGCTTCGTGCTTGGTTGATTTTAAATGCAAGGAAACCGAAGAATTTCATTCGACAGCCTCGTCAGATACCTCTAACTGGAGCCTAAAAACGATAGCCGAGAGAGTTGAATCTTTACTTGTAACCGAAATTGTCAAAACTGTTGAAGGAGTTGCTGCTGATCAGAGGTTTTATTGCTTGCTTCTCTATCAACATCAACCCAACGATGACGATAAGGCTTGGCCACCAACAATTGTTTTAGGCCATGAATCGGATCGAGAGACGATCATCAAACAAGAAAATCCAAGTTTGTCTGAGCTTTGGAATGCAGCTACGCTGCGCAATCGGGACTTAAGCATTGAATTGGAATTAAATTCGTCAGAGTTGATCGAGGCATGCCGGATACATGATGAGCTGATGCTAGAGCATCACGACTGGACGTCGATACCCAGAATCCTTCGCAATGTTGTCGCAAACCTGAATGCGATGGATTGGTCAAAAACCATTCAATGCAGTGAGGCTTTGATCGTAGGCGCTATCAATAACGTTGGAGACCTGGAGCCACTGGACCCAAAAAAAGAATTTGAAAGATACGCTCCCAAAATACTAAAGATGTTGAAAAAAAAGGGGCTGTTTTGAGATGCTCCGCGACATAACAATGTGATGCACGCGAAGCCGGGCTTGCGTGCAGGTTTTTCTGCTTGCAAGATTATCGTCCCGGCTCGGTGATCACTGCCGTTATCCCGCTTGGCGTTTTTTATGCGAATCTCACTGGGCA
>CAZXLW010000027.1:54754-56844 GCA_964641465.1 uncultured Pirellulaceae bacterium | reverse complement strand
TCGTGATGAAACGACTCGGAGAGTCGTGCTACTATGGTTTTGAAACGCCTTCTAACGTGATTCCGAATTGAACCTCGCAAATGGAGATTGACTAATGGAAATTCAAAATGCAGAACAACTGACCGCCAAGAAATGTGAACCGTGTGAAGGCGGGGTCGACCCTTGTCCGTTGCCATTCGTTCAGGAACAACTTGAGAAAATCCCAGGTTGGTATCTGACCAATTCGAATCAGCGAATTCGGAAAGACTGGACAGTCAAGAACTTCCTGGCGGGGATTGAGTTTTTTGAAAACGTGGCCCAAATCGCAGAAGAAGACGGGCACCATCCCGACATCCACCTGGAAGGATACAAGAACGTCTGGATTGAGCTGTGGACGCATGCAATCGGTGGCTTGAGCGAAAATGATTTCATCCTGGCCGCAAAAATTGACAAGCTGGAAGTGAAGCTTGATACATAGACAGCTGTTTCGCGTCGATTTCACCGTTGACTTTGAGGGTCAGTAAAAGCCTGCAGGCACTAGCAATTCAGATTGCCGGTTATTGGGATTTTGCGTGAGTTCACGGTTGTGCTCGCAGTGAACATAAATCCGATGGCCCCGTCTTGTTCGCGTCGATATTCCGAACTGAGCGCTTGTGACGGTCGCAGTTATTGCGCCAACACAGACTTTGGTATACAACCCCGCCGCGGTTTTCGACAATGCGAATTCGAATTCTCATTATTTTATTACTGGTTTCCTGCGTGTCCCTGGCCGGGTGTCGGTCAAGACGTTCCCGACAACATGAAACTGTCGTTGCACATACGATGCAGTCAACGCCGCCAGCTGCTGTTGAAACGAATAACAGTTCTTACTGGTCGGACTGGGACGAGTGCACGACTTGTGACGGAGCTCCGCAGGCGGTCGCCGAGTACGGTTATCAGCGATCTAATAAGATGCAGTTCTTCGGAGACGAGAGTGCAGAGTTTATCATGGACGATTACTCGACATCGCGTCCAATGAACACAATGCCTGTGCAGACATTCGATTCTCAGCCGCGTTTTATTGAATGGCAGCAGCACGATAACGCTCCAATTGTGGAGCAAGACCGAATCGCTCCGTTGGTGCCCGCGACGGTTCTTCCTGATCGTTCAATCGAGCAGAGTTCGCCAAGTGACAAAAGTCTGGCGCCAGCCAGTGACTCCTCGATGCTCAAATCGAATCAGTATATTCCCGAGCAACTGGTGCGGAGGGAACCGAAGAATTCAACCAGCTTGAAAATCCATGAGCCCTATGCACCTGCTCGGAAACCAAAGAAAAACTTTGTGTTCGACGAAGCACCGCCTAAAATTACGGTTCAGAGCGAGCCGATTGATCCAGGATCACGCTTGGAAGTTCCCAAAACCACACCGGAATTGAGCAAGCTTCCTGAGCCGGTTGAGAAGCCCGAGAAATTGGCAGTGGTGGAATCGAAGCCGGAAACCGCCCCGAAATCAGAGCTGCCCACCGAACCAGTTTCCGCAGAAGCGACGGCTCAAGCCAAACCCAAGTTCGATACTTTTCGGCTGAGTGACTTGTTCGAGTCTCAGTCCAACCAAACGGTGAATCCGGACCTGCTCAAAGGTCGCGATATTGATTGGAGTGCTCCAGTTGTTGTCAACAAGGGCGCGGAGTTGTTTGATAAAGACAACGGTCGGGACGCTCAGGAATTGACTCTGCCAAGACGAGACTTGGTGCCTTCGGACGAGCATGGCCTCGAATTCCCCACGGACACCGTTCAGGAGATGATGCGTCCTGAGAGCTTGCTGCCGAGTAACAGTGACGAGATTACAGAGAATACAATTCAGTCCCTGCCGGCGCCACCAAGTCAGCCGGCACCGCCAAGTCAGCCGGCTCGATCGGAGGCTGAGATCGTCCGTGATTTACGCAACTCAAGTATTCCTAATCGAATTGTGTTTGACAATACGCCGGTCATTCCAGAACAGCAACTTTCAACGCAGAAGGCTGAACAAGTTGTCTTGAGTGCCCGTCCGATTCAGTACTACCACGAGATCAGACAAATCGCAGAGTCACGTCAACATCCAGCGAATGCGAACCCAAATGCGAACCCAAATGC
>CAZXLW010000027.1:15794-54654 GCA_964641465.1 uncultured Pirellulaceae bacterium | reverse complement strand
TCGCAGAGTCACGTCAACATCCAGCGAATGCGAACCCAAATGCGAACCCAAATGCAAAACCGGAAGCTATCGAAACGGTAATGCGAATTTCAGAGAGTGTCTCTAATGGAATTCCTGTCTTGCAGGCCAAGACATCGTTGGTCAGCGGTCGAGAGAATTTTGATCTTCGGCCATTACCGGAAATTAACGAATTGACGAGTCAACAAGTTCTTCAAGTCAAAGTGGCAGACGAGATCGTGGATACTGTTTATGCTCCTGGGGAGTTCCCACAAGCAACGCCAGCGGAAACATCATCAATGTCACCTTTGCCACCTACTTCCGTGCTGTCGGAATCCCAGGTGCCGCAGATGATGACGATTCAGGCAGTGCCGACTGAGATCAAGCCCGCGTCCACCGTGATGCCAAATTCAGTGCAGCCAATGCAGGCACCTGAGCAAGTTGCGATACCGCGATCTGTTTTGCAATCGCCACCGAAGCGACATACCGTCTATGACGTTGAGCCAAAGTCTGTGCTGCAGGATCGGAAAGTGATTTTGCGTGCGTCGCCGCTGTTCGACGCGGAGTCCACACAATCCGGGCACTACGCTGGCTCACGAACGAAGGCTCGATTCATTCAGCCCAAGTTCCAACGTTACATCGAATCGGACTAACGTCGGTTATGCAGCCTTGATTGCCCAACCTGCTGCTGGGTGCGACCGGGGCTCTTCGTGTATTTCAGTGGGCGCGAGGTCCTGCCGAATTTGGTGGATGAGTGCAGAGGCTTCGGCCCATCGAGACGAAGTATCGAGCAAACTGCGTCCAACAACGATCATTGCCCTCGCTCCGAGGCTCGAAAGAGGGCCAGTTAAATCCGGCGATTCTGAATTCTTATCGCTCTCGAAAAATTTTAGAAAACTTGCTTGACATCACATCCATATCGTTTACTCTGCAATGAAGAGTAAAGCGAAAGGTGGTAAGATGCAACTTCGTGAAGCTTTGTCGGATATCGCGCAGATACGTTCGTTACTGGACCGCAACCAGGCGTATCGCGGGTTCAGGTCGATCGCAATTGGTATATCTGCGGTGTTCGTATTGATGGGTTCGCTTGTTCAGCTCAGTGCTGACCTGGCTCACAGTCCGTCCCGGTATCTGGATATCTGGCTGTGCGTTGCCCTTGGAAGTCTGATGGTAACGGCTGTCGAAATGATCGTTCGCGGGCGGAAGTCAAACGATACTTCGGTCTGGAAGATGCATGGCAAGCTGGCGATTTCCATTTTGCCGTGCTTTGTGGTCGGAGCTTTGCTGACTGCGACGCTGGTGTTGGACTCCAAAAATCCGATGCACCTGGTTCGTGATAACTTGTGGTTGTTGCCGGGCAGTTGGGCCTTGATATACAGTCTTGGTTTGTTTGCCTGTTGTAACCTGTTACATCGAACGACCAGGATTGCAGCGATATATTACCTGTTGGCTGGATGTACTTACTTGCTGTGCAACTGGAAGACGCATCAGATCAGTGCCTGGCACATGGTGGCGATCTTTGGCGTCGGACAGCTTGTACTGGCTGCGATACTTTATTGGAAAGTCGAAAGACATGGCTAAGAGCGTCAAGAAAAAATCAAAATCAAAGCCGGCTGACAAGAAAGCGATCGACGGTCTCGATCGGATCTTTCACGAGAAAGCCCGGTTAAGCATTTTGACTTTTGTGATCGCGGAGTCGGACGGGATTAGCTTCAACCACCTGAAGACGCAATGCGATCTTACGGACGGGAACTTGAATCGTCATTTGAAAGTCCTCTTGGACGCCAACGTATTGAAAGTGAAAAAGACCGGACAAGGCCGATCAACAAATAGCGTTTATCACTTGACCAGTTTCGGTCGCAAAGCGTTTGAAGATTATTTGAATGCGTTGGAATCGGTTGTGAAAGCTGCTCAGGGTGCGGCTCGAAAAACTGGCGTACAAACGAACGTGGCGATCTCGCCGAAGTAATTTTTTTGAAACATGACTCTGCAAAACAAAGTAAACATGACTGGTGTGGGAAACTTGACTTGCGATTACACAGCGTTCGCTGCGATGGGGAAAGCGTGCGATGTGGAGCGTGGGGAAAGTTTGCAGTTTCTCGTTGTTTCGCGACAACCCAGGAACAACAGGCGGCCGGATTCCGGCGGAGGATTGTCTGCTGTTCCTGGGAACTGCGAAAAAGTGACGAACCGGGGCGCGAAAGCTGGCGCGAATGGTTACGAGCAATTGTCACATCAAACAAGTATTTATCGTGAACAGGTCTCTCCGATCCTGTACAAACCAGAAAGTGTGCTGTGTGCAAACGAATTCAGCTCCAGAAACGAACCGACGAAACGTTGAATGAGTTTGTTTGCCATAGCCGCTTTCGGTTTGTCGTTGTTTGCTACAACGGTTCCGCTCTCCGCGCTTGGCTCGCAGCGCGTCGTTTTCCGCTGGCCTGTACGACGGTAGTCAAAAACGTTAAACATGCATTGCATTTTTCATCCGTAAGAGATCGCAATGTCATCCAACGCAGTCCAAATTACGCCGGTCAAAACGCGGGGGCAACAAAAACAGTTCATGCAAATGGCTTGGGATCTGTACCAAGGTGACCCCAACTGGATTCCTCCCTTGCGGATGAATCAAAAAGAGCTGTTGAATTTCAATCGGCATCCGTTTTACGACAACGCGGAAATCCAGGCGTTCCTGGCCGAGCAGGATGGCCAGATCGTAGGACGCATTGCAGCGATCGTTGACCATGAGCACAACCGCCAACACGACGAGAAGCGGGGCATGTTCGGGTTCTTTGAGTCGATCGAGGACGAGCAAGTCAGCGGAGCGCTGTTGCAGGCGGTAACGGATTGGCATCTGGCGAAGGGGATGGATTGCTTGCGGGGACCACTCAACCCGGCAATGAATCACGAATGTGGGCTGCTGGTGGACGGGTTCCAATATCCGCCAACCTTCATGATGACTTACAACAAGCCTTACTATGGGCGATTGATTGAGGCATTCGGCTACGAAAAATCCCAGGACTTGTACGCGTACCTGGGACACATGGATATGCTTCCGGATGTAGATCCAAAAGTCGCTCAGATTGCTGAACAGGCAAAGGAGAGATTTGATATCAGGGTCCGCCGTATCAGCCAAAAGAACTTTGCCAGGGATGTCGAGAGTTTTCTGGATATATATAACAAGGCGCTGCCGGGGACCTGGGGTTTCGTCCCGCTGACTCAAAGTGAGTTGAAGCATATGGCGAAGGGTCTGAAGCAGCTGATCGTGCCTGAGATGACGACCATCGCGGAAAAGGATGGTAAGCCGATTGGATGCGTATTCGGATTGTTGGACTACAACCCAATCATCAAGAAGATCGACGGTCGTTTGTTTCCGTTTGGATTCATGCACCTGCTGTTTGGTCGCAAGAAAATAAAAAAGGT
Organism: uncultured Pirellulaceae bacterium; assembly: GCA_964641465.1. Classification (GTDB taxonomy): domain Bacteria; phylum Planctomycetota; class Planctomycetia; order Pirellulales; family Pirellulaceae; genus Mariniblastus. Next base: position 51,240 of record CAZXLW010000027.1, on the reverse strand, counting down.
CCGCTTGGTCAGTACCAACGTTGTGCCGGAATGGCAGCGTTGGGGGATTGGCCTGGTCCTTGTCGGTCGCCTTGTCGAAGACATTCGAGCGTGGGGTATTGAGGCTGGCGAATTCTCGTGGGTGCTGGAATCGAATCACCTTTCCAAGGCAACATTGGAGCGAGGCGGCGCCAAGCTGGAAAAAACTTATCGCATCTACGACAAAAAGCTTACTTAAACGTTGTATCTTGTTTGCTTTGCTGGCAAAGACGAGTGCTCGACGGCAAGGGATTGGCTGGGCCGGAATTATCTAGGCCGGCTGTGACCGTATTCCGCCTGCCATTAGCGCTGGGGGCCGGTTTGGACGATAAAGGAATCTGGTAGACTCAAGTCACTTTGCTGACCAATTCCCGTATTTTATCACTGGCAATGTCTCACGGAAATCAAGTTGTTATCACTGGCACCGGTGCGGTATCTCCGATCGGCATTGGCGTACAGGAATTCTGGGATTCGTTGCTGGCCGGCAAGAGTGGAGTGCGGATTCGCGAGTCACTAGCTGATACGCAATCGCCGCTACGGCTCTACTCTCCAGTCATCGGGTTTGATGGAAAGCAGTGGGTACGTCCTCGCAAGGCCCTCAAAGTCATGTGCGCGCCGATTCAGTTTGGTTACACAGCGGCAGCGATGGCTCTGGAGCAATCCGGAATACAGGAATCGGGAATCGCTCCGGAGCGATTGGGAACTGTGTTTGGCAGCGAGACATTTTTTGCGGACCCGATGGAAGTTGCGTCGGTCTTTCGTAAATGTGTTTCCGAGCAAAATTATGTACATGATCGCTGGGGTGAGTTCGCGATGCGTGAGATTCAACCGTTGTGGATGCTGAAATACCTTCCCAACATGGTGACGTCTCACATTTCGATTGCCGCCGATGCTCGCGGACCCAGTAATTCGATTTGCCAAAGCGAAGTTTCCGGCCTGCTTGCGCTCATTGAAGGTGCTGACCTGATCGAACGCGGAGCGTGCGACGCAGTCGTGGTCGGTGGCACCGGAGCGCAAACGTCACTTTCGGGGATGCTTTATCGCGGGTCCCGAGCGATGAGTAAAAGAAACGATCATCCCGAGGCCGCCATCCGCCCGTTTGATTTAGATCGAGATGGAACGGTTTACGGCGAAGGCGCCGGCGCGATCGTTTTGGAAAACGCGACCCATGCTTCTGCGCGCGGAGCGAAAATCCTTGGTTCGTTGCGAGGTTGGTCACGCGGTTTCAACCGATTTGATTCCGATGACTTTCAGACTGCGATAAAAACGAACTTGGAAGAACTGTTGGTTCGGTCCGATCTGAAACCTGAGGAAATCGGGCATATTAATGCCCACGGGAGCGCGTCCAAGATCGCGGACAGAAAAGAAGCGCAAGCAATTGCAGCGGTTTTGGGAGACTTGCCGGTCACCGCTACCAAATCAAATTACGGTGAGCTTGGGCCTGGCGGAGCCACTTTGGAACTTATCGCAAGCATTTTGGCTTTGAATGAACAGACCGTTCCGCCGACAAGGAACTACCAGACTCCGGACCCAGATTGCCCAATCAACGTTGTTTCCGAGCCTCTGTCCTGCACCGTGGCAACGGCGATCAAATTGTCGTTCTCGACAACCGGGCAAATAGCTTCCGTTACGCTCAGTCGCTGAATTCTACCTCCCCCGATCATAGGGATTTTATCCAGATCCTGAAAGCTCGGACGTCGCCAAACTACCCATGTTAACAATTTCCAATTATTCGGGATCGGCAAATTGACGACCAAAAACAGAAGTGCTAGACTCCCGGCCTAGGTAAACGAGGCAGTTTGCGTTGCCTCAATATATCAACGAAAAACAACTTGGATGTATAGTCATGCTTACCCGCGGTTTTCTTCTAGCCACTTTATTGACTCTGTCATTTGCGATATCAGTCAACGCAGACTTGCTTACTGGCCAGGGTACTTTTGATCCCCCTGCAATTCCTGAAGGTGGTTCTATTTTCAGTACGATTTCCATTGCTGATGCTGGGATTCTGGACGACATTTCAATCACCATTCAAGGACTTAGCCATACAAACGCCGGCGACGTGTCTGCTGAACTGCGATTCACAGGCGACGGTGGCCCCGATGATGGGAATCCCGCATATGTGTTCTTCCGTCCGAACTTCGACGGCGTTGGAGTTGGCTCAGAAGCTAACCTGGGTGGGAACTACACATTCACCACGAACCCGCAAGACAATGATTTTTGGGCAGAGTCTTCGCTGCCAGACGACGAGCAAGTACCGAATCAGGATTATTTCTTCTCCGATGAGAATGGCGATTTCCATGATTTGTCATCTGAAGAGTTCTTCGGCGGTGTGAATCCGACTGGCGAATGGCAACTGGTTATCACCGATAATAACGCATTTGGTAACAACCTGGGCTCCGTACAAGGTTGGGAACTCAACATTACCACAATACCTGAACCTGCTTCAGCAGCAATCATCGTTTCGTTGGCCTCTGCGGCCATGATTCGTCGCCGGCGTAGCTAACTAACCAAGCTCGACGACCAAATTGATTAACGGCATTTCTTAACGCCGGATTGAACTAAACAATCCGGCGTTTTTTCTTACAATAGCCTATGTGCCACTATCTGGCATTCGAGGGGCTATGAGGAGTTGAAATGCCAAGTTTCCAACAACTGCGGTTTCGACAGTTCTTAAAACGAGCTGCAGTTGTTTTTGTCGTCTTACTGATCACCGCGTTTTTGTACTTCACGTTGCAAAGCAATGCGTGGGATCAGTTTACTGGCATGTTTAAGGGGAAGAAGAATCAGCCGGAAGAAGAAGTGCAGGACTTCGGAGCTTCTGAGCTCAGCGAATTCGAGGAGTTTCTTGAGCGTTCCAGTGTACAGCAGTTGATCCTGCGTTCAACAGAGTTGATCGACGATGAATCCGCAGAGCCGTTGATTCGACTCGACCGGCAAAGCAAGAAGGTGCAAATCGCGGACAAGCTGCTGGGCATGGTCGACGATCCCCGCGCTATTCAGTTTGGTACGACATCCAAGCTGGCTGCTCTTCGCAAGCGGGAGCTTATTAATATCGATAGTGGTCTGACAACTCCAGAGTCTCTGGGCGAACTCATTTCATTCTCTCAATTGAATCTTACATCGGACAATGAAGTAATTCTCAAGCAGGCGAATCTGGCCCAGGTGGAATCGGTTGTGTTCAACGAGTTGATCAACTCGAGTTCATCATCACCATTAAGCGAGCAGGCATTCGAGAAGTTCAAACAGGTCTGCATTCGTTACCCGGATGATTTGGTTGTCGCCACGAATCTTCTTGATGTGCTCGAGAAAATTCATATCTTCGCACTACCTGTGGACCATAAGAAATTTAACGAAGCATTCAAAGCGGAGTACGCAAAGAGTAATAACGACAAACTGAAGGCGTTGGCCGCGCGAGTTGACCAACAGATTGTTGAGTCCGAGTTTGAGTTGATCAATGTCTACGATTCCATTGATTCGATGCAGCGAGAAGCTGCCGGGAAACTACGAGTTCAAATTGAAAATGCACTCGACGCCACTCAGATTTCCTTGAACGGCTACAAACGGCTGTTCAATGGAGTCCGGGATATTGCCGTTGTCGGGGAATATCAAACCGCGATTGCTCTGTCAGAAAAAATTCTAAAAAAGGTACAAGGGAAAAACGGGCTACAACAAATTGCCCAGGCAGCGGAGTTGTTTCGTTCTCAAGTTGGCTTGGCGGGCGACGAGTTTAAGATCGAGCATGTCGTCGATCTCAATGGTAAACCGTTTACGGTGCGTTATCCGGAAGCCGACATTAAAGCGGTGTATTTCTATACCAGCAAATCGTTTGCCAAGGCAGATAAATACATGTACGACATCATGCGGATTGCGAACAAGTTCGTCGCTGATAAACGATTTTGTTTGACAGCGATTTTTGTCGACCGCGGGAGCAGTAAAGCGATGGACGAAGTCCGGCGTGTCGCCCGAGCGGTACCTCCGATTGATTTCTGTCGCATCGACGCAAATTCTGAGGAAGGCAAAAAGGCACTCGAGAAAATCTCGATGTTTCAGTCTCCGTTGCTCTTGTTGTTGGACCGGGAGAATCGCGTTGTCGGGATCAACGTCCAGCAGGACGCCTTTGAGAAAAGGTTCTTCGAACTGCTAGGCAACAACTAGAGTTTGCTTTTCCGCTGCTCTAAATCTGAAACGACGTCTTCGTTTGTCCCTGCCGTACGATATATCGGTTGCAAAAAAAACGTCGCCAACGAGTGCTTCTATTTCTCCCTTAAGCTACCTGATCCGATGATCTTCTTGATATCGGAAACGGATGGGATGCCTTGCATGGTTTTCACCACCTCACCCGTCGGAGAAACAATGATCGAAAACGGTACGGTGGCCGAACCAAGTTCGCTGGCTACGAATTCGGTGAACTGACTGACCTCTGCAGGTTTAATTGGACTTAGTCGGTAAGCAGGCGAGTACTTTTGAATGTACTTGGCAAGCTTGTCAGTCGTGTCCTCAACATCGATTGGAACCGCCACCAATTCAGCAGAGTCGGCAAGCGTATCATTAATCAACTCCAATTCCGGCAGATGGCTGCGGCACGACTCACACCAAGTCGCCATCGACATGATTATCTGGTAGCGGTTGTCATCCTCAGCCGGAATATCAATGGGTGATGCGGTGTTAGACGTGGTCACTGACTGCTCCGACATGCGAACCACAGACTGGGAGTACGGCTCTACTTCGAAATCGTTTTCGCCTGACTCGTGAAACGTCACCAGGTTGCCAGTAGCGATGTCGGTTGCCTGCACTTCCTTTCCACTCGGGAATCGGATTGAGATCTGGCTGGCGGTTTCGTTGAGGCCCAAGCCAATTATTTGCGTCCGGCTGTTTTGTGTTGCGAGTCCCTCGCCACAGCGGACTTCCCGGATTTGTTTTTGATCTCCGTGACTAATCGTAATCAGCGATCCGATGCCATCGCGATTCGAACTCTTGCTCGATGATTCATTTGTATGGTTTCCACCGACAATGCGAACAGCAATAAAATTGTTCTTCCCGCGTACTGTTCCGACTTGGTTGTGGTAGACATTCAGCGTCGGTTTGTTCGAATTGGTAATCAGAAAATCATTTCGGCCATCTTTATCGATGTCGATGATCCCAACACTTCGCCCATCGCTTTTGGAATCCAAGCCCGTGTTGCCGGACACGTTTACGAACGTGCCCGAATTCGATTTCAGGAACACACTGTTACGTTCCGAACCACTGAATGACATCCTCGCTTGCATGCCTTCAGGCAGTCGGTAACGGTCAACCTTGTCGCCGGTTTTTCCAGAGACTTCGTCACTACTCCACGCCTCGGAGTTAACGAATGAAGAATCAAGTTGTTTGTCAGAGCGAACCACTTTGCGCCAGAAATTACTTCACAAGTCGATCTTGATTTCGACTTCTTTCGGCGCGGAGTAGTATCCGTTGGCGACGACGATGTCCAAATTACCGTCATTGTCCAAGTCGGTCATTTGGCCGCCCCAGGACCAGCCAGTCACGGCGACCGTGTGGTTAGGGCCTTCCATTGACACCAGCTCAAATCGTTCGCCGTCGTATTCGTATAAATAGTTCCCCTTGGCCATCTGTTCGATTCTGGGATCGAGGCCTTCGATTTGTTTTGTGATTCGCGTACCGGCTTTGCTGTACATGTTCGAAACGTACAGATCAAAATGGCCATCGTTATTGTGGTCTTGCCACGAAACCCCCATGCCGAACCCAAGCTTTTCCAAGCCGACTTCATCAGAGATTCGTTTAAAGCCGCTGTCCCCGTCATTGCGATAAAGATCATCCGGCGAAAAATCATTGCAGACGTAGAGATCCTGATCTCCATCCTGGTCAAAGTCGCACCAGGCAGACTGAAACGATTTTCGCCACGACTCCACGTCGAAATTTTTGTCAGAGACTCCAAACGAATCGCCTTTGTTCTTGAGCAGCAGGTTCGGTGGACCTGCCATATTAAGGTACGGGTGCGCCTTGGCAATTCGCTCGCTTATTTCAACTTGCTCAATCGTATCCAGAAAGAACTTGGGCCAGCGGTTGCCGGCTGAAATGACTTGTGCGTGCGAACCTTCGATCGGACTGTACGTGCTGAAATACACATCGAGCAAGCCATCGTTGTCGTAGTCGGCGGCAGCGATCGAAGAAACCATGTACGGCAGTTCCGTGTCGGAAACGAGGTCCGAACAATCCGAAAATTTCCCGTCATTGTTTTGGAGGTAAACCGCTCGATGACGAGCTCGTCCAATGAACGCGTCCTGATCGCCGTCGTTATCGAAATCAGCGAACAGCGAACAAGTGCAATCGTAGTCAAACTGCAGTCCGCTGGGACCGCCGATTTCCTCGAACGAGCCATCGCCACGGTTGCGAAACATCAAGCTGGGAAGATGCGTCCGTGACAAGAAGAAATCATCGAAGCCATCCGCGTCCAAATCGACCACAGAGACCGCCGGGTGTTCCAGTGTTACTTCTGGGAAGAACAGTTTGTATTCGTCGTCTGGTTTCTTTTTGACTGGCTCGCCGAGCAGAAGTTTCCGAGTGAAGTTTTCCTGTTCGGAATCGGCAATCGCCTGTGCTAATTTGCCATCGCTGAATACCTCCGAACTTACATCGCGAAACAGCTTGCCCGGCGACCGACTACAATGAAACTCTTTTGTTTGGAATTTCTTGACCCGCGCTACATCGGTCACGCTGGCCCCCAACTCCCAAACGACTTTCATTTTGGCATTCGCATATCCAACACTGCCATCCTTGAAACGCAGGTGGCTTTTGAAACCCATTGTCGCGTCGAGTTCCCGGTCGGCTTCATTGATATCGCCACTGATGAAGTAAAACTTGGCGGTTTCCAGGTAACTGACCAACTCAAAGAATCGGCCCCACAATTTGCCATCAAGTTGCCTGACTGGTTGGAAGCTCCAGTGGTCGACTGTTAAAAAATCGTTCACCGTTTCGGATTCACTGATTTCGTTGAGATCCACAACCATCGCATCATCCGCGAACAAGCTGGTCGCTTCGCCGAACGGAACTTGCAGATTCATCGCCGAACGGTTGAGCGGTGCGAGTCTGTTGCCCAGATCGAGAATCAATTCCTCGGAGCTGATCAGCTTCTCAAGGGGAGACAGTTTCCGTGTTGCAGTTTGCTCCGCGGAACCATTTGATTGCGAAGCGTTTCCCGTCGTTCCGGCTGGTCCCGCAGGCCCAGCAGGTTCGCCCTGGCAACCGACTAGGAAGCTAATGCTCCCAGCGAATACGCCTATCGACAGCAACCTGAAGATCGTCGCACCGAAATGTCTTGGTCCAGGTGGATTCACGGATCAGTGCGAAATCGAGGGCGTGACAATGGTTGCGACTTCCGAAATGCTGGGCACTCCCAGCCATGCTTCGATGACTCTACCTTCTCGATCAATCAGCAATGTGCTTGGCATCGCCGCCTTTCCTCGTCGTTTCGTCAAAATCTGGGAGAACGAATCACGCATGTCATCGGATGCATCCACGTGGATCTCGTAGGCCGGTTTTGCCGAAGCCTGGTACTCGTCCAGCTTCTCTCGCGACTCGTCCGGGTCATTTGGCAGACCGATCAGTCCAACTTGTCCACCAAAATGCTCTTTGAGCAACTGTAACTGCGGCGCCATTTTTTTGCAGGCTGTGCACCAAGTCGCCATCGAAGTCACCAGATAATAATTGTTGTCCGAAAGTTCTTCGTCGAGAGAGAGCTGAGCGTAAGCGGCCAGCTTGATGTCGGTTTCGTCAGCGGATTGCTGTGGGACCAGATACTCGGTTACGTCGATACCGGACTCGTCTTTCGATTCGGCCGGATTCTCGAAGATCGTAACCAGGCTGCCGGCAGCGAGTTCGCTGAATTCTTGCGACTTGCCGGAAATCCAGTTGACTTTCAAGCTGGCCTGTTCTGCCTCACCCAATCCCAGGATCAGGGTGGAACTGTTTTGGCCAGCAAAGCCCTCGCCAAATCGTAGCTCACGGGCGTAACTCATATCGCCACTGGACAACTCGACGACAGTTCCGACTGCATCCCGGCAGCTCCATTCTTCAGTAGCCTGATCGGTCGAATTTCCGCCCACCAGTTTCACCGCAATCATGTTACTTTTGCTCTTCGAAATCTTACCCAGACGGTTTCTGAACAATTGCAGCTGCGGTTTGGTGCCATTCACGATCGCAACGTCTGAATACCCGTCGCGATTGAAATCCAGATTAACATGTGCCCGTGTGTCCGCGTCCGAGTCCATACCCGACACGAGCGACAAGTCATCAAATTTTCCGGAGCGGTTCATGAACACATGATTGCGTTCCCAACCGCTGAGCGAATTCATCACGATCCGCTTTTGTCCGTTTTCTTCTACCGTTTCAAACACATTATAGGTTAGCGAATCATTCGGTTTCTCATCCTGCCAGCCACTGGATTGCAGAACGTCATCTCCCAGGTTTTTGTCCGTGCGCACGACCGAGCGCCAGAACGCCGATCACAAATCCTCGATGTTTTCGTCATCAAACGGAGACGTGAGGTAGCCGCTGCCAACGTAGATATCAAGCCAGCCATCGTTATCAAAGTCCGTGAACTTTCCGCCCCAGGACCAACCGGCCTTGGCAGCATGATCGTCGGTACCCGGCAGGCAAACCAGCTTGCCTTCCTGTTGTTGATAGAGTCGATTCCCGTTCGCGGTTAAATGGAATCGTTGGTCGATGTCCGGGATCTGATCCAAAATCCGATTGCCGGCTTTGCTGTACATGTTCGAAACGTAAAGATCAAAATCGCCGTCGGCGTCGAAATCGCCCCAGCCAGCCCCCATGCCAAACCCCAGCATGGCTTCACCTCCGACTTCAAACGTCACGTCCTTGAACGAACCTCGGTCGTTGCGGTAAAGAAAATCCTGGGCATAGTCGTTGCTGACGTACAGATCCTGGTCTCCATCTCGATCGTAATCGACCCAGACAGATTGGAATGTGTTGTGGTTGTGGTCGATGTATTCGTTTTCCGAAGCGTAAGCAAATTTCCCACCGCCAAGATTCTGCAGCAACAAATTCGAGGGACCGAACGCGCTCAGGAACCGGTGTTGTTTTCCAACCAGACGACTGTGCCGCTCGCGATCAGTGGTCGTCAAATAGTCATTGGTCCAGTTCTTGAATCGCTGATTGCCGGATGCGTACCCGTACGTGCTTAAGTACAGGTCGATCAATCCGTCGTTGTTAAAATCCGTGGCGGAAACAGACGTAACCAGATGTGGTAATTCGGCATGCAGGTTTTCTTTGGTGACATCCACGAAGATTCCATTACGATTAATCAACAGCATACTCAGCTCGTAACAGCGGCCGATGAATGCGTCGAGGTCACCGTCGTTGTCAAAGTCAGCAAAGATCGCACTGGTGGCCGTTCTCGGGATATCCAGATTGTATTCAGCCGCGGCCTCGCGAAACCCTTTCCCTTCCAGATTGATCAGCAACTTGTTTTCCAGCCACTCATCGCAAATATAAAGGTCTTCCCAGCCATCCTTATTGATGTCAATCGCGCTGACGCCGGGATGTTGAACTGTTTGCCCCGGGCTGAAATAGATCGCATACTGCCGTTCCATCTTGGAAGTCCCGGTACTGACCAACTCTGCCATATATTCAAAGTGTTTGGAATACTGCATCTTGTCGGCCAGTTCCCGGCCGCACATTTCGTCGAGGCAATCGGCGAACATAAGTTCCGGTACCGTTTGAGATTTCCAATTGGCAGTCTTCAGTTTGCCAATCTTCCATGAGTCCCGTAGAGCGGGATCGGAATCTGAATCACGCACCCAGTCAACTTTCAGTTTCGCCCGAACCGAACGCCAGCCGTTTTCTTTGGTGCGCGCCAGTGCCTTGAAGCCCATGTTGGAATGAAATTTCAGCTTTTCGGTTGAATCGTACTCGCCCGACACGAAGTAGAACTTTGCCAGTTCAAAATAGCTTGTATTTTCAAACAGCTCTGACCAAAGCTGAAATTGATCGCGAGCTATCGTCTGGAGTGTCGATTCAGGTTCGCCCGCAGATTGAGAAATGTAATCGAGTTGTTCTTCCGTTAGGCTGTTGCTGGTGACTTCGTTGAATTGAATTTCGTCTGCAAACAGAGATTGGGAATAGACTCCCGGGACTCCCATATTCCTGGCATCACGATTCAACTTCTTAAGATCTTTGGTCAATTCCAGGATCAACAGTTCGGAATCGACCAGGTTCTTGACTTCCGTTTTCGGCTTTTCGGCTACCGGCGGCTGAGGTGTTGTTTCTGCTGGCTCGTTGGTGCAGCCAGCAAGCGTCAGTATGACGCCAAACAAGAACAGGAGCCGGCCGGCCAGCGTTGTTCGGTGGAATTTCGTTCTCATCGCTTATATAGATGCCGCAAGCAGCATTTGTAATAGTCAATTAACTTCATTCAATATATCAGATATCGCGCGAGAAGCGGAGCAATTACAATATTGAAATGGAGCCAACAGTTCAAAAGAGGCGTCACGAAAGGGTCGTGAATGTCTTGCTGATAGAAGCGATTTCCATAGAATCGCTAAATTCTCGACAAACAAATGCAATGGTGGGCAATGAAAAGTTCGATTGATCAACTTCGGGTAGTCGCGCTGCTGGTGATCTCGTTGATGGTACTTACAGGATGTGAGAAAAATCCGTTCCAATCGAATCCCGATGGTGAGGGGCGTACGGAGCAGAATGGAGAGGCTGATTCGCAAGCTGGGAAAGCGAGTCCAAGTGCTCCTGCCAAGATCTTCGGTGGCCACATGTTTGCTTTCGAGCCGGATGATTATGTGGGCGATTGGTCCCATTCGGTGAAGAGTGATCTGATCCGCATCTTCATTTTGGACAAAGAGACGAAATCGAAGAGTCCGATCAACGCGGATACTGTTTTGATTCGACGTGGAGATGTAATCTTTTCGCTGGACCCGGAAGAGCCTGACGAGGACGGGAAAACCGCCGTCTTCAGCCTCGACAACAAGGATCTGGCAATTGCCATGAATCTTGGCGTGACTGTCGAAATGACGGTCGACGGGGAAAAATACTCCGCAAAGATTGCCGCGCATTCCCACTAAACAGTGGCATACGCAATGTGCTTGCTTCGAGATTCTTCACGTGTTCGAGTCTCTTTTGCTTGAAGCATAGGACGGGTTCGTTAGAATTGCGCTATTGATTGGCGGTACAGCTCCAGCCAGCGGTGCTTTGCGGCATGCTACCGGCAGCTATCGCCGCTCCGCTAAATGGATTGTGGATTGTGGATTGAGTGGCCGGCCAAAATGTTGCCCACCTTTTTCAGACTCAGAGAACTCCAATGTCAATCTCGACTCACAAAGAGATAACCTCGACCGCTCAGCAGCGGTTTGAGGATTATTTGCAGAGTCGTGGTATGCGGAATACTGAGCAACGTCGTGTATTGATCAATCTGGTGTTCAGTGAACAAGAGCATTTCGATGCCGACCAGTTAATGGAGCGGCTGCCCAAGAAAGGCACCAAGGGCTACGTAAGCCGGCCAACCGTCTATCGGACGCTGAACGAATTCGTCGACGCTGGTTTGCTGAAGAAATTCGATCTGGACGGTCGCAGTGTTTTTCAGCCAGAGTTCGGCTACCCGCAACATGATCATTTCTACTGCAGCCGTTGCCAGAAGCTCATCGAGTTTCAGTGTTCGGAGTTAAGCGATAATATCCAGCGAATCGCCGACGAGCACAACTTTCAAGCTCGCGCACATCGAGTGTTGATTACCGGGATCTGTGGCGACTGCCGACAAAACCGCCAGCGAAAGCGGCGGCGTGTCGACAGAATCTAGCAGCCATTCTCAGCGGATTTGACTTGGGCTAGGCGAATTCCGCGACAATCGCAAAAATAGAGTTTTCGAATCAATACTCGGAGCTCTCGATGTCGGACAAATGTGACTTTGGATTGATCGGTCTGGCCGTGATGGGGGAGAACCTCGCACTCAATATTGAAAGCCGTGGCTATCGAATCGCGGTTTACAATCGCACCACATCCAAAGTCGATGATCTGATCGAAGGCAGAGCTGCCGGGAAAAACTTCGTCGGCTGCCATTCGCTGCAAGAACTGGTCGACAGCCTGGCCGCGCCGCGGAAAGTAATGATGCTGGTGAAAGCTGGGCCAGCGGTCGATTCGATCATTGAGCAACTGCTTCCGCTGCTCTCACCGGGTGACGTCATTATTGATGGTGGTAACACCTACTACGCCGACACCGAACGACGAACCAAGACTGTCGAAGACGCCGGGCTGCTTTATTGTGGATGCGGTGTTTCGGGCGGTGAAGAAGGAGCGTTGTTAGGCCCCAGTATGATGCCGGGCGGAAGCAAAGATTCCTGGCCCATTTTGAAGCCGATCTTCCAGGCGATTGCTGCCAAGGTTGGCCCGAATGATGACATTCCGTGTTGCGAATGGGTTGGCCCGCGAGGATCTGGGCATTACGTCAAAATGGTTCACAACGGCATCGAGTACGGCGACATGCAGTTGATCTGTGAAGCGTATGCCATGATGAAGCATTCGCTCGGCATGTCCAACGATGAAATGTATGACGTATTTGACGAATGGAACAGCGGCATTTTGGACAGCTATCTGATCGAAATCACGCGTGACATTCTGAGCGTCAAAGATCCCGAGACCGATAACTATATGGTTGATATGGTACTCGACCGAGCTGGCGCCAAAGGGACTGGAAAGTGGATGAGTCAACTGGCGCTCGATTTGGGTGTGCCCAGTTCCCTGGTTACCGAGGCAGTCTACGCCCGCGGGCTTTCGTCATTCAAGGAAAGCCGTGTTCGGGCCAGCAAGGTACTAAGCGGTCCCGACGGAAAATATGAAGGGGACAAGAAATCGTTTGTCGATGCGATCGGCAACGCTTTGTATGCCTCCAAGATCTGCAGCTACGCACAAGGGTTCGTCCAGCTTCAGGCGGCGGCCAAGGAACATGACTGGGATTTGAACTACGGCGATTGTGCATTGCTGTGGCGAGGCGGTTGCATTATTCGCGCAAGTTTCCTGGACCATATCAAGGACGCCTTCGACAACGACCCCAACCTGGAAAACCTGCTGCTGGCGCCCTATTTCACCAAGACCGTTCACGACGCGCAAGAGAGTTGGCGGTTGGTAGTTTCGACGGCTGCTCTGGAAGGCATTCCCATCCCGGCATTCATGACGGCATTGGCTTATTACGATGGTTACCGAAACGCACGTTTGCCGGCGAATTTGCTGCAAGCGCAGCGTGACTATTTCGGGGCTCACACGTACCAGCGAACGGACAAAGAAGGCACCTTCCATACCGATTGGATTCGAGAACGTCGACAACCAGCCGAAGCATGATGACCAAGAATAGATCCCTGTTCGTTCAAGCTGTCGGACAAGATTGTCCAACTTTCATCTAAAAATTATGTGGCATTGGGCTTAGTGCATTGCCGCATCAGGTATTAACGGGAAGAGCCAAGGCAGATTTATATGGATCCAGTAGTTTTCGTCATCTTTGGTGCGTCTGGCGATCTGACTCGTCGCAAGTTGATTCCGGCAATATTTGATCTGTTTCGCCTGGGGCAGCTACCGGAAAAGTTCGCTTTGTTGGGAGTCAGCCGGTCAACGCTCAGCGACGAAGCGTTCCGCGACAAAGTCGTGCTCTCCAACGAGCACTTCGACGACTCAGAAGTCTCCGCCGAGCAAAAAAACGAATTTGCGAGCAGACTTTTTTATCAACCAATCGACACCTCTGACGTCAACGAATACGCCAAAGTCAAAGACCGGTTGGAACTGCTGAACGAAAAATTCGACACCAGCGGCAACTATATTTTTTATCTTTCGACTCCGCCAAAGTTGTACGCAACGATTCCTAATTTTCTGGCCGCTCATGGGCTGCATTGCGGGACTGGTGGACAAGCCGATGATTGCCAGAAGTCCGAAGGTTACCGCCGTCTCGTTATTGAAAAACCTTTCGGGTACGACTTGCAATCGGCTATCAAGTTGAACAAACAGGTTAAGGAGTATTTCGAAGAGGAACAAATCTATCGCATCGATCATTACCTTGGCAAAGAAACCGTTCAAAACCTGCTCGTCACCCGATTTGCTAACGGTATTTTTGAACCGCTCTGGAACCGCAACTATATCGTTCATGTCCAGATAACTTCGGCGGAGGATATTGGGGTCGGCAACCGAGGCGGCTACTACGATCAATCCGGTGCTATGCGGGATATGTTTCAGAATCATTTGCTGCAGGTCGTCGCTCACGTGGCGATGGAGCCTCCGATCGATGCTTCGGCCAAAGCGATCCGCAATGAGAAGGCCAAGCTGCTGCAGTCGATTCGGCCCATTCCGGCCGACAAGATTCGCACCGATGCGATCCGCGGTCAGTACACGGCTTCGTCGGTTCATGGACAAGATGTTTTGGGCTATCGCCAGGAAGAAGGTGTGCCCGATTCGTCGCGGACTGAAACATTTGCAGCAATTAAATTCTTCATCGACAACTGGCGGTGGGCAGATGTTCCGTTTTATGTTCGAACCGGTAAGCGGCTGCCGACAAAAGTCGCCGAGATCGTCGTCACGTTCCGAAAACCGCCGCAATCAATTTTCCAACGACAAGGCCTCGAAAACGATCACAATCAACTCGTCATGCGGATTCAACCTGACGAAGGCCTGCTGCTCAACTTTGGCATGAAGGTCCCCGGCGATGGATTTCAAGTCAAAAATGTTGGCATGGATTTTCACTACTCCGATCTGGCTGAACAGGATGTGCCCGTTGCCTACGAACGGTTGTTGCTCGACTGCATGCGAGGCGATGGGACGCTGTACGCGCACGGAGACAGTGTTGAACATGCCTGGAGATTCGTCGATCCGATTATCGACGCCTGGAAGAACGACGATTCGATCCCGGTTTACGGTTATCCTGCTGGAACGTGGGGGCCGGAAGAATCTGACAAGCTGATTCAGCCAGCCGATTTAACGTGGCGAAATCCCTGCCGAACTCTGACCACCGATGCTAAATTTTGCGAGCTTTGAATGAATTTACCATTCGATTCGAGTCAGCTTGTGGTTCTGCCAGACAAGTCTGCGATTGCCACAGCCGTTGCCAGTAAGCTGGTCGCGGAAATCAATCAGTGCACAACCGATTTTTCGATCGCGCTTTCGGGAGGCAGCACGCCGCAAGCTCTCTATTCTGAATTGGTCGAAAATCATGCCAACGGTGTCGATTGGCATCGCGTCCAATTTTTCTGGGGAGACGAACGGTGCGTTGCCCCTGATGACGAACAAAGCAATTACAAAATGGCGTACGAACAACTATTGCAGCCGCTTCAGATCAAACCGCAAAACATCTTTCGTGTCCGAGGTGAAGATTCGCCCGAGGCCGAAGCGACTCGGTATGCCAAACAGATACGCGAAATCGTCACGTCCGACGCCAGCGGTTTACCTGCATTCGATTTTCTGCTGCTGGGAATGGGCGCCGATGGTCATACGGCTTCTATTTTTCCGCATCAAATGGAGTTGCTGGAAAATGAATCCGTGTGCGCGGTCGCAACTCATCCGGAGACCGGACAAAAGCGAGTCACGTTGACGGGTCCAACGATCAATGCGGCTCGCAACATTGTCTTCATGATCACCGGCTCGGCCAAGGCA
Source organism: uncultured Pirellulaceae bacterium (assembly GCA_964641465.1). GTDB lineage: Bacteria > Planctomycetota > Planctomycetia > Pirellulales > Pirellulaceae > Mariniblastus. The sequence continues at coordinate 35,574 of CAZXLW010000027.1, read as the reverse complement.
GAGGTCTTTGAACAAATTGCAGTGCGAACCGGTAACTGGGCGAGCTATCCGACCAGCCATATTGGAATTGAAGACAGACCTGAGCGGCTAAGTTACTTCCTCGACAAAGACGCTGCCGAGAAAATGCCGCCGGTAAATTAGTGGTCTGTCCGACCTGAATTGACGGGTGCTACGTTGAGTTGAGTCGGCGAGTGCTATGTTGAGTTGAGTTGAGTTGACGGGTGCCATGTTTACGCGAGCGGTGATGGTTAAGTGTGCCCTACCGACCAAGCATGCTCACGCCACGTTAACCATTGGCTCATCCCGAGCGTAAGCATGCCGTTGCCGGAAGTTAGCCTCTTGTTAGAAAGGCGTGAACATGGCACCCAAAAACTAGGCACACACCCACTTTCAGTACAACTCCGAGCAAGATCCACTCCCGGACCAGCGCCCCTTCGCTATATCTCGTCAGTCTTCGCTGGCTTGGCAGGCTCCATTCGCAAGCCAAGTTTCTGCAGCTGCGATGCGTGGACGTGCCAGTCGATTTCGTGCGGTTCACCGATCGGCTTTTCGTTCTGGTTGATCCCCAGCGAAAGCGTTCGCACTCGCTTATGCTGCAACTGTTTGTCGACCAACGGCATGTCGCTATCGGTGGCGTCTTTTTCCGCCGTTTCCTGTGCCTGCCACTGACAGGCAATCTTGTGCAGGGCAACGATCCGGAACCAATGCCAGGGTGATTCGACAAGAACCTTGCTGCAACACCAGCTCCAATCAGCGAACTTGGCTAGATCTTCCGGTCGGATCAGGAACGCTCGAATACATTTCTTGCGTACGACTTCACGGTCTTCGCAAGTCATCGCAAACAGCCAGGACTCTCGGTCAAACGTCGTCGTTGCCAACAATCCGGCGATATGCCCAGCGGCATCATTCAGCATTTCGAAACCGAGTGTGCCTTGCGTCTGAAGAATCGGGTTGTTCAACGAAGTTCCGTCCGCCAGCTTCTTCATTGCGACTTGGGCTGCTTCGTTGTCGTAGAGATCTCGCAACGTCGTCTTGGGAGCGACATTGCGGAACAGCAACACAACCGAATCGGATTTTGGAACAGGCACCAGTTTGTGCATCTGGAAAATAAAATCGTCCGAGTCGCCGCGCTGCAACTTCTGCAGTGCATTCAGCCTTTTACGGAACAGCAAGAACCAACTTGCTCCGAATCCGACTAAAAATCCTAACGCCTTACCGATTAACTCGGGGAACAGGCGATACCAGTCAAATGAACTCAGCCAATCAAAAATCGTTTCCATGTGTGCCTCCAGAAAGTAATTCGACGTAGCCGGTCGGAGCTTGCCAATAAATGTGTAAATCAAATGCATCTTTACGACCTGATTTTGTGTATCTTTGATAGCCCCCGGGCTTCGACTCGGCGTGGCAAGCGATTACAACTATTAAATTCGGAACTTCCCTCACGGATCGCAAAGCAGCGCACATGTTGGAATTGGTGGCTCAAGGAAAGACTTCGCAAGATCGATGGCGGAAAGTGCTGCTGGAGAAGCTGCCGTTCGTGATCGGACGAACGTCCAAGGACTGGGCGGTCAACTGGGATGAGAAGGTCTCTCGGAAACACGCCAGATTGAGGCTCGTTGATAGCATCCTTTGCGTGGAGAAAATCCCGGAGGCCTCCAACCCGATTTACTACAACGGTGTCGACGAAGAATCTTTCTCGATTCGCCCCGGAGAACATTTCGCGATTGGTGACACCACGTTCCTTCTGACCAATGATTCCGCTCTGGTCACGATGGAGCTACCATCGCCGATCGCTGAACGTGGGTTTTCAACCGAGTATTTGCGGCAGGTTCGCTATCAAGACGCCGATCACCGGATCGCCGTCCTCAATCGTCTGCCGGCGGTTATTTCCAAGTCGAACGATAGTAGTGAGCTGCATGGGCAGATGGTCAACTTGTTGTTGGCCGGGATCAGGTCGGCTACGGTCGTAGGAATTTGCGAGCGGCATGATGATGGTGAAATCGAAGTGGTCGCCTGGGACAAACGTGAGCTGTCCCAAGGCGACTTCTCGCCAAGTGCCAAATTGATCGAGCAGGCGTTGGAGCAGAAAGAAAGCACGTTGCATATGTGGCAGTCGGCGGACGATGTCGATATGACCGTCGACCTTTCCAGCGATTGGGCGTTCGTTTGTCCGCTGTCTGGTTCCGCCAGTAAAGGATGGGCCGTTTATGTATCGGGCGTGAATCGGAGTGACGGCCCCGATGTGCTTAACAAGGTCTCAGAGAACGAAGACATTCATGGTGACGTTAAATTCGCCGAATTGATCGGTGCGACATTGGCAAACTTGAGACGCGTCCAGCACCTTGAACAACGTCAGTCAACATTCCGCGCATTCTTTTCGCCGGTCGTCATGGAAGCGTTCGTGGATCGCGATCCCGAAGAAGTACTCAAGCCACGGCAGTGCGAGATATCGGTTTTGTTTTGTGACCTGCGCGGATTCTCGGCAAAGTCGGAGCAGATGTCTGACGAGTTGGAAGAACTATTGGATCGAGTCAGCCAGGCTTTGGGGATAATGACCCAATCAGTTTTGGACTTTGGAGGTGTGATCGGTGACTTCCACGGCGATTCGGCGATGGGGTTCTGGGGTTGGCCGCTCGACAAGTCGGACGCGGCCGAAAATGTTTGCCGAGCCGCGATGAAGATTCAATCGGAGTTAGCGGTGATCGCGGCGCAACCAAGCCATCGGCTGCATCATTTTCACATGGGGATCGGAGTGGCGACCGGGAATGCCGTTGCCGGTAAGATTGGCACCAGCCATCAAGTGAAAGTCACCGCGTTTGGCCCAGTGGTTAACTTGGCGGCCCGTTACGAGGGCATGACTCGGAAGCTTAACATGCCGATCCTGGTCGACCGCAATACGGTGGATCAAGTCGTGAATTCCGTCCCGCCGAATGACGCTTTCGCAAGTTTCCGAAAGATTGGCAAGTTTCGACCGTTTGGATTGAATATCGCCAGCGATGTATACAGCCTGTGTCCTGTCGAAGAGGCGCTACCGGAGGGCGTACAGAATAACTACGCCGAAAGTCTGGCTCGGTTCGTGGCTGGCGACTGGGACGCCGCTCGAGCCCAGTTGCAAACTACGGTGGAACAGGATCCGGCCGCTCGATTTTTGTTTGAATTCATCTCGAACACCAAATTGCCCGATAAGTTCGATGGAGTCATTGATCTGCACTCGAAGTAACTCGGCTTAGGGCTATTCGATTTATCGCAGCATATTACAATCATTTCAGTCTTCGGCTGCAAATCAAACGCAGTGTGAAGACGGTCCGTCATTCCGGAATATCATTTTTCGGAACTTGTATGTTCTTCGTTTGTTCAATATCAAACTGCATCATTTATGTCTCGCGTTGCCAAGTCTCAAGCCAAAAAGCAGCAAGGAAAAATTGCTGACAAAAAAGCCAGTCAAATCTCGTTTAAGTCGTCACTTTCGGGGCCGATCAGCGAGATGTCTGTGCTGGAACAATCTCTGTTTTTTGCTGAAGTTTCGATGATCAGCTATATGACTCCGGCGGAATGCAATATTGCCGCCGGAAAACTTGGCTTTACTGACGGTAAGTTTTTCGAATGCGATGGTTCGCAGGCGTATTGGTTTCAAAACGAACACGATAGTGTGATTGCGTGTCGAGGTACCGAGGCTCACGAATGGAACGACATTCAAGCAGACGTCAACGCGCTAACCGCTTTGGCGGAAACGGTCGGGAAAGTACACCGAGGGTTCAAGCGAGAGGTCGATGACTTGTGGCCATATCTCGAAGAAGCACTGACTGCAAATACCAAGCGACTCTGGTTCACTGGCCACTCGCTCGGAGGTGCCATGGCAACCATTTGTTCAGGACGTTGCCTGTTGTCGCATATTAAATCGGAACCAGAAGGGCTGTTTACGTACGGCAGTCCCCGCGTGGGCGACAAACGCTATGTGAACTACACCGATGTGAATCATTATCGCTGGGTCAACAACAACGATATCGTGACTCGCGTGCCACCCTACTGGTTTGGCTATCGACACAGCGGCCGCGAAATGTATCTCGATCGAAACGGGAAGCTTCGTGAACTGAAAGGTTGGCGGCGGTTAAGTGATCGTTTGCAGGGTGCCACCACGGAATTGGTCAAACGGTTTCGGATTGATTATTTGTCAGACCATTCTGTGTCGGACTACATCGACCATATCTTCAAGTTGTTGCGCAGTGGAGTTGAAGTCGAGCCGACGGATTCGGCCAATTCGGCCAATTCCGCGTAGAGGTGAGGCAAGCATGGCATTGCGAGTTAAATGTCCCAATGGTTGCGAGTTCCGCACACCGTCAAAAAACGCCGGGAAAGTTGTGCACTGCCCGAAGTGTCAAGCAGCCGTCCGGTTGGGCAAGGTTAACAAACGGCCGAAGGCTGTAGACGCTGAGCTACAGGCTTTTGTTGCCCAAGTTTCCCAAAGAACCGCAGATGCGGACTTGGCAAACATCGACACCGGCGAGCCAGTCGCCGCAGACGAGGCAAAACTCGCGTTCGCCGAGCGTGAAGCAGGCGAAGTCCAGATTGATTCGCGGAGTACCCGGGATCAGATATCGGGCCGGGCCAACAGATCGCGACGCGACCGAATCCTGCTTTCGAAAATCGCTGCTGTCTTCATCATCGTTGTTGGACTGATCAACCTGGTGCCGGGGATTTATCACTGGTACCTGTGGGCGCAGGAGCCGCTGGCGTCGGAACTGCCGCGCTGGATTTACATGTTGATTTTTCTTGCCGTGATCCATTTGCTGTACGCGGTTTTTGTTTTGCAAGTCCCCGATTGGTCCGCGCTGCGAGCGGTCTCGGTGGTGATGCTGCTTGTGGCTGCGGTTTGTGGATTTATCTCAGTCGGAATTGTTTTAGGAGGAGCCAGTTCTCCGACCGTAAGATTCCTCGGTATCCATTATTCCATGTTGAATTCTGCGACCATCTGGTGCGTGGCGATGTTGCTACTGGCGATTGTGACCAGCTATATGACCGCCAAAGAATCGTATAACTGGCAACGGATTGATCAGATCCTTCAGTCGGTTTCAAATTCCGAATCGGCTGGGACAGTCGCATGACGGCGGCGGGTAAGTGGTTAGTGCTGGTTCCAACGGCGTTAGAAAGAAGCAAATTGGAATTTACAAGTCGGGAGGATGTGGCCGTTGAGTTATGCGGGTTCGGTCCGATCGTTTCCGCTGCTCGAACAAGCCAACTGATTTCGCAAGTTCGCCCAGATCGAATCATGCTCGTCGGGATTGCCGGAAGTTGCCGTCCCGATGTAGAAACAGGGCGTGCGTTTCAATTTCGATCAGTGATCGGACACGGTGTCGGGATCGGTGAAGGGGAGCATCACATTAGCCCGACTGCTGCTGGCTGGAGCCTGCTCGACGGGCATCAGGGCTTGGAACTGGAAATCAATCTGACTGTCGACGAGCAGGGCGGCGATTCAATTCGCAATCAAATTCGAACGGTTTGTTCAGTGCCGGCAAATGAAGTCGAAGCCAAGGCTCTGAGCACGATGTATCCGAATGCGGATGCTGAGGATATGGAATCATTTGGAGTTGCTGTTGCTGGCCAGCTCGCTGGCATCCCGTTGACGGTAGTTCGAGGTATTTCCAATCGTGTCGGGAACCGGGACCATTCGTCATGGCAAGTTGAACAGGCATTGGCCGCCGCCAACGAACTCGCCACGCAAATCCTTGGAGTGACAGACTAGTGAATGATCCCGCGCAGACCATTCGTTTAGCGATTTCAACTTGCCCAAATGATACGTTCGCGTTTCACGCAATCCTGAATCGCAAGATTGACTTCCGGGGCCTTGAGTTTTCGATTGAGCTGTTGGATATAGCTGAGTTAAATCGCGCGATGTTCGAAAATCGCTTCGATGTCGCCAAGGCGAGCTTCCATGCGGCGTTGAAAGTTGCCAACGATTACCTGGTGCTACCGTCGGGGTCAGCACTTGGTTTTGGCAATGGGCCGTTGCTGTTAGCAGCTGCGGAAGATACCGTTCCGAATTCGAATTCGCAACTAACGCTTTGCCCCGGAGAGAACACGACGGCTGCTTTGTTGTTTCGTCTGTTCTATGGTTCAACGCGTGTTGAACATGTTGTGTTCTCAGACATTATGCCTGCGTTAAGCAATGGCGATGCGGATTTTGGAGTTTGTATCCATGAAGGACGATTCACTTATCGCGAATCCGGTTTGCATCTGGTAGCCGACCTCGGGCAGCGTTGGGAAGCGGAAACGAGTAGCCCATTGCCGTTGGGCGGAATCCTGGCTCGCAAGGAACTTGGTCCTGAGGTTTTAACGTTGGCGCAAAGTGTGATTCAGGATTCGATTCGCTACGGATTGGCTAACCGAGCTGAAACGCTGCCGACGATGCAACAGTACGCCCAGGAGCTTGACGAAGACGTGGTCTTTCAACACGTTGATTTGTACGTCAATGATTGGACTGTCGATTTGGGCGAAACCGGCCGTCAGGCATTGAAACAGATGCAAGAACTTGCAAAAAAACAGCTGGATTTGCCCGGCCAAACCAAACTGGATGTCCTTGGTCAGTAGTGCTTCGTCCGGTTTTTGAAATCGGGTTGGTTGAACATGCACGCAACCCCACAAACCGGAAGCTAACACTCAACGGCTGATCCATTCGCCGAGATAGCGATTTCCGCTACTCCGCGTCTTTCAGCTTAATCGACTTCGGCAATTGCACCGAATCTCGTGACAGCGCCAGCAGCGACATCGCTGTGCCGTACGCTTTGGATTGTTCGAATACACGATCATTCCAGGTGTTGTCCTCATCTTTGGTCCGCAGCATCACCGGTACGAACTTGTCGAACTCCGATTGTTGTTTCGTGGACGGCAACATCCGAATCGCCTGCGCTGCATAGCGATGCGCGTAATAGAAATAGTAGGGAGCGATTCCATGCGGACGCGCGTGAGTTCCCGTTTTCTTGCGGCGTTTTTCCAGTTCATCCCAATGCTTGTGAAAACACTCGATCGTGAACTCCAACCGCTCCGGATCGCCTCGCCCCAACAGCGTCAAAGTCACTTCTGTAACGGGTGCGCGAGCAACCGAGCCAGCTTGCGTGTCACGGGTTGAGTTGGTTCCTGTGTAAGGGATCACAGCTTCTTCGTCCTTACGACTTGAGATCAGAATCTCTGCTGCCCGACCGAGAACTTCATCCGCCACTTCAAAGCCGGCTTGTTTTGCCAACAACAACGATTGAACAGCCGGCCCGGTCACAAAGCAACAGTGAGCTCGTTTGTTCGCGTAATTCCAGCCGCCGTTTTCGACTTCCTGAAACGTGACTGCTTCGACCAACTTGGGAATCCACTCATTCGTCTTCTCGGTGACTTCTTTGTATTCGTCCCGGTCTTTGATGCGGCAAAATATATCCAACGCATAAATGTGCCCCCAAATCCGGACATCATAGCGATTCGTTTTGCTTGGTTTCATCAACGGATGCTCAAGTTCTTTCAAAATCATTTGAACGCCCTTGGTGACCGCGTCCACCACGACTGACTTGTCTTCGATCGGAGCAGAGATCAACGAAGAGCAAACGATTGACGTCCCACCAATCCGGTAGCCGACTGGAATAACGCGTTCAGTCCGCTCGGAATTCATGACCCGGTATACGCCTTCGTAAGGCCACGCACCATCATCATGTTGCAATTCCACTAGCCGCTTGACCGCTTTCGTAATCAAACTGATTCGCTCACCATCGTTAGCGAACGTTTTTTCGACCGGTTCTTTCTCCGCTTCCGCGGTCGTTTCAGGTTTCGACTCAACCGCCGGTTCTTGGGCGAACGACTGGCCAGCGAAACAAGCCAGGCAAATGAAAACGACCACAATCAACGTTGGGCACAAAGACTTTGTTAAGGAGCGAATCATCATGCTGGAACCTGTGAAGTTTACTACTGAAACCGAGCCCTATTGTGTATCAGACAAGCCGAACGCGGTAGTCGTCCACGAAAAAACCCGCCAAAACCAACGGTCCGGCGGGCAGTCAATCAATTTAGCGAGCCATTATGGTTGTAGCGTATTGAAATCTAACGGTCCGTCGCCAACCGGCGGCCACGGCCGTATTCAAATAACGCCCACCCGCTACAACCAGGAAACAAACACTATTTTTTATCGCTTCCTTTTTTATCACTCCCTTTTTCTTCTTCGCCATCCTCATCTCCAACACCTGAGTCGATCAGATTTTGTACCTCTTCTGGAATTGCGAAAGTCTTCTCGTCGATTTCAGGGTTGATTTCGATCTTGTCGAAAGTCATCACACGCTCGCCAAGTCCCTCTAGCTTAATCACGCTTTTCGTTGGGAACTTGAGCCCACCAAACTCTTTGTAGCCGGAAATAAGCGTTTCAGCTTTTATTTCGCCCATTTGGTTTACAACAGTCGTTTCTGATTTCATCTGCAAACCAGTCTTCATCGAAAAATAGTCATGTGCGACATCGCCGTTCTTCTTGGTCACTTTAACCTTGTAGCACTTATCGCCTTCGACATCTTCCATGCCAACGACTTTAACTTCCTTGTAGAAGCTCATGGGATCATAAAACTTCTCCATGCTACCTTCTTCTCGAATCTGGTCGATTTCCTTGCCTTGCAACAAGCGAGGACCTGTCATCGTTGACAACTCCCAAGCAATGTCGCCATTGGTCGCAACTGATTGGGTACCAGCACCGGGGATGATGACTTTGGTGAAAACCTTGCCAGGCATCATCTGTGTCAATTCCAGCTGCCCTTCCATTCCCATGCTGGGGAGGGCAAACTTGCCTTTCGTTCGCATCGTTTTGATTGCTTTGAGTTTATCCGCTCCGCCAAGGGCATCAGCGAACTTCTTCATGACCGTTTCTGCAGCCGGCATCTTGTCCGGATCGTCAGCTTGAGCCGAAACCACCAGCGTCAGCGAGGCAACCAATGCCATCATTACGTGAAGTCGTTTAAAATTTTTTGTCATCAGACAGTCCTTAATATCAAATTAGAATCAGTTTCTTGTTTCGAAATAATTGTTCACAAATTAACCGGCGTTCTGCTGCTTGATCCATTGCAACGCAGCCTTCATCGTCGGGTCTTTGTCTCGCAAAAGATCGGCTCGTCGGAGTTCAATCTTCTCATCAGGGACGACTCCTTTCATCTCCAGAGCTTCTCCGCTGGCGGATTTGTAGTCGGCAATCGCATATTGAAATCCGTCACCGTTAGGCAACTTCTCAACAACCGATGGCAACGCTAACCCGGCAGACCGTTGCCCAAAAACCCTGCCCAAACCGTTGTCTTGCAATCCACCCGCGAGAAACTCGGCGGATGAAATCGAGCATTCATCAATGAGCACTGCGACCGGTACGCGAATCGGTTTGGCACGCGGGTTGGCAAAGAACTTGAGCTTGGTACCTTTCGTGATCATGGTCCCCATTTGGGTTGGCTTCTTGACGAACTCACCAGCCATCCCCATCGTCATCCCTGCGATTCCACCGAAATTGTTTCGCAGGTCAATGATGATACCGCCAGAGTGTTTTTTATCTCGGATCGCTTTGCGGTAAGCAGGCATGATCCGCACCGGGTCAAGGAACGCATTGAACCAATAGTACCCAATGTTCCCGTCCACCGTCATCGTCTTGTCGGAGACGCGCATCGGCGGCAAGTTCCCCAGGGTCGCCATCGTCCCCGGCGGTTCCGCACATCGCATTTCAATCACTCTGGTTTGAGCCTGTCCGTCGACGAACGTCATCTCGATCCGCTTGCTACCGTTACCAGAAGTCATTCCACTGGTCGTAATTCCCACGAGAGTTTCAACGCGCTGGGGGCCATGGGCAGCTTCGCGTAGTTTCTCGATTAGCTCGGCAGAATCCCGGTCACGTATTTTTGTCACTTGCCAACCTGGCTTCACACCCGCCTGATCTGCCGGCCCACCCTCACGGACCTGGGTAACGGCCAAGCCGCCTTCCACGAGCCGAATCGTAATCCCAATATCGTTAGTGCCGCCCTTCACTTCCTCTCCGCCGATTACTTCATAGCTGGATTTGGAAATCAGACCAAAGTGCGACTGCTCCAGCCTGCCGATCAATTCTTGCATGATCTGGCGGGCTTCTTTTCCGCTTTTCGCGGCTTTGACTTTCGGAAGCAGCTCCGCGCGGTGCTTCTCCCAGGACTCGCCAACCAATTCGGAGTCCCAATGCGTATCGCGGATCGTCTTCCAGATCTTCTCGAACGACTTGACGTGCAAAGCTCTCGCAGACTTGGAAAGCGTCTCTGCCCGATCCTCAACGGCGTTTGCCTGCCAGCCAAACGAGGTGTTGCCCAAGGCAAAAACAACAAAGATGACCAAGGCAACTTGGAGCCAGTCCGGTTTATGATTCATTTATTTGTCCGTAAAAATTCAGATTGCCGGGAGCCATGGGGCCCAGATCAGATGCTAGGCTGGGGAAGCCACTCGGCAAATGGCGGATAGAAAACCGTCGAATTATAGACGGCTGCGGCACCGCAATCGAGTAACACTACGCATTGAAACTCAATCTATTGCGATTCAGTTTCAAAATTATCGTTTGTCCGATCAATAGCCGGAATTGCCGTTCATTTTGCCTAACCGAAGTAAGCGGAATGCGAGAAATCATCCCATTTGGCGGTGCAAATCTCTGCCGACTTGGATACAATGTGCCGTTCATAAATTGGATTGAAACAGGTATTTGAGATGAATAAGCAGAAGCTTGAACGATTGGTCGCGACCAAGACCAAGTTGGCGGAAAAGTACGAGCGACTAACCAAGTTGGCCTCCAGCGCTCCAAAGAAGAGTAAGTTTCAGCGACAGGCCTCGTACTTTCGCTATCAAGCCAAGATGTTGCAAATTCAGATTGGTCAGTAGGACTGTCTGTTCGGTTGCTCAAACAGCTGATTTGCATACCTCATCACAGTCGCCGCGAAACGTCTGAACGAATTCGATTCGTTCTCTTTTATTCTTAGGCAACTCAAGCACGACGCCGGCGATGGGTGCTGCGCATCGCGCGTAAAGCTATTAAGCGAATGCGCTTGCAGCAAACGCCGCACAATCGAACGCAATTCGCGATCTCCTCGATTCGGTGAAACTTCATCGCCGGTAGCAATTCGCTTGATAGCACCCGCCAACTCACGTTGATTCAAGAACCTCTTCTTTTAACAATGGAGACTGCCAAGAATCGCTGACGGAGCTCAGCACTTGGTTCTATATTTCATAACTCATTGGCGGAACGGACATGGATGTCTGCATCATTGGCGCTGGTTGGTCTGGCCTTTACGCGTGCAAGTACGCACTTGAAAACGGGATGAACCCAATTGTTCTGGAACGCCGGGAAGACATCGGCGGAGTCTGGAACTATTCTGAAGACAAGAACACGACGACGGTGATGAAGTCGACCGTCTCGTCTTCTTCGCGAGTTGTCACCGAAGCGTCAGACTTTTTTATGGACGAAAGTGTCGGGCACTTCATGCATCACGAAGACGTGATCGCCTACCTCCGATCCTACATCAAGAATTTCGAACTCGCACCGCACTTGAAATTCAAAGCGGAAGTACAAGAAGTCGAAAAGGTCGGCGATCGCTGGCGGGTGGTTTATCAACACCAAGGGCAACGGCACGAGGTCGAAGTGGACAAGCTCGCTGTCTGTGCCGGGCTACATACCAAGAAACGAGAAATCGGGGCACCACTGAATCGTTTCGCCGGGTCCGTCGTCCATGCCGGCAACGTAAAACAGATCCAGCCGAATGATTTCAGCGAAGACGACCATGTGATCGTCTACGGTGGCGGCGAGACTGCTTCGGACCTGATTGATCTGCTCGTTCAGACTCCAGCCAAAGTCACCTGGGCGATTCGGGGCGGTCAGCATTTCCTCCGCAAGACACTCTACCACCAGAGAAGCGAACTCGGGAAGTTCGACAAGCATGACTTCGCTTTGGACTTGATTGCCAGTCCGCTGATCAACGCGATCAGTTCATTTTCCAAAAGCGCTCCCGGCCGGCGCTATATTACGGACTTTTTGTCGACCGGTTCGCCAACAAAGTATCAAGGCCACGGGGTTCGCAAGTGGAAGAATGAACACAATTACGCGCAGCAATTCTTCAACAAGAACGGCCATTCGGTAGAGCACGTACATTCTGGCCGTGTTACTGCGGAGAACGAAATAGTCACCGTCGCCGGCAATCACATTACGTTCAAGAGCGGCGACTCCGGTAATTACACACATGTCATTTGCTGTTTCGGATACGAATTCCATTGCCCGTTCCTGCCGCAAGAATACCAGACCGGGAACCTGGACGAGATGTATCAGTTTGTATTCCCGGTTAATGATCCCAGCATCGCATTCCTTGGATTTGCCCGCCCCATCATCGGCTCGATTCCACTGATGACAGAGATGCAATGCCTGTGGGCGTTCCGCGTCCTTTCCGGCAAAATCGAGCTGGGAGCTGCCTCGGAGCTGGCCGAGAAACAACAGAGGAACAACGAGAAATGGGACCGGCGTTTGCCCGCGCGAGGCAACCTGCGCACGCTGGTACACCCGTCGACGTACTTTGCCATGCTGATCAAAGAAGCCTACCCCGGTCGCTCACCAGGCGATCACTTCTGGAAGAAACCATTCCGCGCGCTCAAGTTCCTGTCCTGGATTCCTTCCGGCTCCATTCGATTCGCAGTCGACCCGGACGTCGACGACGAAAAGTTCCACCAGCTGTGGAAGCAGCGCTCACACGGACTCTTTCTCGCGTATCTGCTTCCGATCATCATCCTGTTCAGTCGATTGCTACGGATCGAGTCAGTGGTCGATTGGTGGGTCGCCAGGAAAGAACGTTCGATGGAACGGAACGATCAGCAGGCCAGCCCTGACCAACAGCACGCAACGGCCCCGGAACCAGCCGCCCCCGTCGAGCTCGAAACGGCCATCAGTAACCGGCAAGCCGCCTAGCCGCAGATTCTCAGCTGCACTAACAATCGCCGAACTGACGACGCAACGAGACAATTACGTTACTTAGACTGCGGATGATCGAACGCGGCGCGAGGAAAGTTGTTGAGCTCAAAGCTCTCCGCCACGAATGAAGAAAATCCGTTTTATCTTTGCATCGACAACCTCATACATCGCCAGGATATCGACTGGCGGATTACCGTCGGTGTATACCGTTTCTCTGTCGATCGCGATGTTGCCAATCTCCGATCTCTGATTTACTTCGCAACGCAAACCTGGAGTTTCGAAGCGAACTTCATACATCGCCCGAATCGCTTCAGTACCTTGGGCGACGATTTCCTGGCCGGGCAAATTGATAAGCGTAGCGTCGTCATGAAACAAGGCGAGATACCCCTCCATGTTTTTTGCGTTGTACGCCACAAGCTGAGCATCTGCTACGCTGCGTGCTTCATTGGAGATTGACAATTTTCTCTCACTGCAAAAAAGGCTTTTCAATTGCAAAACCAGACAGAGCCACCGGCGACTCAATCATTTGCGGTGAGTATATCATAAGCCGTGAATTGACAGTTGCCGCCGCACGCGAATTTGTCCAGTTACTAGGATGTGTGATCAACTGCCAACCAGCATTCCCTGGATCAAAGTACCGACGTATTGATTCAAGGTAAACAACGCGGCGGTCACCAGCACGCCGCTGATCAAGAAAACAATGCCCAATTCAGCAACTTGCAACAAGCCCACCGTATTGCGGCTGGCCCCGATCTTGAACATGGTCGCCATCTCTCGTTCTCGCAATTTCAATGACAAGACAACGATCAACAGCAACAACAATATTGTCGAGATCGCGATCAAGATCGCATTGGCGTCGAAGAATCGTTTGACCTTGAACACCAGATTCATCAGCTCCTGTATCACGGAGCCAGGTACAACTAACTGTTCGCCGTTCTTCGAGTTGCGATACCGCCCCATCAAAATGGTTTTGCTTTTCTGATCGGGCGGAACCGCGATGATCGACGTCAAGGGAAAGTCTGAGTTGTCGCCATGGAAATGAAACGAATCAATGTTAGCCGATGTGATCTCGGTGAACGGCAACACCGCGGCGCTGGCAACGATCTGGTCATCCTTCTTCGACAACAGCCGATCGTCTGGCACTTCTTCGACGTTTTGGTGGCCATGCCCGATCCCGTCTATGATCCAGGCCGTTTTCAAATCAACGAAGACCGCCATGTCATCCGGAGAATTGTTCGCTGATAAGATACCTCGAACGTGCATCTTCAGCGGGTACGTCGCAATTGAAATCACGCTTTCAATGTCCGTCAACAGATTGTCGCCTGGTTGCAGATCCAACTCCCGGGCCAACTGGGCACCGACGACACAATCACCGATTTGGATCAAGCTGTCTCCGGCAGCAACATTCAGCCCTCGGAACTTGAAGTACTCCAGGTTGGTGCCGACAATCGGATGCCCCTTGGTGGTGAACTTGGAATACACCGGAATCGCGTCAGCCCATCCCGTTCCTTCGATGTCGGCGACTTCGGAAAAAGGGATCGTCGGCAAAGCCTGGTTCTCGAGACTGCCCAACCGAAAATACAGCGAACGCAACGTCAGGTCGAAACGACTGCCCGCCGGCCCAACCACCAGCGGCGTTGCATTAGCTCGGGCGACGATTTGTGATTCAAACTGATTGAGGAGTAGCTCGATGGCGATCGGCAGGAACGCCGTCAGGAATATGCAGGCGATCAGAACTGTCGTTTTAAGCTTGTTGTACCAAATGTACTTCCAGGCAAGTCGTAACCACCCCATAGTCAAGCTCCCACTTCCTGGCGGAATTGCTCGAAGTCAACGATACGATCGAAGCCACTGAGGATATTCGTGTCGTGAGTCACCACGATCAACGTTTGCCCTTCACGCTCGCAAGAGTCAAACAGCAACTGCAAGATCTTGCCTTTGTTGGCTGGGTCCAAATTCCCTGTCGGCTCGTCAGCCAAAATTAAATTCGGCTTGGCGATCAACGCTCGGCAGATGGCGACTCGTTGTTGCTCGCCTTGCGACATTTGATGCGGGAACCGCTTCAGTTTGCCTTCCAGCCCCATCGACTCCGCAAGCTGAATTGCTGTTCGACGAGTCGCTGCGTCCTGTCGCAAGGAGCGATTGATCAAGAACGGAAGCAAGATATTGTCGGTCGCCTGAAGGTACTCCACCAATTCGAATTGCTGGAACACCATGCCGATATTGCCAATGCGAAAATCACGACGAGCCGCATCCGACAGGCCGCCAACATCAGTGCCGTCGACAGCAACCTTGCCGCTATCCGGGACCACAATCCCGGACATCAAATTGAGTAACGTCGTCTTGCCGCTCCCACTTGGACCGACCACAGCGACTTTTGCTCCGCGCTCTATTTCCAGCTCACCGATACACAGCTCAAATTCTGAGCGTGGGTAAGCGAAACGGAGGTTCTCGATGGAGATCATCTAAAGTGTTTTCGGTTGGGATTCGAACTCAGTGCCCGATACAATTGGCGCACGATTCGTTTTTTTGTCACGCAAGGAATCTGTCCATTACTCGCTGTGCTCGTTTTTCGCAATTTCCAATTCCTCACGGAAAACTTTTGCTACCTGTTTTGCGAATTCACTTGACCCCTGGCGTTTGAAATGAACGTCTCGCGGACGCTGCCACTCTGACAGATGAGGCAAGCAAAATGCAAACAAGTCATTCACTCGAATCTTGTTCGCTTTCATTATTTCCAGCGCGGCGGCATTGTACTTTGGTGGTGAATCCGGCTCGCGTGGCACCCCTTTGACGTCGGGAACCACGGGCGTTGTTGTTGCAAATACCAAGCGAGCTTTCGTCTGTTTCAGTTTCTCGACAATCTGCTCCAGGTTTTTGGCGTACTGCTCAACCGTTGCCTGCAGCGGAGCTTCCGGGTTCTGGGAGTTTTTCGAACTGCCGGGTTCAACAACATGTTTCAGGTCATGCAAGCCGAAGTTGAAATGAATCACAGCCCATTTCCTGTCACCCAGCCAGTCGTCAATCTTTTGTAATCCGAGCGTCGTCCCTTGGCAGTTCTCTGGAACGAGTTTCCCATTTCGTTCGTTAATTCGCGTCGGACGATACACATTAGCGTGCTTCTTCAATTGCTTTCTGACCTGCAGCGAATACCCCATCGAAATCGAATCTCCGATGATCAGGACATTGGGCAAATCAGGGTTCGGCTCGAACACCCACGGTGAAGGCTTGTCCTTTTTTGCATTCTCCTTTGCAGCTGACGGTTTCGATTTTTCGTCTGCTTTCGATTCCGCCTGCGCTTCCATCGGCTTGGCGTCTTTATCCGAGGACTGTGCGGCCAGATTATTTGCTGGCAACGCGTAAGCGAATGCAATTATGATTGCGATACAAGTCAACTGTTTCATGGCATGCGACTCCAATGTTCACGCTTCAATGCGCCCGTCAAAATTAACCGAGGGCTTTTTTGCGGTGGGCGATTGCTTCTTTTTTTGTCTTGAAAGTTTTGAATCGCTGAACGCCCTCTTCTTGCCAAGTGGCAACCCAACGTCCGTAAACGTTCTTGCTGATCCCGGTAGTTCCCGAAGTATTGTTAGACGAACGTTTGCGCGGGCCAGAATGCCACTGTCGTTTCCCCAGTTCCCGGAGCCTGGCGTCGCGCCATCGTTTGGCTGCCGCCAGTGACTTGCGGATACCGCTTTCTGAAAACCGAAAGTACTTCGAATGCTGTTCGCCGTCGCGGACAATTCGTACAGTCCAGCCATCGGGGCCACGAGTTATATTGTTAAGTTCGCTCATCACAGCAGGATAATTGCTCAGAACGTGCTCGACAACATGGTCTTGTCGCAATGAGACGCATTGACGCGATATGTGCAATAAAGAACAAACGTCAAGTTGGACTGCCGCAACAAGGCGGTTCGCACATGTTCGCGCATGAAAAAAGCTGCACCAGGTGCAGCTAATGTTTCTTCGTTTTGTTGGCGTTTGCATCTACGTGCTGAACGACGAGCCACAACCACAAGTTTTCTTGGCGTTGGGGTTGTTGAACTGGAATCCACTTTGCTCCAGGCCATCGTAGTAATCCACGGAAGTGCCTTCCAGGTACAACGCGCTTTTCTTGTCGACGACGACAGGAACGCCATGCTGTTCAGTCCGGCTATCGTTGGCTTCGTCAAAATCGTCAGCGATATTCAAACTGTAATTGAATCCGCTGCAGCCGCCGCCAGTAATCCCGACGCGAAGGAAAGAGCCTTCTGCAAAGTCCCCTTCAGAAAGGAACTTCTGAACCTGTTGGGCCGCTTTCTCAGTCAGCATAATACTCATTGAATATCTCCGTTAATGTTGATTTCTTTTAGCATAATTGATCGGGCCTCAATTCGCCGCTATGGCAGGCCCGTTCTTTAATATTTTTCGACACAGAGCGTCGAAAGTCTATAGCGTTTCACCACTACAAGCACCGATAACTCTCGTGAAACGACGCCATCCTAAACAAAACACCCACAATTGGTCGGATTTTGAACCAAATCCAAAATGTTTAGTCGTACGAAATGTCCAGAACTTTAAAGTTGATGACTCCTTTGGGGACCGAGATTTCGGCAACTTCGCCCTTCTTTTTCCCCAGCAAGCCACGCCCAATCGGGCTGGTGATCAAATACTTACCATTATCGTAATCTTCATCACCATCACCAACTAACGTGATCTTCTCCTCATCATCGATATCAATATCCAGAACCGTAACAGTTGCCCCAAACGCAACCTGGTCCTGAGGAATTTTGGATGGGTCGACAATCGAGGCCCGCGACAGTTTCGATTTCAGCTCGTTGATCTTGGCCTGCAGCATACCCTGGGCTTCACGCTGTGCGTGGTACTCCGCGTTCTCTTTCAAGTCACCTTCGGCACGGGCCTCTGCGATCTTTTCAGCGATCGCGGGCATCTCGACATTTTCCATGTGCTCGACGGTCTCGCGGTGCTTCTTGTAAGCTTCTTGAGTCATCGGTACGCGTTCGATTGTCATTTCATTCTCCCACATCTGGAGTGCAATGTTACCGCCGCGCTGGCGACCGATCGGATCGTTCGCTCGGTTCGCTCGCTGCTCTGAATGTCCATGAATCAGGAGCAAGGGCACAGAGTAATGGCGGCAGTTCTTCGTCTATCAAAAAAATTACGACCTGTCATATTCGCAGGTCGTACGCAATATTTTGCCTGATTATTGGCCTGTAAGCAACAACAAAATCAGTTCGTGGCGGCATGATTTTCGGCCACATATAGCAAGCTTCCGCACGTCTGGCAGTACACGGTGGCCTTCATCATCAGTTCGCTCATCGTCTGCGTGGTCAGTTTCGTATAACACTGGCCGCAAGTTTGCATATCCGTCTCCGCAAACACCTCCTCGCCGCGAGTCGGAACCAGTCGGTGGTACTCCGCAGCAACTTCGCCTTTTAACTTACTTTCATTTTCCTTCAATTCTGCCAGGACACTTTCCAGTTCACCGTTAAGCTTGTCCATCTCGCCCTGTACTCGTTGGCGAATCTTCTCGGTTTCCGCTTTGGCCTGAGCCAAATTCTGTTCGGATGTTTTGTGCGATTGATCAAGCACATCAAGCCGTTCCAACATCTCCAGGATCTCATCAGACAGTACCGAGTTCGCTTGCTCGTCGGCCGCGATCTGGTCCGTAAGCAATTGATACTCACGATTCGAAGCAGCCGTGTTCAGCTTCTTCTTCAGCTCCTCAATCCGCGCCTCGCGCTCCGAAAGTTGCAATTGCTTTTCGTCGGCCGCCATCTTCATCTTGATCTTGCTTTGCTTCGCCTCATCGACCTCAACCAAAAACTGTTTCTCAGCGTTCTCAGCGACCACGACTTTCCTTGGCCCCTTCTCGATCCGTTCGCTCAAGTCGGCCTTTTGTCTCAGAATCCGATGGATTGTTCGCAACAATGAGTAATCTAGTTTCACGCTTTTCTCGATCCGAACACGGTCAGTTTAGGTTGCCTTAATTCGCCACAATCATGTTCGCCACAATTATGCCTCAGGCAATTCTACTTGATTCACCATGAATTCACACGAGCACATCCTGAAATTACCAATCGCCTGAACAAGGCCTGAACGAGCGATCTGCCACATTGTTCGGCGGAGAGCGGCCAGAGGTTGGGCCGGGGTAGAACCGTTCGTGCCGGTCAGTCTTTGGAAACGAAATACCAGTCTTTCGCCAACCGGAAGTCCAGACCACCATATACCGGCGATTGGCCCGAGCTGTACACGATACCTGTATTGCCGTACGGATGAAGCGAAGTCCAAAACCGAACCTCGCCAGAGGGTAACGATTTGATTTCCTGTACATGGATGCTGCCGACCCAGGCGGGCAGTTGCATCTCGCCGATGCTATCTATGCCCTGCACGATTTGCTCGAATTCCTGCTTGGCAAAACGAAACCTCGTCTTGGCTGGCCCATGCCCAGTCCACACCGACAATCCAGCTGCAATTGCGACGAACGTTATTAACGCGGCACGGATCGTTGTGAATCCGGTCGAGAAGATCGCCAGCGGAGCTACCAGGAACGTAAGCACCGACGAGAACATGAGTCCTAACAGAATCCATCCGTGAGTCAAATCTACCAGCAGGAAATCAAACGCGACAACGAAAGCCGCGATAGACAGCAGCAACGCCTGCGGCCACCAATCGACAGACCGTTGAGAGTTTGGCGTGCTGATAGGTGCCTCTGGCTATTTCAATTTTCAAGCAGATTGTAGTTTAGTAGATTTTAGCACGAACTCAACAAACATGTCTGCTGTCGGAGACGAGCCAAGTTGCGATCAACCGTCGCAAGAGCGG
>CAZXLW010000027.1:0-15694 GCA_964641465.1 uncultured Pirellulaceae bacterium | reverse complement strand
AAACATGTCTGCTGTCGGAGACGAGCCAAGTTGCGATCAACCGTCGCAAGAGCGGCGACACACTTTAAGAAACCGTGCGGCAATGAAGAAACCGTGCGGCAATAACTGTCGCACGGTATTTTCAAGCTGTCCGGGTTTTCACGAATCGCTTCTCATGCGAAGCAATAAAACCAACGAGCAAGATGCCTTCATTCAGCTCTATGCTTAACGGCGTCGGAAACCAGCACCACAAAGAACAAGCATCAGCAAGCCAGCTCCGGCTGCTGGTTCGGGAACGGTGGAAAACGTAGCCGTGCCGAATTTGGGATCAACCGTAGCTCCATCGTGCACGATGCCGATTGACCCGGCTTGAGTCAACAACTGAGTTTCCCCTATGCCAATCCGTTCCCAATCAACGCGAGCGAACAAAAACCCGTCAGCACCGGTATCATAGCCCTGATCAAAAAAGGTTCCCGAACCGTTGTTAGAGGTCAGAATACCTTGCCCGGAAATAGCTTCGAAAGCGTTCAGACCTGTGACGGCATTTCCGGATACTGAACTCGCCGGGTTGCCAAAATCGACTCCGTCGGGAAATAAGTCTGTCCCCCACCGCTGACCAATCACAATATCCTGGTTAGACGTCAACACGATATTGAAATCGAAAGTCTCTGCAGAGGTAAAGGCGATGACGTCGTTGTTAGTCCAGGACAAATCAAGTCCTGCTCCGGTATCAAGGTCCGACGCTTCTGTCGAGTAATACAAATAAAGCGAACCGGTGTCTCCGACCGCAGTATTGTTGACGACATGATCCGATTCCTGAATCGCACCAGAATTCAACTCCGATGACGACCAAAAGAATCCGCCTTGAGCGGACACGATGCTGGCACTCAAAGTAACCACAAGAAACATCGGCGAGAAATGAAGAACTTTCATAAGAACTCTCTCAAAAAACAAGAAGCCTGACAGTCATAATCAGCAACGAGGCATAGTTGCTGCGATGTGTTACCATCTACTGATAGGGATGTAGAATGGGGGCGATTTTATGACATGATTCTGGAAATTTACCGAATCCGTGCCCAACATAATGAAATGCGATACCAAAGAGCGCGTTTGACGCCTGCGAGCCAACTGTGATACAAACGTCGCCGAAACTTACTGGAATTGATAAGTGATGGCAAAAAACAAACCAAAACGAAAGAAGGACCAAACCGCAGGAGCCTTCCCTGACGCTTCGACTCCGACAGCACCTTCGTCCGCTCCACCTCCGGCGGCTCAAGGCAAACGTTGGTATTTGATTGCCATGTTCGTTGGCATCGCCCTCGGAGGCACTTACCTCGCGCAGGCAATCAACAATGCGCCGGCCGCCGATGTTCCGCGGTACACCTACAATTTGGTCAAGACATACCCGCACGATTCAGGAGCCTTCACCCAAGGACTGTATCTGGAAGACGGTGTCGTTTGGGAAAGCACGGGAAAGAATGGGCAAAGTTCGATTCGCAAAGTTGACCTAGCCAGCGGCGATATCCTGAAACAAGTTGACTTACCCGAAAACGAGTTCGGCGAAGGCGTCGCGATGGTCGGCGACAAGCTCTACCAACTCACATGGAAGAAAGGACTTTGCCATGTTTATGATAGAGAGTTGAACAAGATCAAGGACTTTGAATACCAGGGGCAAGGCTGGGGGCTGACCTACGACGGCACGCACCTGATCATGAGCGATGGCAGCTCGCGGCTATACTTCATCGACCCTGAGACATTCGAAAACGTGCGGATGGTCACCGTGTTTAGCGGTCGGAAGCGAATCGGGCAGCTCAACGAATTGGAGTACGCGGGCGGAAAGATCTGGGCCAATGTCTGGAATTCGGAAAGCTTATATGCGATTAACCCCAGTGACGGGAAAGTCGTCGGGATTTTGAACTTGGGCGGACTCTGGCCACTCAACCAACGACCTGCCGAAGGAATCATGAATGGGATCGCGGTTGATTCCGCTACCGAACAAATCATCGTAACCGGCAAATATTGCCCATCTATCTTCGAGATTGAGCTCAAGGATCTGCCAAGCCGGTAAACCCTTGAATCTGGGGCTTTAAGCGACTTTCTCCCGTCCGGAATCCATGTTTTAGCTCTTGTGAAAACTGGTGGGATGGATAATGATTACGCGATTCTGGGGCGGTTCTGATGAACCGGGCTTCCAGATTCGATAGATTCTCGAACAGACTTTATTGGCCGACTCGTCTGGCGGTATGCCGACTCGGTAAGAACTTTGCAAGGATAACTAAGAAACATGGCTCGATATACGGGACCCAAAGGCCGCGTCAATCGACGTTTGCAAACGTTGATCTACGAAAACGCAGGCGCAGCTCGCGCGATGGAAAAGCGTGGTAACCAGCCACCTGGGATGCACACACGTGGCCGACGTCCATCCAACTACGGGATGGCATTGATGGAAAAGCAAAAAATCAAGCACTACTACGGCTTGGGCGAAAAGCAGCTTCGACGTTACTTTGAAAAAGCGACTCGCAAGAAAGGCAACACGGGAGAGAACCTGTTGCTGATGTGCGAGGAACGTTTGGACAACGTTGTCCGTCGAATCGGCTTGGCTCGCACTCGCCCGCAAGCTCGTCAGGGAATCGCTCACGGCCATTTCCGCGTCAACGGGCACAAGGTCGACAAGCCATCGTACTGCCTTCGCCCAGGCGACGTTGTCACGATTCGCCCTAAAGAAAACGTACTCCAGCTGTATCACGGAATTCGTGAACGCGGCGTTGAAGGCGAAGGCATCGAGTGGGTAGCATTCGATACAGACACGATGACGGCGACCGTCAGCGGAAAGCCGGCGGCCAGCGATATCAGCCTTCCGGTAGACGCCAATACGGTAGTCGAATTCTTGTCTCGCTAATCAACCAAGTCAAATTCGTAACGGCAAGTCATTTGTTTTTGGCTTGTCGTTTTTTTTTGAAAGGACAATCCAATGCATTCGAAAGTTGTGGTTATCGGTGGAGGCCCGGGTGGTTATGCGGCTGCGTTCATGGCTGCCGATATGGGCATGGATGTGACGCTGATCGAAATGGAAGGCAAACTTGGCGGCACCTGCTTGCTCCGCGGTTGCATTCCTTCCAAAGCTTTGCTGCACGTCGCCAAAGTTATCGCGGAAGTCGATGAGCTAGGCCATGAGTGGGGCGTCAATTACGGTAGCCCCAAACTCGCGTTGGAGAAACTGCGAGAACGGAAGAACAAAGTCATCAGTACTTTGTCCGGCGGTTTAGGGCAACTTGCCAAGCGGCGAAACGTGACCGTGATCAATGCCCAGGCCAGATTTGCGGACTCGTCGACATTGCAATTGGAAGGCGACGATCCGTCGATCCCTGAAGGTGCTCAGATCACTTTCGACAACTGCGTCATCGCGACCGGTTCGATTCCAGCGATGCCCGGCGTGTTTGATATTGGGACCAACAAAGTGATGGATTCGACCGGAGCGTTGGATTTGGAAGACATCCCGGAAACCATGCTCGTGATCGGCGGTGGCTACATCGGCCTCGAAATGGGCAGTGTATACGCGGGGCTGGGAACCAAAGTCAGCGTCGTGGAATTGATGGAAGGCCTGCTGATGGGTGCCGACCGGGACCTGGTCCGACCACTCGAACGCAAGCTTAAGAAACTGTTCGAAGAACGAATCTTCCTGAACACAAAAGTCGGCGGGCTGGCCAAGCATGGCGAGCAAGTCGAAGTGACTTTCGAAGGCCCGAACAAATTCGGCACGGAGGTCTACGATCGCGTACTGGTTTCGGTCGGACGTCGTCCCAACACGTTTGACATCGGCATCGAGAACACGAATTTGCAGACTGACCAGCGTGGGTTCATTCTGTGCGACAAGCAGATGCGAGCCGAAGGCGAGCCGAACATTTTCGTCATTGGTGATGCGGCCGGCGAACCGATGTTGGCTCACAAAGCCAATCACGAAGGTCGACTGGCAATCGAAGTCATTCACGGTGAACCGTTCGAGTGGGACAAACGTTCGATTCCGGCAGTTGTATTCACCGACCCGGAACTTGCCTGGACCGGATACACCGAAGCGGAGGCCAAAGAAGCCGGCATCAATTACGAAGCTTGCCTCTACCCATGGGCAGCCAGCGGCCGCGCACAGGCACTTGGCATCACTGATGGATTGACCAAGTGGATCATTGACCCGGAAACCGAAAAGATTCTTGGCTGCGGGATCGTTGGCAGTGGAGCAGGGGAGTTGATTGCCGAAGCCACCTTGGCGATCGAGATGGGTTGCGTCATCCGAGACATCAACGAAACCATCCACCCGCACCCAACGTTAAGCGAAACCCTGATGAACGCTGGCGAAGTCTTTTACGGCACCGCTACAGAGATTTACAAGCCAAAAAAGAAACCAGCCAACGCATAGCTGGCGACGCCCGCCGGTATTCTGGTGGCCGAACGGCGCTAGCCGCCGGTGACGTACGTAACTACTAACTGCTACCGGACCACATCGGCGACTCGCGCCGGCCCGCTAAATCCGCTACACCTGAGAGGGTTGATCATCAACACCAATTACCTACAACGACTGAAGCATCACCGCGCTGCTCCGCAAGTCAAACGCATCCTGCGGTCCGCGCGAGAGATCCGCAAAATGCGAGCGGCCGGGCTGGTTGTCTGGCAAGCGCATCAGGCAGCCTACCGGGCACTGAAGCCTGGAATTACGACGGGCGAACTGAACGACATCTACCGCCAGACGTTTGCTGATTACAACGCGACTTCTTTGTTCTTGAATTACGGCCCGCAGGAATGCCCGTTCCCGGCCGAAACTTGCATCTCGATCAACGAAGAAGTCGTCCACGGCATCCCAGGCGAGCGGGAGGTTCAGGACGGCGATATTGTTAGCCTCGACACCGGCTGCAGCATTGACAACTGGTGCGGCGACGCCGCCGTGACGTTTGCTGTTGGAGAGATCAGCCCAATTTCGAAACAGCTGATGGAAGTCACCGTCCAGACACTCGACCTGGCGATCGAACTGTTATCGACCAAAAAGATGTGGAGCGAGATTGCTGCTCAGATGCAGGCGTTCGTGGAACAGAAAGGTTTCGGCGTTGTCCGCGATTTAACTGGGCATGGCATCGGCCAGAAACTTCACGAGCCCCCACAGGCACCGAACTACTGGAGCGATGAATTCGTCGAGAATGATGATTTTGATATCCGCCCGGGCGTTGTAATCGCTTGCGAGCCGATGGTGACCGAAGGCACCTGGGAAATCGAAACACTGGACGACGAATGGACAACGGTCACCGCTGATCGAAAGCTGTCGGCGCACTTTGAACATACCATTGCGATTACTTCGGATGGACCGATCCGTTTGACGGGGCCTCCCAACGATGACGAACTGGATTTGGTTCCTGAGGAGTTTCGCGACTCAACCCAATGGGCGCTTTGGTAGAGCTGGTAAGCCTGCAACAGGAAACGCGGCCTGACGAATCTTCTCGCAAGGAAATCCAATGAATGTTGCCGAAATCATTACTGACAAACGGGACGGCAAAGCTCTCGATCCTGAACGGATTGCGGCTTTGATTGCGGCGTACGCGAAAGACGAAGTTCCTGACTACCAGATGTCAGCGTTTGCCATGGCCGTATATTTCCAGGGCATGGAGCTTGAAGAGACCGTCGCGTTGACGCGGGCGATGCTGGATTCAGGCGACAAGATGACTTGGTCCAACAATCGAACACGAGTCGACAAGCATTCTACGGGCGGTGTTGGCGACAAGGTTTCGCTACCACTGGCACCACTGTTGGCGGCAGCCGAAGTCGACGTGCCGATGATTTCCGGCCGCGGGCTTGGACTCACCGGTGGGACGCTCGACAAGCTGGAGTCAATCAAAGGTTATCGTTGCGAAATGACGGCCGATGAGTTTCGCTATGTCGTTAACGGACACGGTTGTGCGATTGTCAGTGCCTCCGAGAATCTGGCCATCGCCGACAAGAAACTGTACGCGCTCCGCGACGTCACCGGCACCATCCCTTCGATACCGTTGATAACGGCGAGCATCTTGTCCAAGAAACTGGCAGCTGGTCTCGATGCATTGGTGTTAGACGTGAAGTGGGGCAGTGGAGCGTTCATGAAAACGCTCGACGAAGCCCGTAAGCTGGCCAGATCGTTGGTCAATGTTGCCAACCAGTTCGGAGTCAAAACCACCGCGTTGATCACTGACATGAATCAGCCGTTGGGCCGGATGGTCGGCAACGCGAACGAAGTCAACGAATCTATCGAAGTCCTCCAAGGCAAAGGGCCGGAAGATTTATTGGAACTGACAATGGCACTCGGTTCGGAAGTGCTAGTTTCGGCCGGAACGTTTTCGGATGCGAAGGCCGCCAGGGCCAAGTTGGAATTGCTGTTGGATGACGGAACGGCGATGCGCAAGTTTGAATCTATGATCGACGCCCAAAATGGCAACCTTTCGACTAAGCGTCCGCTGGGTGGCGAACGGCAGGTGGTGGCTTCCGAAAGCGGGTTCGTCAACCGCATTAACTCAGATCGCATTGGTTTGGCACTTGTTGAAATGGGCGGTGGACGAAAAGCGATGGGTGACCAAATTGATCATTCTGTCGGGATCGAGATGCTGGTCCGGATTGGAGACAAAGTAGAAAAAGGGCAGGCCGTGGCGCAGATATTCTGTGATTCACCGGCCGCAGAATTGGCACAAGAATTGGTGCTGGCCGCACTGGGCATCACGCCGGTCGAATGCGAAGCTCCGCAGCTGATCGTCGAAGCCGTTCGTTGATTCACAACTCGCCTTCGCAGGAAAAACAAACCGCTTTGTGACTTTCGTGCTTTTCGTGTCCTGCGTAGTTGCAAAACCCTCCGAACGACGACTGATCCGATCGTTCAACGACAACTTACTGCCTGGCCATCCTTCAATTCAGAACTGACGGGCTGCTCCGGCACCCAACACCGCCGCCAGGATTTGTCGTGCCGTGGTCTGTCGAATAGAATTAGTTTCCACACGACGGCTCTGCATTTCAGGTGAACGAATTGCTACAAGTTGAAAACTACCGCAAAGTTTATGACAAAGTTCTCGCGGTAGATTCGCTTTCGTTTGAGTTGTCGCCAGGGTCAGTTCTCGGGCTGGTCGGTCCCAATGGGTCCGGTAAGACAACCACGATGCGGGCCATCGCTGGAATTATCCAGCCAACGGATGGCCGGATCACCGTCTGCGGACACGACGTCGTCCGAGACGCTAAATCCGCCAAGAAAGTCTCTGCCTTCATCCCCGATGATCCACAGCTATTCGAAACGCTGACTGTCTGGGAGCATCTGATGTTTGTCGCTTCGATCTATCAGATCAAGCCGTTCGAACAGGAAGGCGAGCGTCTGATCGAGCAGTTTGAACTGACCGAAAAACGAGACGCATTAGCGGGCGAACTGTCTCGTGGTATGCGCCAGAAAGTTGCGATCTGCTGCGCCTACCTGCAGCAGCCCAAACTGATCATGTTCGACGAACCGCACACAGGGCTGGACCCACTGGCAATTCGCCGGATGAAAGAAACAGTCTTAGAGCGGGCGAAGGATGGGGCTACTGTCATTGTCAGTTCACACCTGCTCGGCTTGATCGAAGATCTCTGTACTCACCTGTTGATTCTGACCAAAGGCACGAAGAAGTTCCTGGGGAGCCTCGAAGAACTGCGGGCCAATTATCCAGAAGTCGATTCCGGAGCATCGTTGGAAGAGATCTTCTTTACAGCAACATCAGACAACAACAAACCATCGTCCGAACCTGCCGACCAACCAACGGCAGGCCCGGACACAAACAACACGGAACCCTCCGATCAGACGCAGGAGTCGGGCTAATGAGCGGGCTCTGGTTACTGTTTAAACTTCGAGCTCGCGGTGGGTTGCGTTCGTGGTTCCGGCTGTGCAAGACTCCCTCCGGCGCGTTTCGAGCGTTTTTGACTTTGGGGTTTGTTGGGTTGATGATTGTGCCGGGGTTAATCTTCGGTTTAATGGCAGAGCCGGCATTCGAACATGTCGAAAGTGCCCGGTTTGCTTTGAATCATGGGTTGCCAGCCTTCATCGCGTTGTTCTTCTATCGTTCAATGTTTGGCCCTGGCGCGACGTCGGCGTTGGACTTTCGCCCTGCAGAAATTGAATTCCTGTTCAGCGCACCAGTGAGTCGCCGGGAGCTGTTAAGTTTTAAGCTGATGGGGATTGTGAGCATCACGCTCGCCGCCTGTTTCCCGCTGAATTGTTGTATCTCGGTTGGGTACACGTTGATCCCTGGCAATTTCTGGTGGGCATTTGGCCGCGGGTTGTTCATGATGTTTTCGTTGCTACTGTTCATGCGGCTGGTCGCGATCTGGATGGGCCTGATGCGGAAGTCCGCGTTTCAAAGGCTGGTGACGCCGATTGCAAAAGGAATCGGGTTTGCCGCGTTGTTGCTGCTGATGCTGGGAGCCATTTCCGTTCGCAACCAGTTGGATCTCAATTTCCTGCAAGATATAACTGCGATTCGATCGTTCGTGGCAACGGTTTTCGAGGCACCGCTGTTCCAACTTGCGATCTCGCCGTTTCGGATCTTCAGCAACGTGTTGCTTTACCCTGAGCCAGCCCAGGTTTTGCTGTGGGGTGGATTGTCGCTCCTGACCAATGTTGCTCTCCTTTTTTTGATCGTTGTTTCAGATGCCAATTTCCAGGAATCGGAGATTCGTATCGCGCGGTTGAAGGCTGAGGTTCTCAGGAAGCAACAGAACGTGGAGACGGCGTTTGCGACGCACTCCAGCTCGGGAACCTTGCCGATGCTGCCACATCTATGGGGCGCCGGTCCGATCACTTGGCGGCAACTGCAGACGTTCAACCGTTCGAAGAAGATTCTGATCGGTGGGTTCGTCCTGTATCTGATCGGGCTTTCGTTCGCCGTTTATACGGACAGCGACAAGCAATCATCATTAAATCGGTGTCTGCTGGTGTCTCTCACGCTCGGCACGGTAACTCTGCTTGCGTCACTGGGGATGCCGATGGGTTTCAAGTCCGACATCAAGAAGATGGATATCTTTAAATCGTTACCAATGAGCAGTTCTCAGATTGCGGCGGGCCAATTGCTGGGGCCGATTCTGGCGATCACGGCGTTTCAATATTTGACGATCGCCATTTTCTTCATGTCGTCTGCGGACTACTGGCAGTTCTGGTTGGCGGCGTTAGCGTTTGGACCGCTGGTGACAACGCTGTTGGTAAGTATCTCCAACGTGCTTTCATTGATGTACCCGTTACGTTCAGACACAGGAATGCTTTCCGAGTTCGAACGGGTCGGGCATCTGCTGGTCTTCGTACTTTTACTTGGGGCCACAGTCACCGTCGTCACCTTATCGTTGACGGCGACCGCCTACCTATGTCTCTGGCTGACCAACAGCACATTCGTCACCGCCCTGGCATGTTGGCTGGTAATGCTGTTGGCTTGCGCTTTAGCCATAGCCGCAACGGCCAAAACGTTCGAAAGATTCGACGTATCCCGCGTGATGATCTGACTAGAAAAACCAGAAAGCATCCGATTATTGTTCGACGATTTGAATTTACATCACCAGTCAATGTGTCGACGTAACAGGAGGCCGAGAGACGCGAACAGACCGCTTAATTATTCTGGATCATGATTTCGTTCTGACCCATCAGGGACCAACCCGCATACGCCGATTCAGGCCAACCATCTCTCTGTGTCATCATTAGCGTTTGTTGGAGTGCCTGGCCTTTGTTGCTACCGGTTGCCAATTGATTGAGAAACTCTTCAACAAACAACTTGGCATACCTGTCTTGCACCGGCCATTTACAAGCCAACACCGATTTCGCGCCCGCTGCCAAAAAAGCCCGTTGAAAACTGACGATGCCATCTCCCGGTACGCGGTTTCCAGATGCGGTACCACATCCCGACAGGATGACTAAATCGAGATTCTGCAGGTTCAGCTCGAGTACGTCCTGAGCCTTCAAGTGGCTTTCATCAAATTCCAATCCATGCTCATTGAAACCTGATAACGGCAAGTAGCAAGTCTGCCACGGATCTTTGACCAAACCATTGACTCGATGCCCAGTTGTATGATCAAAGTGTGCGGAAATAAGAGCTATACTCGCCTTCTGTAAATCGTCTTCTACTTGTTTTTTTGCGACTTTGTCTCCCGAGATCTCGGACACTCCGAATCCTTGACTTCGGCAATACTTCGAAAACAGTTCCATTTCTTCAACCGATGCCTCGAGTTGTTCCAACCCATTCGTTCCTTGCTTCGGAACCCCGTAGCCGATGTTTCCGATCGAGAGACCGCGAAGACGTGGCGTGGGTTTAGCATGCTGTTGGCTGATAAAATAGTCGCGGGAACTGGGGAATACCGAAATCAGATACTTTTGATTCACAAATTCCTGTTTGTCATTCACAGCAATCAACGGCCAGGCGACACGCTCCATGGTCAAGTCTCCACAAATAACCAGCTGTTCGCAGTCATCTGAAATCGAACCTGCAATCTTATCCCAAACATGCCGGCGAATATAATTCGATGCAGCGTGCAAATCACCGTCTTCGTTTGTACCGACTCCCCGGCTCACGAACGCATTGCCCAGCTCTGGCTGCATACGCATTACCCAATAGTCGATCTTCGTTGCATTTCCAAGTCGAACAAAATCGACGACTGGTTTTCCGTCTTCCTTTGAGATCACAAACACGCCGTAGTACCGATCCGGACAGATCTCTTCGTTGATTCGGTTGCAAAAGTAGAAATCTAAAACCGCTGTGCCGTTGGGTATCATTTTGGCAAGCTCTGGCAAATCATCCTCCGACAAAATAGGCCGATACTTCTGCTCAGGAACCTGTTGGCGTTCTGCCATGCCACGATTGCGACAAACCCCAAACGATATCGCCTTCGTGCCATAAAAAACTCGATAAGCTTTCAGGACTTGTTCGCGATTACTTTCGTCCATTGTCGTTATCAGATTTTGCAGCTGCCGACGAAGACGCTTGGAAGCATCAAATAGCCGAATCCCTTCTAAGTCGCTGAAACTCGTTATGTCAGCAAACGTTTCAGCGCTTCTGAAAAAATAGTCGAACGCTTTGGCCTGTTGATCGTCATGCAAATAACCGCGAGCAAAATCGCCCGCCAATGTTCCGCGCATCTTGTTGAATCCATATTGGTCCGGCAAAGCGGCCATCATTTGTTCCAATTCTGAAAAATTGGTGAGAGCTTCTTTTGTTTTCCCGCCTGTTACCAGACAGTTTGCCAACGTGTGTTTCAAGATACATTTGATCGACAATTCAGGATCCGCAATCGAATCGTATACTTGAATGGCCTCGCGAGCTATTCTTTCCGCTTCCAACAACTCCTGTTTCTGTGCAAGTGCTCGTTGGGAACCCATTGGAACAATGTTCTGCCGACAAATCAGGTCCGCAATTCTGGACAGACCATAGGCACATTGTCTGTTGCTAGTGATTTCCAACTTCTGCAATATCTCGACTGCAGCCTCATATTGTTTTCGTGCCTTGGTGACATTTTCTTTTTCAAAACGCTCGCGACTTTGATCAATTTTGACCTGTAAGACACCTTCATCCTGGTCTTGATAGATCTGGCGTTCCGCAAACAGTGCCAACGTCATAATGGAAAGTGCTCTTCGCCATTGGATCTCTCTTACGTGCGGCCCCAACCAATCCGAATTTGCTTGAGTTAATCTTTCGAATTGCTGGAAAGCGGATTTACCAATATCAATGTTGCTCGAATCGGAGTGATTCTCAGACTGAAACCGGTCATATTCCAGAGTTGCCAGTTCAAAATCCCAATGAAGCCCTGGCGTTGCCAGGCGCTCTGTTTGGGCCCGAATGATTTGCTCGCATTCCTGAAACCACTGGGAGGCACTCTTTTCACTCTCGACATAGATGCTTGTTTGACCTGCCAACCGCTTGCCTCGAGCGATCTCAATCGCCAATTCCTGCCGCTTGTCACCATCTAACGTCGAGTAAACGGCTTCCGCTTTCTGCAAAAACTTTTCGATGGACTGCAGTGCGAGCTCATGTTCTCTCACACCTCCGTACTCGAACCCATAGGTCAAAGGAATCGTCAATAATTCCAAATGATCAGCCCCAAGCCCGGCTTGCAGTGCCATTTTCAAAGCATCGGATTCCAAATCGTCAATCTGCGAATTCTTGGTAAGTGAGCGCTCCAATTTGTGTGCAGTAAGAAACGACCGCTTTTGAACAAGTGCTGCATGCAGACTGTTTTCACCAAAGACTTGATCATAAGCGTTTTTCGCCTGACGGTATTCTTCGGCAGCCGCATCGGTGTACATGCGACGAAGCAGCACTTCACCACGTTGATGGTGATTTCGAGCATCGCGATACTGTCGTGACTGGAGCTGCGTGGGTTTGCAATCAAGCCATTCTTTTGCAACTGCCAATAATCGTTCTTTAGTATAGCTCTCGGGTAGATCCCCAACGTGTGCGTCGAGCCACTGTTGATCCACAATCGCACCGGAAGCCTGTTTCAAAGCCATCAGTTTTTCGATGGCCCGTGCCTGAACGAGGGTTTCGCCAGACGTTTCCGAAACTTCAATCGCCTTTTCGACGTGAGGCAACGCAGACTCGATTGGGGAATGTTGATCCAATACTATATCGTTGGCTTTGGACATCAGTTGGTGGAACTGCGTCGCACTCTTGGTTATCGAATTCTTATCAGCAGGATTCACTCGGTAGGGAATGATTCTGATTGTCTCTCCGTGTGCAACGGAAATTGACGGAGGGCTTGTTCCGCGAATTGCACTGCCCAGAATTTGTTTCGCACGAGCAAGCAAGCTCTCGACATCCCAGGCTTGCTGATTCGCAACAATCATGAAAAACTCGGTTTTCCCTTCCGGGCTGGGCACTAGTTCTGGGATCTCAATTGATGTTCGCTTTCCCGCTTCGCACTTAAACGCGTTTTTGCGGCTGACGGGCAGTTGTATGATGTTTAGCTCATCATCGATTACCCTGTCGTACTCGATGCTGAAAACCGCAATGTGACAATCGACATGCGGCCTTAGTTCTAAAGTCGGATTGTGCCCTTCTCGAAGCTCAACAACCTTGTCCTCACCGATCGTTTCATCGGAAATACGACAACCAAGTTTGAACGCATCTGGCCGTTGTCGGATCAAATCATCGGTCACTTCCCTGTGCTCATTAAGTTGAAAAACAACATCCGTCGCCGCCAAAGACTGCACCAACTCTTTAGGTTGGAAACGGGAATAAATCACCGCCGACAGAACAAGGACTGCTAAACTAGCCGCTACCAAGCGACTCCAGGATTTCTTTGAGGATTGTTGCAGATTCGACTTAAGACTTTGGGTCAACTCGTTGACCCGAGAATATCTTTGACCAGGGCTACGTTTCAAGCACTGCAGTAAAACAGGATTAAAACGCGAATCCTCTGAGAAATCGCCATCCTGTGGTATTGAATTTGAATTTTTGAATGTCGCGGGCGAACATCCTGTCAACAAGAAAAGCCAAACGGCTCCGATCCCGTAAACATCCGATCGCGTATCTATACTGCTCAGATCATGAGCAGCAACTTCGGGTGCCATATAGTTGGGAGTTCCGGAGATCTTTCCAAAGCGAATATCGCTTATCGGCTGTGCCAAACCAAAATCAATCAGTATCGCGTGCCCGTCATTGGACAAAATGATGTTGGATGGCTTCAGGTCAAGGTGCAGGATGCCACGTTCGTGGACTGCCTTAACTCCTTGACAGACGTCCTCGATAACCGCTTCGGCCAAAGCCTCACTGAGTGGTACCTGCAGTTCGCTCAATGGTTGCCCGGGAATATATTCGAGGACTAAAACAAGATGCTCCCCAATCGTCTCAATCGCAAGGCACTTTGCAACGAAATCGCAGCGAATCTGCGATAACGCCTGGCCTTCGTTGAGAGCAAGTTCCTTGTGCTCGTCTGTCAGATCTGGACGATAGATCTTCAATACCACTTCACGCCGCAGCTGCGGATCAAAAGCCAGGATGACACAGGAGTATTTTCCGGAGCACAATAATTCCCGGACAAAGTACTTGCCGAACACATGGGAAGATCCGTTAAATGCATCCGAGTGCTGGCGTAAGAAACTAAATACCTGTTCAATCAATTCAGCTTCAGGTTTGGCTTCAGAGTTCTCATGCTCGATCACTATCGACCCCTCTTTCGCTCAACCGTTCCCGCAAAAACGAGAGTGCCTGCTCGCAAATCGTCTTTGCACCGTACGGGCTTGTGTTCAGCTCTTCCGCAATCGTTTTGTACGACGCTCCATCGTAAAACCGCCTGACAATTGTGTGTCTGCTTTCAATGTCGATTTCATCCAGACATGAAAGTAGTTCGATTGAAGCGTGTTCTAACTGATGACTGCCACGAGCTTTTATTGCTCCAGGCACGCATACTTCTTCAGCGTTTACCGATCGCTTCTTGGCCAGGTTGTGACGATGTAACTTGCAAAAATGCCCGGTTCCAATCTTCGATAACCAAGCGGTATCGTCACAGATTTTGTTGTTGGCATCAGCCGTAAACAATTGAATCATGCCCTCCTGAACCACATCCGAGTAGTCAAATCGGGATTGGATTGTCTTGCCACAGCTTTGTTCGACAAGCTTCTTGAGCTTCTCGCGGACGCGTTTCGTTCGATCGTTCATCGACATATTCCTGCTCTTGTTCCTGATTTCAATATATTCACGGGCCAACGACTTATCAAACAGGAGAATTGAAGCAAGATCGCGTCCTAGCGACTCTTACAAAGTCTGAATTGTTCCATTGTTTAAAATTAATACCCATTAACCGGAACTAAATACATTGACCTTGGTATTAATACCCATTGAACCGGCTTTGGAAAACAAATTTTTAAATTTCTTTGGTTCTCTTGAATTCGTGGTCACCACCAACAACAATTGAAAAGTCGTTATTTAACCCCAGCAGACTTAATAGGATCAGCAGTATGAGAAACCTTTCTATCCTTGTCGCAATTTCCCTGATGATCGGGGCTGCGAATCACTGCCAAGCGCAAGAAGTTGTCACCGTCCATGCAAACGTCGGTCAAATGCTAATTGATGTGGATATTGAAAATTTGATTTTTGATCCATTTGACACAGAATGGGTGCCCGATCTTGGAGATTTGCCAACTGAGTTTCTCGCTCATTGTGGCGGAGCGGGAATAGCCCGTCTAATGGTTCCGCCTCAGGGCATGGATGGTGGTACAGCCGCCGCCACTTTCAATCCTGTCCAGACTTTTTCGTTTGAAGCGCATTTGGATTGGTACAAAGGACTACCCCCCAATTTTAATGTTCAATTGGCCCTGGCAGCAATCGAAGCTGCTGAGGTGGAAGTCGGGGAAATTTTGGATTGGCGAAACATTGAATATGTTCCAGGGTCTATAAAGGCACTAACCTGGGGGGGCCCATATTCCACATTTTCGTTGAACTCAGATATTATATCGACTTCCATCGTCGTTATTGATGATTTTACATACGAGGTACCAGGCCCCGATTTCCTGGGAACAGGCCAGTCACCAGAGGACACCAATTAATTCGAGCCGTCTTTCTCATCGACTTGCAGGCAGATGTTTGCCTGCAAGTCTTTTTTTTGAGCAGGTCGCCAACTCCAAGGCTTGACCAAACCCTGATGTTGTGGAAACAGGGTAACTCCGATTCTTGAATCTCTTTATACCCCACAAGTGCTTTGAGCGCCAAATACATTGAAG
>CAZXLW010000026.1:0-57827 GCA_964641465.1 uncultured Pirellulaceae bacterium | reverse complement strand
TGTTGCTCGCCGCCGGGCCTACCACTTCCATTCGGATCCTGTTCCGAATTCTGTGAATTCTGTTCACCTGGCTCTCCTTGGCCGCCTTCGTCACCTGCCACGTCTTTGACCAGGCTTTCCGTCTCCTTGCGAAGCTCAAACTGTTTGTCAGCGATCTTGTCCAGAGCTCTCAAACCCGCTCCACGGGCATCTTTGGTTTCATCAATCAAATCGGTTTGCTGCTTAATCAAGTTGTCCAACTTCTTGATTTGACCATCCAGCTTCTTGAGCTCCTGATCCTTATTCGCAACTTTACCGGTTTCTTTACGTTGCGAAGTCTGATCCTTCCGCAGATCCTGAATCGCCCGCTTCCACTTTTCAAACGTAGCAATCTGCTCCTGCTTATCAAGCTTTTCTTCTTTGGTGTTGAGCAACAGCTTGACCAGATCATTAATTCGTTGAATCACGACGTCGATGCCTGCTTTTGCTTCATCCAGCTTCCCTGCATCCAACAACTGGCGGACCTCCGCCATCTTCCTGGTGATCAACGTCTCTTTGGCTTTCTGGTACGCTTCGATCAAACGCTTGGCGCGATCGGGTTCCTTCTCGCGTAACTTTTCAGCCCGCGACGTGAACTGGCTCTCCAGTTCAGTCATCATGCGTTCCACCAGCTTCTGCTGAGCCCCCAATTCGGATTGGCGTTGTTCATCCTGAGCCGAAAGGTCGACACTGAATAAGAAAACAACCCACGCAATGCAGAAGAAAAAGATCCTGGACTCGATTGCACGGTTCATGGCAATTCCAAAGCAGTTAGATAAATAGCTGTTATTAATTATCATCAAATATTTCGTCTTCGTCGAAGATATCTTCTTCCTTCGATTTTCTTTTGTCGATTTCGCCTATAAGTTCAACTTCGCTACGTTTGATTTCCAACAACTTGTTGACGATTTCCTGAAAACTCTCGGAATCCTGCATCGCACTGGCGATTCGCTGCATCTCTTCCAGAATCTGCTGTTGCAATATACCGGTCTCGTCAGCGGCTTTAAGCAGCTCAGTTTCGTCGTTCAACAAACGTCGACAATTGTCCAAGTCACGTACCGCAACTGAAATCACTTCGGTATCCAATTTCCGGATCGGGCGAATGATCTGATTGTCAAACCGATCCGCCATCGTCTGTTGTCCGACCGTTTCCGATTCTTCCTCGTCCAGGCGATTGTTCTGCGCCTCAACCAGGAACTCTTCGAAACGATTGGCAATCGCATCCAGATTCGTGCCCACCAGCTTTTGTTCACGCGACAACGCAATCATTCGTTGCTGTCGTTCCGCATCGAATGAATCCCGACCTGCATAGTTTTCCATGGCAACGACCGCCTGCAATTCCGTATTCAATTCCAGCTGCGCGTCATAAGCCTGCTGGAACGCCTTTCGTTGCTCAATCTCTCGACGCAGCAAGTCCGCCCGAAGCTCCTCCTCGGAGACGATTCGAATCAAGAACTCACCCGAGTCCGCAACATTTGGTTCGTCCGGCTTCGAATCAGTCGCACGCACTAACAATCGAAAACTGGTACCTGGCTCAAAAGCAAACGGCTCGATGTCAAGCACAGAAACGTCCTGTTGTTCTCGCACAACAGAATCACTGGCCGCCAAGCGAAAAATCGGAACGTTTTTTGTCCCCAGTTCGCCGGCATCTTCATTCGCCGTTTCCGAATTCTTCCAATTGGTATGGAATTGGATCTGCGTCATGCCAAATTCATCTTTGGCGTTATAAGAAACCGGGATCCGAGCACGTGGCACCGCCAACCCGCTGATCCCTAACAGCGAAGCGAGAACTTTCGGCGGCGCATCTTCTTTGATACCGACCACAAACTTTGTTGGTCGCGTCGAAGCCAACCCAGTTTCGTCGACCAGTTGAAATTCGTACTGCCCACCTGCCAATGCCTGATCCGCTCCGGGAATACTCAAAGAATATTTAAGCGTTTCATCTGCTGGCAAAAGCGGGAAAGAATCCTCGTCTCGGACGATCGCGAAACTCCCCAGCGGCTTATTGACAACCGCGAGACCTTCAATCTTACTCCCAGTCAAAACGCTGTGCGGACCTGGACCTTCGAGTTTCAGATTAGGCATCCGCGTGTATTCCGGCAAAACCGCCCACATGTCCAGGTTCAGGATCGCGGGAGGTTCTACCAGCTTCACCTGGACCGATTCCGAAACGTCGTCGCCACCTCGAACACGGAACGACATCTCGGTCGTCACGTTGTGCATCACAAACAGGTGCTCGCGCCCATCCAACTTGCCAGTCGGCTTCATCGAATGTGTCGCCTGACCGTTGGTGTTATCTATTTCCACCGTCACGTCAACATCACGGACGCGACTTTCTTCTGTCACTTGCACCATCAGCCGATGGTCCACGCCTCGCGGCAGCACCAGTACGCCATCTTCGACGCCCTGAATCTGCAAGTAAGTAGCTTGCGGCCACTGGGCACTGCCCAACATAATATTTCGGTTGAACCACGTGCCGAAAAAGTTCGTTTGCAGGACACCGATCGTCAACGCCACGAACGCCAGCACAGCCACCGCCAGCAATGTGCAATTCTTGGCAAACTTCTTCTGGTTGATCGTGCCGACGAAGTCCATCTTTTCCGCCAGCCCAATACTGCGGTCGATGGTCGCTTCGGCGAGCTCCATCGAGACCCCTTTTTCTTCCAAATCATCTTGCCGCGCCAACTGGGCACCGCTAATCAAATTTTCCTTCAGCTCCGGGTGCTTTGCTTCAATCTCATGCAACAACGCGTCGTCGGAGATTCGTTCCATCAATGGCTTCACGACTCGCCAATAGAACAGCCCAATCACCAGAGCCGCCATCACAACCAACATGATCGCTCGCTGCGCGAAGTCCATCTTGAACATTCGGTCCAACAGGATATCAAACGCGACGACGGCAAGGCAAAGCAACAACCAGCGGGCCACGCCCTTTACGGTGACCCAGTTGCGCAGCCGTCTGCGGAGCTGGGCAATACGCGTCGCAATAGGACGCGGCATAGATCGCAAATTAAGTCGTGCTTGATTCATACTTTTTCTTTACAGCAACTTGTACCACTTTCGGATTGCCCACTCAGCAGTCAACAGCAACACCGGCAACATAAACGCAATGTACCTGAAGTACCTGTTCCAGTCCCACAATGGTCGGGCCGGACTCTTGAACGCAACCCGCTGAATTCGTTTAGGCAAAGCTTTCGGAAGCTGATTGATTTCATCCAGACGAAAATATCGTCCGCCAGATTTGTCCGCGATTTCCTTAAGCAATTTTTCGTTCAACCAGAACGCATTGGATTCGACCTTGGGCGGAACCACACGGAAAGTTATCGGTTCGATTAATTTGTCGCCGTCCGCAGCAGCCTGCAAGTCGATCGTCGCGTCAAACGTACCGGTCCGCGATGCGATCACATTACCTTCGTATTGCCCATCTCCTCCCGGCAATAACTGCATCTCGACTGTCTGCACACGACCGTCCTGGCTGGTAATTTTCGCAGGATAGCTGGGCTTGGTCGCCGGCCGAAACTGCTCATCAAGAATTCGCCCAACAAACAAGATTCGATCGCCCAACTCGTACTCTGTCTTGTCCGAATCAACGAACCCGCGTCGCGACCCCTGCAACGATCTGTTCTCGATCAAGTAACGGACCACCTGGATCCAAAACCGATCAAAAAATTGCGCCTGCAAACCAGCCGGACGCCAACGGAACGTCCCCTG
Organism: uncultured Pirellulaceae bacterium; assembly: GCA_964641465.1. Taxonomy (GTDB): domain Bacteria; phylum Planctomycetota; class Planctomycetia; order Pirellulales; family Pirellulaceae; genus Mariniblastus. Next base: position 54,098 of record CAZXLW010000026.1, on the reverse strand, counting down.
GAATCCCATATACAAAATCGAGCCTGCGCCAAAGCGTCCGGTCGCCATCAACGGGCTACCAGTTTCGACGCCATTCGTTTCACCACGTTCCATCAACACGCGAGCCGTCGGCTTCGGCCCTTTCGCAGGGAAGCTCCAATAGATCCCGGGCATCGTCGACCACCGCCGTTCGTTCTCGGCTGGATCACTATGAAAGCTCAACACCGGGTGATCCAGGTTATGCCTGACCAGTCGCATTTTGGTTTGATTGCCGGCCGATGCAAACATCAACGCATCCGACGAATCAATAAACTGCATGTCGCCCATTCGCACTGGCAACAAATCACGAATGCCACGCAAGCGATTGAGCGTTACAAACTCGCTGGTGTATTGCGGCCCAGCCATGAACAGCAAACCACCTGCCTTGTTCCGGCAGAACGACGTCAATGCCTCAATCCACTCGATGTCAAATTCCTCAGGATTCGGATCCATCATCAAGATCACATTGTATTGCCCCAGCTCTTCGATCGTTCTGGGCAAACGAGAGATCGGCAAGTTGCCTTCCTGCGGCCGCGACTCATCCATTGACTGCAGCCAACAACTCAGATCAATTGTCTGGTCACGCTGCAACAATCTTTGCACTTGCTGGTAATCCCAGGACGGCAACCCGGATATAAGCAACACTCTGACTTTTTCGTCAACGACCAGCATCTCACCGGTTTGCCGCACGTTGTCAGCCTGGTTGATTTCGTTCTCAACCGTTTCAACCTGCACCGTGTACACGTATCTTCCCGGCTGGGCAACGGTGTGAGCAAAGTCCATTCGAACACGTCCACCAGTTTCCGGCAGCTCCACATTCTCGGTTCGAATATTCTTGCCCGGTTCCAACTCACCCGTTCGTTCGTTCACTCGCTGCTGAATCAACTCAACCGCAACCTTATCCGGAAGATTCGCACCGGCAAACGAACTGGCTTGCAACAACGCTTCGATTTCAAACGGCTCATCCGGATAAGCTTTGTCTCGAACAAAAACTTCTGCCACGGAAATATTGCGAGGAGGATTCGGGTCACCGATCCCAACGACATAAATCGGAATCTGGATCGCCGCCGCCTGCATCGCCATTTCGATCGGATCCTCCGAACCATTGTGCTGGCCATCGCTGACCAGAATAATCGCCGCCAGATCCGCCGCGCTCTCCAACGACTCCCGGAGCGCCTGCCAAATATCAGTACCCAACCCTTGCGGCACCAACTCCGGAATCGTGTCCCGGATTTTCTGGTTCGCTGCCAACGTTTCGGTGGCATCTTCGTCCGCGGACGCAGCTTCGCCATCGGCAGCATCTTCTGCCGACGTTTCTTTGTCTTCGTTATCTTCGTTCTCAATATTGGTTTCGACGATGGCCGGGATCACCGCGATGGACTCGGTACCGTCAGAGAAATCAATGACTTGCAGCGACCCTTTGTCGCGCACCGCCTGCAGCCAATCAGCACTTGCCAATGCTTTGTTGAGCATCGCTGAACGACCAATCTCGCCACCGGCCACCTGCTGCGAATCCAGCTTCAACGATTCCGCCAGCTGGCTGGCGCGCTGTTGATCTCGATAACGGTCCCCGCGGGCAAACGACAACGACGCATCCCTGACGAGATCAATGTTCGGCTTGATTTCGTTCACCTGCTGATAAAACATCGACGGCTTTAGCAGCATCAGCACCAGCAACATCAGAACAGTCAATCGGATACCGCCGAGTAGCAACTTGATCGGCATCGGGCACGTGTCGACTTCCCGCTTGTACAGCCAGAAAACCGCAAACGCGATCAAACCGATGATCGCAATCAGGACAAACACGCCCCAGGATTCCGGAAGATTCGCCCACTGCATCTGCGGAGTCCCGGCGCGGCCTGGCTCTTCGCCAGCGAAAAAACTCGAACTCCCACTATCCGCAAACCACATCGTTATTCTGAATCTCCAGCTTTTTGATCATCTTCTTCAGTCGCACGTCCGAGTGCATAAATCCGATTGGCTCCCTGCACCCAAATCTTTTCACCATCGCTATAGAGATTACCGACCGGTGCTCCCGTCCCAAGATTGACGTTAACACTGGCGAGTCTTTTCGGCTCCTTGCCGTCCCCTTCCAGACTGAACATCCAAATCTGATTGCCAACCGGAATATAGATACCGTTCGTTGTCAGCATCCCGCGACCGAGGCTCAGTTCTTTGTCGAACATGATGCTACCACCCCACAGCATGCGGCCTTCATTCTTCAAATCAAAAGCCAATAAAGTTTGAGGACCGGCGGCGTACAGGATTCCGTCGTAAACTCCCAGCAGATAATCTACCCGCGCGTCCGTCGGCTCGGCTTCCCCCCACCAAATCGACTCACCTGAGTTCCGGTTGTACGCTTCGATACGAGCAGCATCGCTTGAGAAGCAGATCATTTGCCTGCCAAACGCCAGCACGGTATCAGTCATCCACGAATTAAAATCCATCCGTTTGGACTGTTGCCCGAAGCTGCCTGTCTGGAACTGAACGGTGCCGGCACGTTGATAACGTTTGGCAAATCGAATCAAACCAGTGGTCGGATCGAGGATAAACACGACCCCTAATCCACAACTGGCGAACAGGTCACTGCCGTCGATCGACAAATTGATCGGTGAGAATGGATTGGCCCCAGATTCGGACTCATCACACAAATACGATTTCCAAACCGTGCGTCCCTTGTCGTTGGGATCGAGTGCGTAGACAGAGATTGCTCCACCATGGTTGACCGGCACGATCACCAATTCACCGTACACGATCGGAGCCGCCATGAAGCCTCCGGTCTGGATCCAAGGATCCTCCTCGCTGCCGTCCTCGATCTCGATGACATTGGGCTGAGCATTATTATCTACCATGCGTGCCCCAGCTGCGCCGAATGGCTCATCCGCTGCCTCATTACCCGTAGGCTCATCATCATATTCTAACGGAGGCAACGACCACAACATCCGACCGCTCGTCGCATCATACGCAGAAAGACGATTGGACCTGCTGCGTCGCGCGTACAAATTGTATCGCTGATTTTGTCGCCAACGGTTGTTTACCGTTGACTGAACTGCGTCCGCAGGAACCCCTTCGATTGAATAAAGCACACCATCCTGGATCGACATTTGCGACGAAATCCGATCAAAGAACAGTTGAAACTCGTGTGCCTGGCTGGGTAACTTTTGCGTTTCTACTGTGTTGCGGCGACTGCGATGCATCCTGCGACGGATTTCCAACAGGCTTTTGGTGGAGTCATCCAACTCGTACCGGTTCTGCCACAGCGGACGCCAGGCGACCTGATCGTTATCCGCTTTTTGATCCCAAACGGAAAGGTCGATCGACGTCTTAAAGTAAACCAAGCCGTTGTGGAACAACAAATCACCAGCAGGCCTCCAACCATAGTCACGCCACTTAGTAATCATCGAGCGTTCGTGCGAGCCAACGGAAGCTGACGCCGCTTGCAAACTGCCGGACCCAAAGATTGGCTTGATACGTCTCAGGTCATTCCAGCGAATCGTTTTAGGTGCAAAATAATATTGCCACACTGCCTCCAGATCATGGCTCATGAAGTTCGCCGGCACGGCTGGCATCACACCAGTCCGATTACGATTCGCCAACGCAACTTCAAAGCCTTCTTCAACTCGACGTCCCGCCGCCGAACTGGAAATATCCGAAATTGACTTTTCGACTGCCACCAACTGCTCACTGCTCTTGGCATCAACAGAACCTTGTTCGGATGCTGCATCCATCAATTGCCGAGCCATCGTAAGTGAACGATTCGCATTCGCTGATTCGCCCATCATCGCGTGACACAGCGCGAGTCGCGTTTGGACGTCGACCAGTGACACGGACGGGTCTGGATAGGTGTTGGCAATTTTCTCCAACATGCGAACCGCGCCGACAAAGTCATGCTTGTCCATGTAAATAGAACTCAGCGTCATCGCCGCATCGTCACCCAGCGAACTCAAGAAATAACTGCGTACCACTTGTTGCAACGCCGATTGGTCATACTGATTGTTAGCAGCGGCCAGAATTTCCTTCGCATTCGCGTCCGCGGTTATCCGATACGCGTCCAGACCTGCATCACTGGGCAGTTCCGCCAGGATTCGCTCAACCTGCTCGGCCAGCGAATAATACATCTGCCCATCAGTCGAGAACAACGTATCGCCACTCCGCTCGAGCACTGATTGCCACAATTGAGCCGCAATCCCAAACTGCTCTTCCCGCCGGAAACGATCGGCTTTTTGCAGGGTCGCTTCTAATTCTGGATCTGTCTTCAATGAAGCCCCAGTCACTGACTTTGGATCGGCGTCAGCAACATTGCGTTGAACACCAGCAGCGCCTGGCAAGACAATTTGGATTCTCTGCTGAGCATTGTTGTTCTTGAGGACCTGTCTGATCTGAGCCTGGATTTCAGCTGCATTCGTCGGCTGCGGATTCGGAATCTGCATTGGCATTGGTACTGGCCTCGGCTGCTGAGCCAACAGAGAGCCTTGCATGGCGAGTATCAACGCCACCGCAAGAACGCCGATCGTCGAAATGTATTTTATTCGAGTCATGTCCATAATCATTCCATTACCGCTTCTTGCCAAACCACCAGCCAAGAAACTGTTCCAAAGCCAGGACCACCAGCAATAGCCAAATGATCTGAGGCCAAATCTCCGTATTACCACCACTGACCGCTTCGTTCTTGATATCAGTCGCAACCACGCGGCGAATTTTGTCGACAAAGAAATCACCAGCCAACTGAGATTCATCCATCCGACGCAACTGGCCTTCATCGGGCTCAATGTTAGAAGCAAACAGAACTGCCTCCTTGGTACCCGAATGCTTCTTCAGCCCGACCTCGTAGAAACCTCGCTTCGTAATATCATCAAACTGAACTCGGCACAGCACATCGTCCTGCTCATCGCCTTCGTCACTAACAATCGGACGAGCGACCGATTCAATCCGTTCGCCATCAGGATCTTTCAGATAAACTCGACTCTCGGAAATACTCAAGTCGACTGGATAAGCCAGCGAGCCGCCGACTTTAACACTCGAACTCTCGCCCACTGCGCCGACCAGATAGTCAATCATGTCGATCATCACTGGTGCATAGGTTGGGCTACTGGGCCACATCGACCAATCCCCATCGCCAGGAATAGTAAACACAATCACGCGTCCGTCGCCCCAACTTCGCTCAACCATCGCCGGCGAATTACGATCGTCGCTCAACCGCAACGGGATCAAGACAGACCCTTCAAATTTTTCCAGATCCATTTGCGACGTCCACCAGCTAAAGACATCCACACGACTCAAACTCGTCTGATCACTGTCCACGACAATCCGAAACGCCGGATGGATCTGCTGATCCACTTCAAAATTCACCCATGTCGACATGGTCGGGTCGCCCGCAATCGCCTCCAGCGCAAGGGGTGACATACCGGTCGCGTCTTCGTGGAACGTTTCATTAAACGTAGATGCGCGGATTTTGTTTCCTGGCATCAAGACCAGATTCCCGCCGTCTTCCACCCAACTCTCCAGTGAGCGAATCCGGTCGGGCGATACTTCGTCAACATTGCACAGGAATATCACCTGGTATTCAGACAACGAAACAGTTTCCAGTTCCGTGACCGTGACCGTTTCCGTTCGCAATCCTGTGCCGAGCACGTTTAAGCTGTTTAAGTAATGCGTTTCACTACGCTCGGAAACCGCTGACGGATCGCCGTCCACCAGCAGCACCGGGATGCCATTGAAAATTCTGGCGGCCGTATAGGCTTTGCTGTCAGCCAACAGTTGATCGAGTTGCAGTTCATCCGGAGTCATCGACTGCCGATCAATCTCCGCCACAACGCGGTAGTTCTTGAACGGGCTCTGTTCCTCTTTGTCGGCCGAAGTGAAAAAGCTTTCCTGCTCACCAGTGAACAAGTACGGGAACACGACCTCCTGGGTTTCGTTCGGCAGCAGATTGGGCACCACCTGATATTGGGGCGGCGAATCATCTACCTGAAAGATCACACGCACCCCATTGATACTCTGATTGCTGAAATTGGTGACTTCCGCAGCGAATCGCATCACGCGATTAGCAACTTGCAGGTCCAAAGACCGGAAACTCGTGATCGCCAGGTTCTGGTCATTCGCTCCACCGGTGTCAATCAAGTAACAGTCAGCAGCATCAAGCGCGATCTGATTGAAGATTTGATTCGGCGCTGTTTGCTCCTGAGAACTGACACCAGCCTGCCAGTCGACGGAACGCATGTCAGAAAACAGATACGCCACGCGAGAAACGTTCTGTTCCTCGCCACCGAAATACCGCCGCATCTCCGCCAACGCCATCGCGTAATCTGCACGCGAATCGGTGGCTTCGATTTTTTCGATCGTATCGAGCAATGTCGGCAGCGTTTCTTTCGTGACCGGTTCATTGGCCAGGATCGGTTGTTCGTAATTGCTTGCCAAAACAACCGTCAACCAATCCTCAGTCGAATTCGAATCGGCGAATTCGGTCACCAGCCTCGTCAAAGCGTCTTTGGCGATATCCATTGATGGCAGATCACCGTTGAGCACTTGCCCGCTCAGCGAATCGTCCAGCAAAAACACGCGTTCGTATTTCTGGTTCGCCTGCACGACTCGAACTACTTCCGACGGCAGGAACGGTCGAGCCAACAACAGCCCGATCAGAAGCATCGCAAAACAACGCAGGAACAACAGCAGGAAATTCTCAACCTGCACGCGACGCCGATTTTTCTTGTCCGCTTCGAACAGGAAATCCATCGCGGCCCAGTCAACAATCTTGAACCGCCGCCGATTGAGCAGGTGGATAATGATTGGTGAAGCGACGGCAAGTGCCCCCAGCCCCAACATAAACGGATTCATTAACCAACCAAACATTCAGTTCCTGCAATCAGACTTTTCTTCGTGACTTGGCTCGGAAATTCAAATAACTCGAAAGCGCTGCTGCCAGCGGCTTCGAGGTGTCCATCAGGACATGGTCTACTCCGGCGACCGCGCAAACTTTGCGCACACGCTGCATATAGCGATCGACGGCGTCGAGATACGACTGCCGCAACGCGCGGGGTTCAGTAAACAGCTCTGCATTCACTTCCAGCCCTTTGAACAAAGTGTTCTCTTCGAAAGGGAACGCGATTTCGTCATGATGCATGACGTGAAACACAATCACTTCATGGCGTCGGAGTCGGAACCGGCTGAGTGCTTTCGCCAGGTCGTCCGGATTCAAAAACAGATCGGAAAATAAAATCACCATCCCGCGTTTCCGAATTTGCGCCGCCAACGAAAAGAACGGGTCGGTGACATCTGTCTTACTATCAGGCTGAGCCTTCTCAAGCTCGTGAAAGATCAGCTTCAAATGCGAAGGATGCGATTTCGGCTTCAAGTTCTTGTTGACTTTGTCGCTGAACAACATCAGGCCGACGGAATCCTGTTGCTGCTGCATCAGGTATCCCAGGCTCGCAGCCGCCGTGGCCGCATAATCAAACTTACTCCAGCCCGTTTCTTCGCCGTACTTCATCGACTTGCTGCAATCGACGATCAGATGGCACTGCAGGTTGGTCTCTTCCTCGTATTCCTTGATGTACAGTCGATCGGTCTTCGACCAAACCTTCCAGTCGATATGACGTAGATCATCCCCCGGCGCGTATTCACGATGGGCCGCGAACTCGACCGCGAACCCATTGTATGGGCTGCGATGCTGCCCCGTGATGAAGCCTTCGACCACCGCACGCGCACGCACGTCGATCCGCTTGATCCGCTCCAATGTCTTCGGATCAAGGTACTTCTCGCCAGGTTTTTTCGTTTTTTCCATATGTGATTAAATCAGAAGACTTTCAGCCGATTTGTAACAGCACTGGTTCGAATCAGTTCGCGGCATGATCAACGACCGCGAACCGGAACCGTTTAAGGTCGGTACTATGAAAACGCCTTGGCCAGTTCCGGGGCAACCGAATCGCCATCGTGTCGATCAGGCAACTCTTCCAACAAACGATTGATTACGTCGTCCGATCGGATCCCTGAAGACTCGGCATCAAAATTGGTAATGATTCGATGGCGAAGCACTGGGCGAACAACCGCGCGAACATCTTCTGTTGTTGCGTAAGTACGACCTTCGAGCACCGCCCGCGCCTTGGCACCCAACAACAAGTATTGAACTCCACGCGGCCCAGCGCCCCAGCTGACTGAATCGGTAACAAACTCCGGACAGTCGCCTTCCAGAATTCGTGTCGCCCGCACAAACCGCAACGCATAATGAATCACATGCGGAGCCGCCGGGACTCGGCGTACTAATTGTTGCAGTCGCAGGATGTCGTCGCCACCAAGGACCTTGTTAACGCTGACATCGCGACCAGCCGTTGTGGATTCCGCTACCAGGTACTCTTCGTCGTAACTGGGATACTTTACAAAAACCTTGAACATGAAACGGTCTTGCTGAGCCTCCGGCAACGTGTAAGTACCTTCCTGCTCGATCGGGTTCTGAGTCGCCAGAACAAAGAACGGACTTGGCAGCATATGGCGTTCACCGCCGATAGTGACCTGCTTTTCCTGCATCGCTTCCAGCAACGCCGCCTGAGTCTTCGGAGGCGTTCGGTTGATCTCATCAGCCAGAACGATGTTCGCGAAAACTGGTCCTTTGAGAAACTTGAACTCGCGAGCTCCCGTCGTCTTGTCTTCCTGGATGACCTCAGTACCGACAATATCACTGGGCATCAGGTCAGGCGTGAACTGGATCCGGTTGAAGTCCAGACTAAGCGTCTCGGCCAAAGTCGAAACCATCAGCGTCTTCGCCAGCCCAGGGACGCCCTCCAGCAGACAATGCCCTTGCGCGAAAATAGCAATCATCAGCTGCTCGATGACTTCCTCCTGCCCAACGATGACTTTGCCCAACTCAGTTCTGACCGAGGAGTAAGCATCGGCAAGCTTTTGCAAAGACTCGGAGTCCTCACCGCTGAGTTCAGTACGCCCAGCATTCGGTTGATCATTCATTCCTTATCCCTCTGGCTCTTCCCCAGTTTTTATTTATTCAGCGTTGTTTGCCATCACAGAAGTCGTCGTGTCCACTCGATTCCCGCGAGATATCATTTGATTTACGTGCAATTCTACGTGTTTGGTCGCCGGAACGGGTAAAACTCCCTATTATTAAACATTATTAGCGCGGTAATGTTACGGCGAAACGCAGATCCTTTTATTTTCGAATATTTTTCACTCCTTCGATAGTTGGGGCAGCTCACATCCTCCCATGAAAAATGCCACGCTTCCGGCCGCCAACTCGCCGGAAATACTGTATGAAGACCAACAAACCAGCAATTCGATCCGCTGGCGCCCGATGATCCTGTCGTTCATCCTGCATGGTTTGATGCTGCTGTTGATCCTGTTCGCTTTGACCCGTTTTTCGACAGGTGGCGGCGGAGACGAGCCAGATCGGGTTGGCGAAATCGTTCTGGCTGTTGCGTCAGAAGATGCCGAGACAGAGTATTTGGACGAGTCGACGGCTGATTCTCAGCCCCAGGAATCGCAATCCTCAGCCGAATTGGTTGACGATTTCTCCGAGGAACCACCCCCAGCACTGGATATCGAGCCGCCCAGGCTGGACTTAGCGGGCTTGGTTCCGACCGACAATCAGCTCGATGCCACTGGAATGGCCAACAGCGAAACAGCTTCCGTGACTTCAACCCCTTTCGAGCTCTCGGAAGAAGATCTTAAACTGATCGAAGCGGAACAGAAAATGTTCGCCGCCCGTCAGCCTGCGGGACCAGCGACAACAGTCGACCTGTTTGGCGGCGGCGGATTCGCGGGCCGAAAATTTGTATTCCTGATCGATCGCTCAAAAAGTATGGGCGAACAAGGACTCGGAGTCCTGAGAGAAGCTCGCACGGAGTTACAACAAACGATAGGTAAACTGGAACCACATCACCAATTCCAGATCATTGTCTACAACAATACGACCGCAGCGATCGGCAACCGGAAAATCCTGAAGGCAACGGAAGAAAACAAAGCCAAAGTTCCGTTGTTCCTTGGGAACGTTGTTGCCTACGCTGGCACGAACCATCAAAACGGGATCTATGCCGCACTCGCATTCTCGCCGGATGTTCTGGTCATCCTCTCTGATGGTGGTACACCCGAATTACATGACGGACAGATCAAAGCTATCGCCCGCTCCGCACGCAATCGGACAAAAATACACGCGTTGCATTTTGGACTTGGTGAATCAGTCCATGACGACCATTTCCTGCAACGACTGGCCGAATCATCGCTGGGCTCGTACCGCTACATCGATGTGCGAACGTGGCGAGATTGAGTATTGGAATTGAGCATTGAAAAGGGAGTCTTCCATTAACCCTAAACCAGATCACGATTCGAACTCGGCAAACAACAATCAAGAAGCACCACCGCAAGCTCGCAATAGTGGTAGCAGCTCTTTGCTCAAGATCCTGTTCATCGGATTCTTAGCCGTTGGCTTGTTCGCTGTGGTCGCCTGGTATTTTTGCATTCACATGCCCGGGCAATCCTTTTCGAATGATCAGGCAGAAGCTGCAACTCAAGAAGCTGCAACTCAAGAACCGGAACCTGAAAAGCAACCAACACTGCCGGAAGAACTAAGATCCCACGTAACGCACTTGGCCGAGACCATTGGTGAAAGAAATTTACAAAAACATAAACAGCTTTGCCAAGCCGCTGACTACATCGAACAGAACCTGAAGGGTAATGGGTACCCAACGGAACGGCAGACTTTCGAAGTCAACGGACTGGACTGCCATAACATTTCCGCAGAAATCAAAGGCCAGGTTTCACCTGAGGAAATCGTCATCATCGGCGCGCATTATGATAGCGTCGTGGGAACGCCGGGCGCGAATGATAACGGCAGCGGAACGGCCGCGATGCTGGCACTGGCAAACCATTTCAAAGACGCTCAACCAGAAAAGACGCTGCGATTCGTTGCTTTCACAAACGAGGAACCGCCGTACTTTCAAAATCGTGGCCAAATGGGGTCCTGGGTTTACGCCGAACGCTGCCGGAAGCTTGCCGAGAAAATTGTTGCTGTCTTGAGTCTGGAAACGATGGGCTATTTCTCCGATGAACCGGACAGCCAGAAGTACCCTGCCCCGTTGAATCTAATGTATCCGTCGACTGGTAATTTCATTGGCTTCGTCTCGAATCTGAATTCGCGGGAATTGCAGCGAAGAATCATCAAAGTCTTTCGCGAAAACGCCCAGATGCCCAGCGAAGGAGCTTCTCTGCCTAGTGCCACCCCAGGAGTCGGCTGGTCGGACCACTGGTCATTCTGGCAAGAAGGCTACGTCGGCATCATGATCACCGACACTGCGCCGTTTCGCTATCCTCACTATCATCAGGCAACTGATACTCCAGATAAGATCGACTACGAGCGTCTAGCGAAGGTCGTCGAGGGTCTCCAGCCCGTCACACGGGACTTGGTCGGCCTAAAGAGTGAGCTAGAAGACTAACCAAATTGCGCTCCAATTCTCTGGAAACGGCTCAACATTCTCTGGCTTCGCACCGCAACCTGTGCATTTCTGGGTCGCGTCAGGCAATCTAGGTAAATTTTGTCGCCTGGTTTTGGCTTGTTCAGGACGAATTACCGTTAAATCCGAAACAACGGCTATATGACATTTCATCGTGTTCAGGCTGCCATCCCGCAAACGGCTGCCAGACACAACGGACCTAGCCGCAGCAATCCAGTACATGCAATTCCGACCCAATAATAAAATTGGACTCGTTTTTCTGAGTCTGATTCCGCTCTGTTTTTCCGTACAGGCAACTGGCGACACCGATCGTCAGACGCCACTTGTCCGCGCTGTTGCCGACTGCCGAACTGCAGTTGTCAATTTACGTGGCCGCAAGACCGTTCGCCAGGACAATGCTCGCTCATCCAGCGAGATGAAACAAGTCAACGGCATGGGTACGGGCGTGATCATTGATCCACGCGGATACATTTTGACCAATTATCACGTCGTACAAGACGTCGAACAAATTCAGGTCACAACCAGCGAACGGGAAAAGCTGATCGGCAAGATCGTCGCTCACGACCCCGATTCCGATTTGGCACTGTTGAAAATAGAGGCTGGCAGATCGTTGCCAGTGATCCCGATCGGAACTTCATCGGATCTGATGTTGGCTGAAACCGTCGCCGCCGTTGGAAATGCTTACGGCTACGAGCATACGGTTACTGTCGGCATCGTCAGCCAACTGGGCCGGACAGTACAAGTCAACGACGACCAGATATATCGTAACCTGATTCAAACCGACGCCCCGATCAATCCCGGTAACTCAGGCGGCCCACTATTGAACCTCGACGGAAAGATGATTGGCATCAACGTCGCGGTTCGAATTGGAGCCCAGGGAATCGCGTTCGCTATTCCAGCTAACGATGCATTGGAGATCGCTTCCAAGTTAATGGAGCAACACACCACCAACGTCGGCGGACTTCACCACGGCATGGAATGTGTTACCGTTTTCGAGAACCATCGACCTGCGTTGATCGTGAAAAACGTCGAGCCGGAAAGTCCAGCCGACAAAGCCGGCGTCGAAAAGGGTGCCAGAATCACGACTGTGAACGGCAAAGAAGCCGCTCGAAGTCTGGATCTGTACACCGGTTTATTAGGCAACAAATCAGGGCAACCGTTTGATCTTGAACTCGAACACCACGGGCATCAGGAATCGGTCAGTCTGCAACTGACCAGGAAAGTCGAACCGGCCGCCAATTTAGCCTCCTGGAAACTGTTAGGCATCAGTGTTCAGCAGGCCTCCTCCAACGAGATGAAAGATCGTCATCCAAATTACCAACAAGGTTTGAAAATCACACGTGTCCGCAAGGACAGTCCAGCAGATAAAGAAGGCATCATTTCAGGCGATATTCTGGTCGCGATGCACGGTTGGAAAACGGAGTCGATGGACAACCTCGAATACATTCTTGAACAGCCGGATATCCGGAACCGGAAGAATTTCATGTTCTACATTCTGCGTGAGAAAGAGCCCTTTTGGGGGAAATTGCGAATCGCTTCGCAATTGAGATAGCAAGGGCTGCTGCGGTCATAGTGTACCGCTATCTCCTTTCTTCACACGATGTTAACCGCTGTCAAATAACGTTTGGCAGCGGTTTTTTCGTTTACACTCCACGCGTATCATGAATCTATCAGCCCGAGCTTAATCAGGCTGAGTTGATTTAAACTGCATTGTCCTCTTACGTAACCGGTCGTCGCGTGGAAAAAGAATTCGTTTCCTGGTTAGTCAAAAACCACCTCCATTCCGATTCGAAAGTTGCACTGGGAATCGGTGATGATGCGGCTATTCTGAGTGTGCCTGACCAGATCGTCGTCTCCACCGATATGATTGCGGACGGCACGCACTTCGAAACACAGCAGCACAGCCTTCGTCAAATTGGACACAAGGCGATCGCAGTGAACCTGAGCGATCTGGCGGCCATGGGTGCGCGGCCGCTGGCGGCGACGATCAATCTGAATTTGCCTCGTTCTTTCGACTTGCAACAGGCTAAAGAACTATTCGAAGGAATCCAAAACACCGCAACCAGATTCGGCATACCAATAGTCGGCGGTGATACCAATCGCTGGGACGGCGGACTGGTCATTGCAGCTACAGTATTTGGCACGAAGTACGAAAATGCCAGGACTGATTTCTGGAAGATGAGCGGCGCTCAACCGAACGATGTGATTTTGGTGACCGGGAAACTGGGTGGCAGTATCCTCGACAAGCATATCGAGTTTGAACCGCGAATCGAACTTGCCAAATACCTGATCGAGAATTTCACGATTCATGCGGCAACGGACGTAACCGATTCGCTATCGCTTGACTTAGCCGCTATCGCGCAAAAATCCGGCTGCGGTTTTCAGCTTACTGAATCAGCGATCCCGGTATCAGATGCCGCACCAGAACTTGCCGCAACCGGCAATAAAACTGCCCTCGAACATGCGTTGCAAGATGGTGAAGATTTTGAACTTGTCTTCTGCACTTCAGACGAAGAAGCTCAAAGAATCATCCACGACCCAAACTTAAGCGAATCCATTGCGATCATTGGAGCTACCAATGAAAGCGGTTCATTCACAATTGAACGAACCGCAAGTTCGAAAATCGAATCACTACCGATCCAAGGTTTTGTTCACTAAGCATCCGAGCCATCGAAGCGCACGCACTCGCGAGGCTTTCAATTAGTTTGGCACTCGGAGACTGAGACAGGAATCCAATCTCACCAGCGTCATCTTGGATGTAACTTTCGCGTCATTTTTTGACATCTGTCATCACCCCAAGGCCGCAACAGTTCATTGCCAACACGATCTGGATACCACTGTGCATTAACATATCTGGCTAAATCATTTCTGATTTCGTTCCATCCAATTTCCGAACCAAATAGACGCATGATTTCGTGATCAGAATCGTGACATCCAAATTGCTGGAATTCAGGAAACCAAACAAGAACGCCCTCGGAGCGGTATCCTTTGATTTTCGCCAGCAGATCCACACCTTCCAGCTCGTAGAATGCGTTTGGATCCTCGCCCGGTTCGTTATAGTTCGAATAATATTCACTGGTGCTGAGCACAAATTTGCTGATCCGCAATCTCTCGATCGGAACAAACGTCACTCGCTGCACCTGCTGAGGCAGATCTGAATATTCAAAATCCAGTTCCAGCTCACCTTCGGAAAGAAAGTCGCTCAGCTCAGATGGAATCACGAATCGACCATAGTACGCGCGAAATCTATCTTTGACGATGAACGCCAAAAGCGCGGACGCGATCACGAATATCATTAAAGTGCGAATTCGAAATTTGAATTTCATCGCACCTGTGCCCATCCTGAAGCACTACGAACTCTTGTCTGTCGATTCGATCACGTTACCAACATCATCAACCGTCACACCTTCGTGCATCAAGTATTTGAGCAACGGTGAAAGGATAATACAGACAACTCCGCAAGCTATCGCCGTCAGAGCAATCTGACCAAACACGTCACCGTAAACGTTGACTGTATTGATCGGTGCCGGCAAGTTAGCTCCTCCGCCTCCACCATGGCCACCCACGCTGGTCAGGTTCGAAATGATCGCGGCCAGGTATTGGCTGAACGCAGTCGCCAGGAACCAGGCACCCATCAGCGTACTCACCAGGATCTTTGGACTCAATTTAGTCATCGTGGAAAGGCCAACTGGTGACAGGCAAAGCTCACCCGTCGTCTGAAGCAAAATGCCCAACGTGAGCCAGCTAATACCGACCATGCCGACCGCCGAACAATTCTGAGCTCCAAGCCAGAACGCTCCAAAACCCATTCCGAGCTGAATTAGTCCAAACCCAAACTTAACCGGAGCGCTGGGGTCCATGCCTCGTTTCCGAAGTGCGGACCACATCCAGTTGAAGACCAACGCGAAAATCAAAATGAAGATCGCATTGAACGACTGGAAAATCGAAGCAGGCAATTCGTCCGTACGCTTGGCCACACCCATGCCAACATTCGATTCCGAAACATTCCATTTGACTTCGATTTTGTCCAGCTCTTCCGTTTCCTTGATGATCTTGCGCAGTTCATCCAGGTCGGTGTTGGTAAACGCCTTGCCCGGTGCGTACTCGTAACCAAGCTGAGCTTGCGTTGGCTCAATCGTCATCTGGCTGCCAACCTGAGATGCCTCGATCACCTCCGTTTCACCGACTCGGTCAATGTTTCGATCGGTAAAGTTATTGACACTGCTTCCCGCCTGCTCAAAGAACGCGAAAAACAGCATTTGAAAGAAAATCAAAACCAGAGCCGCGATCATTCGATGGCGAGAGATTTTTGGTAATTTGAACGTTTCAATGATCAAATACCCAAACGCCAGCAGCCCCAAAATGGTCAGCACCGCACCCGCGGGTTTGGAAACTTCCTCCAGGAAGATTCCGCCGATGTTGCCAAACAGGCTGTCTCCGTCACCTTTGAATTCAGCGATCCATTCTTCGCTAATCATCTGATATGGCTTGCCGCGAAGCTTAGGTTCGACTGAAATCCCGGCCGCTCTGACCTTTTCAACAGTCTCACTGTCTACGTTCAGGTTCTCCAGGAACGACACCCGTTCACTCAACAACACATCTTTCGTCTTCAACTCCGCACCCTCCGGCGGGCTCGTAAACGGAGAAAACCCGGAAACCAGCAACGCGAAAATCGGGATCACGATCACAGTACCGAGATAGATTTTCCAATCGTGTTTCGTCCCCACACCTTCTGGACGACCACCAGCCCATTTAGGCAATCCGCCTCGCGACAAAGCGATCCAGGAAACAACCGCTGCGATCATCAAACAGATGGCTACGAAGACATTAATCGAAATCGCATAAATGTTGTCTGGTCGGAACATCAACATACCGACGGTGGAAGCAATCGCTCCAGCCATAATCAATAGCTGCGTGACAAGGTTTGGCATCACGAACACAGCCAAGCCGATCAGCATTCCAATCGTTGCCAACCCGAAACCATAGTGCCAACCGTAAGTCTCCCCGACAAACCCGCACAGCAACGGACTCATCGCAGCACCGAGGTTGATACCTGTGTAAAAAATATTGAATCCGTCGTCGCGACTCTTGTCGCCCTGCTCATAAAGCGAGCCGACCATCGTTGAGATATTTGGCTTAAAGAATCCGTTGCCCGTGATCAGCAGAGCCAAAGCGAAGAAAAATGGCCATTCCGACTCAATGGTCATTAACAAGTGCCCGGACGCCATCAGCAAACCACCGATCACAACCGCGAGGCGTTTACCCAGGATCTTGTCCGCCAAAATACCGCCAATGAACGGCGTCATATAAACGAGAGCGGTGTAGGCTCCATAGACGGTATATGCCTGCGTGTCACCGTAACCAAGGAAACCCTTGATCATGTAAAAGACCAACAGCGCCCGCATGCCGTAGTAAGAGAATCGCTCCCACATCTCTGCAAAGAACAGTGTGTACAAACCTGATGGGTGACCGGCCACCCTCGGTTGACTGCTAATTTCCGCTTGAGACATGCGATTCTCCCTGACTACTAATTTCTGCGACCGACAAAATTTCAAATGCTACAAAATTCAAACTCAAACTTTGCTGGAACGATCATAGTCGAAATCCACGCAATTCATTGGTCGCGTTTACAATAATCTCTTTTTATTCGAGTGATAATTTAACTTGGCAGGACGGCATGTAGCAAGCCGACTGTCTGGCTTCCCCGACCCGAAAAATCGTTAGATCCTTCCTTGGTTTCGCAGGACTTATTGAGACGCTGCAATCCAAGTACGCTTGGAACGTTCACCTGGCCAATCGCGAGTGGCTAAACCTGTTCCAAAACCGCCTTGCCGATTTCGGAGCAGGCTTCCATGCAGAATTCACGTTCTGTTTCACCGGTTTGCTTGATCGAAACACGCAAATCGGGATTCGGTAGAACAGCCGCGATCTTCTCAGGCCACTCGATCATCATGACACAACCGTCAGCCAACCAATCATCCAGGCCCAGTTGTTCCGCTTCGTCCAGATCGTTAAGACGAAACGCATCGACGTGTACCAGATGCAAACGACCGGCATACGGGAACATGATCGTGAATGTCGGGCTGGTTACAGTGTCCGGATCAATCTCTAGGCCAGCTGCTACCGCCTTGACCAGCCGCGTCTTCCCGGCGCCCAACGTACCATCGAGAAAGACCAGACAACCAGTTTGCAACGCCAGCCCAAGCCGCCGGCCGAGCTCTTCGGTTTCGGATTCGGAAGTACAAGTGAAACTTTTGTTCATCGTCTGATTGCGAACTCAACGGACGTTGTTTTTACGTGTCAGGACTGCCACACGACAAGCCTGCCCTCGATGGTACTACCGTGATACCAATAAAAAAAGCCGCTCGGAAGCGGCTTTTATTTTTCGACTAAGATGTTTTGCTTAATCAAGCGTATTGATCAAAAGCTCGTCGATTCGAATTGTCCAAGGATAGAACAAGACCAACCCAGTTGGCTCGTACTTCATCTCAAGCAGAACCAATCCTGATGGGAACGAGACGAATCGCTGAGCACTACCGTCTGGCGTTGCCCGGAAGTCAGAATCAGCCAAGGTAACTTCGCGTGAATCCAACTCTTCCATCATTCCAGTGTCGTTATTGAAAACAGACAAGGTTTGATCCACGTTCGGAGTGTTCCCGGAACCTTCGTAATCAAACGTAATTTGCGAAACAATAATGTCTGGCGAGAAGAACGTGAACAAAGCAACGATTGGCTCATCAACAGGATTCCCCGGAACCTCTGGCTGAAGTTCAAGATACTGATTGTCCGAACTCTCCAAATCACCAACCGTGCCACTCGAGACAGCGCCGGAAACAGTAGTCACAACCGTTGGTCCCGTCGCCGTTGGAACTTGTAACGCGTCAGAACTGATTGCCAGAGTATATAGTTGAATGTTGTTGGCTGAACCGGTCACACGAATGAAGTAGTCACCCGGAATAAGAAGTTGATCCGTGATCGTCTCCGTTACGCCGAGGCCACCACTGTTGACGATCGCTTCGGCTCCACCACCACTATCAAACAGCCCCAGGGTCAAATTACTGACATTGCTCGAATTAAGTGGTACTCCGCCTCCACCCCCTTGAGCCGACTGATTGTACGTTGCTCCAACTGGGTCCAGCGTTATGTCAACAAAAGATATTTCATCAATGGTGAATCGGTAGAAATCCGTATCACTATTGTCATCGACACTTACGAAATTAATTTCGTTACCACCAACTTGTGTACCAGTCGCACCATTAGCACCAATTGACACCGAGCCACCGTCAGCGACCAGACCCAAGTCAGTCGCGTCGGCGATCGTGTTATTTCCATTGAAGTTATTCGACTTCTCAAACACGTCACCATAGTTCCGGTGAGCAGCTCGAATATCGTCCAATTGCGGGCCGTCAAAAGTAGGCTGAATAAATGGCTCCATCAAGAAGCCCGCGTTGTTAGATTCTACGTGAGCAAAACCAATTCCGTGACCTTGCTCGTGCGTGAACACATTTCGGAACAACCGAAAAGCCTGTGCAGGATTCCCGTAAAGCCCAGTATCAGAAGTATCAATTGCCATATCGCCGACGTTTGGAAACTGGTTGAACGCCAAAACGTTCCCCATACCATCAATCGTGAATCCGCCAATTCTCACATCACCACGAACACCAACCGCACCGCCAGCTCCGAAGTTGGCAAGTCCGTCGTCGTTCGGCTCGTAAACATACTCAAGTCCAGAAACTTCACCCCAACGATCCAATGCCTGCTCAATCAGTGAAAACCAATTTCGATTTGTCAGGTCTGGGCTTCCGGCGTTCGCTTCGTTGAACAAGTTGTCAAACACACCGATCATGTTACTGGGAACGAATCCGCCAGCGCCGTTTGCGTCAGTACCGTCAGGAATAATGCTCCAAGTCAAAATGGTTGGAGTTCCCTGACCCAAGCCACCGCCACTCATGGTCGTTGCTGTCCATCGAGTAACAATCTGAAACTGATTCGGATCGTTTTCGTCGTATGGGTCGTTGTGCTCTAAGCGACCACCACAATTTGTACATCCACAGATTCCCCAGATTTTCTCTAAGTCATCAACGGAATCTCTTTGAATTCTTGTGGGTCTTTTTATTTGCGCGTCGGCAACGCAAACCATCGCGGCCATTGCGCAAACACAAATAATCCTGGAATATAAATTCACAAGCTCTGCTCCTGTATAAATTTTGCTCGACAACAAAGAACGATTCCGGCCACATCCAAGGCTCGAATCATAGACGTTGTAGATCGGGGATATTTACTTAGTATCGTTGGGTATTCGAAATAAATCAACCAAGACGGTTGTTTACCACGTGAAATCCACGGGAGGATATAACCCCAGAGCAATCCCCGCGACTCGATGTTAACCACATCACAAAATGGAAAGATTTTCCTTATCGGTTCAGTTGAGTGGACGCAGGAATGATCTGAGTTCTGTTGCCCGGGATCTCCCAGCATTGAACGCCATCCTTCGTCGAGGTAACCAACCGGGCTCCAGAAGCAGAGTGTTCGCTGGAAGACCAAGCAGCAATTCCCCTCAAGGGCTGCACTGCAGAGCGCCATCCAAATTCAACTTTAACGGGGGTATTTTCCTGCAAATCGAAGAGCATCGCGCTGCTGTTGTTGCTTGCAGATATCGCAAACTCACTGCCGCCGCTCGGTCCTCTTTGCCTTCCCGATCCATACGCCAATGATTCAATGTCGTTATCGAAAAACTGTGGCAGAATTGGATGCGACCATTTCACAGTCCCCACGTGATCAATGCAAAACAACTTCCATGCTTCTTGATCGTTGCGACAGACAGTGCAACAGCTCAAAGAATCGGGACCAGGCAACAGCGTCGTACTATTCCACTTGGCCAACCCTGGAATCTGTTTACCGCCAATGTGAACCTTACCACCGTCGACAACTACCAGCTTGCCGCCCAGCAAACAGAAACCACGGCAAGGCTTGTCGATTACCTGCTCGACGGTTCCATCTCTCACGTCAATTTTCCGGATACCATTTTTGTCAATAAACGACATCCAAAGATCCACGCTTCCTGAACGAGATTCAGTCAATTGGACCTGCGAAATCCCAGACGTTTCCCCGCCGTTGCCAGCCTCAGGATACTCCAGGACTTTTTCCCAAGCATCGTTGAACACGAAAGCCTGTTTCCCGAGCATCGAAAACGCAACAAACCAGCGTTTGCCTTCGTTTGTTACAAGCGAGCGGATTCGATTCACGCCCACGCCCTCCGGCAAACTCAAGTTGAAACGATTTATCAAATCGCCTCGCGAATCGAATTCAACCACCGTCTGCCATCCATCAAGGACAAACAACTGATCGGATTTCCAGGGAATGTGAATGTTACCTGGATCTTTCAGAGATCGAGACTCCCATACCAGCTTAGCTTTGGTCGATCCCTTCATGTCCACTCCGGATACAGGCTGGCCGGTTGCAGTTCGCGAATCGCCGCGCGTCGTTGTCATCGCCAATGCGAGTTGTTGGTGATACTCGTCCAGGTATTTCTGATATTCCGTTTTCATTTCTGACGCGACGTTCTCACCCTTAGCCACGCGATCCAAGGCAATCTTCACGTCTTCGGTCCAGTCCTTGCTATCGATTGCCTTGGCAAACTGCACCCTGTTCGCTTTGTCAAGAACGATAACCGAAGGCACGGCCTTGATCTCCAGTTCAGCACTGGCATTCATTTTCGGATCGTAAAGTGCCGGTAGCTGGGCTGAAGCCAAGGCATTCCCCAAACGTGAGTCGATTTCCGAGGAAGCAGTTCCAGGCGATGCCAATGAGTCATCAGAATAAACGACCGCGAAACGATGGTTGTCGCTACCAATGCCTTTCGCCAACTCACCAAACTTCCCAATCAAGTCGTTGGCACTAAACCCTGTGATCCAAAGCAACGTGGTAGGCGCGTCGTATAGATCAGCGACTTTCGCAAGGCTGTCATTCGTCGGATTCTGCAATACAACATCGCCAACTTCTTCTCCAAGTTTCAAACAAGGCAACGGCTCAGGCAATGTGACGAAATGATCTACTTGCTTCGTTGCCATTCGAGTAGCGATCTTAAATTGGTCGGCAGCCACTTCATCGTCCAACCTGGCATCATGCAGCCTGGCAAAAAAGCGCAGGTTCGTGACTTGCTCGGAAGCAAGAATCTGCGAATCGAGATATTGCAACGGAAACTCGATCTGTTCAATCACACCAGATTTCTGATTGATCCAAGCCCGATACTCTTTGCCTTCACTGTGCAGTTTCAAAACGTAACAAGACTCTCCGATCGACTCGTCGTCTTCCAACCGCTGAACCTTCGTCGGCGCCCTCAGCCAATCCGGCAACAACTGTGGCTCGCTAAAACCAATCATCGGTGGAACCAGGTGATCTCGGCGGGTCGTCTCAAGTTCATCAAGCGGTAACTCGCTGGTACCAAAGACAAAGTGACTGGCAATCTTGTCGTTCAGCAAACGGCCAAACGGGCTCGCCGGGATCAACAGATGCTGGTTATCAACGTTGCCTGTTTCAATATCAAACACATAGCAGCTTAACGACTTGCCATCGCAGCGAACTTTCGCATTGAACAGATTCGCGGAATACTGCCCATCTCGTGTCCAAGCAATCGACCACGGATTCGGCTCCTGAATCGCGCGTCCATTCAAACGGTAAGTCAAATACAGTACGGCATTGTCCTGGTATGAACTCGCATCCCGGTATTGCTGCTTGACCGTTGCCAGGATCTCGGCGGCAGTAATGTCCGGTGGACTTTCGTTTTTCGATTGCTCGGTGCGCGAATTCTGCTGACAGCCAACCAGTGCGATCGCTAACAACAGACAGGAAGTCCATAAAGACCAGTTTGAAAGTGGGAGTCTATTTTTCGTACGCAACATCGCGAACACAATCCTTTAGGCGTAGGCAAAGTCGAATCGGGCGAACCTGGTGCATTCTGCACTGAATTCGGCGGTAGCGGTGGCCGTGCCAGTAAAAGCTCACTGAAGGAAGCCACGCGGAAACTACACGCATTCTTGTGGGTGGATTAGAGCTAAACCACGAAATGTGGTAAACATTGATTGCATCGACGAAAACACGTTCACCCGGTCATAATTTCGCTATCAAACGCTCATGGTTTCACAGGAATTGCTTGAACAATACGAGTTACTCACCAAGTCCACGGGATTCGTGTGTCTGGACGACCGCAGTTGGCTGGAGCTAACCGGAAACGACCGAGCCGCATTCCTCCAGAATTTCTGCACTGCCGACATCCAATCGCTTGACGTGGGTCAGGTCACAGAGCTGTTTGTACTGGACACTCGAGGAAAAATCGTCGGGTTTGGGCACGTATTGGCGTTGGAGTCATCGCTACAAATCACCGTCAATGGTCAACAGGCCGGAGAAGCGATCCGCGAACATCTCGACAAATACATCATTCGAGACGACGTCGAAATCAACGATCGAACAACAGAATTCGCTACCGTGTTTGTCTGCGGGCCCACTACCGATTCAACATTGGCCGTCCAGTTCCAAACACCGGCCAACACAACCTCACAAGTTTCTGGCAACGATTTTTCGGCAACCACCGCCAACGTTGAGATCGCGGGTGAGGGAATCTTGATAGCTGTGCCCAAAGAACAACTTCAGGCATTACTCGACTCGCTTGCTTCAGGCGAGTCCCTTCAACAATGTTCCGAATCGGCACTAACCATGTTGCGATTAGAACGTGGCACACCGTGGCTGGTGAACGAGGTCGACAACAACAATCTCCCACAGGAACTGCGGCGGGACGATAAAGCCATCTCGTTTACCAAAGGTTGCTACCTGGGCCAGGAAACGGTGGCCAAGATCGACGCGTTTGGACACGTCAACAAATTCCTGGTTGGTTTTCAGATAGATACCGACAAATTACCAGAACGTGATGCGATTATCACCAACGATGATGCCAAGACCGGTGTCCTGAAGACGACCGCCTACTCGCCGCAGCTCAAGTCATGGCTAGGACTCGGGTACGTCAAATGCAAACAGTCTGAACCTGGAACCAAGCTGCAGATCGGTTCAACCGAAGCCAAAGTGGTCCAACTACCGCTGTCAGGCTAGTGGTTCATCAGACCTGAATGGACGGGTACCATGAAACCTGAATTGACAGGTGCCATGAATTGACGGGTGCCATGTTTACGCGAGCCTTGGTGGTTATGTGTGCCGTACCGACGAAGCATGCTCACGCCGCGTTGACCATTGGCTTATGCTTAGCGTAAGCATGCCGTTGCGGGGGAGTTGGCTTATTGCTGGAAAGGCGTGAACATGGCACCCAAAAATCAAGGACCCAAACTAGCCATTTCGCTTTTTTGAAACGACCACTAGAGAGCTCCTGTCAAATGAAACCGATCCAACAAAAAAAGCGTTGCCGATGACGGCAACGCTTTTGCTACAAACTTGTTTTCAACCAAGCTGAGTCGACCAGTTCAACTCAGCATTGATGAGCCACTAGTTAGTTGGCATTCCACCACCAGCGATCGGCTGATGCCGAAGCCAGCTTGGTTACTTCACCTAAACGCGAATCCGTTTTCGTTTTGGCTGCAACAGCCCACGAATCAACGGTAACACCACCAGAAGTCGTCACGATCAAGCCATCCGACAGTCGAGCAAAGCTGCACTGCGAAGGCACTTTCTGAGGCACGTTCCAGGTCGGAATCGAAACGGTATCGAGTCCTTTGATCGCAGGAATGTTCAGACCAACCTGTTTCAACAATCTTTCGCGAGCGATGATCGCAGCCACAACACTCATGTCCATCAGGTTTCGCAACTCCCGGAATACCGGCTCAGCCTTCGAAAGCTGATCATATTTTTCGGTCATCGAATCGGCCCATGCTGTTGCCAGCTTGCTGGACTTGCCCGCATCCGAACCATTTTGTTTCGCGTAATCTTCTTGAGTCTTCGTGCAAACACCTTGTCCGTTGAGCTTCCAGACTGTCTTGTCATCACTAACAGACACAGGACCGTACGAAGTCTCCATCCAGAATCGCGGGCTCATCTTTTTCAGGCGAGTTCGCTTCTGACCCGCCATCTCAAGAATGCTTGGCAAGAACTCCGGAGCTGGCTCCAAACCCATCGCCAAACGTTTCATTTTGTAATCCGCCGCAACGAGAACTTGCGAGAACCGACTGTCTTTAGGAACGCCAGTCAGCGTTATGTTCTGTGGCCCACAAGCTTCTTCCAGTGCTTTGGCCGACCGGTCATTGAAACTGCCGGCAGTGTAGTTCCGCATCAGCCTACGGACTCGCTTGATTCCTTCTTCGGTCGGATCAATTGAAACCGTGATACCATAGCCAGACCGAGCTTTGTCGACGTATCGCATCGCGACCAGGAAATCTTCCAACTGGATCGCCGGTGCTCCTGACGTAGCTCCCACAACATTCCCGTTCTCGTCCGTCTTCAGCCCTTCACTCGGGCCGCCAATAATCACATCGTTGTTTTCTTTCGAAACGATAACGTATTCGATTCGCTGCAAACCAGCCATGTACTTAACCGCAGGCGGGAATGGCTTACCAGCGTTCTTACACTCCATCATTTTCTGCTCGAGTGCCTTCAGCGAAATCATTCGCATCCCGGGCTTACTCAAATCGGTGTCGACTGACGTCAAGCCATTTTTCACCTGGGCTTGCAAGTCCTGATCGAGCCGAATAGCACCTTTGCCCAAAACCCCTTCTGCGTCGATGGAAACACCACCGACAACGCCGTTGTTATTGAGTAGGTTGCCGAACTGAGCGAACAACTGTCCACTCAAAGAACTGCTTGTCACGATTGCGGCAAAAATTGCGAATCGCAAAGTACAAACGGAAACTAATTTTGCAAATTGACTGTAATGACTCTGCGCCAACATTGGCTCTGCTCCTGAATGAATGCCACGCCCCTGGCCTCGAATTTGATCTAGCGTCGCTCAGTTCCCGGTGGATCACCAGACTGATACTGCCAAATTGTGGCAATCGACGGTAAGATATATCAACAGGCGTACGCGATGATACCTCTAATCCAGACTACCCAGCGGAATGATGAAAAGCAAGAAATTCCTGTTTTTCACGGACATTTGCAGCGGGTAGTGTGACGATTAATCCTATCTAATGGGGCAGCCGAAAACCAAAGGAAATCACCATAGAAGCCGATGGTCTCACACAACAAAAAAACTTCCGCAAAATCGTTCGCTTATCTCGTCATTCGAGACGGCAAGAAGTGGTCGGATGTTTTCCGCCTCGTCCCCGGCCGAACCGTTACGATCGGTAGATCCCCTACTAACCAGATTGTGATCAAAGAGGACCAAGCCAGCCGCCAACATGCGGAGATTTTCCAGACTGCCGGAAAATGGACAGTTCGTGATCTCAAGAGCCGAAACGGGACCGCCGTCGGCGAAGAACGTTTGACCGGAGATCGAGCCCTGAAGGTCGGTGACGTGATCTGGATTGCCGGCACACAACTCGCTTTCGTCCACGACCTTTCCAGCGCCTACGATCGCAAAGTGTTCTCGCGCGTCGAGATCGGGCCAGGTGGTGAAACCATCATGGGCCTGGAAGCGGACGATGAACAGCCGACCATGACGATGCTGGAAGTCGAACCGACGACCATCACGCATCGCCGCCAGAAAACCAGGTTCCTGGAAGAAGGCGACATTGGCGACGATGCCGAAAATGCAACCACCAACACCGGCATCGCCGCGACGAAACTATGTCGACTCGCATTTGCCCTGGCAAACGAATCGACCGCACGAGGGATCGCCCGAGTGGCACTCGACATCTTGATCGAAGACACCCACGTCGACGCCGGCGCGGTTTTGATGATCCCTCCGACACAACCACAAACCGTCGACCCGTACAGTTTGGATATCATCGCGTGGCGCAGTGAGAATCGACCGGAGTATCAGCGAGTCTCCAAGTTCCTGTGCGAGACGGTGATCAAGGAAGGCGAAGCGGTCTTGGCTCGCGACATCCAGGACGACAGCGCATTGGGACTGCGAGACAGCAAAGGCGAGATCCACGCGACCAGCGTGATCTGCGCGCCGATCCGGGTCAACAACCGGACTCGGGGTATGATCCATTTATATTCCACGCGTCCAGAAGGCTTGCTCGATCCGGACGATCTTGAATTCACACTCGCCGTCGCCGAAACAGTCGCGCTGGCAATGCGAACTCGATTTCGCGAACAGAAACTGGTCGAAGATCTCTCCAAGACCAAGCATGAGATTAACGCCCTTCGAAAACAACTTGGCGTCGAAAGCGAAATTGTTGGCTCCAGTGCAGCGATGCTGGAAGTCCATCGCCAAATCGCCAAAGCCGCGCCCAGTAAAGCCACGGTCCTTATCCGCGGCGAAAGCGGAGTTGGAAAGGAACTGGTTGCTCGAGCCATCCACTATTCCAGCGGGCGGCGGAAAGGCCCCTTCGTTTGCTTGAATTGTGCGGCACTATCGGAAACGTTGCTCGAAAGCGAACTGTTCGGTCACGAGCGAGGAGCGTTTACCGGTGCGACGGATCGCAAGTTGGGAAAATTTGAAGCTGCCGACAAAGGTACGCTGATGCTCGACGAAATCGGCGAAATGAGCCCTTCGATTCAGGCGAAGTTCCTGCGAGTTCTCGAAGGCCATCCGTTTGAACGAGTCGGCGGGAGCAAGGCGATTCGATCGGAAGTCCGCGTGATTGCTGCGACCAACCGCGACCTGGAGAAGGCCGTCCGGGCCAACAATTTCCGCAAGGACCTGTTCTTTCGTTTACACGTTGTGCAAATCGTCGTTCCTCCGCTTCGGCATCGCCCGGAGGACGTCGTCGATCTCGCTGATTTTTTCTTGCAGAAGTTCTGCACGGAAACCGGTCGCAAGATCAGCGGGTTCTCGAAAGAAGCCAAAGACCAATTGGCGCGATATCGTTGGCCTGGAAATGTTCGTGAGCTCCGCAATGTGATTGAACGGGCGGTTGTGTTGTCCCACGGAACCGAGATCGCGATCGACGAGTTGTTGTTAACCAATCTCAACACCGCCAGCGAATCCCAGATGGAATTCAACATGACTCAGCGCTATGTGCCAGAGTCCCTGTCCGAAGTAGAACGACGGCACATCACGTCGACTCTCAACGAAACCGAATGGAACAAAAGCCGCGCCGCCCAGATTCTGGGAATCGAACGATCGACACTCGACCGCAAGATCAAGAAGCACGGTATTTCCAAATCGGTACGCGAATAGCGACTGGCCCACTCCCATCAGCAACTAGCGCAAACTCATCTCGCCACTCACAGAGGCACGGTGAGGAATCACCCGGACGCAAACTTTACTTCTGCTTCCGTACCCAGGCTACAAACTTGCCGATCTGTTCGTGCCCCAGCAATTTCTCGACCGTATTGAAATCGCGGCCTAATTCTTTTTCGCATGGGACCAAGTCATGAATCTCGCGATGGCAGTCACGACATAACGGAATCGTTTCCCGCATCAACTCCCGCGAAAAATTCTTCTTGAACCATTTGTTCTTGTGGCAAGTCCGCGGAATCAAGTGGTGCTCAGTCGTGCCTTTCTTAGTCACCCGATTGCACAGGCGGCATGTTTTTAGTTTCGGTTGATTCATGATGAAACACAGACAAAACTGGTTGCGTCAGGTTCGACAAACTACCTAAGCCTTTCGACTACCACGAACCGATCGTTTCAGGTTCGATGAGCTACATCATGCCATTAAACTCGCTTCGATGTCAAAAACGTCAAAGTTCTTCTGCCAATTTTTTCAGATGTTCGATAACCTTCACATCTTTGCCTTCCAACTGCTTTTCGACGAACCCCGACATCGGTTCGGACTCCGCGGACATTCGCAATCGAGCTAGTTGGTCCTGAATCAGTTTTGGATCGCCCTCGTCACCCTCAAGCATAAAATGCACCCACAACCAGGCCTCGGCATAGTTAAGCTGATTCAACTCCTCCGGCAGCCTCAGTTGCTCCAACGTCGCCAAGTCCGGCTTCCAGTCGCCTCGTCGAAAAGCGTTGCTCAACAAATAAACATGACTTTCATTGAAACCGTGTCTACCTCGCGGCGTCTCATAAAATTCCGCCAAGCCCTCGTCGAGCCAGATCGGCAAGTTGGCGATAACGCTGTGCAAATACCCATGGGTGACTTCATGACGTAAATCTTCGCCAATCTGCTCGCCCCAAAATGCGAAAATCTTCAGAGTCGTGTCGTTCTTGACAAAGAACGCCCGCCGATCTGGAAACTCAGGAAAGTCCTTCGCCATGAATTGCCGGTACTCATTCTCCGTTTGAAAAACGTAGACGTTGATCGGCTCATTCGACGTCGGCAGCTTCAACTGCTCGGAAATATCGCGTCTTCGGGCAGTCAACCCTTCAATCAGCCGATGCTGCGTCGGAATATAGAAGTCAGAATAGACAACCAGTTGGTCTCGCTCCAAAACCGATTCACCAGGCAAAGCCACATCCGCCCGCGGAACCGCACACCCGACCGAAACAGCCAAAAGAAAACCCAGGATGCTAGCAAGCGACTGGGCAAAGATTGGCCTCCGTTCGCAATGTTCCTTTGGAACCGCTCGTCGAACATCCGTATGATCACGAAGCTCAGTCGCATTTTTCAACGGTTTTGTTCGGATGGACATCAATGATTGACGCGAATTTGGACAGTGACACAATTCCAGAGACATTTCGCAGCTCGGTAATTACCAAAACGATTTGCGCATTCAAACGTCAGTTCAATTTCTCTTGACCAATCGAATCAAAAACAACGACAATCCGAAACGTTGATCCGCAGAGTAGTTCTTGCGGGGGAAGTATTCATGGGAAGAAAAACATGAACCATAGAAGTCTCGCAGTTATTTCGTCAGTTTTGCTCATTGGATTGTTGGCAGGTTGCAATTCAGGAAACCTTGATAGCGTGGAACTGCCAATCCCTGATGCCGTGGAGGGATCGGAAGGAATTGACGACCAGCTGAAAACTTTGGCAGTAACGGCAACCACCGACGCCGAGTCCCCAGCCGCCAATTCGTTCGAAGTTCCGCCTAGCGATGCTTCACCGCAATCAGTTTGCAAAACGTTCATTGAGTTGCTCAATCGCGAGCAACCGGAGCATTACGAACTGTTGTTAACTCCAGCCGCGATCAACGTTTCCAGTCGGCTGAAATTCCATCTTCCACCACTGGCCGAACCGGGAACGCGGTTTGAGCTCTCGGAACCAGCCTTCAATACGATTCGCGAAAAACTCTGCTTCATCGACTGCGAGTTTTCAGCAAGTTCGGACGAAGAGGTTTCCGATGTGACCGTGATGATGCGGAAGATGAAAAATGGATGGCGAGTCGCCGGGATGATGATCGAAGGCGAAACACCAGAAGCGAAAAACCTGATCAGCTTCGAAAGCCGCGTCGATGTCAACCAGATCAAAGCCAGCGTAGAAGTTCCTGCCGACTCAACCGTTGATTAAATAGAATCGCGATTGAAAGGGAAGAGACTCGTTTGCGAACTTACCGCCTCGAGCCTCCGTGGATTCCCAAACAACATTTGATCCGGCTCAGAACGATTTCGCTTTCAATTACCCCATCGGTATTTGAACGAAATCGTTTTGTTCCAGCCGGAACAGCGGAACTGAAACTTATTCTTCTTCGATACAAAACAGGTGTTTTGAACCACGGATGAAAATCTGATTTTCCATCAGTGCGAGTGTTGCATCGACAGGCTCGCCAACATTATTCTCGGCAACGATTTCGTAATCATTGCCGTCTTTGATGACCACTGTATTGCCCTGCCGACCGGTGATGAAAACTTTACCATTGGCCGCAACCGGCGACGAATAAACACTCTCAATCGTCGGCAACCGTTGTGCTCCGAAAAACAGACTCCCGTCATCGGCGTTGGCACACGAAACGATTCCCCGGTTCGCGGCAATAAAGAACAGTCGATTGTCAGACAACAACATCGACGGACAATCTGGCGTTTTGTCGTTGATTGACCAGGCAGACTCACCGGAAATGTCACCTTCTCGATCGAGATAATATGCATCCAGAACGGAACCTTGTCGCGAGCTCGCGAAGAAGCCAATGTTTCCTTTGACGATTGGAGTCGCGACCGGACGGGAGGACAGACCTGACGAACGCCACAACTCTTTACCATCCGCAAGATCATAGCCACGGCTATAGAGATCACCGGCATGAACCACTTGTTTCTTGCCGTTGACTTCGACGATACGCGGCGTTGCCCAGTTCGACGGCTCGTCCCGTTCCGTCTTCCAGATAGTCTCACCAGTCTTGGCGTTGAAGGCTTCGATTCGTGATTGACCTTCATGATCCCACGGCATCACCAGGACATCGCCATCTAGAGCCAACGAGCTGCCGGCTCCGAAGTTTCCACGCGTTTCCATTTCGCCAAGATCCGTTCGCTTCCAAACTTGCTTCCCATCCAGGTCATAGCAAAACATGCCATTAGGCCCAAAGTGAAAGTAGACGTGCTTTCCATCGGTCAGTGGCGAAGCAGTCGCAAATCCATGATCACGGTGATGTGATTCACCAGGCTTCTTTTCGTTGGCAACATCCTGCCACAAGATCTTGCCATCCTCTCGATCGATACACATGACCGTGAACTGATGTTTCGCAAGCGACTTGGCCGTTTGTTCCTTCTGAAAAGCTCTTGCCTTTTTGATTTCTTCCCTTTCGAGTTGGCCATTCTTGTTTTCGTCAAACTGGCGAATAAAATCTGACCGGGTCATTTGCGGTGGTCGTTTTGCGTTCGGTTCTGCGTTTACCGCCGTCGTCAGAAAAATTTTGTTGCCCCACACGACTGGTGAAGACGACCCGCGACCTGGAATCTCGATTTTCCACTTAACGTTCTTGTCACTGGTCCATTCTGTCGGTGGCTTGGCCGTCGTCGACATCCCGTTACCAGTTGGTCCACGAAAGTTATTCCAATTCTTACCAGCTTCGTTTTCGTTGCCCGACAACGAAGAACCAGCACCAGACAGGCAAATCAAGCAAATCAAAAATACAGACGTTCGGGTTATCAATGCCATCGTATCCACCAGGACAATAAATTTGGAATTCAGGAGTTTGTGCCGCTATTGTTACACCCAGCGAGCTGGGTTCAATACGGCTGAAAAATCAACCATTCAATTCAGCCAGCAACGTTTCGTCGATTTTGGCCTTCACCGTCCGCCGGTCAAGTTTCAAACACTGCGAAGTTTTTTCGTAGCTTCCCAATTTCGAATACATCCACGTGCAATATAACTGCAACACCTCCTCGGCAGTCAATTCGCCGTTGTACATCGGCAACAACCACCCCGGAATTGTTTGCGAGTTCACAGTTCTGGAGATTTTCAGTGGTTGATATTCCTGGCGAATAATGAAGCTTCGTACGCATTGTTCCAACTCTCGGGTGTTCCCGTGCCACGGATACGTGTCGCCCAAATTCTCAGAAATCCAGCTGACAACATCGTTGGCAATCTCTTCGTTCGGTTCGCCAAGATGTTTACGAGTAATCGATTGGACCAGCCATTCCAGGTCCTCCGGATGGTCTCGCAATTGTTCCTGCAACGTTGGTGTTTCAATCCGATCCGTGCAGATCCGGAAGTAGAAATCTTCCCGAAAGTTCCCCGACTCGATTTCTTCCGCCAGATTACGGTTGGTAGCGGCAATGATCTTGCCTGCGAACGTTCGTTCCGCCGTTTCCCCCAAACGACAGTACGTCCGCTCCTGCAAAACACGCAAGAGTTTCACTTGCAGGTTAAGGTCCAACTCGCCAATCTCATCCAGAAACACTGCGCCGTATTTGCTACAGGATTCAAGCCAGCCAACTCGATCCGTCACTGCACCTGTAAAAGCTCCTTTGCGATGCCCGAACAATTCGGATTCTATCAATGTCGGTGACAACGCTGACAGATTCAACGGCAGAAAACAACCATCCGATTCGAACTGAAAATGACACGGCTCATGGTCAAACGGCACGTACTGCGACAAACCGATCGCTCGGGCAACCAGTTCCTTACCAGTACCCGACGGACCAGTCACCAGCGTTGAAAGGTCTCGCATCCGATCAAACAGCAGATCATGATACCGCCGAATGCTGCAAGTAAAAATTGATTCCCAAACTTGCTCTCGAAGTCGCGAGATCGGCAATGACTCACCAAGAATATGATCAAAGATGATAAAGAACGCGCGATGAATCTGCGTCAGACAAGCGAACAAATGTGCCGCCGCTGGTTTGCTGACTTCATAGGCACCGCCGACACCGAAGACCCGTTGATACTCCAGCCAAAAATTAGCCCAACTGTCATAAACCAGTTTCTGATGCTTCTTGTTCTTGCTCCGCAATTCATCGGTCGGCAAATTGGTAATGTGCCGGTATAGCAAGTAATACGTCGCGACATTCCAATAGTCGTCATGCAATTCATCCGGCAACGTCTTGGAGGTCGAAACGTCTTCGACGATCGCCTCGGCAATCTTCGTCAGCTCGATCACGTTCGGCCGTTCGACTTCCCGATTCTCACGAGTTCGATTCCAGGCAATCGAATCAAATGGCTCACAGCGGCCCTTCAAGATCTCTTTCTCAATCTGAAATCTTGTGGGTGAGAACGGGTTACAAGTCGCCAAGCGTGATATGGCGATCGTGTTCTTTCGTTGTGTCGAGTCCATCATCTACTCCGGTCATTTTCTGCCAGTCGCGCACACTGAATGTACACTCGGTAGACAACCGAAGTTTTCAGATTGTTCGATTTACCGACGTTTTTACCGATTAATTGACGATCATCATCTGCCGAACGCTTCCTGGTTGCGTAAGCATCTTGATCGTATCAAACCCAGGCGGCGGATCGTTTGCGAACCTCGAATCATGTTCGACTCTGACATTGGCTGAATCTAACCAAACGTCCTTGTCGCAAACAAACACGCCAAAGTTCACCATGGATTTGGCAATGACTAAATTCTCAGACACATACACTAACCCGTCGACTCGGCAGCTGTAAGAATCGGTGGTTGTGTCGTTTGCGTATTCCAACTGCGTGCCGTAGGGAATGAATGGAGATGAGGGAGGGTTGAAATTAGTTTGCGCGTCCACTTCGCTTAACGATGCGTTATCCAATTCAAATCTTAAATCACCGCGAGCCAAAATCGTCGGATTGTTCGAGAACCCATTTTTCATGTTTACGGTCTCTCGGATCGCAACATTGGAACTTTCCAGCAACACCAACGTCGCATCGACTCTCGAGTCCTCGATAATCACTTGATTTGCGGCGCAATCTAGAACATATACGCCGTCCGAGTTAGTTGCACCGTTACCAATCGTATTGTCATTTCTCGTTAACAAGTGACCGCGCATTACATACGAGCCATCGAGATACGTTTTGTCGTAAAACCCTGGACCAGAAATATTGAAATCAGGCGCGGGGGCGGCATCGGAAGTGGTTGTTACGAGCCATTTCGCACTAATCAACTCGCCAGCCCACGAAGGCTTAATATCGGCGCTTTGCCAAAGCCATTCTTCTGGCTTGATTGAGAACTCGGGAATTGAAAAGTACCGAATACCTTCACCGGTACTCTCGATCCTGAATTGGATTTTTGCGTCGACAGGAAACCGCATGGGATTATGGATTGTGCAAAAGAGATTGAACGTCCCGCCGTTCTTGATCAAGTAGCTAATATCCTGGGCGATGCCAGCCGCTTGGTGTTCTCGTTTGGTAACCGCCACCGTGCTGCCGTCCAGTTCGATAGAGCAATCCAGCCCCATCCAATCATTGAGCCCGTCTTTAAATTCGTCATTCACAATCCGGTTGAGGTTATGATCCGAAAACCAAAGATCGGCCAACCGAATGTTCGTGCCCATGCTGATGTAAGGCGCGAAGACGTCTTGCCCTGTTGTGGCCGGTGTCTCTCTTGGCCAGGTCCCGGAGTCGGAAACGTCGCCAGTGATAAATGAGCCATCGTTGAACTCCGACTCATTGCCGGGAGGCATATTTAAATCGCCGATTATTTTCGATGCTTTTCTTGCTCGCAGTATTCTAGCAACGGACAGCGGTTGATCGACATCCAGTATTGAACCATCCATATCAAAAAAAGCCGCAGAGTGAATCGAAGACTGCAAGCTATCCAACGCCACCATTCGCGGGTTAACACGTTGACGCAGCACCTGGGTCGCCTCTTCTGCAACCCCCGTCGAGACAACGACGACTGGATCCAATTCCGAATCAACAAGGTCACCATCGACTGGGTCAATCAGCTCCACGACCATGTCTGGGCCATGTCCGATTGTCGTGCTATTCGCCAGCTGACGCCATTTACCTGGATGGTTCTGGATATGAAACATACCCAACTCGACACCCGACCTGGCGTTAAGTCGAGCCTCATGCAGATCAGCCGCGTTGCGCAATTCCAACCGTTGAATCCTGATCGCCATCAGGCCTGCAAGCATGAACAATGCAATTAACATCGATGCGCCCATAACAACGATGTAGGCACTTGCACGTCGGTTTGTTGTTTTAAAATGTCGCATGGATCGGGCCTGGACTTGGTCCTAGTCGAAAGTTGGAATCGAGTCGGTAAATTTTGTCTTGTAAGCTTTCAGTTGAGCCAGCCTCCTGTCAGATCGAAGAACGGTAACCGTAACCAGTTTGCTGCCGACGCCCGCTTTGTTTGGGTATCCCATATCCGCTAGCGGAATACCGGTAACTTCCACAGTTCTCGACCAACCAGAACCGACCGGAAGCAGAGTTCCGTCTTTGAATTGAGCCGGTTTTGACCGATCGGCATTCCAATTGTGATACTCATCCAAAAAGCGAAACGATTGTCGAGTCCCACCGTCTATCGCCAGTTCGCTTGCATCGAAATCGTATTCAGCCTGCATTGCCTCTTCCATCAATTCACGAGCAAGCAGATCAGCCATCGACAAGTCAGTAGTGTCCAATTGACTTTGATATGTTTGTGCAATGCCGTTCATGGCAATGACACCGACACTGCCAATGATCAAAGCCGAAATAACGACTTCGACGATACTGAACGCGGAGCGATGTATGGAATGACGGATTCTCACTGCCCACCCCCTATTTCGAAACCTGGGCCTGGTTCCGCTTGATATTCTTCCGGCTCCGGATTCGATTGATCAGCAGCGGTATCTGTCGTTCCTGGATTGCCCGCCCTCATTTCCGGCAAGTTCACCAACTTTGTCGAAGAGTTGCAGCTGGCTGTAGCATCATCACCGACTTGCAAATTAATTTGCACCAACTCAAGTGCCGTCCGACCAAGGTTTGCCCCATTGTGAGTTCCAATGGCATAGAACCTGAGGTCTTCGAGATCGTTTGGAGGAGTCCAAGTCAATTCATTGTTGCTCGATGTCACCCAGCTTGTATTGGGCGTCATGCTGACCGCATCCTTTTCCAGGCACAGTTCGATCGAAGCATCTTCCCCGGATACCGATTCGATGGATACGCAATACGCATCGGTTGCCAACAAATTCCGCGTGTTTGAAAAAGAGATATCGAACCACGAAAACTGGTCGTCCAACTCATGTTCGTCGAACGTGACTGATTCAATCTTGGATGAAAGTGGCTGCAACGCCTGATCGGATTTTGCGATCGAGACCCGGAAAGTGCCGCCCGGTGCACCGAACGATCGAGCCATCACACGAATCTTCTCCAGCGACCACCTGTCGGCACCAACTGGAAGATCTGGCAGGAAGGTTTGGCACGCCACCTGATCACGAGCCACGACATGGCCTTCGAAAGTTCCACCCGGTGCATCGTCATGACTCTTCAGGATGCTATTGCGGAACGATTTCTCTTTTCCATATTCAACCTGAAATTCATTGACCGCTTCCACCAGGTCAAAAGTTTTCACATCGTTGATTGTGCACACCAGCGGATCCCCCGCAGTTCCCGACCAGCTGTACAAAATGGTATCGTTGAGTCCATCATTGTCGCGGTCGCTAGTCGAAAACTCGATCGAATGATCGTTCGCTTGCGCAATGGAAACCGCCAATTGAACTTCACTGAGCATCTTCCTGCAGTGCCGCATACTGTCCAGACGATCCGCAACAATACCGGTAGAGACATCACTCGATTTTGAAACTGCGAACATCAAACTGCCAGCCGCCAACATGATCGCCGTCATCAATGGCAGAACGACCATGAGTTCAACAAGCGTATGACCACCCTGGGCCCGCGTCTGATTGGTCACAGTTTTTTTATAGCGAGGCGTCTGCATCTGTCACAATATCTGAGTTAAAAGGCAAGACCTTGGTTGGCCCGGGATGAATGATCACTTCGCCAAAATTGTTAATCGTTACTACTTGAACCCAGTCCCCACGTCTCAACACAACCGTTCCTGATCCCTCCGGCATCCCGAAGCCATTGATCGTCAGTGCACTGGTTCCGTCAAACACTGCATTCTGCAACGTCGATCGGTACGGTTCTTCGTTCAACCGCACGTTGTAACTGCTCAAGCCATCATTCATTCCTGTGAGATTCGCAACTGTGTAGTTATCGTCGTCAGGCGAGAAAACAATTTCCAAACTTTGCGACGTCATCTTGGCGCGAGACATTACCATCTCAAAATCCAATGCGACGCGTTTGGCAGCCGCGCGAAGCGAGTGGCGAGTCATCAGGCCCATGTATCGAGGAACAGTTACCGCCGCAACGATCCCGATGATCAGCGCCACAACCAGGAACTCGACTGCCGTGAACGCAAGGCGATTCCTGGTCAAACGGGCAACGCAATTTTCGGCTGAATTTTTCATACTGCGCACGAATCGTCGAAAGTGGACGAACAGGACACTTTTCTGAAGTATACTTTTTCAGCTGACTTCAGCTTCAACTTTGTTTCTTTGTTGGAAAAGTATATGCACAGGCGAACGGCATTCACCCTGGTCGAGCTTTTAACCGTTGCGCTGATCATCGGGATTCTGATGGCAATCGCTATTCCCCGGTACCGACAGCACGTCGACCATACCAGAGATCAGACGGAACAAATCAAACTGTTGATGATTCGAGACGCGATCGACCGTTACACAGTCGTTAACGATCGTGAACCGCCGCCGGGCAACACGGAGGATGTATTCAAAGCCGCGATCGCGCCGTATTTGCCGGGCGAATTCCCCTGTCTGGAAATCGTTCCCGCAGACGACTCGACGCCATTCGAAGCCGATGGTGTCTCGATTGCATCAGGCACAGATACACGCGTCGACGCAACACCGGACAACGCCTGGAAATATAATCCGCAAACCGGGGACTTCATCATTAACATTAACCAACCAACAGCCATCGATCCCGCAAGAGCTTACTCCGATTGGTAAGTAATTAATCCAAGCCGCTTCGTCAGTAAGCCAAGCCCCGAAGTCGCCGGCAGCGTGAAGTTAACATGCCACCACTCAGTCGGTGGCATCCGCTTCAAGCGTTCCCTTCACACGTTTTGCCTGCTTGCGTAATTCTGTCGTGTCCCGAATCTTGGCGATCGTTTTGTCGATATTAAGGAATGCTTGGACAACATCGGGATCCCAGTGGTCCCCGGCTCCCGACTGCAGAATCCCGATCGCCTTTTCATGCGACATCCCATCTCGGTACGGACGACTGCTCGTCATTGCGTCGTATGCATCAGCAACCGCAAGGATCCTTGCGTCCAGTGGAATGTTAGTTCCTACCAGTCCATCCGGATACCCCGTGCCATCAAACCGTTCGTGGTGATACAACACGCCCGGCAGAACGTAGCGAAGCTGAGAGATTTGGTTCAGGATAGCCCAGCCGCCATCGGGATGGGTCTTGATGGATTCGAATTGTTTCGGGCTCAATGGACCTGGATGTGAAAGAGTCGCGTCGTCGATTCCAATCTTACCAATGTCGTGCAGGAGTCCCGTCAAATAGATCTGTTCGACTTTCTCTTCATCCAGCTCGAAATGCTCAGCCAGCCTTCGAGCAAAAGCAGCCACCCGTTCACTGTGACCACAAGTATACGGGTCTTTTGCATCAAGTGCCGATGTCAAAGCTCGAATTGTACTCGTTAACAGCTCTTCCTTTTCGTTCAACAATTCCAAGTTGAAAAGATGGGTCGCCAGAATCGAAGCTGCGGTTGAAAGCAACTCGGCCTCGACACTTCCAAACTCGATACTGAATTTGTGGGCGAACGGATTGTGCATCATGGAACCTGATGCACGCCTATTGATGGCAACGATCCAACCCAAAATCTGACTTCCATGCCTCAGATTTGCGATCATGAAATTCCTTAATTCAGGAACGTCAATGAACTCCTCGCTTTGGTCGCAGTAATTTCGAATCAAGGGTTGGTCACGTATGTTTTGCGAGTAATGTTCCAATAGCCATGGGACACTGTTCGCTGCCAACCCCATATCGCCTTTGACGATATACTCACCTTCCTGGATGACAATCAATTGAATTTCGCTGGCCTTCAACAAACTCTTGAGCATAGCAAGAGTTTGATCCGCAACAATTCCGCTACTCAAGTTAGAGTCGTCGAGTAGCAGCTGACGGGTAGCGTTTTTCAAAAACGATAACTCTTCCAAATTCGAAATAGTCTGTTCAGCAAATTCCAGGTTTTCCGTTTCCAGCCGATGCATGTCGGCGGCTTGTTCTAACTCACGGCGCAATGCTTCGGCATACCATTCCAGTAACCGGATGTCGGTGGATTCGATAGCAACGGTCGCGACAAGCTGCTGATCACCAATTTTTGCCGGAATGTCGACTTCGAATAACCCGTCATTCAACTCCCTGATTGCGACACTGTCAGTCTGTTTGGTTTCGCAAGATTCATGCCCGCAAATCCATCCGTTGTTACTGCGTCTCCATAGCGCACAGGATGAGACGTTTAGCCGCTGCCGTAGGAACTCGCGCACGGAGTCCTCGCCATAAAATTCGGTGCATGCGTGGATCGCATTCATCAGGTGATTTTTTTGTTCAGTTGGAGTTCAGTTTTCTTAAGCGGTTGATTTCTAAGCTTTTGTATGGCCTAGCTTTAACAAGCATAGCCCGCTGATAAGATTTGTCTTTGACCAATTACCCTAACTCTAAAACGCACATCCAGCGCAATCGTTATTACGGAATGCAACGCTGATTCCGGGTATTCCCCGAAAGGGGTGAGAAACGCGCGGGCAATTTCGATTTTCAACACGAAGTTACTTTCTCCGAACTACGCTTTTACTCGGGAAAATTCGGGGAATCGTTTTCCTCGCCCGGTATTAGCACTCATCAATAGATTTGGAGACCCCACATGAACCTACCCGTTAAGCGTAATCGCAGTGCCTTTACACTAATTGAACTCGTTGTCGTTGTTTTGATTCTTGGAATCCTGGCAGCGATCGCAGTTCCGAAACTGATCAACACATCGAGTGTCGCAACTGATAACGGCCTTCGACAAACGTTGTCTGTCGTTCGAGACGCAATCGAACTGTATGTTGCCGAGAACAACGGCGACCTGCCTGGTCAGAGCGACGACCTGCCAGCAGATTTGGTAGACTACCTCCGCAGCGATTTCCCTGCATGTCCTGTCGGACCAGCCAAGAACATTGACATTGCTTACACGTCAGCCGGTACTCCTCTGGTTGGAGAAGCGGCTCCTTCGGCGGGTTGGGCATATGACTCCGATTCAGGCGAGTTCATCTGTAATTTCACTGGTCCCACATCTGTGGATCCAAACGTGCAATACGACGAACTGTAGTCTCGCAGTTTCTTATTGTTAAAAGAGAGCACCCACCAGCCAAAGCCGCTAACTTCAGCCCGCTTGCTAGCTCGCGTTGCAGATTACGCAAACTAGTCAAGCCTGGCTGGCCTTAGCGGCTAGTCTGATTTTATGGGATCTATCGAAATTAAGGGCCGATCTGAAACTAGAGGAGCTTGTCCCCAATCCTCCGTGAGTCATATGCAACAACAACTGCAAGTTTTAGTAGTCGAAGACAACAGGGCGTTATGTCGCGTGATCCAGGTCGTCATGGAGAAAGCCGGCTATGTTGTGCATTGTGCTTACGATGGAGAAGCGGCATTTGAGATCGTCCAAGCCAAATCAATTGATTTGATTATTACGGACAAGCAAATGCCAAAAATGGAAGGCGACGAATTGATCAAACGCACGAGAAACCTGGGCGGCGAATATTCTTCGATGCCCATTTTCTTGTTGACCGCCAAAGGTTTGGACCTCGATTTGCCTGCCATCAAGGAAGAACTTGGCATTGCCGGGGTTTTCTCCAAGCCATTCAGTCCAACGGAACTTGTCGCTGCAGTCAATGAATGCCTCGCAACAACTTATGGATTAACGAAACAACAGTAATTACTAGCTAACCAACGGATTGGAACGGCACGTCTCGAGAAGCAAACTTAGTCTCTCGTTGCTTTTGCCTGAAACAACAATGGATATGTTGTCCAAGCTGAAAAAAATGGAGTTGTCTCAGCAGGTCGCGCTGTATTACCTGCTGTTCTGCGTGATCGGTGCCATCGGTCTCGGTGGCGGGATCGCATATTCTGTGCAACGATTCCTGGATACCAGATCCGAAAGCAAATGTCTCGCAATGATCGGGCAAGAAACTCCGAAGATTGTGATCCTCAGTCTGCAGGATGAGCAGGCGAAACTGCAGAAGTCACTCGTCGATTTGCATCGGCAGAATCGTCTGCTCTACGCCGGTGTCGCTGATACGAACAACACGTTCATTGCCCATACCGACACAAATCAAATCGGCAAGCGAGCTCGCAAGCAGATTGGGCAACGTGAAAACTGGGGGCAAATCGAAGCCGTTCGTTTTCGCGATGTCGATGACGTGCATGTCTGTGAATACTCGTCGAAGCTCGTTTCAGGCGAGAAAGAACAGTTCGGTTCGCTGATTCTGGCAGTTCCAGAACCTACTTTTTGGAAAACGTTCTTCTCATCGTCCCAGTACATTCCAATTGCCCTGCTCTTACCCACGATCATTCTCGGAGTCGGGGCGTTTGTTATTCGTCGGGCGACAAAACCCATTGCAGCGATTGAAACGCAACTTCGAGCAGTCTCCGCGACAAACAATGTCGAGGACGCTGGCTTGCATCCGTTGTCCAGTCCATCCGTCGCGGCCAAAGGCTGGAACCGTCTGGTCACGGAAATCCAACAGGGTGATTCTAATAACGATGAGAAACTAAAAGACGCCGTCGCTAACTTCCGCCAGAATCGTGTGGAACACATCTTGAATTGCCTGCCAGAAGGTTTGGCTATCACCGACCAGGAAAATCGGATCAAGATGGCAAACACCGCGTTCTCGAATCTCGTCAAAGCTGGCATTGCGGAGCCAGACGAACCAGACAGTTCCCATGGCGAGGATGAATCACTGGTTGGAGCAGACATCGAACAATTCATCGCTTTAGAAACTCCTGGTGAGGACCGGTCGGACGGTGGCGATGCTCCATCTTCGGTCCGAGAAATCACTAAGCGAATCGGCAATCAGGAACGCATCCTGCGGGTCGCACGTCATCGAGTCGACGCCACGGCTTCCAGTTCCGCACGCCAACAGGTTTGGTCCGTTCGCGACATCACGCAGCAGAAAATGACGGAGCAAATGCGGGATGATTTCTTAGACTGCGCAACCCATGAACTGCGAACCCCGCTAAGCAATATCAAAGCATACGCCGAAACGCTGGCACTGAGTGAAGTGCTTGATGTCGAACAACAAAAAGAGTTTTGCAACACCATCAATGCAGAAGCAACCAGACTCGGGCGTTTCATCGACGATTTACTCAGCATCAGCAGCGTCGAAGCCGGGTCGCTCGCCATCTCGCGTGAGAACGTCCAGGTGGATCGCTTAATGCGCGACGTCCTAGCCAAAACCCAGCCATTGATGCACAACAAAAAGATCGAATTCAATTTCGAGCTGCCTCAGAAAGCGATGCCCGAGATCTTCGTGGACAAAGACAAACTGGAAGTCGCTCTCGTCAATCTTCTGGGAAACGCTGCCAAGTACACGCAGGAAGGCGGCCGAGTCGATGTCATCGTCAAGAACTCTGGTCAACAGATCACGTTTGGAGTTTCCGACACGGGAGTCGGTATATCAGAAGCCGACATCCCTCGGCTGTTTGACAAATTTTTCCGCAGCTCAGACGAGAACGTACAAAACGAAACCGGTACTGGGCTTGGCTTGTCACTCGCGAATGAAATCGTCCGTTTGCATGGTGGCAGCATTTCCGTCGAAAGCGAAATTGACAAGGGCAGCACCTTTACGATTGTCCTCCCGGTTCGACTCGGAGGCCGCCGATGAACACTGTTGAACAATCAAAGCAAGGTGCCGTCACCGTCATTCGTTGTGGCGAGCTCTTAGCAGAAGACCGTATCGCTGCCGTTTCGGAAGCCCTCGAATGCTGTTTGCACAAAGGCATTCCGATGGCGGTTCTCGACTTGCAGAACACGCAACTTATCGACAGCGAAGGACTCGAATTACTGTTGGATACCAGTGAACAGTTTCGACGACGCGGTGGCGCTGTAAAACTCGCCATGCCAACCGACCTCTGCGCCGAGATCCTGTCATTGACGATGGTCGAGCAGGAAATACAAATTTTTGACAACAGCAATCAAGCCGTCAGGAGTTTCGTACGGTGAGCTCTTCGCTTGATTCGCAATTCGCCAACGATGGTCCTGGCAAAACGATTTTGGTACCGCCACCAGAACGCACTGCCCCCGCTCCGCGCAAACAGCGGCTTGGTGAGCGTCTGATCAATGAGAACCTGATCACCGAAGCCGAGCTCGAAGCCGCGATGCAGCAGCAGTCGCAAAAAGGTCGACGGATCGGCGAGACGCTGATTGAACTCGGAATCATCGAAGAAGACCAACTGATTCCGTATATCGAAAAACAACTCGGCATCCGCGCCATTCGACTACGAGACGGTCTGGTTGACCCAAAAGTCGTCGGGATCATTTCGCAACGCGTTGCGATACGGCTA
Organism: uncultured Pirellulaceae bacterium; assembly: GCA_964641465.1. Classification (GTDB taxonomy): domain Bacteria; phylum Planctomycetota; class Planctomycetia; order Pirellulales; family Pirellulaceae; genus Mariniblastus. The sequence continues at coordinate 10,735 of CAZXLW010000026.1, read as the reverse complement.
TCGGCGCTGGCATTATTCAAAGTTCGTGATCGACTTTTTGTGGCCATGGCGGAGCCGCAAAACTTAAAGAACATTGACGAGATTCAACGAACTACCGGCCTGCAAGTCCACCCGGTTTTCGCTTTTGAATCCGCGATCGAAAAGATGATCGGCCGCTGTTACGAAGATGATTTTTCGGTCGACACAGTGACCGCCAACCTTGATGAATCGGCCGTTGAACTCAGTGAGAATGAGGCAGAGCCCGACTCCAATGCGATCGAGAAGCTGGTTGAAGGCAGCCCCATCATCAATCTGGTTAACTACCTGATCCTGCAAGCCATGCGGAAAGGTGCGAGTGACATTCACATCGAGCCGTCCCGAAAATACACACTTGTCCGTTTCCGAATTGATGGACAACTGGTGGAAGCGCTACGGCCTCGACGCGACATTCACCCGGCTGTTGTTTCGCGTGTCAAAGTCATGGGGAAAATGGATATCGCGCAACAACGTGTGCCTCAAGACGGACGCTGCCAGGTTAACGTCGAAGGGAAAGACGTCGATCTGCGTATCTCAACCATGCCAACTGTCCTCGGAGAGAAAGTCGTCCTCAGGGTTCTTGATCGTCGTCGCCTGACGTTCAATCTTGACGAACTCGGGATGCCAATGCAACTCCTACAGGATTTCAAGGGGCTGCTCGGTAAGCCACACGGAATGATCCTGGTCACCGGCCCCACCGGAAGCGGCAAGACAACGACATTGTATTCAGCTCTCGAGCTGATCAAATCCATCCATCGCAATATCATCACGATAGAAGATCCGGTCGAATACCAATTGGAGCTGATCAACCAGGTCCAGGCCGACAAGTCTCGGGACTTCCATTTTGCCGGCGCGCTGCGGGCGATCCTGCGTCAGGACCCGGATGTCATCATGATCGGTGAAATTCGCGATTCCGAAACAGCAGAAGTCGCCGTTCAAGCCGCCCTGACCGGGCACCTCGTCCTCAGCACACTGCACACCAATGACGCAGCCAGCGCGATCACCAGATTGTCTGACATGGGAGTCAAACCTTACAAGGTCGCGGCATCTCTATCAGGAATCATCGCCCAACGATTGGTGCGGCGCATCTGCACCGAATGCAAGACAAACTTCTATCCGACCGCGGAGTTCCTGCAGTCGGTTAACTACGCCGGCGACATGCGAAAGAGTTTCTCTCGTGGCGAAGGCTGCCGAGATTGTTTTGACACTGGCTACCAGGGACGAACGGGGATCTACGAAGTACTCGTCGTCGACCAGCACATCCGCCCACTGATCACGACTGAAAACTCACTCGACTCAATCCGCGACACCTTTATCAACAACGGCGGTCAAACCCTGCTGCATTCTGCTCTGGGTTTAGCCGAACAAGAAGAAACCACCTTGGAGGAAGCTGCCCGAGTAGCGTTCTTTGACTAGAACAACCCTGGCTCAGCCCAACTGAGTTGAACCGTTCGTAGTACCGGCTTCAGCCGGAATCACCGCCAGAACACGGCACTACGAACCATACCACTAATCACCTTTTCCCGACATGAAAAATCCATCCAACAATCTGAACACTCCGGCAACTGATGCCTGGGATGCACCGGTTGGCTTCCCCATCAAGCAGAAGAAAAACGCGCCGGCGTTCAAGCCAACTGCGCAGGAACTGTCGAGTGCCCGGAATCAGGTCCGCCCAACCAGTGGCGGCTCGAAGACGACACGAAAAGCCAAGGTTTCCCGCAAGGAGCTGTGCAACATGACTTCGCAACTCGCGATCATGACACAATCCGGCGTCGACATTAGCTCAGCTCTGACTTCCATGTCACGGCAATGCAAGCAACCCGCCTTAAAACGTGTCCTCGAAACCATCAACGAAGAAATCATCGGAGGTCGTAAGTTTTCTGAAGCGATCAGAACTTTCCCGACCGTCTTCAACGAAACGTACGCAACGACAATCGGTGCTGGCGAAAGCTCAGGAAAACTGTCAGTCGTATTGGCGCAACTGGCCAAATTGCAGCGGAATGAGATTCGATTGCGATCTTCAGTGCAAAAAGTCCTGGTCTACCCGATCATTCTGATTGTCGTTGCCAGCAGCGTTTTGGTCGGCATGATCGCGTTCGTCCTGCCGCAATTCGCAAAAGTCTTTGAACAGTTCGACACACCGCTACCGTTCGTCACCCAAATGTTAATCGACTTTTCAGTACTGCTCCGGGAGCATTACCTGATCTGTGGACTCGTTGTGGCAGCAGCGATTACTGGACTGGTGATGCTGAAAGCCAGCAAGCCAGGCCGCATGTTAGTCGACCGGTTCCTGCTCAACGCACCGGTGGTCAAGAACATCACCCAGTCACTTTACTTCGGGCGCATCTGTCGGCTCATGGGATTGATGTTGGACAGCGGCGTTCCGTTATTGGAAACACTCGGGCTGGCAAAACAATCCATCGGCAATCATATGTATCGGCGTCTGTTCGAGCAGATCGAAGAAGACGTTTTGAATGGCGGAAGTATTTCACGGGGCCTGTTGGAAAGCGATTTCATTCCAGCGTCCGCAGCCGAAATGGTGATCACAGGTGAGCAGACCGGATCTCTGGCCACGGTCACCCAACTGGTCGGAGAACACTACGAAGAAGAAGGCGAAGCCAAATTACGAGATGTCGTGACGCTCCTGGAGCCGGCCATTACCGTCGTGATGGGTAGCCTGGTCGCAATCGTCGTGATGGCAGTCCTGCTGCCGATGTTTGACATCGCAACGTTCGCCAACAAGTAGACAAAGTATTCGAAAGGAATCGAATGAGTCCTCAATCAAAAATTCGAAACCACCAGCTGCCGACCCGCAATTGGTGGCTCGTTTCACTTTCCACACTCGCCTTCCTTTCTCTGGCGGGATACTGGATGACGTCCGGGGCCGTCGCCGTGCAACAATCGACCAGTTCCTACCAGCAATCCGCGCAAGAGCGATACGAAGAACGCCGACAGGAACTTGAGCAACGATATCGTGACTCGACGACAGCTCGAGGTTCGTCCCCGAATCGAACATCGAACCAGAACCCGCCTCAACCCACTTTTCAAAGCGGTAGTGAGCGTTCGGAATTGGTGTTACGCGAAATTTCCGCAACATTGAAGTCCATTGATAAGCGACTCGAAACGATCGAGCAAACCTTCGTTAACCTTCGTGGCACCCCCAACACCCCAACAAACGCAGACAGGTTCCGCAGGAAATAAGCTGATGATCTTCGCAGCAAAGCACGGTTGGATTGGTGTCGACATTGGCACCTGTTCATTGAAACTTGCCCAGATGGAACGTCGGGGAAGACAAACCATCCTGCGCTCAGCCGCAATTATTGAACGCGCCAGCCTGGTAGACACATCGCCTTGGATTCGCTCCGCTCCCGCGCGAGTCGCGTCCGAGTTGGAACGAGGCCTGGATAAGGCACGGTTCCATGGTCGAGACACCGCCTGCACTCCTCCGATCGCAATTTGTGATATCCGGAATCTGAGTATTCCTTTCGAATCCGAGAAAGAGTCCCGAGCGGCAGTCGCCAGCGAGCTTTCTCAAATCCATTCCGTCAACGAAGAAAACTTGCATTTTGACATTTGGCGAAGCGGTGTCAGCCGAGACGTCGACGAGGTCAGCGTGTTGTGTATGGCCGATCGCTGGACTGATTCAATTGTCGCCGACCATTCCGAACACGGGCTGACTTGCCGCGCGATTGACGGATTGCCACAAGCTTTGGTTCGAGCTGCTGCCATGCATCCCGACTACCAGCGACAACAACCCCTGGTTCTTCTTGACTGGGGAGCGACGACCACCACCTTTTGCGTCGCACTCAATGATCAACCCATCTTCGTCCGCTGCTTGCCCAAGCTCGGGTTCCTGGGTTACGAAGAGAAGATCATTCAGGCACTGGGCATGAGTCGCCGTGAAACGCGTCGAATCATGAGCCGCTATGGTGTACCGGAAAACACGAACGACAGTACCGACGAAGTAACGCAAACCATCGCGGAAATCGTGGGCGGCGACCTCCAAACTTTCGTTGAAGAACTCACACGCACGATTTCGTATTTCAAAACCCAACATACCAACCTGCCACTCGAACATGGGCTCCTGTTCGGCGCCGGTGCGATGCTCAACAACGTTAATCATTGGCTCGGATCGAAACTCAAAGTCGATTTACAAACGTGGAAACTACAATTCGAAGGTCCTGTTGAGAAAAGCCATTGGCCAATCGAGCTGTTAGGGCCCGCAATCGCTGCAAGTTCACTCGCATGGGAGGCGGCATGAAACGGCACCTGAATTTGTTGCCTATGGCGACTCGACGGAAACAGTTGATCCAGAAAATCATCAAGCAATGGACACTCGCAACTGGGCTCGCCACCGTGTTCACGTCACTATTCGTTTGGTTCGCGTGGGAACGGACATCCGAACAACTGTCTTTGCTCGATTCCGCCAAACGACAGTACGCCCCGCTCAAGGCACTCGAAACCGACAACATTAAATTAGCCGGCGAAACGGAATCACTGAATCAACGCGAGCGTCTGGCGTTGGAATTGGCACAGAACCGGTCAACCCTGACGTTATTGGGCCAATTAAGTTTTGCCGCCAATCGCTGCGACGGCAAAGTCAGCATCCGCCAGTTCTCAATGAATACCACCCAACGCGAATCTGCTGACGATAAAGGCATGACTTTCTCCGAGACCAAACTAATGCTACAGGGCGTCGCCATCGACGATATTTCCATCGCGCAATTCGTCGCAGAATTGCGCGATTCAAAAATGTTTTACGACGTCCAGTTGACTTCTACAGGCTCGTCGAAAATCGAAGACAAAGAATCAAAACTTTACACTTTGGAGTGCGTCTACTAACTCCCGTTTAGTGAACCAACAACCGTTAACCAAATGTTCCCGCTGAATCAGGAAACCGAAATTCGCGCACTCCGCTGGCTGCTCAATGGAGCATGCGCGGTGGTGCTATTCGGGCTGTTGTTTACGGTACGCTCTGTTTGGTTGACCAGCTTGACTGGGGAACGCCAGCGTGCTGAGCGTGAAACCGAAATGATTCACAAACGCATGACCGAGACGGAACAAATCAGCGATGAACATGACAGGCTGACGAAATTGATGCAATCACTCCAGGACCGAGCGGAAAACATCCGAGCGAGGATTCCCGACCAACCCAACGAAGGCGAGTTTCTGCACCAGGCGACACAAGCCGCGGAAGAAGCGGGAGTCTCGTTGGACAAGTACCGTCGCGGCAAAATCATCCTCGACGGTGATCATTCCAAACTCGAAGTCCACATGTCATTTAACGGAAAATATTCCAGCATCTGCCGTTTTATTGACCGCCTCGAGCGTCTGCCACGAATCTCTCGAACCAGCAACATGATTTTGAATCACAACCAGAAATCAGATAACTACCCGGTCGAATTAACGTTGACACTGTTCTTCCGGTCCGCCGGACCCGCGGAACGAATTGCGAGGGCCTTCAATGAGTAAACTGGAAGAGCTTGGATTGACCCGCAATAAGGCGATTTTAATTGGCATACTCGGCACCGTTTTCATTGGCGTTCTGGTTACCAACCTGATGCCTGCTTCGAATTCGCCGTCCGCCGGTACGTTGAAACGCAGGAAGCCACGTCTACGAAGCGTTTCCAATTCGAAACGATCGAACAACAAGCAAAGCATCGCTGCCGACGTCAAACGGAAAGCACTGGAGTGGCCGGAATTCAAACTGGCCGACGTCATCACGCATGACCCATTCGCGTTACCCGCCGCATTGCGTCCTGAAAAAGAAGAAGCAACCGCTGAGACGAACGTCGCGAACCAAACTACAGATACGACCGCTGCAGAAGCTGCCAGAACTGCGGAAGCCGCTGCGGCCAGGTTGAAGGAGTTGCAGTTGGCGCAAATGGAACAGGAACAACGTGAACAGGAACTCAAAATGGAACGAGTACGCGAGCTCCAGAAGTCCGGTATCGGGATCGCCTTGATCTCGCCTGATTCCAAAGTAATCAAGATCGGCGAAAAGAAGTTTCAAGTCGGCGATATGCTGCAGGGTTTGCGTATCGTCGAAATTCGGCCCGATGGATCGGTAGTCGTCAGCACGGAATAGGCCACACAGCCGGATACACACATTCGATTGAAAGAATGGATTCGAACATGAACTGCAATCACACAACCCGCGCCACCAACTGGCATGCCGTGCGTCAAGCATTTTTTGTCCTGTGCGCTGTTGGCATCGGGCTGTCGCATGGCGATTTCGGGTTCGCATCTTGCGGATCGTTTCTGCAGGAAGAAGCAGACTTGCTCGAGGAGGACACGAACCCGGATCAACGAGTCCCCGAGAGACTTGAATCTCTCCCAGAACCAATTGCCCAACCATTGAACGGCCCGGCACCTGGCTTCCCGCCAAGTCAATCACCCGGCCACGATCCGCGCTGGCAAGCAGGACCGCAACAGTTCGTCATCCCGCCGTTCGGTCGGTCGCCAGACATCCAGCTCGACGTGGAAGATGGTCGGATCTCGTTGGTGGCCCGCTCTGCCCCGCTGCGCGACGTTCTGTCATTGCTGGCTGAAAAGCATGGTTTGAACCTGGTCATGGCTCAAGACGCCTTCGTCCCGATCACGATTACTCTGAACGAAGTCACGTTGATGGATGCCCTTGAGGCAGTCGTGTCAGTCGCCGGTTACACCTGGACGACTCATCGAGGTATCGTGCATGTCAGCAGTATCGCCAGCAATAACCAGCTGACTCCGCACGTCCATGGCCGTGTCACACGAGTTTTCGAACTGGACTACGTCTCCGCAGTCGACCTCGACGTCGCCATCAAAGGCATGCTGTCGCCCTCCGGTCGTTCGGAAGTCATGTTGAGTGATAGCCAGGACAATCGCCGCACCAAGGAAGCCATTGTCGTAGAGGATTTTCCCGCATTCATCCACCGCGTCGAACAATACGTCGCGCAAATCGACGTGCTGCCTCGGCAGGTTCTCATCCAGGTGCACGTTCTACAAGTCGATCTTGATCATAACGAGCGACACGGAATCAACCTGGAACAGTTGTTGCGGCTTGGCAGTGGCTCAATTCGGATCAACACCGTCGGGCTCGCCAGTGCGTCATCAGGGCAAGCTATTTTTGCCGAAATCAATGGAACGGATGTCGACGGCTTGTTGGAGGCTTTGGAAACTTACACTGACAGCGAAACCCTCGCTTCGCCCCGAGTGATTGCACTCAACGGGCAGGAATCAAGATTGCAAGTCGGCGAAAAACTTGGCTTCCGAACCAGCACCACAACCCAAACCAGCACGCAAGAGAACATCCAGTTCCTCGATGTTGGTGTGGTGCTCACCGTCACACCTCGAATCACCCGTGACGACAACGTTCTGCTACATATCCGACCAGAAGTATCGTCCGGTCAAATCAGCGAGAACACAGGCCTGCCGAGTGAATCGACATCGGAGGTAGAAACCAACCTTGTCCTCCGCAGTGGCCAGGGGATCGTAATCGGCGGTCTCATCCAGGAACGAGATTCGTTCGACGAAAGCCAGGCACCATTTATCGGCAATGTCAAGGTTCTCGGTCACTTGTTCAAACGAAGATCCCAAGCGCGCGAACGGTCAGAGATTATCTTTGTGCTCGTACCGCACATCATCTCTCCAAACTGCGGACCAGATCCGTGGTACGGCAAAGGTGAGCTAGTCGCCAATTCTGATAAGCGTCACAAAATCGACTTTGACCAGAACATTAGCTGCGGCGGGAATGGGCAACACGAAGGTGGCAATATCCAAATGGGCGGCCAGTTTGGATCTCAATATGGTGGCCAGGGATACCAGCAATACAACGGCTACCCGCAACAACCTCCGTACCACGCGAATCCACAAACGATCGCCGTGCCGACCAACAGCTTCTCCGCGAACCACCAGGCACCGCCGCACTCGGTTGCCAACCAGCCAAAATCCAAACCTGCTAATTCGTTTAGTCGTGTCGGCAACAACCTCTTTTCCAGGATTGACCTCAACCCCTTCGATCGCGCCAACAAGTCACTCAAGAAAAAGAACGCCGCTCGTTCGCAAGCTCAACTCGCAAACCATCCATCACAACATCAACGTACGCAATCAAACGCCGCCGCACATCGTGCCGTCATGCAAACGGCGTATCAACACGAACAACGCGAACAACAACAGGCAGCCAACCACCTTCCGCGCCGTCCGGCCCAGAACAGAGGTTACGCTCATTTCCAAGATAACTCCTATTCCCGCACGTCGGGTGGAGTTTCTTTCTCATTCAATGATAAGTCAAACAAACGATAGTTATCCAATCAAGGTGATTTCATGAACAACCCACTCGACGTCCCAGCCGAACTATTACACCTGGTCGAAAAACGAGATTCCGAAGCCGACCGCCGCCAAGCCGAGCGTCGTCAAGTCGAATCGGCACTAGATGAAGACACGGTGGAAATTGAACCAGATATCAAGACAAACAAAACACCCCCAAAAAAAGATAAAGATGGCAAAGATCGTCGAGACTCAAAGCGACGCCAGGAAAGCCGTCGCGAGCAAGACGATTAGACCGAGAAGATTGATTTTCTTCTTCCTTCGATCTATTGCGTGGCCAAACAGATTCGCACAAATACGCCGCTTCAAACTACTCAAACTTCAATTTTCGGAATGTTCGCCGCCTCAAGAACATCTGCAACCCCGCGTTCGGCTTCCTCCATCCACTCCCGATTACAATACCGAAAATCCGCCACACGCTTCTTCGACTCGATGTCCTGAATTTTTAAAGTCCATTCAAATTTGAATTCAGGCAACGGCTTCCCCTGCCCGACAAAGTCAGCGATTCGACGCAACTGCGATTCCGGATCCTGAACCAACAAATGGTACGGCAACAACATCCTGTTCGACGCTTGCGAACCGAGCACCCATTTTTCTACAAACCGCTTCCAATACGTAACCTTCTCGGCAAAAAAACGCTCCCACCCTTTTTGATTGTCGCGAACCGTTAGCCGTTCCAGCCAACTGGGTTCCCGCAACACCAATTCAAACCATGAGCTGATTGCTTCCACCGGATGCCGATATTGAATGATGCACAGCTGAGACTCCGGGCAAACAAACCGCAGCCTGAAATCATGGTTCTTTTGAAGATTCGTTTGCGGATCTCGACAAGGAATCTTTCGGCAATGGTTGTAGTAGTCGCAATAATGCAACTCATCCGTATACATTTGCTGCAGGCACCGGACCAGCAAATGATGCCCGCTCCTGGGAAACGAAATGCTCTGGATCTTTTGCATAAATACTCAACCCGCATCCGAAGGTTTCACTCGCCTCCCGAATGGCCAGTGAATACTGAATCCTTGGATAGCGCTTTAAGCCAGGACTGAAATGAGCGATTGTACGTCGGAAGTAAAAGCATCAGGGACATTAAACATAACACACTGGCCACTCGCCCTATGAAACAGAACGCATCCCAAGGCGAGGCAGCTTGCCCATCGATTGTAATGGGAATGACTTCATACTGTGGGTGGATCCAAACGAATACCGGTTGCAACAGACTAAATAGAGCCACGCACCCAAAGGGCAAAGATGAAACCCCAATGAAATACCCGAACATCCTCATACTCATAACAATAAAATCATAGGTCGGAAGCTTCTTGCGCCAGTCAGAAACCTCATCGCCAATTTGTTTCTTTTCCATATAACGCCGATTCGCTTGCCAGGAATTCGATAAACCTTCAAGGCACATACATGAATGCAGGTTTGTTTAGACCGCGAGATCTTTGACGAGATTGCTTGACGATTATCTGGTAGCTTTCTGGCCTATCCCGAACTAAGATTTTAGAACGTTTCTTAGTCTTCCCGACGTTCGGAGTTGATTAATAAATGAGTAAAACTACGGTTTGGACAGTAATTGTTCGCAGGGCCGGACGTCCTATAGTGGACCTTCGGTAGATTATTCCTTTCAATGTACGCGTTTTTCGGGCTCATTTCGTTTCTTGCTGACTAATCGATTGAAACGACGCGGCTCCGCTGGTACAACCTTTGTGGTTTTTCTAACGGAACTTGAAATCCTTGAAGGACTTTTCCTAACAGAGATGACAACCTTGAAATTGCTACAGCAGGAAGCCCTAATCAAGACGGGCGAGTTCGATCACGCCGATTGGAATTACCGTCCATTACTTGGAGGAATTTCGCGTTCCCGTTTTAGCTTGGTCAAAGATCTAATCGCGGGTCGCCAGGGAAAACGGATCATGGAGGTTGGCTATGGTAGCGGAGTTTTTCTGCCTGAACTTGCGAATCATTGTGAAGAAGTTTACGGCGTCGATGTACATGATAAGAACTTTGAAGTAGCAGAAACGCTTGCTAAGCTTGGTACCAAGGCGAACCTGATTTCTTCGGGCGCCGAAAAAATCGAAGTCCAAGACAATTACTTCGACTTTATCGTGGCGGTTAGCGCGTTGGAATTTGTCTCGGATCTGGATGCCGTTTGCCTGGAAATGCGAAGAACACTTGCCCCTGGTGGCAGCGTCTTGATAGTAACTCCTCGACAGTCACCAATTTTAGATTTTGGCTTGAAGTTGTTGACTGGAAAGAGTGCCAAAGATGACTTCGGGGACAGGCGTGAGAAGATTATTCCCACGCTCAAGAAATATTTTGAGGTAGAGCAAAACGCCACGTTTCCAAAGTTTAAGTCTTCACCAATAAAACTATACACTGCCCTGGAGCTAAAACCACGGGCGTTAACTCAATC
>CAZXLW010000025.1:56939-58621 GCA_964641465.1 uncultured Pirellulaceae bacterium | reverse complement strand
TAATTATGTTGTGCTTCGGAATGTTCTTGGCGGCCATTGAGGCCGACGGAGTCGCGACGACAGGAGCCCTAAGGATTCTGGGAATTGCGGTTTCGCCGACGGGGTGGGTATCCAACCTCTTTCTTGAGACTTGGGTTGAGCAGAATGCGTTTGGCCTGTTGTTGTTGATCCCAATTGGGGGAACCATTTGGTACGGCTTCCGGTTTTCAATCGAGATGTACAACATGCAGCCCAAAACCAATTACTTCGAACAGCAGATTGGAGAGAAGCTGGAACGGCAAAGGCGGCGAAAATCTTCGGCAATTTATTTCGGCAAGCTGCCGTGGTCGGGTAAACGAGATATCAATTCATCCAATTCTCTGGTTGCAAACGATTCGTCAGTTGGTGCAAGGATCGACTTCTTTGCTGGGGACCAAAAAGGGATCGGGCAATCGTTTATTGCGTGGCTGATCGGACAACGCATGTGGCGATTGAGTTCCAATCAACCATTTCGCGATGACAGATTCACGATCGAGACTCCACGGACGGTGATACTGGCTATCGGGCTCGCAATATTATGGTGGGGTGCTTCCGCTGGAATTCACGAACGAGGCATGATTCACATGGTCTTGGGCCTCTGCGAAGGTGTGTTGATCGGAGTTTGCACAATACGAAGCTCAGCCAGTTTGACTGGTGGGGGCTGTCCACGCAGATACCCATTGAGCTATTGGCGAGTCCAAATCGGAGCGTTGAACGTAACGTTAGTGAACTTGCTTCTTGCGTTACCTATTTACATCATGTACCTGGCCGCATTGCATGGTGTAGAGCCATTGATGAGGCAAGAACTCGGTTGTCATTTTTTTGGATTCGTGTCAGCTTGGTTGTTGATTGCTGGTGTTGTGCTGCCGAACGGATTTCCATTGAGTAACCCGGCTATCCGTATTGTTTTGGCTTGTTTGTACTGCAGCGCTGGAACAGCCGTCTTCATGACGCCAATATTAATAACTCTCCATTTCCAAATTGCCAAACTTATCTTGGAAACGCCTCCCGAAGTGTTGGAGCAAAACTTGAGTGTGTTCGTCTGGCTGGGGTATCCGTATGCCCTTTTGATCGTGTTGGCGGCACTTGCATTTGGCGGGATAGCTCATTTTATTGGCTACACGATTGTGTACGTCTATTGGCAGCAAGATTTTCGCGGGACAGCAATCAGTTACTATGCTCGCCGTGACAGTGACGCGTGACTGTTTTAGCCACGGATGGGCACCGATGAAACACGGATGAGTGTTGCTATGTCGTGAGAAATTTCGTGCATAAACCGATTCATGCAGCTCTCAGAATCATTAGTGAGAGGCTTTCGTTTCGGTGCTAACTTAACCTGGTTCGTCGCCACCGAATCCTCCTGTTTTTTGCACTAGCCACCGAATCCTCCTCCTACTCCTCCAAGACCGCGTGACTTGCGCGAACCTGGTTTGGCTTGACCTTCTTCGGTGGCTGTTGCGATGGAATCTTTGATGTCTTGAGCCGCCTCTTTTGCCAACTGACGGAGCGTTGGATGGGTCGACGAATTGTTCTGTGGCTTACCTTCCGCCAACTTTTCCAACCAGGGCAGGGCGGTTTTGCCATCTGACCCAAAGCCAGAGATTTCTTTAAGAATGAAGGCTTGCACCTTTTCGCGGTCACTCAGTTCCTGTTTCGGCGTTTTT
>CAZXLW010000025.1:42931-56839 GCA_964641465.1 uncultured Pirellulaceae bacterium | reverse complement strand
CCGCCACTGAGTCCACCAACTCCTCCAAGTCCTCCACCATTACCACTGGAACCGCTATGCACCAGGATGCTTGTTAGTTTTGCGCTCAGTTCTTCGCTTTCGTATATTTTTATCAATGGTTCGATCAACACGTTTGAGAGCCCTTGACGCTGCTGCAGCGTGAACTGTCGTCTTAGGTAGAAATTCATGAACAATCCTTGAACGAGTTCGGTGTTAGTGTCAGCCGCGACCATCAAGTTTGCCAATCGCTGGTAGTTTGCATCGGTGTTGGGGTGTGAAAAGATCGTGCTCGCAAGCATCGCCTGAGTTGCCGGCAGTTTGACAGAGCGTAATTTGTCAAAAAAGAATTCAAACAACTCCGAGTTCACGTGCTTTGTTTTGTTCTGATTGGTGCGGCTGCTGTTCAGGTTTGGGCCGTACAAAAGACTTCTGAGTGTGTGTTCGAATACGTAAGTCAATCGCGTAATTTCAGGTGGCTCCAGATTGGACTCCATTAAATCAACCAAGTTGTCAAATATTGTCGGATAGCTTGTCCAAAGTACGCTGGCGTGTTTTTCTTTCTTGCGTTTGTCCGTGAAAAACTCAGGACTGAAAAAATTGATCACTTGGTCCTTGCTGGCGTTGGTCCCGTTCATCAACTCGCCCACAGCAAACTCGACGACCTGTTGTGGTTCGTATTGTCGAAAAATCTGGTTGAACAATCTGGGGAAGTATGGGGCCTGAATTTTCCCTCGAGTCCTTTCGATGCCGCCCAGCCTGCGTACCTGTTTGGTGAGTACGGGCATTGCCAATTCCCGAGTTTTGTCATCGATCTCTGAAAACAATGTCGAAAAAGCGGACAGTGCATCACCGACTCCTTGACGGCTTCGCTCAATTCGCAATTGGTGGATCCATTCCCTGGCATTCTTTCCTTTGAAGACCACTTCAACAGTCGGTTTTATTAAACGAGCCGACTGGTTTGCACTTTGGTTCTTGTTGTCCGGAGTTTTTGTATTTGCCAGTTCAGTAGCAGATCTAACGCCGTCTTCCAAACCGAAAGCGTTCTTCTGGGTCACGGGCATGGCTTCTTCATAATGCATGAAAGTGACTTTGGCAGCGCTGGCTATTTCACCATGCCGAGTCGGTCGCAATTGAAGCCGAATTCGCTTTTCCTGACCGGGCTCCAGTGTTTCCAATTGCCAGCCGATTTCCCCGTTTAAACTTTGGAAACCTAGCGGGACGGATTCGACGACCTCGACGCCCGCCGGAATTCGATCGGTCAAATTCACGTTATGCACAGCAAAGCGGCCAACATTCTTCACGACAAGCTGAAAGTCAGCAGGTTGATTTACCTGGATTTTACTGGGGGCGATCCGCTTGATGGTTACCGAATACGGCTGCGTACCTTCAAGCAGTTGCTCACCAAGCGTGATTGAATCGCCAGCAACGAGTTGGATGGTTTTCTGTGCCAGTCCTTTTAGTTGCGGATCAGAATCCGCCAATCGTTTAAGCCAAGGCAGTGCTGGTTTGGCCCGATGTTTCCAAATGCCGAATAGATCCAGGATGCTTTCACGCACACTTGTTTTCGTCGGTTTTTTCACCCCGAAAACAGAATGATTAAATTTGGAGTTGGAGTAATCAGCCATCCGGCCCACAGCATCGTCGTCTTCGAAAACGCGAATCAGCGGATCTATCAAAAATGAGACGTCGGATTTCACGAATTTTAAGCTCGGAACAATTTCCTGGAGTATCTTGCCCGTTGTCGTCGGTTCCGTAAGCAGGCTACCCAAGTATCGCAGGTGTTGTTCGTCGCTTGCGTGGTAATGGATGAGAAGCAAGGCAATCATGCTCTTTGCATCATTCCCAGTGCGGTTGAACGATTTTCGCAAGAATGCTGTTTGTTTTTCATTCAAGCGATAAGTGAGGTCTCCTGATACTTCCTGAATCGTTTCTCCACAGGTCTTCGATAGGTAAACCGGGATTACACCGATAGCTTGTTTGTCGTTTGCGGGTGGGTCAGAATCAAGGAAATCGAAACAGCTGTTGAGGATTCTCTGGTAGTTGTCGCGGAGCACTGCCCGGTGTTGCTCTTTTTTCTGCGAGTCCCCCTGATAGATTGAGCCCATGAGTACACACCAAACCAGAAATTTGCGACTGGCCAGCGTGCCATCCGGGATCTCAGTGAGAATCAGGTCCACGATCGACTCCGGTGGGAAATTGGAAAGAGCGAGCTGAAGTTGAAGTACCTTTGAGCTTGCATTGCCTCCGCCCCATGCACCTCCGCCAGAAGAACCAACGGTGTCGCTTCCCCATTCTCTAACAATCGCCCTGAATGCTTCGAGTGCGATCTCTCGTCGCTCGGTCGAATCGACAGACAGTAGGGCCAGAGCGTTGAGTGCTTCGATGATTCCGCTTTGGCTTTTTTCGCGTTTGACGATCCCTTGCCATTCATTAAACGTCCGCCCTTGATAAACCGGCTCACTCGAATCTTTGGCAATGCTGACGTCGCCGAATGAACTTTTGCTGCGAACGATCGGGGCAGCGTCTGACGTCGGGTCAGCGATCTTTGTGATCGTCGCGATCTGTTTGCCGCCTCGAGCCATAACGATTTTGTTCGGCTTGATTTCAAACGCATGTTCTCCTGATTCGCTCGACTTGGAGGAAGCGTGCAGTTCGTATTCGCCGGCACGGATGTCGATTCGTTGTAAGGAATCGGCATCGACGACTTGAATTTCTTCGCCATTGGAGAGGATTTTGACGACAACGTTCTCGTCATTCGTTTCGATTACCAGTTCGCCATGGTTGGTAGCGACGCGAATGATTTGTTGGCCAAATGCCTGCCAACCAAAGAACCCCAGAGCAATCATTGCTGCAATGCTGAGCCATTTCCAACTGAGCCATTTCGACGATCCCGTCGAATTCGTAATTGCCGATACGGCCGGTTTGTCAGCACGATGTTTTGCGGTTTGACTTGCCGCCACGAACGGCCATGCGTCTCGCGATTCCTGCAAAGCCTGTTTCAGGTGTTGGGCGGAGTCGGGTCGATTGGCGACTTCTTTTTCCAGCAGGCACATTGTCAAGTCAGCGAAATCCTGACTGACACTTGGGTTCAATTGGTGCGGCGGAGCAGGGTGGTGGTTTTGGATGGACTGCAATGTTGCTAGGACCCCGCCCGCGCCAAACGGCAATTTACCCGTGGCCGCGCGATAGATGATGCAGCCCAGGCTGAACAAGTCGCTGCGGCCATCCAGTTCCTGGCCGCGGGATTGTTCAGGCGACATGTAGTTCGGAGTACCCGCCAGCATGCCGGTGTTGGTCATGTGCGGGTCGTCGTCTGCGATTCGAGCGAGTCCAAAGTCGAGGATGGTGACTTCGTCGGTTTCTTCACGCAGCCAGATGTTGGCCGGTTTGATGTCGCGATGAATCAGCGCGTTGTCGTGGGCCGCTTGCAGGCCGGCAGCGATCTGCGTTGCGATCTGACGGACGGCGTCTTCTGGCAGGAAAGTGACATTCGTCAGCCGTTCTTCCAGCGTTTCGCCGGGAATCCATTGCATGGCAATCAAGGCCAAGCCGTTTTCTTCACTGACGTGGTAGATCGTCACAACGTTCGGATGTTCAATCGAAGCCGCCGCCTGTGCCTCGGCCATAAACCGAATCCGCGCCTGATTTCCCAGTGACGGGCGGAGCACTTTCAACGCGACGGTGCGGTTGAGTTGTTGGTCGACAGCTCGGAAGACAACCCCAGTGCTGCCGGTCCCGACGATTTCTTCGAGCAGGTAGTTCCCCAATTGACCAATCGCATTTTCGTCATCCGTTGGCTGCAACGCCGCCAACACTTCCGCACCGCGATCGCATAGCTCAGCTCGTTGGTTGGAATTCCAGGGTTGAGGTACCTGCAGTCGATCAATCAGAGACGAAAGGAATTGTTGATCGCTGGGCTGCGAAACGTCGCTGAATTCCATTGCCTGCCCGACAATTTCGCTTAGTGTGTCTTGCGCATTCAGGTTGCGGATCGTTTCTTCGCATGATTGGCAATCGGCGAAGTGATTTTCAACGCGTTCCAGAATTTCAACCGGTAGTTTACCGAGCAGATAGTCGACCAGATCAGTCTTAGGAGGGCAGTTGGATTCTTTAGTCGTCATGCTGGTACCTATTCGTTGAATTTGCACTGTCAATGGAGACTATGCGCGTCCCGCACCGGATTGGTAACGGAAAACGAAAATTATTCCATCAAACCATTCAACTCCTTTCGCAATCGACTGAACAAGCGATTCCTGGCCGCATAGATCGTCCAAACGCTGACACCGGTTTGTGCGGCGATTTCTGTGGCCGTACGATCAGAGCCAATCAGCAGTTTGAGTGCTTCCCAGGTTTTAGGGGCAAAGTCACTTTGCATCAGATCCATCGCGGATGCGATCAGCTGTCGGTGATAATTCGCATCCCAACTGGCTTCGGCTGCAGCTCTCGGATCCGGGATTCCGGTCAGCGATTCATCGGCGACCGGGATTTTTTTTCTGCGAACCAACTCGCGATGCCGGTTCAATGTGATCTTGCGCAGCCAGCCACGAAAGCTGCGTTGAGAGTCGTATTTCCAAGTGTGTAGCTTGCGAAACACGATCGACAACACGTCTTGGACGATATCACCGGCATCGTCGTGCGACATGCCGTTTTTGCGAGCCCAGAAGAATATCAGCGGAGAGTAAAGCCGGACGAACTGGGCCCAGGCATCGGAGTCACTGGCGGTCCGCAAACGGATCAACAAGCTTTCGGATGTGGATTGCAGGTCCGGCATACTTGTCGAGTTCCTTGTTTAGAGCTTTGGGGTGAGGTTGCCTATAAACATGTTAGATGGCACTCGTACGCGGGGCAATTAACCGTCAGAGACGGACTTGGGATGTGAATTAGTAACGAAAATGCGGGAAATAGGGTCAATTGCTGTGACGGGTTCTGGTGGCCTGATTACGCTGGGGATATCAACTTGAATAGCCACTTTTGATTCCCACCTTGAATATCCACGTATTCCTAGTCCGACGCGGGCTACTTCGTACGCTCGCCAATTTCTTCAATCGCATCGTGCCAGAACAGGTATTTCGGATGCGTTATTTCGTCGCGCTGTTACTCGCGCCACAGCGATCGCTAGCCGTGGAACTATCTACTCGAACTTATCCATTACGAACAGCGAGGATGGCCCAATGAGAACTTGTCTGCAATCCAATCGGCATCCCTTTTTCGTGGCAGCAACGTGCGTGGTGTTTGCAACTGCTTTACCTTGCCTTTCTTATTTGACTTGCGGTTCGTGCTTCAGTTTCAACCGGCAGCACTTGCATCTGTCGGGGGTGGATGTTCCGTTTGGAGAATTTACTGACGAAGAGATTGAGAAGGCCGAGTCGATACCTCCCAACTCTGACTTGTGTTCCAAGACCCCTTTGCTCGATCAGCTAGGTCCCGGGCCGACAGAGGATATCTTGACGATCGTGGTTGACTTCAATGAGTCTTTCCAACCGACGACGTCGGACATTTTTGGCAACAACGTTTCGACGTTTAATGTCGCCAGCTACGGTTTTTCGCAGAACCAGGTCGAATTGGTCAAGGCAGCGATCATGGAGAAAATCCAGGACGACTACTTTCAAGAGTTGGTCGGAACACCTGCCAGTGAAGGCGGGACGGAACTGTCACTTAACTTGATCGAAGGCGACATTGGAATACCGCCGGCCGGGATTACGGAATACTACTTTGTTCAAGTTGGAACCGGGTTAGTCGGTCCGCATACGGCGTTTCTTGGCGTCGCCGGCAGTTCGGTCGTGCGTAACAGCGCGGGGCTGGGTCCGAATTCAGGTATCGATGTTGGCGATGTTGTTGGTTCGGTCTTCACCGACGAAATTCGACAGTTGTGTTGTCTGTCCCCGTTCAACGCGTTGTCTTCCGGTAACCTCGAGTTCACGGCCAACGCAATTGCCGGAACATTGTCGCATGAGATTGCGCATACACTTTCCCTTTCTCACATCAATTCCGCCATGTCGATTCAGCCGACTTCCGGGGCGGCGCCGATCATGGGAACCGGAGCGATTGACTTGGTCAATCAACAACGGATCACCAATCGTGAATTTTCATTAGTCGGCCTGAATGGGCAAGCTGACGGTGAAACGGTATTTCAAATTGATCAACTTGTCGGTTCGGTTGGGTTAACTTCGAATGAGCTGTTGGCGGCCGTCCAAAACGGAATGTTGACTGTGATTGGTTCGCGTGGCAACGATTCGATAACTGTGACACCTGGGAGCGATGCCGGGGAGGTTGTCTTGGACGGGAACGGAATTGTCACGACATTTGCGGGCGTATCAAGCATCGAGATCTTTGGTGACGAGGGTGACGACACGATCATTGTTAACGGAAGTATCCCCAGTGAGTTGTATGGCTGTCGAGGAGACGATTTCATACTTGGCTCTTCTGGTCCGGATCTGATTCATGGCGGATTGGGCGAGGATAATCTCAATGGCCGAAACGGAGCGGATATCATTTATGGATCGGCCCCCGGTATGGCGGACACTTTTGGGAACACGATTCAGGGCGGACGCGGTCAGGATGCGATCGTTGGGACGGATTTTGCTGACATCATATTTGGTGGTGAAGCTAACGATACGATTGTGGCGTTTGACGGAGACGATGAAATCTTTGGAGGGCAGGGGGCGGACGTGATTCATGCCGGATTCGGCGATGACACGATTCGGGCCGGAGAAAGCAACGACGAAGTATTCGGAGGTCCGGGTGACGATCTGATTCTCGGAGGTCTTGGGTTGGACGTGCTGTGGGGCGGCAATGGTAATGACACTATTTTTGGCGGCGTTGGCAAAGACGAGTTACGTGGCGGGGCCGGTGACGATATCTTGAATGGGAACAAGAATAATGATGTTCTGATTGGATCCAGCGGCAACGATACGCTGACAGGTGGGCTGGCGAACGATCTGCTGGATGGTGGCAGCGGTATTGATACAGCCACGGATGTTGGTGAATTTGGCGAGCTCAATATCGAGTAGTAAACTCGACCGATTGACCGTCTGGTGCATGCCGCAGTTCAATTTATTTTGATATTTGCAGTTTCTCGATGGTGCACAGTTGGTTGAGACAAGAGCTTCCGGAATTCAGTTCCGTTGGAAGACTTTGCTGTTAGTTTTAGTTCTGCCTTTCTTGAGTGGAGCTGCCGCACTTTCGCATGAGCTTCTGTGGACTCGGCGGCTGGTCGATTTGCTGGGTGCGACGGATTGGGTTATCGGTCGGGTGCTGGGCCTGTTCTTTTTCGGCATCTCGGTGGGTGGTTACCTGGCGACACTTCAGGCAAACAGTAAAACGCCAGCAATATTGCGTTTGTCCGTTGCCGAAATCGTCATCGCTTTATTGGCATTGCCGGCTGCTTTCCTGCCACTTTGGACGGATTGGATCTGGACCGCGATTGGTACCGATGCACTTGTTTCCTGGCAGGGAATGGTGATCAAGACGGTGGCCAGTATTTTGGTTGTCATGCCACCAGCAATCGCGATGGGTTTTACTCTGCCGCTATTCATCCGGTCGGCGACAGATCAGGGCGCGAACGTTGCTTCGATCGGCGTCTGGATTTACGCAGTGAACACTCTGGGAGGAGTGTTTGGATTATGGCTGGCGTCAACCTGTTTAGTCGGTTGGCTTGGGGCTCAGGGAACCATGGTTTTCACCAGCGGCATCAACGGACTGGTGGCCTTGGCTGTGTGGCGTTTGCATTTGTCGGCACGCAAGGAATCGCAACAATCGGAACATGTAGCTTCCGATCGAAAATCTGAAACAGCAAACGGGCATGCGCAGTCCGAAACGAATTCAAACGAAGTTCAGGTCGTTGATTCGGAAACCACTGGCTCGCGACGAAGCCTGTTGTATTTGTCGTTCGTATCGGGATTTGTTGTCTTGTCGCTGGAGATACTACTGCTCAGGCTCATTTCGCTGGTTGTGCCCAGTTCATATCACACGACGAGTGCACTGTTGGCAAACGTCATTTTGATTCTTGCGTTGAGCTCAGGGCTGATAAGTTTCGCCAATGCTTTTGCGGCAACTCGTAACCTGGCGAAAAACAAATTGCTGGTCGCGGCGGCGCTGTTTGGGGCAGCCATTTTCATCTGTTTGTGTCCGATTTTTCTTTATGAATCGACCGACAAACTAGTATCAATCAGATACTTGCAAGGCCTTAACGGCCGCACCATTGATTCGGTAGGTCACTATTGGACGTTGGTGTTTTGGCTGGTGGCAACGTCTGGAGGATTGGCACTGTTTTTCTCAGGCTTCGTTTTCCCAGCGCTGCTGACGATCAGTTCAGAGCATGACCCCGCTGGTGCGAATGTCGGGTTGCTATTGGCTGTCAATGGAATCGGAGGACTGGTTGGAACCGAGTTGTTTAATTTGGTGTTGATCGGCTCGTTCGGGATTTATCATGGCTTTATTTTGTTGGCGGTGATGGTTCTGGTTGCGGTTGCCGCGATGTTGTGGAACGCGAATCGCTGGCTCTCGATACTGATGTCGGCGACACTGGCAGTCCTGATTTTTGTGGGTCATCGCACCAGTAAAGACCTGCCGTATTTGAGTCCCAGGGCTACCAATGGTCTTGATGTCCAGGAAACGCACTTTGGCAAAGATGGCGTGTGGTTGATTGTCGAAAGGCCTTCGAAATCTATCGGCATCATGGTTAACAATCAGTACTTCCTTGGTGGTAGCGGCGGTACGATTTCTCAACGCCGCCAGTTGCTTTTGCCATGGGTGTTACAACCTGAATCCAAGTCCGTCTGTTGTCTTGGGTTGGCGACTGGAATCACCGCCAGTGGGTTGGAAGATGTTGAAAACCCGCCGCCGGTCGCCGCGATCGAGTTATCCCACACTGTTGTCAAACTCGCCAAGCAATACTTCGCGGAAGAAACGAATGGCTTTTTCGAGCGCGAGAATAACCAAGTAGTTATCGAAGATGCCCGGACTTACGTGGCGGCGGCAAGCAACGAATATGACTTGATTGTCGGGGACCTGTATCGCCCATACGGAACGGGGGAAGGCCGTTTGTTTTCGTTGGAGCATTTTCTCAATGTCCGCCGTGCGTTGACTGAAGACGGAACCTTTTGCCAATGGTTGCCAATCTATCAGCTTAACGAAGAGAATTGGCTTACGATTGCCGCCACGTTTCAAAAAGCGTTCCCCGAAACGCTCGTGTTGTACGCAGCCCCGGACGCAGGTTATCCGGTTGTTGGCTTGATGGGGCGCAAGAGTGATCGCAAATGGGAATCGCAGCAGTTGATCGCTTGTTTCGACCGGATGTCGCCCGAAATTAAGGAACGCGACCCGCTGATGAGCATCGCCAACGAGTTTATAGTTGGCGTTCTGAAAGAAGACGCGCTGAGTGACCAGAAAATTAACACGCTCGATAACCTGCAAGTCGAAATTTCTGCCGGGAATTTCTGGGTCCTGAAAGACTTGCGCAAGAATCGAAAACAGCAGTACGAAAACGAGTTGATTTCAGGTCAACATATCGTCGAATTCAATCGTCGAACCAGGGAGCTGGTTGAGCCCGTTTTACCACCTGAGTATTTCAATCGGTTAGAAGGCAGAATCAGGTCGCAAATTTCGAATCGCAAACGAAAATAGCCCAAGGCGGTGAAGCCTTGGGCTGTATGTTCAATCGTTCGTTCAGTGTCGTTCGCTGTGGTTGCTGCTGCTTGCTTGCCGCGGGCAACCCGAGCTTTACATCTGGTAGCCGTGATCTTCTGCGTCTCGTTCGAATGCTCCGTCCAAGCCGAGGTCGGTCCGCAGTTGTCCGAATTCGATTTCGAAAGCTTCGGACGAGCTATGGACGTGTTCGGCTTCGGTGATGAACTGCATGTTTGGCTTGCAGGTCACTCCGCGTGATTCGAGTACATACTCAAACTGCTCCAGCGGACTCCCGTAGATGATCAGCAACTTGTGCTCATCAAATTGTACTTCCTGAGGAGTGCGCGGGTTGAGGACTGCGATGCCTGTGCAGCCATCGTTAGTCAACAACTGTTCGTAGTTCCAAAGGCTGCTGGTCAGGACTGGCGCGTCGATATGTTCGCGATACATATCCGTGTGAGCACCGTTGTCTGAAGAATGGCTGGTTTCTAGAACCACATCGACAACAGGACCGAGCTTGGAGACCAAATCCATGAACAGCGGGAACAGGATTTCCCGAGATGCCGAAGCCATGATCACTGGGACCTTCGCACCGGTTTCTTCGTCAACGTAAACATCATGACGGTAGCCCTGGCATGGCTGGATCTTTAAATCCATCGCTGGTCGAACAGCATCGGTCAATGAGAATTGCCCGTACTGGTTGACTTCCAGGTGTGCAGCTAGATCCTGATGATTCACGTTGGAAAAACTATTTGAGTGATTCATTGGGGTCGATAATTGGGGATTTTCAAATGCGTTGTCAGTGAAACGGTCGGATTGACTCATTTTCAGCCTCGGGTCTTCGGTAGGTCTGTTGCGGATACGATTCGCGCCTCGTCGAGACACGCGGCGAATGTCCGTAGGAAAACTTAGGTTGCCCGCTGCGCAGGTGGGCGAAATCAGCGGGGTAGCCAAAAGAACGGCGATTTCATCCAAACAAAAACTTGTGAAAACGATACAATCGGTACAAACTGATGAACCTTGGGGGTGCCCTCGCTGTCTCGACACCATGTGAACAAGGCGTGTTGCGAAAACGCCACTTTTAATCGGAACTTGAGTGCCAGGATTGATGACAGAACCGGATGCTTCGCTAGTTGCCGATACTCGACCGAGCCTGAAAACGGGCAGGCTGACTTTGCGTCCGTTTAGTTTGGATGACGAAGAAGCGGTCTTTACGATTTGCCGTGAAAAAGAAATTGCGGCCAATACGCGTACGATTCCGCATCCCTATCCACGCGATCAGGCAGCGCATTGGATTAAGCAGCATCCAGAATTGTGGCAGAACGGGAAGGCTGCGATTTTCGCAATCTGTGAGACAGATTCTGAGGAACTAGTCGGCGCGATTGGGTTGGAAATTGACGAAGTTGACCAGAACGCGGAGTTGGGATATTGGGTCGATAAGAAGCGTTGGGGGCAAGGTATTTGTTCGGAAGCGGCGGCGGCGGTCCTGCGTTTCGGGTTCGAGGAGCTGGCTTTGAACCGGATTCATGCCCATTACATTACAAGCAACCCGGCGTCTGGCCGCGTGATGGAGAAGATTGGGATGAAATCGGAAGGGTTACTGCGACAACACGTGCGAAAATGGGGCAAGTTCTACGATGTGTCCGTTTGTGGCTTGTTGAAGTCTGATTTTGCGAATCAGCAACAGTCTGGGGAAAACGCGGAATAGGTTCGTTTTTGGATCGTTTTTTGGCTGCATCGGATCCATCGCGGCGGGTTGAGAAAGTAGTTTGTCAATTTTCCGGGTTTTCTCTCTATAATTCGCAAGATTGAAAATTGATCCGCGAATATCGCATTGATCGGGAAACTCTGGATTTACAATTCGTGCATCACAAGGCAATAGGGGAAGCAAATGTCTGAGAATTCCACAACGGAACAGCAGGGAACCAAGGTTACTTTTCTGGATCAAACGGGTTCGAAAAGCGTAGAAGCCGTCGTCGCGACAGACATAACGGTGAAGCGAATCTTGCCTAATATCATTACCAAAATGAATTTGCCCGTCGTCGGGCCCGATGGCCAGCCGATGAGCTACAGTCTTGACCACAAAGAGGGTGGTCGCCGATTGCAGGAAAATCAGACTTTGGTGGAAGCGCGGGTGCATGATGGAGATCATTTGATCGTTTACCCGGAAATCGTTGCCGGCTAGGCCATAGCGATTGCTTTGATGTATCGGATTCGGTGGTCTCGAATAGAACGCCGGCCGACTCTTTTTGTTGCTAAATGTCTAGGTGTTGTTAAATTAAGCGAATGCGGAAATCTCCACGTGAACGAAGGTTGGACTCGGACTATAAAGCTATCCGGCAATTGCGTGATGAAAGTACAATTCTCAGCTTCCATGCTGCCGGCGAGCCACCTCAGAAATATCGCTTGATTTTCAAGGGGCACGGGATCTACCGGAATTCAAACGGCGAGATCAAATCCAGCGATCACCACGAGTGTCTGATTGAATTTGGTGCTGCCTACCCGCGTCTGGTTCCTAATCTGGCTTGGCAAACGCCGATCTTTCATCCAAACATTTCCAATAACGGGGTGGTTTGTCTGGGTGGCTATGGAACGCATTGGGTTCCCAGCCTGACGCTCAGCGAGCTATGTACGATGCTCTGGGACATGATCCGCTACGAGAACTATGACACCGAAAGCCCTTACAATCGAGAGGCTGCGATCTGGGCGAAGCAACAAGCAGGCAATGTCTTTCCGCTCGACAAGCGTTCGATTCGCGACAAGATCGCCAACCCTGGCGGTCAGGCCATGACGGCTGACATCGAAATTGTCGAAATCGGAATTGAGATTGTTTCGACGAAGAAGAAGAAAACGACTTTGGAAGACGACGGCATTGTGTTTCTCGATTAGGAAGGCGTGCCATCCGCGAAACGTTGTTGATTGAACGTTTTGTTGATTGAACGTAGTTGTCACTTAAATTCAGTTTGTTAGTCAAACCCATCGGCTTACATGACGCAGGCACCTGAAAAACCTGATTTGATTATCGACGATGACGATCGCTATTCGCGGTTGCGCCTGATCGGTTGGTGGGACCAATCGAAACTCGCCGCAGCCCGAGTGCTGGTGGTTGGAGCTGGGGCGCTGGGGAATGAAGTCCTGAAAAATCTGGCTTTGGTTGGGATTGGCACGATTCATTTGATTGACTTCGACACGATCAATCATTCGAACCTTTCTCGCAGCGTGTTGTTTCGGGCGGAAGACGCAGGTAAGTCCAAGGCGGAAGTGGCAGCGGATTATGTTCGGCAGTTGAATCTCGATTGTAAAGTCTTCGCGTCCAATGGCGATGTGATGGCGGATGTTGGGTTAGGATTGGTCCGTGATGTCGAAGTAGTCATTTGTTGCGTTGATAACCGCGAGGCTCGACTTTGGATCAACCGGATGTGCTGGAAAGTTGGCACGCCCTGGATTGACGGCGGGATTCAAGAGATCAACGGTGTGGCGAAAGTGTTCTCGCCGGCAGAAGGTGCTTGTTACGAATGCGCGATGACGGAACGGGATTACCAACTGATTCAACTTCGCTACAGCTGTCCGCTATTGAAATTGGAAGAAATGCAACAGGGCAAAGTCCCGACGGCTCCGACGATTGCTTCGATCGTCGGCGGTTTGCAGTCGCAAGAAGCCCTCAAGCTGATCCATGGCCTTGATACCGAACCAGGTTCGGCGATGGTTTTCAATGGTGTGACGAATCAATTTTACAAAACGAAATACCCGTACCGCGAAGACTGCCTTTCGCACGAGTATTACGAAGAGCTTTCGGATCTGGAACTGTCGGCTGGTAAGACAACGGTGGCCGATTTGTTCGCTGCGGTGGAACAAAAAACGGGCGCGGCGGCGGAAGCGATTGAGCTGGATCGCGATTTCCTGACCAAGCTGACTTGTAAGAATTGCGAAAAGCAAGTTGAGGTCAACGAACCTCGCAGTTCGGTCAATATGAGCCGGGCGATTTGTGAAAGCTGCTCGGAGGTGATGAGCCTGGAGACGATGCATGAGGTCGCCAAAGACTCTGAGGATGCACTGGCGGGGCGGACTTTGGCTGAAATAGGGATCCCGCCCTACGATATTGTCAAAGTTCGCACGAATGTGGGGCGAGAATTCGTTTTGTTGGCAGGAGATCGACAAGACACCTTGCGTGTTTAATACAATATAGAAGCGGGACGTTAATTAGAAAGCGGGACGTTAACTGGAAACGGGACGTTAACTGGAAACGGGACGTTAACTGGAAACGGGACGTTAACTGGAAAC